>JAKFXL010000011.1 GCA_021731365.1 Gammaproteobacteria bacterium | reverse complement strand
CCAGAGCCAGAGCCAGAGCCAGAGCCAGAGCCAGAGCCAGAGCCAGAGCCAGAGCCAGAGCCAGAGCCAGAGCCAGAGCCAGAGCCAGAGCCAGAGCCAGAGCCAGAGCCAGAGCCAGAGCCAGAGCGGCGTATTGTGGCTGCGGCCGCGTCGGCGGTTGTGGTGCCGATTCTGAGTGGTAAGCGTCACGCCCCGGTGCAGGGTGTGGCTGATGGGACGGATTCAGCCCCTGCCGTTCAGCCGCCTTCGGAGAGTGGCCCGGCGTTGCCTGCGGCGGTTGAAGTGGTTGAGGCGGCCCCCGCGGTCAGTCCAGCGCTGCGTGAAACGGTGGTTGCAGAGGCACCGCAAGCAGATCCGTCTTCGGTACCGTTGGTACGTCCCCGCCCGCAACGTGTTGATGTAGTGCAGACCGTCGGTTACGCCCATGCCCAGTCGTCGCGACGTGGCTGGTTTGCTGCTGCCGTGCTGTTGCTGCTTGGGCTATCGGGCGGCATAGGTTACATAATGTTGACCGGCGATGAGCCGCAGGTGAGCCAGGTTGAGTCACCAGAGTCGCTGCTGCAGAGCCAGAATCAGGTGCTGGAGGCAGAGCCTTTGGTAACTGATTCCCCTGAACAGGGCGATGCGTTCGATATCGCTGGTGATGAGATGGCAGCCACGGATGAGATGTCTGATGGGGCCGCAGGACTGGCGGCTGAGGAGGCTGGCGGTGTGGCTGCTCCTGCTGTTGTCGCACCTGGTGCCAGTCAGCCTGCCGCCGCTTCAGCCCCTCAGAAACATGAGCCTGTTGTTGCTGCCCCGGCGGCTGTGAAAACACCGGTCAAACCTGCATCAGAATCGGTGGCCGCCGTTGTCCCGCCTGTAGTGGTGAAACCGACCCCTGTACCACCTAAAACGGTGCAGCTCCCCGAGCCTCAGCCCGTTGTACCACCCGCTGCTGCCCGTGTTGTTGAGCCGCCACCCACGCCAGTAGCACAGCCCCCCCGTGCGCCGGAGGTTGTTGCGGTGACCCCGAAGAGCCAGCCCGAAGTGGTCACACCCAAAGCCGCCATCCCCGCGTTCTCTGATGTTGAGCTGATGCAGCTGGTATACAAGTTTGTTCTTGCCTATGAGGGTGGGGATGTTGCCCGGTTAACAGGTCTGTTTACCAATAATGCAACCGCCGATGGCAGCATTGGCCGCAGCAGGATTGTCCGCGATTACAGTGAGCTGTTTCAGGCGACCGATATGCGGAAGATGACCATTGGTGCCATGAGCTGGCGGCCTGATGGAGATGTTGTTCATGGCAGCGGTGATATTGAGGTGGCAGTTTGGCGTCGTGGCAATGACAATCCCACCACGATCAGGGGTAAAATCAATATTGATGTCGTTAAAGCGGATAAACAGTTGCTGATCCTCACGCTGGCTCATGTGATCAACCGTTGACTATGAGATCTGTTTTGGCCTGCCTGCTGTTCTGGCAGGGGTGTAGGGTTGGTTTTTAGAGTGTTGGGTTAGTTAACCATATTTATGTTGCGGTCCCGGATGTGAAAGGGCCGGCGGTTGAAAACGGGAGCTTTCAATCAATGTTGAAAATGGATTTTAGATATCTGCTGTTAAGTGTCTGTCTGGTCAGTGGCAATGCCTTTGCTGCTGCCATCGGCATGCCTGAACAAGCGGGGCGCTGGGGTTATTCACTCGGTGTGGCCTATGCCACGGTTGATGATCCCGATGCTGCGACTCGTCACGATTGGGCGTTACGCCCGCTAAACCTTGTCTATACCGACACCTGGCGTTACGACACCCGCTACTGGGGTGAGCTGTTCTATCAGGAGAGTGCGCTGGATGCGGCACCGGGTAAGATCGGTCAGGAGTCCAGACAGCTGGGGGCGCGACTCTCCCTGCAAAAAAGTGTGCTGCTGAGTCCGGCGATTGTGCCGTGGCTGGGGGTGGGGTTGCAGCTCTCCTATGACCAATTTCAAAAACGCCATACGGTTGATAGTGATGGTTATCTGATTGGCACCTATCCGGATCGTGATGGACTTCATGCCACGCTGTTGCTGAACATGGTGCTGGAGCGGCGTATCAGTCGTGATTGGGGTGGGGCACTTAAGCTGGAACAGGCGGTGCCACTGGCCGAGGGTGTGAGTGAACTTGTCATTTCCGCCGTACTGCTTTATCGCTACTAAGGTGACTGCCATGTTGCATAAGGGATTAACAGCTGGGGTGTGGATGGCGGCGGCAGTGGCGCTCTCTTCGTGTAATGGGGTGCCCGGCAGCTCTGATGTTGATATTCCATCTCAGCGTCCCACCGGTACGGTCAGTGGTTTTGTGGTGGATGATCCCATTGCCACTGCGGATGTTCGGGTGTTTGCCTTTGACGACGGGGTGAAAGGGGCGCTGCTGGCCAGCACTACCACTGATAGCACGGGGGCATACTCCCTTGAGTTACGTTCCAAAGACCGCCCGGTACTGGTTGAGATCAGCGGTGGTTATTACAACGAGCTGTTGAGCGGTCAGCGTATCGAGCTGAATGGTGCACAGCAGCTGACGGCGGTGAGCGACTATCGCTCTGGCCAACCGTTGACCACCATGGTCACCCCGCTGACCCATCTGGCGGCAGCGTTGGCACAATACAAAATTGCTCAGGGGGGCACGGTACAGGCGGCTATTACTGCCGCCAATCGTGAGGTGTCGCAGCTGTTTGGCGTGGATGTGGTGGCGACATTTCCGCGCAGTATTGCCGAGTCTGGCCAGGGGAGTCCCTTAAGCAGCGAACAGCTGTATGGGTTTCAGCTGGCGGCGCTGGCCAGCTGGTCCCAGTGGGCCAGTGACCAGAATGGGGCGGCCGCACAATCCACCTTCAGTACTATTGCTTTAAGCCAGTTGATGGCGGCGGATCTGCGGGCCGATGGCCGTCTTGATGGCCGGGGGTTGAATCTAAACGGTGATGGTTTGATGGATCTGGCGTTTGGTATTGTGCCGCTGAATGCCGATTTCTATCGGGTGGGGCTGGCGCAGCAGCTGCTGACCATGGCGGCCCATCCCCTGAACCGGACCGCCGCTGCTGCCAGTGATCTGTTGCCGGTGGCGCAGGGCATGGCGACCAGGAGTGCGGCGCTGCTGCCTGTGCCTGCCAGTAACAGTGTAGGCAGTTTTAATATCTACTCGGTGGAGCCGGAGAGTTTTTACCATAACGGTACGATTGCGTTTGCGCTGCTGGTTGACCACCCCGGTGCGGTGGCCGCGGTCCGCTTTGAGCTGGATGGCCTCTGGATCGGCGATGCGGCTAATCCCGCTACGCCGACGGTTCGTATTGATACCACTGCCTATAGCGATGGCCCACACCAGTTGCAAGTCACGGCAAAAAACCAGCTGGGTGACGAGGTGATCCGCAGCTTTACACTTAATATTGATAACAGCGCCCCCTTTATTAACCTGACCTCTGCGCCGGTCACCCACCAGCAGGACTATCTGGCTACCTTTACCGTGGGGGATACCAGCGCCGGTGTCTGGCGTCTGCTGGTTCAGGATAAACAGATACCGCTGCAACAGGGTAAGGGGCAGGTGGCGCTGACGTTGAGTGTTGGCAGAAACAGTATTCCGGTCACTATCATTGATCTTGCCGGGAACCGCCACGACACCGAAATGGTTGTTGCCCTGGACCAGACCGCACCACAGTTTGGTGCAGGGGGTGGTCACAGTCAGGCGCAGTTTGATCTGGCCGGCACTGTTACCCGCGCCCCGCTGCAAGATGACAACGGGGTGCCGCTGCGTATCGAAACAGCGCGGGCCGATCTGGCCGGGGTTGTAATCAATCGTGCCGCACTCGACAGCAGTGCCATCCCCTATTTTGCCCTGAGCGCCAGTGAGCCACTGCTCGATGGTGTGGGTTCCGGCAGCAAGGTAAAGGTTGAAGCGCGTTATGAAAAAGAGGGGGTGGCGGTAGGTGGATGGCGCACGGTTGCTGCCGTTGGCACGGAGTACCTGGTGCCGCTGGCGACCGAGACCCTGGCACCGGCATGGCTGGAGGCGACACCAGCGGTCACTCAGGGGGTGCGGGTACGCCTGACGGACGAAGCGGGCAATAGCAGTGAAAAGCTGTTTAGCTTTAAAACCAGTTTTGTGGTCTCGCCATTTACCCTGAAACCGGTGGCTGATTTAGGCGAGGGCTTTTTTGGCAGCACGGGTTTTAACAGTCGGGCTGGGCTTCATAACAGACGTTTTGCCGCCAACAGTTATAGTTTTACCAACAATACCGGCAAGGCGTTTTACCTTCGCCCCAGCGAGGCCGCCAGCCACAATGCCAGCCGCCATGTAGAGACGCTGGTGCGTAAACATAACGTCCGGTTGAAAACAGCCACAGAGTGGCAGGTACGTGCAGTTGTCAGTACGGTTACCAATACCTGCCCCGTGCTGGGGGAGTATCAGGCAGTGGCCGAGATTCAAAACCATACCAGCAGTGGCTGGCAGGCGCAGCAGCCCCCTGCCGTGGTATTGGGTGTTGAGGCGTTGGTGAGCAGTGATACCCCAACGTTGCCCGCCGATCATGGTGTCTGGAGCAATCTGCCCCATTTTGATGGCGAGTTTGCAACGGCTGATATTAACGTTGGTGAGGCCGTCTACAGCTTTACCTTTGACTATTTAGTCGCGGGTGACAGTGCAACGGCCCCACTCTCCCCGCTCTATCTTGCCCACTGGACAAAGTCGGTCGATTCTCCAGGCGACTGCCCTGAGCTTGGCCCACTGTTGCAGCAACGAAAACAGTATGAGTATGAGTCACTAAAAATTGGTGAGATACAGACCCCCGCCAATTTTTACGCCAGTGAGAGTGAACAGAAGGGGTTTTCCGGCACACAGTTTACCGTGCATAACGATGACACCGATCAGCCGATTGTGGATATTGCGGGCTGGTACCTGATCCCCGCCAACCACACCATCACCATTACCAAAACATTGCGGACCCCAGAACTGGTTGTTGACAATGATCTTGATGTTGCCAGTGCGTCACCTGTTGTGGGTTATACCCCCCATCGTTATGACAAACGGATAGAGTGGAATATTGGCCGCGAGATCACCTTGACCGCTGTTCACAACGCCGGGTATGACAATCTGCCCGCCATGAGCAGCAGAACTGTCACCGTGGGCACCGGCCAGCGGCAGTACCAGATCAGCCGTTAACGAGCCGTGCGTTAATGGGGAGATGTCTCCTTTAACGCACCTTTTTACAACCATGACTGGGTCGGTTTTAACGGGGTCATAGGGTAGAATAGCGCCACACTTACGGTAATGACCGGACCTCTCTCCCCTTTATGTATCAACGCATCTCCCTGGAACCCGCCTACGTCCTGCACCAGCGCCCCTATCAGGATAGTGGCTTGCTGCTGGAGGTGTTCACCCTTAACCATGGTCGTGTGGGGTTGGTGGCGCGGGGGGTGCGAAAACCCAAGGGGCGCTGGCAGTCGCTGTTACAGCCGTTTGTGCCGCTGCTGCTCTCCTGGTCGGGACGTGGTGAGTTGGGCACACTGGTGGATGCTGAAATGGACGGGGCTGCCTGTCCATTGAAAGGCTCACTGGTCTTAAGTGGTTTTTACCTCAACGAACTATTAACACGGCTGCTGCATCGCCACGATCCCCATCCCGAACTGTTTGACTACTATCAGGCGTTGCTGCGGCGGTTAAGCCCGTTGGAGGAGAGCGGTGGCCAGCAGTTGCAACAGTGGCTGCGGCTGTTTGAAATGCGGCTGCTGGAAGAGATGGGTTATGCGTTAGTATTGGAACACGACGTCATCACCGGCGCGGCCATCAATACAGAGATCAACTACAGCTACCAGCTGGGGGCCGGGCCGGTGGCCGTCACCGAGGGGCTGCTTGTGGTCAGGGGGCGTTCATTACTGGCGTTAGCCGCAGGTGATCTGGCGGAGATTGAGGTATTGCGTGATGCCAAACGGCTGATGCGTGCCGCGCTGGACCAGCAGCTGGGTGGCCGTCCCCTGCACAGCCGGCAACTATTGATAGATCTACAACGGACCACTGGCGCGGCTGCGGCGCAGAGTGCCAATCTACATAAAACAGAGGAGTAAAGTGATGTATCTGGGTGTGAATATCGACCATGTAGCCACGCTGCGTCAGGCGCGTGGTACCCGTTATCCCGATCCGATCCAGGCGGCCATCGAATCAGAACAGGCCGGGGCAGACCTGATTACCCTGCACCTGCGCGAAGATCGTCGTCATATCAATGAGCGTGATGTTGAGATGATCAAGGGTGTCCTGCTGACACGCATGAATCTGGAGATGGCGGTCACCGATGAGATGCTGCGTATCGCCTCCCGCATTAAACCCGAAGATTGCTGTCTGGTGCCCGAACGGCGCGAAGAGCTAACCACAGAGGGTGGACTGGATGTACTGGGACAAAAATCACGGATTCGTGATGCCTGCCAGCAGCTGGCGGAAGCGGGTGTGCGGGTATCACTCTTTATCGGCCCTGATCTGGCACAGATCGACGCCGCCATCGAGGTCGGTGCCCCCGTCATAGAGATCCATACCGGCCACTTTGCCAACCTGGAAGAGCACCAGGCGAAAGAAAAAGAGTATCAGCGCATCGTTGCCGCCGCCGAACACGCCACCGCCGCCGGGCTCTGTGTCAATGCCGGTCACGGCCTAAACTACCAAAACGTCGCCACCATCGCCGCCATCCCCCAGCTGCGCGAACTCAACATCGGCCACGCCATTATCGCCCGCGCAATTTTTACCGGGCTGCAACCTGCTGTGAGTGAAATGAAACGGTTAATGCTGGATGCACGACGCAAATGATCTTTGGCATCGGTACCGACATCGTCGCCATCGCCAGAATCGCCCAAGGGCTGGAACGCCACGGCGACAGATTTGCCGAGCGGATTCTGGCGGCATCGGAGCTGGAAGGCTACCGCAATGCGGCCAGACCTGTCAGCTACCTTGCCAAACGGTTTGCCGCCAAAGAGGCGATGGCCAAAGCCCTGGGCACCGGCTTTCGTGACGGGCTATCACTGCAACACATCGCCGTCGGCCACGACGAAAAAGGCAAACCCCTGATCGAAGTGAATGGCCGTGCCGAAACACTCTGCCGCGAACTAGGCATCGGCGCACGTCATATCAGCATCTCCGATGAAGAGGCATATGCAGTGGCGTTTGTGACGCTGTTGCTTGAGTAGCGTAGGTGCAATACAAATAGATGGGGATATCAGGTAACCGCTGAATAGCCTTGCTCGCCCTGAGCCTGTCGATATAACGTAATGATTGTTAAACGCTCTCCATTTATGGTTCGACAAGCTCACCACGAAGTGCTTTGGGCATGGAGAAGTTATTCAGGGGTTCTGTTGTGGCCTAATAAAACAGCACAGATGCCCCAGCATGGGCATTGACCGTGGTGCAGTCGGTTGATATAAAACCGTATCTTTCAGCTGTCTTAACTTGAGGAGTGTCATGTCTCACACCCAGATAATCTGGATCAAGGCCGAGCAGGCGCAGGCACCACTGACCCCCGCCCAGAAGAAGTTCAACGGCCTGATCAAAAAGATTGAGGTACAGAAAAAGTTGCTGGCGGAATGGCAGGAGAGCCTCTTGTTTTGCCAGCAGGAGGCGGTGACAAAACTGGAGCCGTTACGGAAAACCTTGAGTGAACATCAGGCGGAGATGGTGCTGCTGCTGGATAAGATGTTCACCCAGCATAAACTCACCCGCGGCCAGCAAGAGAAACTGGCATACCTGATCTGCGAAGCCTGCGATGAACTCATCAGTCAGCACCAGCGCGACGACCTGAAACCGCTCTACGATAGATACAGCCCAAACGGCTTCGATGAGCAGGTGCAGGAGATGGACGAAATGGCGACGGAGCTTCTGAAAAAGAGGGTGCAAGAGGAGTTTGGCATCGAGCTGGATGATGATATGGAGTTCGACCCCCGTGACCCGCGCGGTGCCGCAGAGAGGCTGGCTGAAAAATTCAGACAGCAGCAGGAGCAAGCCGAGGCCGCCCGTCCCAAACGCAAGAAAACCGCCAAACAGCTGGCCAAAGAGGCGCGTGAGCAGGAGGAGGCCACCCATGTCAGCAAGTCGATCCAGGCCGTCTACCGCCAGCTGGTGGCGGCCCTACACCCCGACCGCGAGCCGGACCCTGTTGAGCGCGAGCGTAAGACCGGGCTGATGCAGAAGGTGACCGTCGCCTACGGCAACAAGGACCTGCTGCAACTGCTGGAGCTGCAACTGGCCATCGAGCAGATCGACCAGGGCGGACTCAATACCATCGCCGAAGATCGCCTCAAACACTACAACAAGCTGCTGCAAAACCAGTTCGACGAACTGCGCGAAGAGGTGATGCTGATGGAGATGCAGATCGGCACCATGATGCAGGTCAGCCCCTTCGAAGTGATGACGCCCAAACGTATTGCCAAGATGCTTGAAGCGGACATCCGCACGGTGCGGGAGATGATCCCCCGTATTCAGGAGGAGTTACGGCGCTTCAAGGATGTGCAGCAGCTCAAGCAATGGTTAAAGGGCTACCGGATTCCTGAGCCGGAGTTTGATCCGTTCTTTTGAGTGATGTTGCCACTTGGATTTAGGCAAAGTGCAAGATCGTGTCGATGGCGGCGTTATAAATATAAAAATATTGTTTTCGGTATTGCGATGGCCATCAGTTGGGTGGCGCACGCTGGTTTTGATGAAGGGTTGTCTGCCGCCAACTCCGGCGATTTCAGGAAGGCCTTTGAGGAATGGTTGCCACTGGCCGAGCAGGGCGATGCCTTGGCTCAACTCATTCTCGGCGTCATGTACGGCAACGGTCAAGGTGTGCCGCAGGATTACAAAGAGGCGGTGGTCTGGTTTCGCCAGGCGGCGGAGCAGGATGATGCCAAAGCCCAATTTGGCCTCGGCTTCATGTACGCCAACGGCCAAGGTGTACCGCAGGATTACAAAGAGGCGGTGGTCTGGTATCGCAAGGCGGCGGAACAGGGTAATGCCTCGGCCCAAAATAACCTTGGCGCAATGTATGAGAGTGGCCAAGGTGTGCCACCGTTGCGCGTGGTTGCGTATGCGCTTTACAACCTGTCAGCGGCCAATGGCTCTGCCAGCACCAACAATGCGGCGGACAATCGCCAGCGGGTGGCTGAATTGATGTCGGCGCGGGAGATCGAGGCTGGGCAGGCGCTTACGCGCACGATGGCGAAACTTGGCAATCTGCTGCAAGGGCTTGATCAGTGCCTCAAACGGTCTGCTGCCAAAAAGGGGGCTAAGCAGTAACGTTAATACACCCCCGCCTGTTGCAGCCAATGGCTTTTGAGCTGAATTCATGGCGGCCGCCCGGCCCCGGAGGGGGTAAACTAAGGAGCCTTTGAGTGGCTCCTCCCATACCCAGGGCATTTCGTGGGGTTGGCTCAGGACGAACGGGGTTGTTCAGGGCTTCCTTAGAGCTGTTTGATTTTATCCAGCACTGATTGGGCGTGGCCTTCGTGGTTGACGCCGTACTCTACATCCGCCAGTACCCCGTTTTTATCGATGATGAAGGTTGAGCGTACGATGCCCATCTTTTTTTCGCCGTTCCGCTCTTTTTCCTGCCAGACGCCGTAGCTCTTGCAGAGCTCGCCGCTGGTATCGGCGAGCAGGTCTACCTTTAGGCCAAATTTGTCGATGAAGGCGAGGTGGCTGGTGCATGAGTCCTGGCTGACGCCGAGGATGACGGTGTTGTGTTTGGAGAACTCCGTGGCCAGGGCGGTAAACTGGTTGGCCTCGATGGTGCAGCCGGGGGTGTCGTCTTTGGGGTAGAAGTAGAGGACTACATTTTTTCTGCCGCGAAACTGCCCCAGGGTGACGGGGGTGTTGTATTGGTTGGGTGAGTTGAAGTCGGGAGCGGGTTGCTGTTTTGATAACATGGCGGCCTCGTCTGGATGGTGGTTAAAGTTGACGGCCAGTATACGGAATTTGCAGTGGTTAGTGCCAGCCGGTGTGGTGACCGCGCACCAGCTGTACATTGGCGTGGTGGCAGGCATCAGTAAAGGCATGGCTGTTGAGATAGTGAAACTCGTGTGTGCGGGCAGCGGCGATGGGGTCATCTGTGGTGTGGTGGTGGGTGCCCGGATGGCACATGAAGAGCGCGCCGTCCTGGGCCTGATGTAACCAGTAATGCATTAGCGCGGCATAGTTTTGTTGTGGTGAAAAGTCGTAGATGCCACCAAAGTCTTGGTTGTGTGGCAACGAGTGGTGGTGAAGCGCCCGTTGCAGTGGCCGGGCACCTAACAGGCGGATGATCTGTGGTTTGAGCCCGGCGTGGCCGCTGGCCTGAATGTGTGCCAGGTTGCGGATGTAGGGGCGACGGTGGGGAAATCGCTGTTGATAGACCGCCAGCAGTGCGGAGCGGACCACGGGCAGTTGATGGATGTGCTGGTGGCCATCGATGAAGTCGGGTTCTCGTCCCATGCCGTCATAAAAGCGGTCGAGCTGGATATTGAAGGCCTGGATGATGGTGTCTTGGTTAAGTTTGCGTAGGTAGGCGGCGATTATCAGCCCGTTCAGGGTGGTGGCGGTGGTGGCCCCTGCCAGTGCGTGGGGGTCGAGAAACGGTTCGTTGATCAGGGTCAGGTGCAGTCCAACATCGATATCGGCGCTGCTGTTGCGTAGCTGCTGTGCATCTGTGGGCCAGCCGGTGGCGGCGCTCATGCAGCTGGTGGCGCTGAGCCGTCCGCTGTCTGCCAGTTGCAGGATGGCGCGGCTGATATTGCTGTTTTGGCCGTAGTCGTCGGCACAGAGTACGATCCGTTTCATGGTTGCCTTGTGGGGATGTGGGTGAGGCTTGGCAGTATAGTGTGCACGCAGCTGGCCGTTTAGCGGAAGGCCCATGCCCTGCTGAGCAGGAAGGTGATGGGGGTGACGAGTATCAATACTAAAAACAGCGCGACCAGATAGGGCAGTGTTGTGTAGTGTAAAAAGAGGAAAAAGAGCAGCTCGTTAATGGCAAAGCTGGTGGCGGCAATGGCCCAGAAGCGTGTGATGGCGCGACTGTGTGTCAGGGTGGCGCGGTTATTAAAGGTCCAGAAGCGGTGGCCAATGTAGCTGACATTAAAGGCGCTGACAAAACCGATGATGTTGGCCAGGAGTGGCTGCAACCCCAACGGGACCAGCAGCGCCACGACCCCCAGGTGCACAGCGGCAGCGGCGGTGCCGATGGTGCCAAACTTCAGTAGCTGCTGTTTCATGGGCTAGTGTGAGGTCGGGGTATCGCTGAAGCCGTGTTTGTGTGCAATCAGGTAGCGGGGTCGCTGTTTGACCTCGTTGAAGATGCTGCCGATGTATTCGCCGAGGATGCCGACGGAGAGCAGTTGCAGCCCGCCAAGAAAGGTGACGGCGACAACCAGGGTGGCCCAGCCGGGCAGATCGGTACCAAAAATGAGTGTGCGGGTGACAATAAACAGGGCGTAACAGAGCGAGATGGAGGCGACAATAAAGCCGATCAGCCCCCAGATCCGCAATGGAATGGTTGAGAACGAGACGATGCCGGAGAGTGCCAGCGAGGTGAGGCTGCGAAGGTTGAAGCGTGATGTCCCGGCGTGGCGTGGATGTACATCGTAGGGGACACCGATGGTTTTAAACCCGACCCAGGCGTATAGCCCTTTCATAAACCGGTTGCGTTCCGGCATGGCTTTAAGTGCATCGACCACCTTGCGATCCATCAGGCGAAAGTCGCCAGCATCTGCCTGAAGCTTGATTTTGGAGAGCTTGGACATCAGGTAGTAAAAGGATTCCGAGCTGGTGCGCCGTAGCGGTGACATATACGCACGGGTTTTTTGCGCACCGTAAACCATATCGTAGCCGGTGCGCCACTGTGCCAAAAATTCAGGAATCACTTCGACCGGGTGTTGAAAGTCGGCGTCGATCATCACCACCACATCACCGGCGGCGTGGTCGAGTCCCGCACTCAGGGCAATCTCTTTGCCAAAGTTACGTGAAAAGCTCATGAGTTTGACCCGGTACTGATCGGCAATCGCCAGCACGGTGGCGGCGGTATGGTCGCTGCTGCAGTCGTCAACCACAATAATCTCAAAACGGTCGCTGAGCTGTGCCAGCTGCTGGTGCAGGGTTTTGATGAACTCGGCAATGTTGTCTGCCTCGTTGTAGGCGGGAACGACGCAGGAGATGTAGGGCGATGCCTCTCTGTTGTGCATCGGATTAGAGCTGTTTAGTGATCAGGCCCAGGGAGACATGTTCGTCGTTCCAGGGGATTTTGACACGATGGCCGCTGCCGGGGGCCACCTCTATGGGGCTGTTTTTGCTGTTTTCCATTTTTTCCAGGGTCAGGTAGTGGTTGCCCTGGGGTAGTAGGATCTCCAGTGTATCGCCCACGGCAAAGCGGTTTTTCACCTCAACCTCCATCATGCCGCGTGTTTTGTCGTAGCCGGTGATTTCGCCGCAGAACTGCTGCTGGTTGCTTTTGGAATAACCGGTCAAATAATTCTGGTGTTCGGCGGTGTGGTGGCGCTCATAAAAGCCGTTGGTGTAGCCCCGGTTGGCGAGGTTTTCCAACACGCCGAGTAGCCCCATGTCGAAGGGTTTGCCTGCCACTGCATCATCGATCGCCTGACGATAGGCTTGAGTCGAGCGGGCGACGTAGTAGTGTGATTTGGTGCGCCCTTCGATCTTGAGTGAGTCGATGCCGATCTTCGCCAGCCGCTCCACATGTTCGATGGCACGCAGATCCTTGGAGTTCATGATGTAGGTGCCGTGTTCATCTTCGAGGATCGGCATGAACTCGCCGGGACGGTTCTTCTCTTCGATCAGATAGGTGCGGTCGGCCAGCGGGTGGCGCGGCAGGTCGCCACAATCGGAGATGCCGCTGCTGAGGCTGCTCTGGTTCATCGCCTTAAAACCGTCAAACTCGATCTTCTGAATATCACCAGCGTCGTTTTCGCTGGCGTTGGCGATGCCGTACTCCCAGCGACAGGCGTTGGTGCAGCTGCCCTGGTTCGGGTCGCGATGGTTGAAGTAGCCGGAGAGCAGGCAGCGGCCGGAGTAGGCGATGCACAGCGCGCCGTGCACAAATACCTCCAGTTCCATCTCGGGGCAGCGCTGGCGGATATCCTCGATCTCATCGATGGAGAGTTCACGGGAGAGGATGACACGCTCCAGCCCCATGGACTTCCAGAATTTTACTGCCTGAAAATTAACGGTGTTGGCCTGCACTGACAGATGAATTGGTACCTCCGGCCACTTCTCGCGCACCAGCATGATCAGGCCGGGGTCGGCCATGATCAACGCGTCCGGTTTCATCGCAATCACCGGCTCCATATCCTTGATGTAGGTATCAACCTTGGCGTTGTGTGGCAGTAGGTTGCTGGCGACAAAAAACTTCTTGCCTAGGGCGTGTGCCTCGTTGATGCCGATGCTGAGGTTTTCCAGCGTGAAATCGTTGTTACGCACCCGCAGGCTGTAACGTGGCTGGCCGGCATAGACGGCGTCCGCGCCATAGGCAAAGGCGTAGCGCATGTTTCTGAGGGTGCCGGCAGGGGCGAGTAGTTCTGGGGCTTTCATGGTGTGCAGATCTTATGTAGGGTGGGCATTGCCCACCGCAGGTGCAGACATTTCGGTCAAGGTGGGCGGTGCCCACCCTACGTTATTCTTTAGGACTTCGGCCAGTTGGCGCAGTGCCTGGCCACGGTGGCTTAGCTGGTTTTTCAGCTCGGCGGATAACTCCGCTGAAGCACAATTATGGGTTGGTACATAAAAAACCGGATCGTAACCAAATCCACCGTCACCTTGGGAAGCATGGAGGATGGTCCCCTCCCAAGTGCCCTGGCAGATGATCGGCGTTGGATCGCGGTCGTGTCTTATAAATACCATCAGACACTGGAAGCGGGCGTTGCGCTCACTGTCGGGCACCTCTTTCATGTCAGCCAAAAGCTTGGCGACGTTGTCGCTGCTGTTGGCGGTGATGCCGGCAAAACGTGACGAGTAGATGCCTGGTGCCCCATTGAGAAAATCGACCTCCAGCCCTGAGTCGTCGGCAATGGCAGGCAGCCCGGTGTGGGCCGCCGCATTGCGCGCCTTGATGATGGCGTTTTCGACAAAGGTGAGGCCGGTCTCTTCCGCTTCCGGCACATCAAATGCCGATTGTGGCACCACCTCCAGGCCAAACGGGGCGAGAATAGCCTGCATCTCCTCCACCTTGCCCCGGTTGCCGGTGGCGAGCACGATGCGCTGGGTCATCTTATGCCCCATTTTATCCCCTCAGTGCCTCGGACTGTTTTTCGATCAGCTCGTTGATCCCTTTCTGTGCCAAGGCCAGCATTGCCTGCAACTCATCCATGCGGAAGGCGTGGCCTTCGGCAGTGCCCTGCACTTCGATGAAGGCACCGGCTTCGTTCATCACCACGTTCATGTCGGTTTCAGCGTTGGAATCTTCGGCGTAGTCGAGATCGAGCACGGGTACCCCTTGGTAGATACCCACAGAGACGGAAGCAATCTGGCCATGGATGGGGCTTTTTTTGATCTTGCCACTCTGTATCAGATGGTTGCAGGCGTCTACCAAGGCGACATAGCTGCCGGTGATGGAGGCAGTACGGGTACCACCGTCAGCCTGAATCACATCACAATCGAGTGTGATAACTCGCTCGCCGAGGGCGTCAAGATCGACTACGGCGCGCAGTGAACGACCGATCAGACGTTGAATCTCCATGGTCCGTCCGCCCTGACCATTGCTGGTCGCCTCGCGGCGCATGCGCGAACCGGTGGAGCGTGGCAACATGCCGTACTCGGCGGTGACCCAACCCTGGCCTTTACCCTTGAGCCACTGTGGTACCCGCTCTTCGATCGAGGCGGTGCAGATCACCTGGGTGTCACCAAACTCCACCAGTACCGAACCTTCGGCATGTTTGGTAAAACGGCGGGTGAGTTTGATCTCACGTAACTGCTCGGGGGCTCGTCCGCTTGGGCGCATGGTTTGACCTCTTGAATGACTACGGGAAAAGGGCGGCAATTATAGCGGATTTGGTTGTTAGCAGGGTGATAAGGGGGCTGTTTTGTTAATTTTTAAAGATTGCATGTGACTATATAGGGCGGTGTGTGGTTTTTTTTGCGGGCCGTGTATTGGCGGGGATGGCTGGCGCCCTCTTTAAAATGGTGTACATTATTGTTTATGGTGTTAATTTTCTGCCTCTTTGGCCGCTGAACTCCAGGTGCCGTGTAACTTTTTGTAACAGTAAAGTGGCCAGGGATTTTTAGCGTGTCCATGCTGTTGTTAATAAATATGGATTTTGATTGTGAGGAGGGATAGATGGCCGCGCCTTCGGTACTGATTGTTGATGATGAAGCGTTTATGCGCCGGGTGGTTCGCCAGACGCTGACCAGTCTTGGCTGTACTCAGGTGGGGGATGTGGGGTCGGGGGCAGAGGCGTTGGCACTGCTGGGTAAAAACCATTTTGATCTGATCCTCAGTGATATCTACATGCCCGGTATGAGCGGGCTGGAGTTTCTGAAACTGATTCGCACGGGTAAGACTACCCTGGCCAGGGATTCCCGCTTGATTGCGCTGACCTCTTTTTCCAATACCGAGATCCTTAATACTTCGATGATGCTGGATGTGAATGGGTTTATGGTGAAGCCGATTAAGGCTGAGCTGGTTAAAAAGAATATGCTCAAGGCATTAAAAGAGAAGATGTATCTGCGTACTGAGGCGGAGTACGAGGCGATTGCGCTCAATCAGGGGTGGGCCAGTAAGGAGGAGACTAAACCTATCTCCGTCGGCGGGGCCGCCCACATCCCCAGGGCTGTGCCCGAAGCGCCACCCCCTGTGGTAAAGGCCCCTGAGCCGGAGGAGACGACAGTGCCGGGGGTTGTGGTGGTGGCGACGCATCAGATTCAGCCGAATTCGGTATTGGCGGAGAAGCTGATGGCCAAGGATGGCACGTTGCTGCTGTCGGCGGGGCAGCGGCTGACACCACAGCTGATTAATCGCCTGCAGGATCTGCACTCAATCCTACGTTCCAACATGATAAAAGTTTTACCGCCAGAATAGGCGTGTCACGTGCTTTCAGCGGCTTTGGTTGCTGGGGGCGTGTGGGGCCAGCCCCCTGTTGTCTATCTGTGAATATCCCTGTTTGTGAATATCGAAAGAACCTCTGAATAACCCCGTTGGTCTTGAGCCTGTCGAAGGGGTGGCAACGTAACATATTGATTGTTAAGAGTCCTCCATGAATGGTTCGATATATTTGCCATAAACGTCGGCATTACTAACTTGCAATAAACTGCTCAATCCAGGCGATGGCTGCTGTGGCGTGGCTATTCAGTTGTGGTATCAGACGGTCAATACTGGCCCGGTCGTCGGCCTTGCCGGCCATCTCCAGGGTCAGGCAGCACTCTGCCAGTGCGGTTGCTCCGGTGGTATTGGCGGAGGATTTGAGACGGTGACCCAAACCACCGATGGGTTGATACTCCCCGGCGGCGTGGGCCTGGTTGACTTCGACAAGTGTCTCTTTGAGGGTGCTGAGGAAGTCCTGATAAAAATCACACAGCAGGGCGTGATCGTTTGAGCCAATGGCATTGGCCAGTATCTCGGGATCGACAACACCATCGATAGGCATGGGGGGGGTGGAGGTTGTGTGCGGCTCGGCGACGGGTTCGTCATCCTCATCGCCCCAGTCGTCCCACACCTGCTCCTCATCTTCACCCTGTGGTGTCTCCGGGTCGGGGAGTTCGACGGTGGCCTCTATTGGTACTTCAGTGGGTTCAGGGAGCCAGCGTGAGAGCATGGCGTTGAGCTTTTCCACCTGTGTCGGTTTGGTGAGGTAGTCATCCATGCCGGCCTCAAGACAGTGGTTATGGGTGCCACTCAGGGCGTCGGCGGTGATGGCGATGATCGGCATGCGCTGCCCCTCTTTCTCCTCCAGGCGAATGGCGCGGGCCAGGTCGTAGCCGTCGATTTCGGGCATGTGGCAGTCGGTGAGCAGGAGCGCGAACGGTTCTTTGCGCCATAGCTCCAGTGCCTCTTTGCCGTCGTTGGCCACTTCGGCGGCGTACCCCAGCAGTCCGAGTTGATGGATGATGACCTTGATGTTGGTTTTGTTGTCTTCGGCAACCAGTATCAGCTGGCCAGACTGGCGCGCCTGTTCGACGGTCATGGGGGTGCGGTGCGACAGGGGTGTTTTGTGGGTGGTACGTTCGGTCTTTTCCACACGGCCGAGGGCGATGCCGACGGTCTGGATCAGCTGGCTGCGGCTCAGGGAGTTCATCTGCAGATAAGAGACGTTTTTCTGTTCGACGGTCGGCGAGGTGGCGGTATTGCTGGTGATGATCAGCATCCGTATGTTTTTCAGATGGTTCTGGGTGCCGAGTCGTTCATAGAGTGTCTTGCCCCCCAGCTGTGCCTGGCGGTCATCGATGATCACGACGGTCTCATTGTTGCCTGGCGTATTGCTGACACGTTGGATGCAGGAGTCGAGGGTCATATCCAGCAGCACCTTGGCACCGGCATAGCCGAGATAGCAGGCGACAATGGCGCTGGCCACCTCATCAAAGCCGACCAGGATGGTGGTGACACCGGCCAGCTCCTGGCTCGGTTTGGCGTTCTCTTGTGGCACGGTCTCCAGTTCAAGCGCCACGGTGAAGATGGACCCTTTGCCCTCTTCACTTTCGAGGGTGACGGTGCCATTCATCATCTCCACCAGTCGACGGCAGATGACCAGTCCCAGACCGGTACCACCATAACGGCGGGTGGTGGAGTTTTCCGCCTGGGTAAAGGGCTGGAACAGCCGTTTTTGAACATCGGGGTTCATGCCGATGCCGTTGTCACTCACCTGAATACGGATGCGTGCCAGGTTTTTATCGGTGAGCAGCTCAACCAGATCGGCCCGGACGGTGACCTTGCCGGTCTTGTTGTCGCCGCTTGAGAATTTGACCGCGTTGCCCGCGAGGTTGAAGAGTATCTGACGGATGCGGATCGGGTCGCCGCTGAGGATCGGAATGCGTGGATCACAGAAGAGTGTCAGGTCAACATTTTTACCGGCTGCAATAGGTTGCAGGGTTTCGCCCACCCCTTCCAGCAGCAGGCCAAGTTCGGTGGGGATCTCTTCCAGGTCGAGCCGCCCGGCTTCGATCTTGGAGAAGTCGAGAATGTCGTCGATGATGCCCAGCAGGGCAAAGGCGGAGTCACGGATGGTAGTGGTGAGTTTGACCTGCTGATCATCCAGTTCGGTACGGTCGAGCACGTCGATCATGCCAATGACGCCGTTCATGGGGGTTCTGATTTCGTGGCTCATGGCGGCCAGGAAGTTGGATTTTGAGCGGCTGGCCTCTTCGGCATCCTCTTTGGCGGCTTGTAGTTCGCCCATGATCTGGCGCAGTGCGGTGATATCACGTTCGAGAATGATGAATTTTTTGACCTCGTCGTTGTAGTCAAAGACGGGGGAGACCTCCATGTTGATCCAGTAGGGGCGTCCCGACTTGCTATGGGTCAACAGCTCGGTGGTCATCTTTTGCCCGGAGCTGAGTGTCTGGCGGATGCTGTCGATGGCCTGGGGATCGCTGTTGGTATTTTGTAACAGTTCAGCCAGGTGTTGGCCAAGCACATCTTCCATCAGATATTCGCTGCTGCTGGCAAAACCACGGTTGACCCAGAGGATCTGCCCCTCTTTATCGGTGACGATAACGGCGTTGTCGGTCTCCTGTGCCACCAGCGCTAACATCTGTAGCTCATCATTGAGCATGTTGAGCTGCTCTTCAACCTGCTTGTACTGGGTGACATCGCGGATCACACCGGTGAAGTAGAGTGTGTCGTCCAGCCGCATTTCGTTAACAATCACCTCGGCGGAGAACTCGCGGCCATTTTTGCGCAGCGCCTGCACTTCGCGGCCCGAACCCATCAGACTCATGCCAGAATCGATGTGGTTGCTGATATAACCGTCGTGCTGTTCCCGGTCCGGGGCGGGCATTAAAATGCTCACATTCTGGCCGATCAGCTCTGCGGCCTTATAACCAAACAGCTTCTCAACGGCGGGGTTGATGCTGTCGATAATGCCCTTGTGATTGATGACCACAACCCCGTCGGCCAGTGTATCCACTAATCCCTGAACCCGTGTCTGTGACCGTTTCAGCTGTGCGCGGCTGCGGGCACTCATGACCATGAGTCCGGTCAGCAGCAGGGCGGTGAAGAGTGCAAAGCTGTATAGCAGTGTGCGAAAAATATGGAGTGGTTGATAGGCATCGGCCACATCCTGTTCTGTGGTCATGCCAAAGCCCATTTTTTCATTCCAGAGCCAGGCACCCACAACAGGGACCCCGCGGTAGTCACGATACCCCTTCAGATCGATACCCCGTTCGCCGCGGGCGGCTGCGGTGGCCATGTGGGTGAGTGGGCGCTGTGAGAGTGGCAGCGCGGGCCTGTTGTGTTCGGTTAGATCGGTGCCAGGGTCGCGGATCTGGATCTTCTCCACGGTGCTTTCACCCTGCATCAGCAAACCCACATGGTTGAGTTGGGTGGTAAAACGGCTCTCGCTTAACATGGCACCATCACGGTTGAAGATGTAACTTTCGCCGCTGCTGGAGATGCGTGCTGCCTGTAGGGTGGTGAAAAACTCTTTAACGGGGTCAATTCTCAGGATCAGTAGTGCGACAACGCTGCCGTTGCTACTTTTAATGGGTGCACCGACAAACATGGTAGGTAGATTGCTTTTAGGTTTCCCTTTCTGATCAGGCAGGGGCACGTCGCTGATCATCGGGTGGCTCATGGCCGATTCACCCGCCCAGAGTCGTTGCAGCAGCTCAGGCTGTTTGACCAGCGGAGTGGTGGCCCCGACATTGGCATCACGCGCTGATGAGAGGTTGATGTTATCCGGCGAGACGATGAAATACCCCTGGTATCCGCCGATTTTATAGAGCCAGGCGAGCTTCATGCTGCGCGGCTCCTGCTGCGCGGTCAGTAACGTTGCGCGGTCACGGGGCAGTTTCAATAAACTGTCGGCAATCGCCTGTATATCGGGCGAAGAGGCGGCAAATTCGGCGCGCCGGATATGTTCAAATGCCCACAGATTCATGGTGTTGTTATTGATATCAAGAATGGCATTTAATGAGCGGGCCAGATCTGTGCGGGAGCGTTTTTCAAAGGTGTGGTCTGCCCACCAGGTGACGATGGCAATGGCGGTTAGCACCAAGGCGAGCGCACTTAAGGAAGGTTTGTTAGCACTGATCCATGCGCTTAGCTTTTTTACAGACATCAAGTTTCCCCATCCAAAACAGTCGTCAGAGCAGGTCATCGGCTGATCAAAAAATTAGATTACCTTCCTGTGAGTAATTGAATGGTCAAAACGGTCTGGATAACCCATGGTCTCCCGGTTACCATAGCCATCCACTTCAGCCATGAACATATATAAGGTATCTCTGATGATATTAAGCATGACCTCGTTTGCGCGCCGTGAGCGCGAGACCCCCTCTGGCAGCCTGCGTTGGGAGCTGCGTTCAGTGAACCACCGCTATCTCGATGTGAGCGTGCGGTTGCCCGAGGAGCTGCGTGCCCTGGAGATTCGGATACGTGAGCGCATTGGTGCACGGTTGAAACGGGGCAAGGTGGACGCGGGACTCCGTTTTCAGGCCATCGATACAGAGAGCCGCTCCCTGGCGATTGATCATGATGCGGTCAAACGGCTGGCAGCAGCGGTGCGTGAGGCGACGATTCACATTGCCAATCCCGCACCGTTGAACATGTTTGAAGTGCTGCGCTGGCCAGGGGTGATGCAGCAGGAGGAGGTCGATCTGGAGCCACTCTACGAAGCGGTGATGGCACTGCTGGACGAGGCGCTGGATGAGATGGTTGAAAACCGGCACCGTGAAGGAGACAAACTCAAAACAGTGATCCTGCAACGCTGCGACACCATCGATGCCCTGGTGGTCAAAATGAATCTCCATCTGCCACTGTTGCGTGAACAGCTGGGCCGCAGACTGTCAGAGCGTCTGGCGGAACTGACAGGTGAACTGGACGTTGGCCGTCTGGAACAGGAGATTGTCATCCTGGCGCAGAAGATGGATGTGGATGAAGAGCTTGATCGTCTGACCGCCCACGTCAGCGAAGTACGCCATGTGCTGGAGTGGAATGAACCGGTAGGACGACGCCTCGACTTCCTGATGCAGGAGCTGAACCGCGAGGCCAATACATTGGGTTCCAAGTCCAGTGACACGGAAGTGACACGTGTCAGTGTTGATCTTAAAGTGCTGATCGAACAGATCAGGGAGCAGGTACAAAATATCGAATAGGACTGTGAAGAGTAGCAATATATTCGTGAACTGAACTGACAGTCACTGCATAAAAACCGGCAACTGTCAGACCAGCTCTGAACTAATACAGCTGATAAACGTGATCTTTTTGGTATGCCGAACCGTTCCATCACTCTATTTATCCCTGATCCTGACGATAAAGAGGTTGCCAACGTAGATCGCATCGCTAAACGTTGGTTGTTATCGCCCCGTGAGTCTCAATTTGCCGCGTAGCTGCTGAAGGGGTTGAGTATCAAGGAGATTGCCGCAGCCTTGAGTCTCACTGACAATACCGCACAGTGGTGCTGCAAGCAGATTATGCAGAAGCTGGGGGTTAAACGTCAGTTGGAGCCGGTATTGAAGCTTATGCGTGACTTGTCTATTTTTGTTGATGTCTGATCACTCCGGGTCTGTTTGGCCGGGACGGGTGACACGGCCGCACCGGGGCTTCATAATATTCCGTTTGTAAGGTGGGTGTATTTGAACCATGTGTGGCAACTTTCGTTACAGCTCCCCTGACACTTTTTCCCAAGACTGGACAATAGATGAAACAACGTAAAACCACCGATGGTCAGGCCCCTTACGCTGGCACCTTGTATATAATCTCCGCCCCCTCTGGCGGGGGCAAAACCAGCCTGGTCAAGGCGCTGGTGGATACCATGGATGAGATCCGTGTCTCGGTCTCATTTACAACCCGGGCCATGCGCCCTGGTGAGGTTGATGGGGTGAACTACAATTTTGTCGATATGGCAGAGTTCCAGCGTATGGTCGCGGATGATGTCTTTCTTGAACACGCCCAGGTGTTTGATAACTGCTACGGCACCTCCCGAGAATGGGTTGAGCAGCAGCTGCGGGAGGGGGTGGATGTAATCCTGGAGATCGACTGGCAGGGTGCCCGTCAGGTGCGGCCACGGATGCCGGGTAATGTGGGTGTTTTCATTCTCCCCCCCTCACGCCAGGCGCTGGAGCA
Organism: Gammaproteobacteria bacterium; assembly: GCA_021731365.1. Lineage (GTDB taxonomy): Bacteria > Pseudomonadota > Gammaproteobacteria > Tenderiales > Tenderiaceae > JAKFXL01. Next base: position 76,055 of record JAKFXL010000011.1, on the reverse strand, counting down.
GCGCCTGCGTGGCCGTGGCCAGGATAGCGAAGAGGTGATCCAGCGCCGTTTCCGCGATGCGGTAACCGACATGGCACACTACGCTGAGTATGACTACGTGGTGATCAACGACGACTTTTCTGAGGCGTTGACCGATCTGAGTGCCATTATCCGTGCCCGCCGGCAGCGCGCCGAGGTGCAATGTGGTCGTCAGGCGATCTTGATCGAGAAACTGCTCGATCAATGAGGGGATTTTGCAGTGGCTGGTGTACAATCACCGGTTCTTGAGAACTTTGTCCTATATCTGGAGTGAATAGTCATGGCCCGTGTGACCGTTGAAGATTGTCTGAGTAAGGTGGATAACCGCTTTGAACTGGTACTGGTTGCCAGTAAACGTGCCCGTCAGCTGGCCAATGGCAAAGAGCCGCTGGTGCCTTGGGAAAATGACAAACCTACCGTGGTAGCGTTACGCGAAATTGCCGAAGATAAAGTGACCAAAACCTCACTGGTTGAAGATGCCCGCCGCGAAGCGGAACGTGCCTCCCGTATCTCTGAGGAGGAGGCGCGTATTGAAACTACCCAGGCGCTTTCAGTTGCAGATGAGGATGGCGACGACTTCTGATCCTAGAGGTTGCTCATGAGCACACCTCATACCGTATTACCCCCGCTGGTTATCCCCCCGGAGAGCTTTGAACATCTGTTTGATGGGGTGCGGGCGGAGATTGACAAATATCTGGAACCCGATCACATCGCTATAGTGCATCGGGCTTTTGTCTTTGGTGCCGACGCCCATATTGAGCAGAAGCGCCGCTCAGGTGAACCGTATATTACCCACCCCCTGGCCGTGGCCCAGATTATGGCCACGATGCGTTTTGACGCCACCACGCTGGCCGCTGCCATTCTTCACGACGTGGTGGAGGATACCCCCGTTACCAAAGAGATGCTGGCCGCCGAGTTTGGCGATGAGGTGACAGAGCTGGTGGATGGGGTGACCAAGCTGACCCAGATCAGCTTTGAGAGCCGCGCCCAGGCAGAGGCGGAAAACTTCCGCAAGATGTTGCTGGCTATGGTGCGGGATATCCGCATTATGCTGATCAAACTGGCTGACCGTCTGCATAACATGCGGACCCTGGGTTTTATGCGCCCTGACAAACGCCGCCGTATCGCCCGTGAAACCCTTGATATTTATGTGCCTATTGCCAGCCGCCTGGGTCTGAATGCGATGCGTCTGGAGCTGGAAGATCTCGGTTTTGCGGCACTCTATCCGGACCGCCACCGTGTTTTGTCTGAGGCGATTAAAAAGGCTCGGGGTAACCGCAGCGAGATTGTTGCCAAGATGGAGTCTGCCATCACTGAGCGGTTGCAACAGGAGGGGCTGAGCGCCCGGGTCCAGGGGCGCGAAAAGCATATATATAGTATCTATCAGAAGATGCGGCAGAAGGGGTTGCCCTTTGCTGAGGTTCACGATGTCTACGCCTTTCGTATTGTGGTGGATTCCGTGGATATGTGTTACCGGGTCCTTGGTGCGGTGCATAACCTCTATAAACCGGTGCCGGGTAAGTTCAAGGATTACATCGCCATCCCCAAGGCCAACGGCTATCAGTCGCTACACACGGTGCTGTTTGGCCCCTATGGTGTGCCGATTGAAGTGCAGATTCGTACCGAAGATATGGATCGGGTGGCCGATGCAGGTGTGGCTGCCCACTGGCTTTACAAAGGTGGCGAAGACTCAACGAATAATTTTGGTGCCCACTTCCGTGTGCGGGAGTGGATGCGCAGTGTGCTGGAGATGCAGCAGAGCGCTGGCAACTCGTTGGAATTTCTGGAAAACGTCAAGATCGACCTGTTCCCGCGTGAGGTCTATGTCTTTACCCCAAAAGGCAAGATCATGGTGCTTAAACGTGGTTCAACCCCCGTCGATTTTGCCTACGGTGTGCATACCGATGTGGGCAACCGCTGTGTGGCGGCCAAGATCAACCGCCGTCTGGCACCGCTGCGTACCGAGCTGATGAACGGCCAGACGGTGGAGATTGTGACGGCCAATACCGCCTACCCCAACCCCGCCTGGCTCAACTTTGTGGTGACGGGCAAGGCGCGGGCTAACATCCGTCACTACCTCAAGAACCTGCGTGAGGATGAGGCGATCAGTCTGGGCAAGCGGTTACTGGATAATGAACTGGTCTCCGCCGCGCTCTCGGTGGATAACTTGCCCCTGGAGCAGGTTGAAGGGTTGTTGAAAGATTTGAAGCTGGAGTCCCTGGATAAGCTGTTCGAAGAGATTGGCCTGGGAAACCGCATGGCCCTGCTGGTAGCACGCCGCTTTATGCCGGATAAAAAGCCGGAGTCCCGCGGTGTCGGGATCAAAGAGGCGTTGATCCGTTACGTACCGCTCTGGCTCAAAGGGGAAAAAGAGTCCTCTTCCAAGCCGTTGCTGATACGGGGTACCGAGGGTATGGTGCTCAACTTTGCCAAGTGTTGCCGTCCCATTCCCGGTGATCCGATTCTCGGTTTTGTCACTGCCGGGCGTGGCATTGTGATCCATACCGAGTCGTGCAAAAACGTGGCGGAGTATCGCAAGCTGCCCGACAAGTGGATCGATGTGCAGTGGGAGGAGGGGGTGCGGGGTGACTTCCCGGTGGAGGTGCGAATCGATCTGCTTAACCAGCGCGGTGTTCTGGCCACCGTGGCGGCGACCATCTCCGAGCTGGGGGCCAATATTGACAACGTCAATGTTGAAGAGCGCGACAGCCGCAACAGCAGCATGACAGTGGTGCTGGAGGTGCAGGGGCGTCAGCATCTGGCCAATATTATGCGTCGGATTCGTTCCATTGAACCGGTGCTGCGTATCGTCCGCACCCGGGGATAAATGTAGGGTGGGCATGGCCCACCATTCTTTCAACATTCCGCGTGGGCAGACAAAACGTGCCCACTCAATTGAAACAGAGAGAGATTTTTCATGGCACGTGAAATTATCCATACTGACAACGCCCCCAAGGCGATTGGTACCTACTCTCAGGCGGTGAAGGTGGGCAGTACCGTCTACCTCTCGGGCCAGATACCCCTGGTGCCGGAGACCATGCAGATGGTTGAAGGGGATATGGAGGCCAACATCCGCCGTGTCTTTGATAACCTCAAGGCGGTGGCCGAAGCGGCAGGTGGTTCCCTGCAGGATATGGCCAAACTCAACATCTTCCTGACCGACCTTGGCCACTTTGCGCTAGTCAATCAGGTGATGGCCGACTACTTTCAGCAGCCCTACCCGGCCCGTGCCGCCATTGGTGTGGCCAGCCTGCCCCGCGCCGCAGCGGTGGAGATGGATGGGGTGATGGAGCTGGCTGATTGATCAGCAGTGTGAATCAGGGATACCTCAAGGTAGGGTGCGCCATGCGCACCAGACACGGCTGAGGCTGAACCCCGGTGCCCAAAGCACTACGTAGCCAAAGCGCTTGCCCAAAGCACTACGCGGGGCAACCCCTTTTTCCGCTAAAGCACTTGGCAAAATGACCCTCTCGGCGCCACTCACCAGCCTCAAAGGGGTTGGGCCGCGTCTGGCCGAACGTCTCGAACGGCTTGGTCTGCGCGGTGTTGAGGATCTGCTGTTCCATCTCCCCTACCGTTATCAGGACCGCACCCATGTGGCAGTAATAGGTGCGCTGCGCCCCGGTAGCGAGCTGGTGGTGGAAGGGGAGGTTCAAGCCTGTGATATCAAATTTGGCAAACGGCGCTCGCTGCTATGCCGGATCAATGACGGCACCGGCTCCCTGATGTTGCGCTTTTTTCACTTCAACGCCCGGCAGCAGGCGGGGCTGGTGCGGGGCGCGCGGCTGCGCTGTTTTGGCGAGGTGCGACGGGGCGCGGCGATGCTGGAGATGGTCCACCCCGAATATGAGCTGCTCGATCCGGAAGGGGGCTTAGCACCGCTGGCGGGGACGGCAACCGAACCGCACTTGACGCCGCTCTACCACACCACCGATGGTCTGGCACAAAAGAGCCTGCGTCAGCTGACCGACCGTGCCCTGGAGCGGTTGGCCCAGGCGGAGCTGTTTGACTATCTGCCGTCCGAGTTGGTGGCAACCCTGGGGTTGCCCGGACTGGCGGAGGCGCTGCGTTACGTACATCGGCCACCGCCCGACGCCCCGGTGGCGGCGCTGCTGGCGGGGGAGCACCCGGCCCAGCAGCGGCTCGCCTTTGAAGAGCTGCTCGCCCACCACCTGAGTCTGCGACAGTTGCGTCAACGTATTGAGATTAACAGTGCGCCGGTGATGGTGGTTCCTGGGAGTCTGTTACAACAGCTCCGTGCCGGGTTGCCCTTTACCCTGACCGGGGCGCAGCGGAGGGTGATGGCAGAGCTGTTTGCCGATATGGCCAAACCCCATCCGATGCAGCGGCTGGTGCAGGGGGATGTGGGGTGTGGCAAAACCCTGGTGGCCGCCGCCGCGGCACTGCAAGCGGTGGAGGCGGGGTATCAGGTGGCGGTGATGGCCCCGACGGAGCTGCTGGCGGAACAGCATCTGCGTAACTTCCGCCACTGGTGTGAGCCATTGGGGCTGCAGGTGGCCTGGTTCAGCGGTAAGCAAGGGGTGCGGGAGCGGCGCGACAATCTGGCGCGACTGGTGGCGGGCGATGCGGCGCTGGCGGTGGGGACCCACGCCCTGTTCCAGGATGAGGTGGTCTTTAACCGGTTGGGGTTGGTGGTGGTTGATGAGCAGCACCGCTTTGGGGTGCATCAGCGGTTGGCGCTGCGTGAGAAAGGGCGTGATGTCGACGGTCGGCTGCCCCATCAGCTGATCATGACCGCGACACCGATCCCACGGACCCTGGCGATGACCGCGTATGCCGATCTTGATATCTCAGTGATTGATGAGTTACCGCCGGGGCGCACGCCTGTTGAAACAGTAGTGATCTCCGACAGTCGTCGTGCCGAGGTGGTGCAGCGGGTTCATAGCGCCTGCGCCAGCGAGGGGCGTCAGGCCTACTGGGTCTGCACACTCATTGAGGAGTCGGAGCTGTTGCAGTGTCAGGCGGCAGAGGCGGCGGTGGTCGAGTTGACTGAAGCACTGCCGGACCTGAACATCGGCCTGCTTCATGGGCGGATGAAGTCCGCCGAAAAAGAGTCGATTATGGCCGCCTTTAAGGGCGGTGAGCTGCAGCTGCTGGTGGCGACCACGGTGATTGAGGTGGGGGTGGATGTGCCCAATGCCAGTTTGATGATTATTGAAAATGCCGAGCGTTTAGGGCTGGCGCAACTGCATCAGTTGCGGGGCCGGGTTGGGCGTGGCGACGTCAGTAGCAGCTGTGTTTTGATGTATCATAAGCCGCTTTCCGCTCAGGGGCGTGCCCGGCTGGCGGCGCTGCGCGAGACCAATGACGGTTTTGAAATCGCCCGCCGTGATCTGGAGTTACGTGGCCCCGGTGAGGTATTGGGGACCCGGCAGAGTGGTCTGTTGATGTTGCGTATCGCCGATCTGGTGCGTGATCAGGCGCTGCTGCCGCAGGTGGAAGCAGTGGCCGGGCAGCTGCTGCAGCGCTGGCCAGAGCGGGTACCACCACTGATTGCACGTTGGTTGGGTGAGGCGCAGCGTTACGGCGATGTTTGAGGGTTCTATTCCAGAATATGGGCAGTCTTGGATGAAGGGTGAGCCGGCGTGGCGCAACGCCCGTCTGATCAGACGGGGTCAGGTACCCCCGCGGATTGCAGGCTGGCTGTTTGATAACGGCTCCCTGACACGGCGGCTGCGGCAGGCTAGTGGTGGTGACTTTCGGGTTGAACTGCTCCGGCAGCATTGGGCCAGACCATTAAGGTGTGAACAGCAGGTATTGGGGCTGGAGCCACGGGCGGTGGCGTTGATCCGACAGGTGCGGCTCTGGTGCAATGGTGAGGCGGTGGTCTACGCCCGCACCATCTTGCCACGTCAGACACTGGTGGGGCGGCAGCGGCGGCTGGCGCGGTTGGGCGGCAGGCCACTGGGTGAGCAGCTGTTTCGTGATCGCACCATGTATCGTGGTGAGATGCAGGTGGCGCTGGTGGGTCCGGAACAGGGCGCGTACGGCGCAGTGGCCGGTAGCAGACCCCTCTGGGGGCGGCGTTCGGTCTTTACCGTGGCTGGCCGGCCTCTGCTGGTGAATGAGATTTTTTTGCCGTCATTAGTGACGGGCATGGTTTATACGGTGATTGAATGAGAGTGTTGGTTTGATAATGCAACGGTTACGGCAATATATCCTGCTCACGCGATTTGACCGCCCGATTGGTATCTTTTTACTGCTCTGGCCAACCCTATGGGCGTTGTGGATAGCCTCAGAGGGGCAACCGGACCTCTGGGTGGCGACGGTGTTTGTGCTGGGGGTGGTGCTGATGCGTTCGGCAGGGTGTGTGATTAACGACTACGCCGACCGCGACATTGACCGGTACGTGGCCCGTACCAGCGACCGGCCACTGACGGCGGGGCGGGTGACAACTAAAGAGACGCTGTTGCTGTTTGCGGTGCTGTCACTGACGGCGTTTGCACTGGTGCTGACGATGAACCTGCTCACTATCCTGCTCTCCTTTGTGGGGGCGGCACTGGCGGCCAGTTACCCCTACATGAAACGCCACACCTATCTGCCACAGGTCTATCTGGGGCTGGCGTTTGGCTGGGCCGTGCCGATGGCCTTTGCCGCACAGACCGGCAGTGTGCCAACAGTAGCGTGGCTGCTGCTGATCGCCACGGTGTTGTGGGCCACCGCCTACGATACGATGTACGCCATGGTTGACCGCCCGGATGATATGAAGATTGGCGTCAAGTCGACGGCGATCCTGTTTGGTCCGGCGGACCGTGCCATGATTGCCATCATTCAGGCGTTGACGCTGGTGGTGCTGGTGACGGTAGGGGTCAAGCTGGAGCTGGGTGGTTACTATTATGCCGGGTTGGCGGTGGCGGTTTTTTTCATGTGTTACCAGCAGTATCTGATCCAGAATCGTGACGGCATGCTCTGCTTCAGGGCGTTTCTGAACAATCAGTGGGTTGGCGCGGCGGTGTTTGTGGGTATTGCACTGCACTACTACAAGGCCGGCTAGGGATGCTGGTCTCCCTGTTGGCGGTGCTGGGTGGGTTTCTGTTGCTGGTCTGGAGCGCTGAACGGTGTGTGCTGGGGGCGTCGGCAACGGCCCGTAATTTTGGTGTCTCGCCGATGGTGATCGGGTTGACGATTGTCGGGTTTGGCACCTCCTCCCCCGAGCTGCTGGTGGCGGGCATGGCCTCTTGGAGCGGCAATACCGGTCTGGCCATCGGCAATGCGCTGGGCTCCAATATTGCCAACATTGGGCTGGTGCTGGGGGCGACAGCGCTGCTGGCACCGCTGCTGGTCAGCTCCGATACGTTGCGGCGCGAGTTTCCGCTGCTGCTGGCGGTCACGCTGTTATCGTACTGGCTACTCTCTGATGGTGAGTTGGGGCGGCTGGATGGGTTTGTTCTTATGATCAGTTTGATTGCGCTGATCTATCTGGTGGTTCGGATTGGTCTTAATGCCCGGGGGCAGGAGGATCCACTGGCGGCGGAGGTGGCGTCTAAACTGCCGGCGGCCATGAGTACCCAGCGGGCGCTCTTCTGGCTCCTGTTGGGACTGGTGGTGATGTTGGTGTCGTCACGGCTGTTGGTCTGGGGGAGTGTTAATATTGCCCAGGCCTTTGGTGTCAGTGATCTGGTGATTGGGCTGACCATCATCGCCATTGGTACCAGTATGCCGGAGCTGATGGCGTCGGTGATGAGCGCGCTGAAAAAAGAGTCGGACCTTGCGTTGGGCAATATCATCGGCTCCAACATGTTTAACCTGCTGGGGGTGCTGAGTCTGCCGGGGTTGATCCATCCGGGCGGTTTTGAGGCGGCGGTGCTGACCCGCGATTTTCCGTGGGTGATCGGCCTGACCCTGGCGATGTTCATGATGGCCTACGGTTTTCGTGGCCAGCGTAGTATTGGCCGCTGGGAAGGGGGGGCTTTGCTGCTCGCCTTTGGTGGGTATATGGTGTGGCTCTATATCAGTGCAATTGCATAAGGAGAGGGTGATGGCAGAAGAGCGGTTTATAGTCACAAACGTCAAATGTGGCGGTTGTGTCAGCAACATTGAGAACGGTCTTGGCCAGATGGCGGGGATTGAGTCTGTGAGTGTTGATCTGGCCACCAAACAGGTGCTGGTGAACGGCGCGGCGCTGGATCGCGGTGCGATTGCCGCCAAATTGGTGGCGCTGGGCTACCCTGAGGTAAAAGGTTAATTGAGATCTGAACAGAAGACGATGGTATTGGCAGCGGCCGAGCGCGACAAACTGAAGCGCCTGGGGTTGGCGGTCATCGAAACCGAGGCGCGTGCGGTTGCGGCATTGGCGGCGCGTATCGATGAGAGTTTTGTCCACGCCTGCGAATTGATGCTGGCGTGTGAAGGGCGCATTGTGGTGATTGGTATGGGTAAGTCTGGCCACGTTGGTGGCAAGATTGCCGCCACGTTGGCGAGCACTGGCAGTCCGGCCTTTTTTGTCCATCCCGGTGAGGCCAGCCATGGCGACCTGGGCATGATCATGCCCAAGGATGTGGTGATGGCCTTCTCCAATTCAGGAGAGACCGATGAGATTCTGACCATACTGCCGCTGATTAAACGTATCGGCGTGCCGTTGATCACCCTGACGGGCAACACTGGCTCCACCCTGGCCCGCGCCGCTGATGTGCACATTGATGTGACGGTGGCGGAAGAGGCGTGTCCGCTGGGACTTGCCCCTACCTGCAGCACCACGGCGGCCCTGGTGATGGGGGATGCGTTGGCCGTGGCGCTGCTGGAGCAACGCGGTTTTACGGCGGAGGATTTTGCCCGCTCCCACCCCGGTGGTCGTCTGGGGCGGCGGTTGCTGCTGTTGATCCGCGATGTGATGCACAGTGGTGAGGCGTTGCCGCTGGTGACCGCCGAGGTCTCCCTGATCGATGCGCTGATGGCGATGTCGCGCAAGGGGTTGGGGGTAGTGGCCGTGGTGGATGAGCAGCAGACCCTGCTGGGTGTCTTTACCGACGGCGACCTGCGCCGTGCAGTTGACCAGGGGGTCGATATCTATCACGCCAAAGTGGCGGAGCTGATGACCCGTGGTGGCAAAACCGTGGGGCCGGATGAGCTGGCTGCCGAGGCACTGCGGCTGATGGAGACACATAAGATCAATGCCCTGCTGGTGGTGGATGGTGACCAGCGAGTGGTGGGTGCCCTGAATATGCATGACCTGCTGCGTGCCGGTGTGGTTTAGCCCCTTTAGCGATAAAACGGAGTCCCTATGCAAGATATTCTCGCCCGTGCGGCGCGCATTAAACTGCTGATCTTTGATGTGGATGGTGTATTGACCGATGGTGGGTTGATCATGGACAAGGAGGGCCACGAGTACAAACAGTTCAACTCCCGTGATGGCCATGGCATGAAGATGTTGCAGGAGACGGGGGTTCCGATTGCCATCATTACAGGCCGCAGCTCGGCAGTGGTGGAGCACCGGATGAATGGCCTGGGGGTGAAGTATCTCTATCAGGGGCAGCATGACAAACGGGTCGCCTTTGCCCATCTGCTAGAGCTTTTGGCACTGGAGGCGGAGCAGGTGAGCTACGTGGGGGATGATGTGGTGGATCTGCCGGTGATGCAGCAGGTGGGGCTGGCGGTGGCGGTTCAGGATGCCCACGGTCTGGTTAAACGACATGCCCACTGGCAGACCCCCTCCGCCGGTGGGCGTGGTGCGGCGCGTGATATCTGTGAGCTGATCATGGAGGCCCAAGGGACTCTGGCCGGGCAGATGGCCAAGTACGTGGCTGAGTGACCTCAATCCTATATGGCCGTTAGTGTAGGTGGACATAAACGTTATATCAGCATGGTTGTGGTGCTGGTATTGGCGCTGCTGAGCTGGTGGTTTCAGCGTCAGGAGAGTGCCACGGGGGTGGAGCAGCCGCGTGATAGCCATGTGGTCGACTACTCAATGCGTGATTTTGAGGTGATGGCCATGGATGAGCAGGGGCGTCCCCGTCACCGTCTGCGTGCAGTCTCGATGCAACACTATATGGACGATGGCAGTTCAATCCTGGAGCAGCCGGAGCTGCTGCTTTATCAGCCTGTTGGTCAGCCCGCTGGTCCGCAGGCCGTGGAGCGTTGGCAGTTGCGGGCAGAGCAGGCGCATATTGAGAGTAATGGCGCAGAGGCGCTACTGAAGGGTGCAGTCCAGGTGCAGCATATTGATGAAAAAGAGACGGTGATGCAGGAGTTACTTACACGCGATCTGCGGGTCTATGTCGATCAGCAGCGTGCCGAGTCCGGTGCGGCGGTGGAGATTCGTGAGCGCCATGGCGTTACCCGCGCCCAAGGGTTGAAGATTGATATTAAGGCGGGGCAGATAGAGCTGCTGGCCGCTGTGCGTGGTGAATATGTTCGGGAGCGGTAATATGAGTAGTATCAAACGGCGTATGGGTACCGCCGGTCTGGCGGTGGCGCTGCTAGGTATTGGGCTGCCAGCGGCGGCAGCGACATTGTCGCGGGACGAACCGATCTATATAGAGTCCGACAGCCTTAAAATTGACGATGCAAAAGGCCTCAGCACCTATCAGGGTAGTGTGGTCTTTCGGCAGGGGGCGGCCACGCTCACCGCGGATACGCTGGTGATCCAGACCCGTAACCGTAGTGATGTTGAGACCATTGTTGCCAAAGGTACACCGGCCCGTTTTGAACAGCGCTCACCCGAACCCGATAAAAGCGCCTCGGGGGAGGCGCTGCGGATTGAGTATGTGGCCCCCAAGTCACTGGTGATCCTCGATGGACAGGCCCGTTTCCGGCAGGGCGAAAACCAGTTTTCCGGCAACCGCATTGAGTATGAGGCAGAAAAAAAGATCGTCCGTGCCGGCAAGTCGGTATCCCCCAATGGTGAGGGTGGTCGGGTGAATATCGTCATTCAACCGCGCCGTACAACTAACAGTCCGGACAGAGATGTCGTTAAACCATGAGTCGGTTAGGTGCGGAGAACATCTTCAAAGGGTATCGTGGCCGTTCGGTGGTCAACGGCGTATCGCTGGAGGTCAATAGCGGTGAAGTGGTGGGGCTGCTGGGGCCTAACGGCGCCGGTAAAACTACCAGCTTTTATATGATTGTGGGGTTGATTCCCTGTGATACAGGACGACTCTATATCAATGACCGCGATATTACGGCGCTGCCAATGCATGCCCGCGCCCGTCTGGGGATCGGTTACCTGCCGCAGGAGGCGTCGGTTTTCCGCAAGCTGAGTGTGGTGGATAACATCATGGCGATCCTTCAGACCCAGCGTGGGTTAACTGCCCAGCAGCGTGATGAGATGCTGGAGAGGTTGTTGGGTGAGCTGCACATCGGCCACATTCGCAGCTCCTTGGGCATGAGTCTCTCCGGCGGGGAGCGGCGGCGTGTGGAGATTGCCCGGGCGTTGGCGATGAGGCCCGATTTTATTCTGCTGGACGAGCCGTTTGCCGGGGTTGATCCGATTTCGGTGATCGACATTCAGCGCATTATCAGTCAGTTGCAGGAGAAGGGGATTGGTGTGTTGATCACGGATCACAATGTTCGGGAGACGCTGGGGATCTGCCAGCGGGCTTATATTATGAGCGAGGGACGGGTGATTGCCCAAGGGACGCCGGATGAGGTTTTGGCCAACGAACAGGTACGTAATGTTTATCTGGGTGAGCACTTTCGGCTCTAAAATTCAAGACTGTATCCTGCCGATAACTACGGTAGACTCTGCTTCTTATCCGACGATTACCCGCTCTGGGAGTGGGGAATCGCAGTATTGAGATAACGCTGACACATGAAACAAACACTTCAACTTCGTCTTGGACAACAGCTGACCATGACGCCACAGCTACAACAGGCGATCCGTCTGTTGCAGCTGTCGACGCTTGATCTGCAGGCCGAGATTCAGGAGGCGCTGGAGAGCAATCCGCTGCTGGAGGTCAATGAACATGCGGCCCCGGCAGATGGTTCAGATGACCATTGGGAGAGTGGTGATATCCAGGAGAGTTCTACCGACTACAACTCCGCCAGTGAACATGAGTCGTCGCCAGAGGTACCCACCACAACGACCAGCCAGGACTCGGCGGTGGATCTGCAGGCGACGGAAATGCCTGATGAGCTGCCTGTCGACAGTAACTGGGAGGATGTTTATGACAGCGTCCTGCCCAGCAGCAGCGCCAGCAGCTCAGGCGATGATGACTACCGTGGGTTTGAAAATCAGGACGATGGCGGCGAAAGCCTGCAGGATCACCTGTTGTGGCAGATGCGGCTCACCCCGTTTAGTGATCTGGATATGCAGATTGCCGAAACAATCATCGATTCCATTAACGAGGAGGGGTATCTCAGCAGCACCCTTGAGGATATCTGCTCCAGTTTGATACTGGATGAGGGGATTGAGGTTGAGCTGGATGAGATCGAGGCGGTATTGCACCGCATCCAGAATTTTGACCCCGTGGGTGTTGGTGCCCGTGATCTGCGTGAGTGTCTGCTGTTGCAGTTACAGACCCTGGATCGTGAGCTGCCGGAGGTTGAGGCGGCCATGGTCTTGGTCAGCGAACATATCGACCTGCTCGGTGGTCGCGACTATAACCAGATCATGCGGAGGATGAAGCTGAGCCGTGAGCAGCTGCAGGAGGCGATTCTGGTGGTGCAGGGGGTCAATCCCCGCCCGGGCAACAGCATCGATACCACCAAGGCGGAATATATCGTCCCCGATGTTTTTGTAAAAAAGGTCAACGAGACCTGGCGGGTTGAGCTGAATGTGGATGCCATGCCACGCCTGCGTGTGAATGCCCAGTATGCGGGGTTGATTCGCCGGGCGGATAACAGCAGTGACAATACCTACCTGCGTAATCAGCTGCAGGAGGCGCGCTGGTTTATTAAAAGTCTCTCCAGCCGCAATGAGACACTGCTCAAAGTGGCCACCGCGATTGTTGAGCGGCAGCGCGGCTTTCTGGAGTTTGGTGAAGAGGCGATGAAAGCACTGGTATTACATGCCATTGCTGAAGAGCTGGGCATGCATGAGTCGACCATCTCGCGGGTGACCACTAAAAAATATATGCACACCCCGCGTGGTATTTTTGAGTTGAAATACTTTTTCTCCAGCCATGTCGGCACAGCCGAGGGGGGCGAGTGCTCCTCCACGGCAATTCGTGCCTTGATCAAAAAACTGGTGGCGGCTGAAAATCAGGTTAAACCACTGAGTGACAGCAAAATTGCCCAGATTCTGGAGAATGAAGGGATTAACATTGCACGTCGAACAGTGGCCAAGTATAGGGAGGCGCTCTCGATTCCACCCTCTAACGAGCGAAAGCGGCTGGTATAGCGCGGTATAGCAGGTAAAAAGAGCAAAATGGAAATCTCAGCATTATTGACCGTCCCGCACATCCATTGTGACGTGGCCGTTAGCAGTAAGAAGCGTGCGATGGATGTATTGAGTGCGCTGTTGGTGGGTGCGGGGGCGCCCTTGTCAGAGTCGGATATATTTAACGGTCTGATTGCCCGCGAGCGGTTGGGCAGTACCGGGTTGGGCCATGGCATTGCCATTCCCCATGGCCGCTTTGGTACGCTGACACAGGCGATAGCCATACTGGTGCGGTTTGCAGAGCCGGTGGATTACGACGCGGTTGACGGTGAGCCGGTCGACCTGGTGGTGGCGCTGATGGTGCCGGAGCAGTCTACGGAGGAGCATCTGCAGCTGCTGGCGGCCCTGGCAGAGATGTTCAGCGACGCCGCCACACGTCGCGAACTGCGCCAGACAACCACACCTGCGGGCCTCTCTGCCGTGGTGGAAAAGTGGTCGTCGGCACACCGTCAGGCAGGTCAGCAGGCATAGTCGCCTATGGCGCAACAACCCATTTTTGGCCCCACAGTGGGCGAGGTCGATGAGATTGCTACGCTCCACGGCACACTGGTTGAGGTGTTGGGCATGGGGGTGCTGCTGACCGGTAGCAGTGGTTGTGGCAAGAGCGATCTGGCGCTGGGGCTGGTGGATCGGGGGCACCGTCTGGTTGCCGATGATCAGGTGGCCTTCAGGATTGTTAACGGTCAGCTGGTGGGGAGTTGCCCGCCAGGTGGGGCCGGTTTTATCGAGATTCATGGCCTGGGGGTGGTAAACTTGGCGCGCCTTTACGGCGAACAGGTGCTCTGTCAGGCGTTGCCGTTGGGGCTGGTGCTGACACTTAAAACGGCGGATGATGTGCCACGGGTGCTGGGCGAGCGCCTCTATTGTCAGCAGCGTGACTGGGCATATTTGGGAGTCAGTGTGAAAGAGGTGCTGTTACCCTGTGGCCGGGGCCGTGATTTGCCACTGTTGGTTGAGGTGGCGGTGCGTTTGAGTCGCCACTGGCAGCAGGGACATGATGATGCAGCTGAGTTTGAAGTGAAGTTGAGTGCCTTTTGGGAGGGGCGGCCATGAAATTGGTGATTGTTAGCGGCCTGTCGGGTTCTGGTAAAAGTGTGGTTTTGCACACCCTGGAAGATCTTTCGTTTTACTGCATCGACAACCTGCCGCTGAGTCTGCTGAAAGAGTTTGCCACCCAGATGGCGCAAGGTGCGCTGGGTGAGTATCAGCGTGCTGCGGTGGGGATTGATGCCCGTAATCTGAACAATGACTTTGGCAGTTTTGCCGATCTTATATCGCAGATTCGCGACTTGGGGCTGGCCTGCGAGATCATCTTTTTACAGGCGGATGACAATACACTGATCAAACGTTTTAGCGAAACACGCCGCAAACACCCACTCACCAAGGCAGGCACCTCTCTGGCGGAGGCGATCAAACAGGAGCGCAAACTGCTGGGGGGGGTGTCGATCAACGCCGATTGGTGCATCGATAGCAGCCGCACCAACATCCATCAGCTGCGCGACATTATTCGCGCCCAGATGCTGAGTGACAGCAAAAGCCTGACCTTGACCTTCCTCTCCTTCGGTTTTAAACACGGTATTCCGGTGGATGCGGACTTTGTCTTTGACATCCGCTGTCTGCCCAATCCCCATTGGGATCCACAGCTGCGGGCGTTGACCGGGATGTCGAAGGAAGTGCAGCTGTTTCTTGATAAAGAGCCTGATGTGAATGAGATGTATCAGGATATTCAACGTTTTCTGGAGCGCTGGATACCGGCGTTTCAGGCCGATAACCGCACCTACATGACTGTTGCGATTGGCTGTACCGGCGGTCAGCACCGTTCGGTCTATCTTGCCAAACGGCTGCATGACCACTTCTCTTCATTTAATTTTGATGTGCTGCTGCGGCATCGGGAGTTGTCGCTGTGACCACCGGACTGCTGATTATCAGCCACGAGACGGTGGGTGGCTCGTTAGCCGATACCGCATCACTGATGCTGGAGATGTGCCCAATGGCACTGGAGCTGCTGCCGGTTTCGCCTGGTTGTGTTCCGGAGTCGCTTTACGACAAGGCCTTGGCGGCGGTACGACGTCTCGAGCGGGGCAGCGGTGTGCTGGTATTGACCGATATGTATGGCTCAACGCCCAGCAACGTGGCTAACCGTCTTGCCAGTGAGTCCAATGTGATGGTGGTTGCCGGGTTAAATCTGCCAATGTTGGTGCGGGTGTTTAACTATCCGGATCTGCCGCTGATGGAGCTGGCACATAAGGCGCTCAGTGGTGGCCGGGACGGTATTTTTATTTGTGAAACGGATAGCCTGTGATTAATAGAACGGTGGAAATAGTAAACAAGTTGGGGTTGCATGCCCGTGCCGCCTCTAAGTTTGTAAAAACGGCATCGGGGTTTGCCAGTGAAATTACCATGTGTAAAGGGAGCCGTAGCGCCAATGGCAAAAGCATTATGGGGGTGATGATGCTTGCTGCCAGTCGTGGTTCGATGTTGGAGCTGACGGCAGATGGCCCGGATGAAGAGCAGGCGATGGCGGCACTGGAACAGCTGGTAGTGGAGCGTTTTGGCGAGGCGGAGTAGTTGAAGTTAAGTTAAGAATGGTTTAATAATGCACAGCTATTGCTGAGCACCTAAGGGGCACACATGGATTATCAGGGATCTGGGTCGTTGCCACTTTGTATTAATGCCGTGTTGTGGCTCCATGACGATTGTGAAGGGGTCGCTATCCCCGCTGCCTGTGACGTTGGGTTGTCTTTAATCGTGCGTCAGGATTAACGGGGTGGCGACACTTGGCCTTAAAGGGGTAGGGGTCTCCCGTGGCATTGCCATGGGCAAGGCCCATCTGCTGCAACGTAACCAGCCGAGCATACGCGAATACCTGATTGAGGCGCACCTGATTGAGGCGGAGGTTGGCCGGTTTAACCGGGCCCTGGCGGTCGCGCAGCAACATCTGATCACGATACGTGACAGAATCCCCCAGAACACACCTGTTGATATCGCCTCTTTTTTTGATACACATCTGCTGATGATGGCGGATAAGGCCATCTCCCAAAAACCTATTGAGGTGATTCGTCAACGTGGCTGTAACGCCGAGTGGGCGCTGAAGCTGCAGCGCGATGCACTGGTGGCGGTGTTTGAGGCGATGGATGATCCCTATCTACGCACCCGTAAGGATGATGTTAACCATGCGGTTAACTGCATTCAGCGGATCCTGCTGAACCAGAGCGAACGTCTGCCCAGCGCGGGTGATGGGGGTCTGGAGGGACGGATTGTCATCGCTGATGATCTGGCCCCGGCGGATACGGTCATGCTCCAGCATGAAGGGATTGTGGCCTTTGTGACCGAGTATGGTGGCCCCACCTCCCATACCACAATTTTGGCGCGTAGCCTGGGTATTCCTGCTGTGGTGGGGGTTAAACATGTACTGCGTTACCTGGAGCAGGGGGAACACCTGGTGGTGGATGGCCACCATGGTGTGGTGATTGCCGGTGCTGATGAGCGCAGCATCCGCCATTACCGCCACCGCCAGACCCAGGAGCGTCACGATTCGGCCGAACTGAACAAGTTTAAGGAGCTGCCTGCCGTCAGCCACGATGGTGTGGCGGTCACGCTGCTTGCCAATGTTGAGCTGCCTGAGGATATGGTGATGTTGGCGCGGGTGGCGGCAAAAGGGGTGGGGCTGTACCGCACTGAATATCTCTTCATGAACCGAACTGAGTTGCCTGATGAGGAGGAGCAGCTCAGCTCCTATCGTAATATCGTTCTGGCGCTTAAGGGTGCGCCGTTGACGATCCGAACCCTTGATCTGGGGGTGGACAAAGAGCTGCACTCGGATCGACGTGGTGTCGTGCCGACCAATTCAGCGCTGGGATTGCGGGCGATTCGCCTCTGTTTGCGTGACCCCGCGCTCTTCAAACCACAACTGCGGGCAATTTTACGGGTGGCGGCCGAGGGGCCGGTGAGCATGATGCTGCCGATGTTGTCGAGTATGCAGGAGCTGCATCAGGCGCTGGAGCTGGTCGAGCAGGCCAAGCAGGAGCTGCGTCGTGAGGGCAAATCCTTTGATGCCAATATTGAGATTGGTGGCATGATCGAGGTGCCTGCGGCGGCGCTCTGTGCCGATACCTTTGCCAGATATCTCGACTTTTTCTCTATTGGTACCAATGATCTGGTGCAGTATACGCTGGCGGCAGACCGTCTTGATAACGCGGTTAACTATCTCTATCAGCCCACCCACCCGGCGGTATTGCGGTTGATCAGCATGGCGATCAAGGCGGGGCACAAGGCGGGTATCCCGGTCTCCATGTGTGGGGAGATGGCGGGGGAGCCGCGTTATACCCGGCTGCTGTTGGGGCTGGGGTTGCGCCATTTCAGCATGCAGCCAGTGATGGTGCCGGAGGTGAAACGCATCGTGCAGGAGAGTGATGTTGATGAGCTGGTCAAAAAGGTGCGGGGGGTACTGCAGCTCCCCTCCATGGTCGAAGTTGAGACGTTGGTTGAGCGCCTGAACAGTCGTAAAACAGGTTCGTAAACAATCTTCTGTTTCTTAATTAAGGGGTGGCGCTAAGCGTCTATTCCCCTTAGAATTCCGGCAACCACTTTGCCTCCTGACGTGATGATTGCCGCTGATGCCTGACTCCCCAGACAACGAACAGACCCAGACACGCCTGCAGCGGTTTGCGACGGCGTTGGCGAGTGGCCGTCTGGTCAATATTCGGCGCATGGTTAATGAACTCTATCCCGCTGAAATCGCCCATCTGCTCGAATCGCTGCATCCCAGCGAACGTGAATTGGTCTGGGAGCTGGTGGAGCCGGAAAAGGATGGTGAGGTACTCACCTACGTCAATGATGATGTACGTGCCAAACTCATCCGGCAGATGGCCCCCGCCGAGCTGGTGGCCGCCGCCGAGACCATGGAGACGGACGATCTGGCCGACCTGCTCCAGGATCTGCCTGACATTGTTATTCAGGAGGTGCTGGCCTCGATGGGCAGCCAGGATCGTGAGCGGCTGGAGACGATGCTGGCCTATTCAGAGGACACCGCGGGGGGTCTGATGAATATCGATACCATCACCGTGCGCCCTAATGTGACGCTGGACGTGGTGCTGCGGTATCTGCGGCTGCGTGGTGAAATCCCGCCCATGACCGACTATCTGATCGTGGTAAACCGGGCAGACCGCTATATCGGTCTGCTCTCCATCTCTGACCTGCTGACAAAAGATCCAAGCCTGAGTGTGGGGCGGGTGATGGAGAAGGATATCGATCCTATTCCCGCCCTGATGACAGCGCGTGAGGTGGCGGAGATATTTGAGTTCCGCGACCTGATCTCCGCTCCCGTAGTGGATGATGATGGCAAACTGCTGGGCCGTATCACCATCGATGACGTGGTTGATGTGATTCGTGACGAGGCCGAACACTCGATCATGAGCATGGCCGGTATGGATGAAGAGGATGACATCTTTGCCCCGGTGGTCACCAGCTCACGGCGGCGTGGTATCTGGCTAGGCATCAATCTGCTCACCGCCTTTCTCGCCTCCTGGGTGATTGGGCTGTTTGAGGCGACGATTCAACAGATTGTGGCGCTGGCGGTACTGATGCCAATTGTTGCCAGTATGGGCGGCATTGCCGGCAGCCAGACATTGACCCTGGTGATCCGTGGGATGGCCTTGGGTTATATTGACTCTGCTAACGCTAAACGGATATTGATCAAAGAGTTGGCTGTAGGGGCGTTAAATGGTCTGCTCTGGGCGCTGGTGGTTGGGGTGGTGGCCGGGATCTGGTTTAGTGATATCAGGATTGGTCTGATTATCGGTGTTGCAATGATGATTAATATGGTCATGGCGGCGCTGGCGGGGGCCACAATCCCGCTGTTAATGCGCCGTTTTGGTGTCGATCCGGCACTCTCCTCATCAGTGGTATTAACCACCGTGACGGATGTGGTGGGTTTCTCCGTCTTTTTAGGCTTGGCGACACTGCTGCTGCTCTAACCTGGTCTATAAATGTCTGGTGCCCTGTGGCGGGTGAGAAACCGTTGGTGAATTGTCTGATTTGGCCGATACCTTGAGTACGTCAGTGGCCATTAAAGAACGGATGAGCGAATGCCTGATATTTTTATTGCCCGTCAACCTATCTACAACCGTACACAACATGTGCTGGGTTATGAGCTGCTGTATCGCTCCGATGATGAAAATCGTGCCAAGCTCCCAGAGGGGGATGTGGCAACCTCACAGACACTGCTTAACGCCTTTACCGAGATTGGCACCGATAGCCTGGTGGGCAGCCGACTGGCGTTTATTAACCTCTCCCGCGGTTTTTTGGTCGGTACCTATCCGTTACCCCTGCCAAATGATCGGGTTGTGATTGAGGTGCTGGAGAGTGTTGATATTGATGACGAGTTGATTGAAAGCATCAAACGGCTTGCCCAACAAGGGTATACCATTGCACTGGATAACTTTGTCTACCGTGAAGCGGTCCTGCCACTACTGGCGCTGGTGCATATTATCAAGATCGATATTCAGGCGATGTCTGAAGATACTCTCCGCTACCATGTGGTAGCGCTCAGTGATTACCCGCACCTCAAGCTGCTGGCTGAGAAGGTGGAGGCGTATGAGGAGTATGAGGTTTGCCGTGATCTGGGTTTTCACTACTTTCAGGGCTATTTTTTCTCCCGCCCCAAAATCATCAAACGCAAACGGCTGCCGGGTAACCAGATAGCGCTGATCAAGCTGCTGGCCGAGCTACAGCATCCGGATGTCACCGTTCCTAAACTTGAAATCTTAATCAGCCACGATGTTGGGCTGAGCTACAAACTGCTGCGTTATATCAACTCCTCGTTTTTCGGGCTGCCAAAACCCATCGACTCAATCCAGCGTGCGGTGGTTTTTTTGGGTACCAACGTGATCAAACGTTGGGCTACCCTGTTAATACTGTCACGCTTTGATGATAAACCGGTGGAGCTGATGGTGACCGCCGTTGTCCGCGCCAAGATGAGTGAACTTCTGGCCAAGGCCAGGGGTTATCCCGCTGATGATCTCTGTTTTACCGTGGGGCTGCTCTCCGTGCTGGATGCCTTGCTCGATATGGAGATGGAGAACGTGCTTGAAATGCTCTCTATGTCTGAAGAGGTAAATAGTGCCCTGGCCAGCCATGAAGGGATCCCCGGCAATATCCTGGCCATGGTACTGCACTACGAGTCGAGCGAGTGGGACGAAGTGCTGCACAGCGAGCTGCCACGGGAAGTGATTATGGATGCCTACCTGCAGTCCATCGCCTGGGCGAGCGAAACCTGCCGCATCCTTATTGGTGATTAGTTGCTGCGTATATGACCATCATGCTTTGTGGTTTTTTGTATAAATCATATAGCTATCAGAAGGTTATGATTTTGTTATCGGTCGTTCACCATTATTTAAATAAATAGTGATGAAATATAGGCAAAATCTAGGCACAATCGCGCCAAATTTATCTATGTTATGAGTTGCCGCATACTTTTTCCCAGAATAGGGAGCCTCGCAACAGATAAAATACCGCCCATAGACAGTGCCATGGATAGATAGAAACATGCGTTTTGTGCCCCCCTCACTCTTTGTAAGCTTGGCCACCGTGGCGGCGTTATTGGCCCCCGCGCAGGTGATGGCTCAGGATGTTGTGCCCACAACATGGCAAAGTGAAGTAGAGTTTGGTTTTATTACCCATAGCGGCAATACCAATACAGAGACCATTAACGGAAAAGCCAGCACCCTGAATGAACGGACCTACTGGCGTAACAGGGCAACCCTGGAGGCGATGCATACTCAAGATGCAACCAATACCACTGGTGAAGCCTATAGCGCTAGCGTCAAATCCAAATTTAAGGTTGATAACCGCCAATATTTCTTTGGTCTGGTCAAATATGAGAGTGACCGGTTCAGTGGTTATGACTATCGCTCCAGCGGAATTGTCGGTTACGGCCAGCGAGTGATCGCAAAAGAGGGAATAACTCTGGATCTAGAGGCGGGCCCTGGCGCGCGCCAGAGTAAACCGGAAGATGAGCCGGTTGACCACAAAAAGGTGGCATGGCTAAACGGGGATTTTATCTGGAATATTGATAAAGATACCCTGCTGACAGAGGATATCGGCGCTGAAATATCCAGCAGTGGCAATGGTGCCAACGTCTTCAGCTCAGCCACCAGCTTCAAACACAGACTGAATGGTTCGTTGGCAATAAAACTCTCTTATGCCCTGCAGTACACCTCAACAGTTCCGGAAGGGGTGGTGAAGAGTGATCGAAAAAGCACTGTTACGTTGGCGTATAGCTTCTAAATACAGCTCCTTGCATAGGCGCGGTTGAGAGTGAGCGGAATTAACCCGCACCCTGCCAGCTAACCCAATCGGTTAGTCTGTTAACAGAACTACACGGCTGATACCCTATGGCCTGACAAGTAGATCCAGGAAATGCAGGATGATTGACAACTACTGCGAACGGATAGGGCCAGGACTTTGGGCAGAGCCACTAAACGCATTGAGCAACCTCTCATTCCTGATTGCCGCCTTTGTGGCGTGGCGACTGTTGCAGCGCGGTGCGGGGGGGGAGGGCGGTCATAAGTTTCTGGTGCTGCTTATTGCCACCATCGGGATCGGTAGCGGCCTGTTTCATACCTATGCCACTGTGTGGGCAAAGTGGCTTGATGTTATTCCCATATTTCTGTTTCAGCTCACCTTCCTCTGTCTCTATTGTCGTCAGGTGATCCGCTGGTCCGCGTTAAATTGCGCTATGGCAGTGGCGCTGTTCCTGATGGCAAGTATAGTAGCGCTACAGTTCCCGCTGTCGCTGAATGGCTCAGCCATGTACCTGCCCGCAATCTCGGTGCTGCTGCTGTTGGGCAGCTTTCACTATCTAACCAATCAGAATGGGCGTTTATCACTGTTGCTGGGCGCGCTAGTTTTTTGTGCTTCACTGGCATTCCGCACCGTAGATGCAGCCGTGTGTGAATTGCTCACTATCGGGACGCATTTCATGTGGCACCTATTAAACGGCGTAGTGTTGTATCTGCTGGTCCGGGCGTTGGTGGTTGCGCGAAGTGAGCTCTGGGTTGACCACAGGCGGCAAGGGATTTAGGTCGACATGTGGTTTCACGTTGAGTCAGGGTGAGTTGTTGTGAGATAGCCAACCACCTGCCGTACAGCAGGGCCAACTACAAGCACAATAGGAAATGCAATCGGTAATGTAGTCGCAATGCTCCTTACCCATCGCGCAAGAAAGTCAGTGGTGATCCCTTGATTTACGATGATAACGGCTGCTGACACGATGGAAACCATAATGGTTGATAGAATAGCCCCAAAAAGAACGGGAGCAAAACGAGCTGGAATGGAGCCACGCATAAACTTTCTTTTGCCTCATGCTCATTGAAAGGTGATTCAACGTGTTCATATTTGATATGGAAAATGTTAAATCTGATGTGCCCTTGTCCGTTAACTGGCGGCCTAACGTACAATCCTGGAGACACAAGCCAGCAGTGCGAAGACTCTTTGAGGTTTCTGGTATGAAGCCAAGGTACGGAAGGCGAGGTTTCATTGTTCCTCTTTATATGAGGGGCAGCCAAAGCCCATTGTCCGTGTCGGAAAGGCCACCGAATTCCCAGAAGTACATAAATGTTAAGGGGGTGCTAAGCACCCCCCCGAGAACACGAAGTCCCATATTTTTTCCTAACACGCAGCACCAACGGTGACGTATAGCGTCTCCGTTGGATGCTGTTTGTTAAGCGGGTCGTATCTTATATAAAGCCAAATAGAGGCCTACGTTCTGTCCCACACCCTGGCACTTTAAATTCGTACGGCCGGTACCCGACGCGGTCGAACTCAGCACCCCTTCATCTCCTTGGTGATACGGTTGCCTATTTCCTTGTCGATATTGCACCAGTATTCAAGCGCACGCTGTAGTACGGGTTCGGACACCCCTCCCTTGAGGTGCCCGACGACGTTCGATACCAGCCGACTGCGCTGCTCATCGTCCATAACCTCGCGTACCAACGTGCCCGCCTGACCGTAGTCATCATCGTCTGTACGTAAGGTGTAAGCGGTACGGGTGAACTCGCCGTTGGCCTCCCAGATCGCTGTCTCGGAATAACGGCTACTGTCGGCCTTTGGGCCACCCTTAGAATTTGGTGCGTACACAGGGTCGGATACGTTATCAATCCGCATCGGCCCATCCTTGCTATAGCTGTTCACCTCTGACTTAGGCCGGTTAACCGGAATCTGCTTGTAGTTGACCCCCAGGCGGTGACGGTGGGCATCGGCGTAGGCGAAGAGGCGGCCGAGTAACATTTTGTCCGGGCTGACACCGATCCCTGGCACGAGATTGTTCGGCTCGAACGCCGCCTGCTCGATCTCGGTGTGGAAGTCGGTCGGGTTGCGATCCAGCGTCAGCCGGCCAACCTCATGTAACGGGTAGTCAGCGTGCGGCCACACCTTGGTCAGGTCGAAGGGGTTGAAGCGATAGGTCTTGGCTTCCTCGAAGGGCATGATCTGCATTTTCAGTGTCCAGCTCGGATGATCACCCCGCTTGATCGCCTCGAACAGGTCACGCCGGTGGTAGTCACCGTCAGAGCCGGCGAGCCTGTCAGCCTCTTCCTGCGTGAGGAAGTCGATGCCCTGGTCAGTCTTGAAGTGATACTTCACCCAGAAGCGCTCGCCGCTTGCATTGACCCACATGTAAGTGTGGCTTGAGTAGCCATTCATGTGCCGCCAGGTCTTCGGGATCCCTCGGTCACCCATTAACAGCGTGACCTGGTGGGCCGACTCGGGTGATAGGCTCCAGAAGTCCCACTGCATATCGTGGTCGCGCAGGCCGTTATCCGCACGGCGTTTCTGGGAACGGATGAAGTGCTGAAACTTCATGGGATCACGGATAAAGAACACCGGAGTGTTGTTCCCCACCATGTCGTAGTTGCCCTCGCTGGTGAAAAACTTCAGCGCGAAGCCACGTGGATCACGCCAGGTGTCAGGGCTGCCCTGCTCACCCGCCACCGTGGAGAATCGGATCAACGTATCCGTCTTTGTCCCTGGCTGGAAGACCGCCGCCTTGGTGTATTGGCTGACATCGTTGGTGACCTCGAAGTGCCCGAAGGCCCCGGAGCCCTTCGCGTGGGGCTGTCGCTCCGGGATCTTCTCCCGGTTGAAATTGGCCATCTGCTCGATGAGGTAATGGTCCTGGAGCAGGATGGGGCCATCGGGCCCCACGGTGAGTGAGTGTTCATCGCTGGCAACGGGGATACCAGCATCTGTTGTTGTGGGTTTGCGGTCATCTTTCTTCATGTGAATCTCCTTGGTGTTTTGGTTCGATCTACCTGTGACGCCTAATGAGTCTGTAGGAAACCATTCTCAAGCCCTCGAGAAATTGATCGCCTACATCTTTGCCCAATCATCCCCGACTTTCAAGACAAATCCTCTTTAGTTTCGGATTACACACCAAACATATTGATATATGTAAGGTGCATGATCGAATTGTTTTTGGGGCGGTCCCATGAAGTGCTTTGGGCGCAATGGTGCGATGGTGCGTGTTGTCAGAAATCTGAAAGCCGAGTGGACATCTAAGATTGGCTATGCCTCTTTTTAAAAAGAAAAGCATGGCATTACGAAATATGTTGCTGGCTATTACAGCCAGTTTAGGCCACGCACTCGCAACGATGAGGGGCACCGCGTCTTTGCGGTGTCCCTCTTGAACGTAAGATTAGCCAATTTAATGTGTATGGCCAGCATGGCTTCCGGCTTGATGAGTGTCAGAGTATCCACGAAGCTTCATATATTTGGATAGCTGTGTGGGGGTCAGTATTTCAGCTTGGGCTAAGTGGACTTCAAGGTGTGCCTGGCGCACCTGTCCGTGCAATTCACTAATGCGTTTTAGTGACTGATTAAGTGACTCTGCTGTAACTGTTTTTTCCGCGAACATCCGGTCTAGTTTACGTTCCTCTTCGACCAGCGGATGACCCAGCGATATGGCCTTGGATTCCATGCCCTTGAAGAGTAATTCGGTGCGTTGTTTTTGATCTGCGGTCAGCCCCAGTTCGGTAGCCAAAACCAACACATGAGATGGGCCCGGATAACCATTCAGTTCAGCGGCCTTCGCAAATCCCAAACCTTTTCCGGAAAGATAGGCCTGAACATCCTCGGAACTGAGCGCCTTGATCTCTCGCGACTCTTGTCCTGAATAAGGGGATGGCGGGTTGGGGTTGGCATTGGCAAGGTTGAATAACAATACGGAAGATAGCGTACACGCGAGCAGTAGAACTGATTTTTTCATGAGGAGCCTCTTTGGTTGAGTGATATGGCTAACGATGGTGTAGAAAAAACAATGTATCATTTTCCCGAATGACTAAGGAGCACGATTTTTTTGGTTTCCAAGTTGTGTAGGGCACATGTTTCTCCATCGATTTTTTTATCTTTATGGGTTCGTCAAAGGTCTTTGTGATCGTGATGAGATCCAGTCACCTCACCCTTCACTGCATAATAATAATGCGCCAGTTTTTAGGTGTTGTGGCCATGTAGTAGAGTTTTCACGGGCCATTGACGTTGGTTTGACCTTGTAATGACAATCGGGTGAGCTGTTTGTTGCCTCACATGTTACCAACCCCGGACCTATGGGCTTATTCAGAGGTTATCCTGGGATAATCTCTATCGGAAATCATACTCCTTTGATATGGTGCATGCGGGATCACTCCATTGGGGTGCACATCACTCTAGCTGATGGCTACCCGGCCTTTACCAATGCAATGAAACCAAACCAAGTTGTAAACGGGGCAACCATTATGCCTATTTAATTTATGGCATCTTGTTTTTACGTCAATATAAAAAGGGGCACTACATGATGAAATTTAAACAAAAAGTATTGTTGTCTGCAATATTAGGCACGCTTGCATCCAGTGTGTTAGTTGTCGCACCGGTCCATGCCAGCAACGATAAAATAATCGGTGCTAATAATGTAAATAAAAAAGAGAACATCATAAACGCGACCGATGTTCGTCACATTACCTTTATTCACACAGGTGATTTTCACGGTGATTTCCATGCACACGCCAATGTGCGCGACGGCCAACCATCAGAAGGCGGATTGGCACGTGTTGCCACCGTGGTAAAAACAATACGCAACCGCGCGCAGAACTCTTTCTACATACATACCGGCGATACCATTCAGGGAGGTGCCCAGACCCTGTTCACCAAAGGGCAAGCGATGGTTGATGTCGTAAACTTGATGGGCGTCGACGCATTTGCCCCTGGTAATTGGGAGCACACCTACGGTTTGGGGCGCTTCCGTGAACTCTTTTTAGGTACGCCGGATAATCCAGCCACTTCAGAAAATGAGTACGTAGCGCCGATCGCACCGTGGGGCATAACAGCGGTGAACGCCTACTACAACGGTGAGGCGGGCAATACGTCGGGGGGATTCGCAGATCCCGCAGCACCGTACAGCGCTAACGCGGCCACAGCTGTTGGCGAACTGGTTGTCGCCCCCTACAACGGCAAACCTTATCGTGTTGTGAATATAGATGGTGTAAAGGTGGGCATCTTCGGCTGCACAACAAACCGTGGCCCACAAATTGTGGGCGGTAACGTAACAGAGGGTGTCACCTTCACCAACTGCAACGGCAAAGTCGCCTCTGCAAATAACAGAGCCATTCAATGGCCAGTGGGTGGTCATGCCAATCAGGACCCAGAAAATCCGGGCGGCTTCAATACAGTCCCGGAAATTCCCAAGTACGTTGATATCCTCCGTAATCAGAAAGGGGTTGATATGGTAATTATGTTATCCGAGGCAGGACTGGCAGAAAACATGTACAACGCCGAGCACTACAACGGCATCGACGTCATCTTCTCTTCCGATATGCATGAGGAGACCAACTATCCAGTACAAATCACTACGCCGAACGGTGGCAAGACCTTGATTATTGAAGAGGGGGAAGATGGTGCTCAAGTCGGCGAGCTGGCATTCAAATTTAAAAAGAAGGCAGGCGATACAAACTACAGCATCGAATCCTGGAAATGGAAAGAGCACGATATAACCGATGCAGTGGCAGAAGATCCCATCATCGCCGCTAAAGTTGAAGAGGTGACAGCACCGTTTAAAGGCGCCGCTTTTGATCCAAACGCCTTCACCAATCCGTTCAATGGCACCAAGCCATACGCACCGCTGAATCAAGTGATTGGTTATACCGATGTCGAGTTGTCACGCAATAACTTCTCACATCAGTGGGATCCCGCCAACGGCATAATGCCGGGGGTCATCGAAGGTGCCGCGCACTCTCTGATCACCGATGCATTCCGTGTGGTCACCAATGCACTGTTACCGGCCAGTGAGAAAACAGGGCTTGATACCAGCGGCAACATCACGCCGTCAACCGATGGCAAATATCTTATTGCTGCGATCCGTGGCTTCCGTTTTGTTAACAGCTACCCAGCTGGCAGCGCAATCACTTACGAAGATCTATACCACTTTTTATCTATTGGGCCACAAGTTGCAGTGACCGAGCTTACTGGTGGCGCGCTGAACAACCAGGCAGAGAGTGCAGCGGATAGCTGCATGAATCCGGATGTCACCCAATGGGCGGGGGGCTGGTTCTTCAACTTCAGCGGTGTAACCATGAAGTTTGATCCCTACGGTGTCATTGGGCGTGTCGACACAATCAATCCAGTCACGGGCATAAACTATAAGATCAACGATGTGCAAGGACGCGTCTCCCAGTTTGCCTTGGGACGCACCTCAATTAGCGATGATGCAACCGGCTATGTATTGTCGAATGCCGACAATGGCAAACGCTATCGCTACGCCTCGTACTACTATGATGTCTCACCCACCGTTGTGAACAATATCGCCCCGGCACCCAACTCAGCAACAACGCCAAACTCAATTCGCAAAATCATGCGCATCAAAGGCACAGCGCCCGAGACACTCGCAAATTTGCGCCTGGTACAAAGCTGGCCAACGCTGGCGGCTGACTACGCCGCTTACGAAAATGTCGACGCGGTAGAAGTTGTCGCGCTTTACATCAAACAGTTCCTGGGTGGCAACATAGAGGCAGCGGAACTTCCATTCCCACGCATCGATATGACAGCTGCATTACCAGATACGCGCCCAAGCCTTGGTTTCCCAACCGTCGAGCCAGTGTGGGGAGCACGTGCAGTAGGCACGGCCGGATACAACAGCACCTATGGCCAAGTGAACTACAGATTTAACCAGTACGATCAAAACTAAAAAGCATACAGAAAGCTTAAAGCAGGATAATGGCCCGTCATTATGGCGGGCCATTTTTTTATACTCTATTTCATGGTCGTTTTATGAAGGCAGTAACGTCTCTGTAACATGGGGCTGAATGGCACCAACAAATAAAATTCATTGAAAACATCTCTTTTAACAAGTTGATTTCGTAACCACAAAGCACAGTGTGGACCTCCGTCGCCAAGCAGATAATGCACCTCTGAGTAACCCCATTCGTCCTGAGCCCGTCGAAGGATTGGTGATGATTGTTAAGATTAACATTAGAGGGCGCTGACCTTTTTAACCATCAGACTAACGAAGCTCAACCACCATATCAATTTCGACAGCAATATTGAATGGCAGAGAAACCATTCCCACAGCTGAGCGTGCATGCTTGCCGCACTCACCAAATACGTCTACGAGCAGATTCGAAGCACCGTTGATTACTCTTGGATGATCCGTGAAATCAGGATCTGAATTCACCATCCCAAAAACTTTCACAATACGTTTTACTTTCTTGAGCTCGCCGAGTTCTGCCTTCAGCACCGCCAATTGATTGATCATCGTCACCCGGGCCGCCTGGTAGCCCTCATCGATGGTAAGCTGGTCTGGTTTCGAACCCAGCTTACCTGTGATGAATGATCCATTTGCCAAGCGTGGACCATTGCCCGCCAGATACATGAGCTTGCCAACTCGCACGGCGGGTACAAAGTTGGCGATAGGCTGAGGAGGCGGTGTTAACACAATACCGAGCGCTTCAAGATTTGCATCGGGATCAACCTGTGGGCAGCCCTGGGGCTTGGCACTGCTCGCCTCCATTGGAATTTCCGCCATGGCATGTTGTGCGGGTAACAGCATTGCCCCGCATCCAACAGCGAATGAGAGCGAGATAGCAGAAATGCGACTGGTAAATACCTTTGAATATTTCATGATTATCTTGCCTCTTTAAAATTGGCGGTTTCGGATAATAAGTGCAATTGGTAACAGAGAGGCCAGCTGGTAGAGTCAGCACCTCCCTCCGCCAAGAGAAAAGCACAATGAACTACAACCAACTGACCGAAAACGAACGATACCAAATTTATGCATTAAAGAAAGCCGGACATTCACAACAGGATATTGCTGTACTGATGGAACGAAGCCCTTCCACCATTAGCCGACAATTAAAACGCAATGCAGAATCAAGGGGATACAGGCCACAGCAAACACAACGACTGACAAATGATCGTCGTAAAACGGCCTATAAAGCGCGTAAGTTCGTAGGTCCGAATAGCGCAGCGCAATCGGACGCATGACAATCACCACCCTCAAGACTCACCCTGGGATCACCACGCCAATTCAGAGAGTAAATGCCCAGCTTGACGTAATGGTGGAGTAGAGCCAATCCCGAACATGCGCCACCGAAAATAAAGGCCCGGCAATAGTTACGCATGTTCTGTTTGCCATTTCTTTAATCAGGTGGTGGCCATTTCACATGCGTCCGATTACGCCGTGCTAATCGGACCTACGGGCCTACCTTCTCGACAATAAGCCGAATATACGGATGCAATTTTCCTTATCCCTTTACACCAATTTGTTTGCAAATCGAGAGGGGGCCATATACGGACCTACGGGCTATGCTCCGATATGCGACACACATCCGACATTTTTTGCCCCTTTGAATTCAACGGATAGTAAATTTCTATAGCCATTGTCATAAGTTGGGGGCGGAAAAAGACTGTGCACGCTTAGCGCGCTACTGTTTCCTAGCCACTCTAATGCATCGGCGAGCTCTATCTCTAGGATGCCTCTGATCTGGCTACTGTAATCCGTGGGGCGTTGAACTGTATTTCCTTTCTTTCTCATGAGAAGACCGTGCTGTGCATGAGGACGCACAAACACTGAGGGCGCCGCTATACGGAGGTCTATTAACTCTGTATTTGTCCCGGCGTAAAAACCAGGACATGCATTGTCTGGTGCCACGGCATCCACAGCAACTAACAGCACATACGCTTTTCCAGTTGGTTCAGTACGTGGAACGCGGCGTTCAAAGTGCAGATGCTCACCGGCCGGGCCGACGGATAGAGCATTATGGCAGGCAAACCAAAGAGCGACCCATATATTATCAACCAAATCCACCCATGTAGTTTTGAGGCCGTAATGCTGCAGCAGCGCTTCGTGGGCATATACACCCGTAGACTTTAGCGGCCTCTCGAACTGAATTATTGCTTTGTTGATCCGGTTAATCGCGCTTGAAACAGCGCTATGTGAGGAGATACCACGAAACGCCGTGGGAGGAAGTGTTGGATACAACTTTGACTCACCACGAAAGCACACTAACTCAGAGTTTTTACTTCCTCTTACATGTTTTAAATATCCTGCCGCTTGAATTAGAGTATGTGTATCACGCACCTTGAAAATCACTTGACCATCAGGTGTCGTAGTTGCTTTGCATCCCCTAATATTTAACTTTTTTAATGGCACGAGATGGTTCCTTGCGAAGCCCAACGTTCAAATTGAGCCGTGTGCATGAAAAAGCCAGAGAAGAATAGCGGCGTCAGACGCGTCAGCTCGAATGCAGGGTTAGGGGCTGCGGTTAAGTTCAAGGGGTTTTCTTCTTGGGTTGATCGGAAGACGGGGGTAACGCCGGGGATGGGGCTACCGATTGTGGGGCTGGCGCTGGCTGTTGGATTGCAATGGTTTTTTGTTCTGTCTCAGCTCTTCTGTCCGCCCTGTACGCAAGCCATATTTGCGGTATTCCGCTTAATAGAGCTGCTACTGTGAGAGCGATGACTAACCGCTGGGTTTTTGTGTTTTGTTTATCGAGGCGGTCAATATGCCGCTGTAACAGAATGTGATTGATCGTGATGCCGCGAATGACGTCTCTTTGTTCTGTACCGGGGGACGTATTGGTGTGATTTTGTAGCCCCCATAGGTAGCCGATGAGTTTCTCATTGTCATCGGAAAGAACGGAGTCGCTCTTAAATGCGTAATCTGCGATTTCATAGCTGGTCATTGTCATATACGGCCCCTAACAGGTAATAGACGGGCACCAGCGCCCGGACGTTATTTAATATACTGACGCCCATGATGCCATCGTAATTGATTGATGTGAAATGAAATTGTTATTCAGGCGTCCGTATATTAATGCCAATAGTGCTGACAGGCATGGCAGACAGACAGAGTCGGTGATCAACAGCTCGTAGGTCCGATTAGCGCAGCGTAATCGGACGCATGACAATCGCCACCCTCAAGGCTCACCCTGGGATCACCACGCCAATTCAGAGAGCAAATCCCCAGTTTGACGTAATGGTGGAATAGAGCCAATCCTGAACATGCGCCACCGAGAATAAAGGCCTGACAATAGTTACGCATTTTCCGTTTTCCGTTTTTTAATCAGGTGATAGCCATTTCACATGCGTCCGATTACGCTGCGCTAATCGGACCTACGGGCTCCCACCACTGTTCTAGTGTATCTTGCCAAGTTATACAGGCCGGCACTGATTTTCGCTCATTTTCAGGGGTAAACTCTTCTCTTGAGTGAAAATAGAAGTCAGATTCAATACTCAACTCTGGGCCAAACTCAGGAGCCTTTATTACTTTGTAAGGTTTATCATAATCTCCCGCTTCCTGAAAATCACCGCTTTCGTCATACCACGACGAATACTCAATATGCCTTTTCGAAACACCATAATGAACAGGTACTATTTTCTCACCTAAGGCTGGCCACCAATAGTAGCTCGTAGGTCCGATTAGCGCAGCGTAATCGGACCTACGGGCTAATCGGACCTACGGGCTGCCCCCTTTAACGTGACCCCTTTAACGATTGATTAGGCCGCATTAGAAATATCTTGTACAAATGCAATCTTGTTTCCTTCTGGATCGATCACTTCAATCATCTTGATAATCTCCGGGTACTCTATAATTTCGCCATGTGGCACATTCGCTGCCGCGCAAAATTTACACTGAGACTCGATGTCATTCACGCCAATAATGACAGTTGCGCTACCTGCTCGCTCCGGATCAGTAGTCACTTGAATCCATGCATTTTCGGCAAGCTGCCACTCAGCCACACCGTCTACAGGTACGATATCCGCATCCCGCCCAAGTAGCTTTTTGTACCACAAGACAGCCGCATCTTGATCCTTCACTGGCAAGACTGCAATCACGCTATTGATGTTTGAATTAGACATATTTTCTCCGATCCACTCTTTCTGATTATATGGCTAACGTGTGAACTCAGCCGACTGCGTAAGCGGGCGAAGCCCGCTGTAGCGGGTCGGCTGGAGTGCTGGGTTAGGCCACGGCCTGCACTTAAGGTGCGGCAGCCCCACAAATTGCTAGGCAATATGGCAAAGAATGTCCCTCATCGATAGTGCAATATTTAAGACACTGATCAAAAGTCCCCTTTATTTCCACAGCGTCGGTTTGAGGCAATCCTTCAGCGACCAACCTGAAGTGGCCATAGTCCAAGCCATCCGTACTGGAAATTTCTGCAGTTTGATTCTCATTAAACTGTAAGACTACTTCTTTACCGTCTGTTTCGCGTCGAATATGTAGGGATACTTTGTATTTTGATTCCATGATTCTCTCCTTTAAAAATATTCAGAAAGTACTATTCCAACATGCTACTACTGCTGCTTAATTAAGTGCCTAACGTTTTGATAACCGGACCACGGAAGCGGCGCACGTGGCAAAGACGGAGTGAATAGGTCCGCCGCTGGAGTGGGTCTGGTGAATTGTTGAGTTAGCCTGATGAACAAAGCCCAACACGCCGAACGCACTATTGTTTATAACTGAGCGGCCCACTGCCTGCTAGTGGCGACCACTTTCCAAAAAACGTTCAGACTACGATGTGCTTAACCATTGCACACTGAATGAACCAAGCCCGCCTCTGATGATGCGCTTGATGCCTGGCGATTTCAATTCGAGACCACAACATAATGCCTTTTGTCAACGCCCCACGGTTTAACTCTATGGGCACGTAAACGCCCAACTAGTTTTATTATTTTTAGGCTAACGTGTATTAAACAGAAATATTAAAAAGCGTGCCAGACAGAATCTGTCTAGCACATCCGCTACTGTCGTTTTGATACCATTCCCATAGGCAACGTTTGACGTTGTGGTTTTACACCATTTTTTTTCAGTGCTGGAATATGGATATCCGCGTATCAAAAGAAACAGTTCCTGCCAGTTGGTTTTGGGATCGTTATATGAATTCCACTGATAAACAAGGGATTAAATCTCCGGCTGATCCTTGGTATGTGCACCGTTCGAAATATAGCACCACATTCCTAAATAAGAAACTTGTTGTTCATGCCTAAAATGAAGCGATGAATTGCTTTATAAATGAAGGAATAAATACCTCGATTCAAACGTGGAAACTTGAGTGCCTTGTTGATGCTATACAGAAATTATTTAGGATGGTGGGGTTGTCTGGGTTGATCAGCTGAACTGGGTTTTTTAAAGTTGTGATGTAATCTGATGGGCAATAAAAAAGGGAGCCAAGCTCCCTTTTATTACTCGCTATTTAATATAGTGAGTTAGTGGTCACACCCTTCGCCGTGAATGTGGCCGTGTTCGATCTCATCTTCAGTGGCATCACGCACTTCAAGTACGCTGACATTAAAGTTGAGTGCAACACCTGCGAGGGGGTGGTTGCCATCGATGGTGACTTGGTCTTCTTCAACGGCGGTTACGGTGACAATGCTCATGCCGTTGGGGGTCTGGGCGTGGAACTGCATACCGGGGGTGATCTCATCAACACCTTCAAACATGGCTTTGGCCAGGACCTGGGTGAGGGCATCATCACGTTCGCCGTAACCATCGGCAGGTTCAACGGCGACTGTGAGGGTGTCACCGGCTGTTTTGCCTTCCAGCGCTCTTTCAAGCCCGGGGATGATGTTGCCAATGCCGTGTATAAAGGCAAAGGGTTCTTGTGCGGTGGCTTGATCGATGACAGTGCCACTGTTATCGGTTAGGGTGTAGGTGATGACGGCTACCTTGTTATTGCCGATTTGCATAGTGTATTACCCTTGCTTGTGATTTAAAGCCACAGTTTACGCGGATGGGGTGTGGGGGACAAGAAAACGCCGTTTTTTATTGTTTGTGTGGTGTGGGTTTGGATGTATGGATGGGCATTTGATGAAGGCACCGGTTGTTGAGATTGCGGCAGTGGTGGTGCACTACGGCGCGGTATTGCTTGTGAAGCGGGTGTGTAGTGCGGGTGAGGTCTGTTGGTCTCTGCCGTTGGCGGTGTTGCCGTGGGGTGAGTGTTTGCAGCGCTGTGTTGAGCGTGAGGTGCTGGCGGCGACGGGGGTTGTTATCCGTTCCGGGGCGGTGCTTCATGGTTATGACCGGATGGTATCAGCGACGGATGGGGCAGTAACGGAACATTCGGTTGTGATTGAGATGGAGGCAGATTATCTTGGCGGGGAGTTACAGCCGGGGGCTGCGGTATTGGACGCGGCGTGGGTTAGTGCGCTGGCCATTGCTACGCTTGATGTTGATGAGAAGTGCCTGGAGTTGTTGGTTGATATTGGGTTTATATAAATGCAGGTTGATTCGTTAGTTCCCCATCTTATGTTGCTGCAGGATAGCTACTCTCGTTTAACGGGACGACAGCTGCTGGCGTTTGAGTTGTCGCTACCGGAACGGTTGGCGGAGGCCTTTGATCGTGCGCCGTTTGCGTTGGTATCACACGGTACTGAGGCGGACCCCGTTTTTAATTATGGCAATCAAACCGCATTGGATCTGTTTGGTATGGAGTGGCAGACGTTTACGGCGTTGCCCTCGCGCTACTCTGCGGAGCAACCTAACCGTGAGGCGCGTGAGCGGTTGCTGTATGAGGTAAAAACCCACGGCTTCATTGATAACTATAGTGGTGTGCGTATTGCCAATGATGGTCGCCGTTTTATGATTGAGCGGGCCACGGTCTGGAATCTGGTGGATGGGGACGGTGGTTACCATGGGCAGGCAGCGATGTTTGCTGACTGGTACTTTTTGTGAGGGTGGTGAGGCGCTGTGTTGAACGCCATTGATCTGGCACCGGTCTGGTTAACCCTGCAACTGGCCACGGTGACCACGGTGGTATTGCTGCTGCTGGGGACGCCGCTGGCGTGGTGGCTGGCCCATACCGGATCACGCTGGCGCACGCCGCTGGAGGCGGTGGTGGCGTTGCCGCTGGTATTGCCACCAACGGTGTTGGGCTTTTATCTGTTGATACTGTTGGGACCGGAGGGGTGGCTGGGTGGCCCCTGGCAGGGCATGACCGGATCGCCATTGACCTTTACCTTTAGTGGTCTGGTGATCGCCTCGGTGTTCTACTCCTTACCGTTTGTAGTGCAGCCGTTACAGGGTGCCTTTACCAACGTTGGGCGCAAACCGCTGGAGAGTGCGTGGTCCTTGGGTGCCCGCCCGCTGGATACCTTTGTCACGGTGGTTATGCCACTGGCAAGACGGGGTTACATCATGGCTGCTGTGCTGGGTTTTACCCATACGCTGGGTGAGTTTGGGGTGGTCTTGATGGTGGGTGGCAGTATTCCCGGTAAGACGCAGGTATTGTCGATTGCTATCTTTGAGCGTGTTGAGGTGATGGATTACGCCACTGCCCATCTGCTCTCGATCGGTCTGCTCGGTTTTACATTTGTTGTGTTGCTGTTGGTATATGGGATGCAGCGGGGTGAGCGTAGATGAGTCGGTTGCAGGGGCGGTTTCATTTACAGCAGGCTGGCTTTACCCTGGCCGCTGAGTTTGATCTTCCCGCCCAGGGGGCGAGTGCTATCTTTGGCCCCTCCGGCGCGGGCAAGTCAACCCTGTTGCGCTGTATCGCCGGATTGGAGCGCAGCCCAGGGGGATATCTGCGGCTCGGGGACGAGCTGTTGCAGGATGAGACGCTGGGTATTTTTGTCCCCCCCTACAAACGCCGGTTTGGTTTTGTCTTTCAGGAGCCACGGCTGTTCAGCCATCTGAGTGTGCACGGCAATCTGGAGTATGGGTATAAGCGGGTAGCGCCGGGCCAGAGAACGGTTGAGTGGCAGCAGGTGGTAACGCTGTTGGCGTTACAACCCTTGCTGGCGCGTACCGTCAGCCATCTCTCGTTGGGGGAGCAGCAGCGGGTAGCCATTGGCCGGGCACTGCTCTCCAGCCCACGGTTGCTGTTGCTGGATGAGCCGTTGGCCTCCCTGGATGAACAGCGCAAGCAGGAGATTATCCCCTACATCCAGCGGTTGAATCATGAGTTACATTTACCGCTACTCTATGTGAGCCACTCACTGGCGGAGATTCTGCCACTGGCGCAGACACTGCTGCTGCTCTCCCACGGGACAGTGGTGGCTAGTGGCCCCTTGTTGGAGGTGTGCAGTGACCTCCGTTGGGCCGACTCGTTAGGGGCGTTGGCCGGTGCCGTATTGGAGACTCGGGTGGCCTCCCATGATCACGACTTTGGATTGACGCAACTTGACCTGCATGGACAGCCGCTCTACGTGCCGTTGCAAAACGCAGCCGTTGGCAGTGAGCTGCGGGTACAGGTGCTGGCGCGCAACGTTGCACTGATCCTTGAGCCACCCACCAGTGCCACGAGTGTACTGAACGTGCTGCAGGCAACGGTGATGGAGATTGCCGAGGCGGCGGTGGATCAACATGCGGTACAGGTAAAACTGGATGTCGGGGCACCACTCCTGGCGAGCATCAGCCGCAAGTCACTGCACACGCTGGCACTGGTGCCCGGGCAGCGGCTCTACGTTATGATCAAAGCGGTCTCTATGGGGTAGGGGGTATGGTTTTATATGATCAAGGGCCACTGCCAGGGTAGTGGCCCTTGATGAGGTAACAGAACGGCTGGGTCTATCCGTGTCTGGGTTAGCTGTTATCGGTGGCCCTGTTTCTATCGACGTACACAACCAGCTGTTGGCCCGGCTGAATGAACTGGCCACGTACTTTAGGGTTCCACTCTTTGAGGTTGTTGATGGTGACGTTGAATTTTTGTGAGATTCGCGCCAGTGAGTCACCACTGCGGACGCGGTAGCTGACTTTTTTGGTGGTGCTGCCGTTTTTACTGAGCTTGGTGCTACTGCCCCGTGTCCCTTCCTTCCATATCACCAGTTTTTGGCCTTTGCGGAGGGTGTCGCGGCTCTTCATTTTGTTCCAGCTGGCCAGATTGCTGACGCTGATTTTATGTTTAGAGGAGATTTCGGAGAGTGTGTCGCCACCACGTACGGTGTAGACCACCTTCTGTTTCTCCTGACTTTTGTTCTGCCGGCTCTCTAAACGGTGGTTGGCCGTGAGCAGATACTCCTGTGAAGCGCGGCTGGAGGTCGGAATGGTCAGTGTTTCACCGGCGTGTACAGCGCTGCCATCCAGCTTGTTGGCGCGCTGAATGGCGGCGACACTGACATTATATTTTTTGGCAATGGCACCCAGATTGTCCCCTGGCTGGATTTGATACTGTGCCCACGCCATCCGCTGTGAAGGGGTGAGTTCCGCCAGTTTATCTTCAAAGGCGTCGGCTTTTTCCAGCGGCAACAGGAGTGTATGGGGGCCGTTGGGGGCCGTGGCCCAGCGGTTAAAGCCAGGGTTGAAGGTGTACAACTCCTGTAGTTCAAGCTCGGCCATGTCGGCGGCAATGGCCAGATCGAGCTGTGCGCCGATGTTGACCTGCTTGAGCAGGGGTTTGTTGGGGATGGTGCGCAGGGTGAGACCAAACTTTTCCGGGTCGGCAACCACATTGGCGATGGCCAGCAGGCGTGGTACGTAGTTGCGGGTCTCCCGTGGCAGATCCAGATCCCAGAAGGTAGTGCCCAACCCACGGTTCTGGTTGGCAATGATGGCGCGACCTACGGTGCCTTCGCCAGAGTTATAGGCGGCCAGGGCCAGCAGCCAGTCACCGTTGAACTGGTTGTGCAGCTTTTGCAGGTAGGTGAGGGCAGCGTGGGTGGAGGCGTGGATGTCACGGCGGCCGTCATACCACCAGTTGATTTTCAGTCCGTAGTTGGTAGCGGTGCCGGGGATAAATTGCCAGATGCCGGCGGCATGGCTGCGGGAGTAGGCAAAGGGTTGGAAGGCGCTTTCGACTACGGGTAACAGGGCAATCTCGAGGGGCATCTGCCGTGCCTCGACCTCTTCGATAATGTAGTGCATATAGGGGGCAGCACGGGTAAAGGTGCGGTCGAGGTAGACCTGGTGGTTGGCAAACCACTCGCGGCTGGGTTGTACGTTGGGGTGGTCGCTGTCTGGCAGGCTAAAGCCGGCCCTAATCCGTGGCCAGATATCGTCATTCTGGCCGTTAAGACTGTTTTTGTTGAGCAGTCGCTGAGAGGCGCTTAATACCGCCTGACCCACTTCACCTTCATCTTCAGCGGTGGGATCTTCGACGGCGTTGTCAGGATCGTCATCAGGCATATTTTCGTCATCGCCGAGCGCTATCTCCTCGCTGGGTGGCAGCGGTGCGCGGCGTTTGTTACCCGGTGTTGTTTGTGTTGCGTTGCCGGTGCCGCTCACAGAGGTGTGTGCACCTGCGGTGGCAGCAGGTTTTAACGTGTTGGTTGGGCCAGCACAGCCAGCGATGAGCACGGTTAACGTGACGCCAAAACAGCTGTTGACGATGGCTTGTTTCATTTTCCCCATGGAGTTCGTAACCTTAAAATTGTCATTTTGTGGCAAAAGTATATCCCGGCACTGGCTAAATCAACTAATCGAGTGTGTCTTTCCAGTAGCGCAGTGTTTTGAATACTGCCGCCTCTGTCTGTAACGGATGGCCAGCAAATTGCTCTACAGCGGTCCATATTGTTGTTTCATTGCAGCGCAAAAAGGGGTTGGTTTGTAGCTCCAGGGCCAGGGTGGAGGGCACGGTGGCCACGCCGCGCTGCCGCTTGGCTGTCTCGATTAACTGCCGTTCGAGTATCTGCGGGTTGTTTGGTTCCGCTATCCGGGCAAAAATCAGGTTTGATAGGGTATACTCGTGTGCGCAGTAGAGTTGTGTATTGATGGGTAACATTTTGATTTTGCTTAAAGATTCATGGAGCTGTTCGGCCGTTCCGCCGAGTAATCGACCACAGCCTGCGGCAAATAGCGTATCACCACAAAAGAGGCTGTTCTCGCCGTAATAGGCGACATGGCTCTGGGTATGGCCGGGAACCTCAAGAACCGTCAGTGTCAGAGGGTCTAGACCCAGGGTGATGATGTCACCGTCAATGACCGGGTGGGTGACCTGGGGGATCTGCGGGGTGTCGGGACCGTAGACAGGGGCATCAGGGTAGTGGTGACGTAAGGTCTCTATGCCATCAATATGGTCATGGTGGTGGTGGGTAATGAGGATGGCGGTCAGTGTCAGCCCCTGTTGTTTGAGTGCTGCCATAACGGGTTGGGCATCACCGGGATCGATCACGGCGGCCTGTTTCCCTTCCAGCAGGATCAGCCAGATATAATTGTCGGAGAATGCAGGGAGCGTCTGGATGTTTATCATTGTCTTGAATGTCATGCTGGCAGAGGCGCTGCATGGTAACGCGAAATGGGGGGTGTTGCATGATTGCCGGCCTTAAGCGCCAACAGATCAATAAAATTCGTCAGGCGTTACGCCTCTGGTATGGCCGTCCGGTGGGTAAATGGCTGTTGCAGCAGGAGCGTGAGCGGCTAAGTGAGGTATTGCCAACACTGTTTGGTTACCACATCGTACAGATGGGGTCTCTGCTGGGGGATGAGCTGCTGACATCCAGCCGTATTCCCCACCGTGTGTTGATTGATCCGGACAGAGGCTGTGGCGTCTCTCCGTTAGGGCTCTATGCCTACCCTGACGCCATCCCCATCGCGGCTGATAGTGTGGATGTGGTTGTACTGCACCATACCCTGGAGTTTGAACGTGACCCACACCAGATCCTGCGTGAGGTGGACCGAATTTTGATCCCCGAAGGGCATGTGGTGATACTGGGTTTTAACCCCTGGAGTCTCTGGGGGCTTTGGCGACTAGCCCGTGGCCGGAAGGGGGATACCCCCTGGTGCGGTGACTTTCTCAGCCCCTCGCGTGT
The DNA here is from genome assembly GCA_021731365.1 of Gammaproteobacteria bacterium. Taxonomy (GTDB): domain Bacteria; phylum Pseudomonadota; class Gammaproteobacteria; order Tenderiales; family Tenderiaceae; genus JAKFXL01. The sequence continues at coordinate 35,494 of JAKFXL010000011.1, read as the reverse complement.
TAAGGATTGGATGGCGCTGCTGGGGTTTGATGTGGTGGAGGTTAAACACCACTTTTTTCGGCCACCACTGAAAAATCGCCTGCTGATGCGCAGACTTAGATTTATGGAGCGGCTGGGGCAGCGGTTCTGGCCAGGCCTTTCAGGAGCCTACCTGTTGGTGGCGCAGAAGCGAGTCACCACGGTGACACCTATTAAACCGCGCTGGCAGCCACGGCGGCGACTGCTGGGTGAGCTGGCGCGCCCAACTACACGGAGTACACAGTGTCGGAAATAGTGGAAATTTTTACGGATGGTGCCTGTCGTGGCAACCCTGGCCCCGGTGGCTGGGGGGTGGTCTTGCGGAGCAAAGGCAAGGTTAAGACACTGCACGGTGGCGAGGCCGATACCACCAATAACCGTATGGAGATGATGGCGGCGATCCAGGGATTGGAGTCATTGACCCGCCCCTGTCAGGTCACACTGACCACCGACTCCAAGTATGTGATGCAGGGCATTACCGACTGGATTAAGGGCTGGAAAAAAAACGGTTGGAAAAACTCAGCCCGGCAGCCGGTTAAAAATGTTGACCTGTGGCAGCGGCTGGATCTGGCCCGTTTGCGCCACGAGGTGCAGTGGTGCTGGGTGAAAGGCCATAGTGGCCACCCCGAAAATGAGCAGGCCGACCAGCTCGCCAACCTTGGCATCGATGAGCTGCAGTTAAATAAAAAGAGTGGAGGAGTTGCCAGTGCGGCAGATAATTCTTGATACCGAAACAACCGGTCTGGAGACCCGTGAGGGGCACCGGATTATTGAGATCGGTTGTGTTGAGCTGCTCAACCGCCGTCTGACGGGCAACCACTACCACCAATATCTACAGCCTGAGCGCCCCAGTGATGAGAGTGCCATTGAGGTGCATGGCATCACCGATGAGTTTCTGCTCGACAAACCGCTGTTTGCCACCGTTGCCGCCGAGTTTATGGAGTTCATCAAAGGCGCTGAGCTGATTATCCACAACGCCCCGTTTGATATTGGGTTTATCAATTATGAACTCTCGCTGCTGGGGCCGGAGTGGGGTTCGGTACTCGACCACTGCACCGTGCTTGATACCCTGGATATGGCGCGCCGGATGCATCCCGGCCAGCGCAACAGTCTGGATGCGCTTTGCAAACGTTACGACATCGATAACTCCAGCCGCACCCTGCACGGTGCGCTGCTTGACTCTGAAATCCTGGCGGACGTCTACCTTGCCATGACCGGCGGCCAGACCCTGTTGCTGCTGGATGCAGAGCAGGATGGAGTGGGCAATCAGCAGGAGATTGTCCGGCCATTGAGCCAGGACCGGCCACCACTGCGGGTCATCAGCGCAACGGCAGAGGAGTTGGCTGACCACGAGGCGTATCTGAACCTGGTGGATAAAAGCGCAGGTGAGCAGCAGTCGCTGTGGCGTGCGCTGGATAGCCAACAGTTGCAATAGTGGCCGGGACAGGTTTCCCAGGCCATGATATTGAGCTACAAGTCATCCCTAAGGAAGCTCCGAATAACTCTTCCGTTCGTGGTGAGCTTGTTGAACCACTAATGGAGGATTCTTGATAATCAATATGTTACGTCACCACTCCTTCGACAGGCTCAGGACGAACGGGGTTACTCAGAGGTTCCTTAATACTACCGGCTGGCAAAGATCAGAATGCTATTGGCCGGCAGGGTGATCTCGCTGGAGTAGGGCAGACCGTGTTGTGGCAGATTGTTTGCCTCAATGGCACCGTGGTTACCGGCGGCATCCGGATTGGGGTAGTGGTCGTAGACATCGCTATTCAGCAGCTCCTGCCACTGCCCGCCGCGGGGCATACCGATAGAGTAGTGGTAGAGGGTGGTTTCATTGAAGCTGGCAACAATCACCAGATCCTGGCCGACCCCTTCGATCCAGCGGTGCCAGGCGATGACCCGGTTCTCTTCATGGACATGAAAGAGATTGATCGCCTCACCCCGCAGGGCCGGTTGCTCACGCCTGACCTTTAACAGTGCCTGTGTGAAACGCAGATGGTTGGCCATGTGTGGGTCCTGTTCCAGCCCCTGCCACCAGAGGAGGGCGCTGCCGTCGGGGCTGTCACTCCAATATTTATCCTCAAGAAACTCCTGCCCCATAAACATCATGGGGATACCGGGGGCTGTGAGCAGCAGGCCGTTGGCAACACGGGCACGGCTGCGGGCGTACCAGGAGCGCGAGCTGGTGCTGTCGGCAAGTGCGGCGATGCGCGGCTGGCGGTCGTTGTTATTCTCTTTGCGTTGCAGATCGTGGTTTTCCAGATGTTGCACGGCGCGCCAGGCGGCGCTGAAACTGGCGGGGCGCTGGAGTGCATCGCCCAGGCGGTTCATGTCGAGATGGGCGTTTTCACCTTGTGCGGCTTGGGCGAGCAGGGTCCGCACGGCAGCGCGCAGGCCGGGATACCAGACGGCGTCAAATCCCGCCCCCCCCTGCTGGGCATCACGCATGACCCAGGAGGGGTCGTCACGCCAATATTCGGCGATATTGATGGCCTGTGGTTTGATGGCTCGCAGGGTATTGGTGAGGTCCTGCAGGAAGCGCCAGCCATCGGCACCACCGTCGTCGTCGATAACAGTGATCTGGTCATAGCGGAAGCCATCGACGTGGTATTCGTTGAGGAAGAGTGTGGCGTTGTCGATCAGAAACTGCCGGACCTCTTTTTTCCAGTAGGCAAAGACCAGCCCGCCGGCATGGCCGATGTCGCTGAAATATTGGCTGTCGCTGTTATTGCCGGTGAAGGCACGATCAAAAAAGTAGATGCTCTGGTCATCATGGCCAAAGCCGCCGGCATGGTTGTAGACCACATCAAGGATGACGGCGATGCCGTGCAGGTGGCAGATGTCGATCAGTGCTTTGAGCTGGTTGATCTGCCCATGCAGCTGTTTTTCTGTCAACGCGGCGGCCCCCCTGGCTGACAGCAGGGCATTGATTTTGGTGAGGTAGGGGGCCAGGTCATGGGGCTCGACGGCGTAGTCCATCTCGGGCGAAAAGAGATCGGTACCGTTGTAGCCGAGGCTGTAGGGACCCTGAAACTCCACAATGGGCAGGGGCTGAATGGCGTTTATGCCAAGGCTTTGCAGATATTCGATGCGGTCGAGCAGGTCGAGAAATTTACCCACCCGGTCGAGTCGGGCATCACTGCCGTCGTCATAGGTGGCGTAAAAACGGCCAATGTGGAGCTGGTAGATCACCAGATCGTTAAAGGCGGGGGTGCGGTAATCCTGATCGTGCCAGGGGTAGCTGTTGCTGTCGCGCACAATGCAGTCACAATCGGGGTAGCCATAAAACTCCAGCTCACGGGCGTAAGGGTCACGTTTATAGGGCTGCTCACCCCGACCGGCAATGTAGAAGCGGTAGTGGTCACCATCCACCACGCCGGGCATAAAGCCGGTCCAGGTATCGTCGCTGTGGCGTAGCAGCTGGGTGGCGGCGCTGGCTCTCCAGGGGGTATCTATCGTACTGTTTTTATTGAAGAGATGGAGATGGACGGCGATCCCTTTATTGGGTGCCCAGACCCTGAAGGTTGCGCCATTGGCGGTGAGCGTGGCCCCCATGGGGGTGTCGCTGGTGATCTGCTCCTGAGTGATGGCGGGGCGCGGTGGCGAGACGGTGGGTTTTTTGGAGGCTGTTTTAGCGTTTTTGAGTTTGGAACTCATGGCTGATCTCCTTTATTGAGGGGGTGGGTCCCATAAAGGTAGTTCAGGATTGGGTTTTAACAACGGTTATTCGTTGGCAGGGGAGGAGGGTGGGGTAGTCCCCCTCTGGGCGAGGGGAATTACCGGTCGGTCAGGGGTGGTTACCAGGTGCCGTGTTCGGGAATGACCACGGTATCATCATCAAAACTGCCACTATCAGCCTTCATGTGGCACTTGTTGCACTGGCTCAGGGATTTTACCTTGGGCTGTGTGATGAGCTTTGCCGGTATCTCTTCATGCCTGTTTTTAATGTAGGCAACCTCGGTGATGCGTAGTGGGGTGGCACCGTTGAGTGACCCCATGATCTTTTTGGAGCGTTTACGGTTCGACTTGTCGGCAGAGTTGGCCACCAGCAGCGTTAATATATGGCTGCGGGTCTGTTCATCCAGCTCGGCATTTTCACCAAAGTGGTCGGACAGTGCCTGGGCGTCCATCAGCTTGCGCCACGAACCCTCCGGCAGCAGGCCGGGCTGATAGGCAAAGTGGCAGGCACCACACTCCTTGTTGTAGGTGGCATCGTTAATAGCCATTACCTCCTTTTTACGCTCCAGTGAGAAGTAGGAGAAAAAGCCGCTTTCGGCGGCCTGGCCGGTGGAGACTACGCCAACCATCAGGATGGCGGCCAGGGTGAGTAGGGGGGTCGCTCTTTTCATAGTGTCCTCGTCTTGAATATAGGGAACTGGAAAGGGGGAGGTGATTACCAGTTCATCTTGATGCCGATAGCCATGGCAATGGCACCAACACCACCCAATCCGGCGTGGCCGCTGTCGGGGGCGGCACTGATGGCAGCGAGATAGCCGAGGGTACCCGCCGTGGTGAGCATGACGTGCAGGTTGTCCGGATCCTTGACGCCATCACTCAGGTTGAAGTCATCCCAGTGGAAGAGCAGGCCGGTGATAACCGCGCCGATACCCAGGGCCGTGGCGGTTTTGGCAAGGGTTTCATGGGTGCTGCTTTCGGCCTCGTTAGTGACAGGATCCACGGCGGGCTTGGGGGCCAGCACAGTGGCACCTGCGGCGAGAATAGAGCCTATTCCCAAGTATTGGTGGACTTTGTTGGCGGTAAAATAACGCTCTTCGTAAACCGGGCTCTCCACTTTGGTGGTGGTTATGGTGGCGTGTCCGGTATCGACTGTTTCCGCGCTGGCCAGGTAGAGGGTGGCGCGGTTATTGAGTGAGTAGTCACCCCAGAGGCTGGCGGTTGTTAGTTCGTCTTGGGCAACTGCCTGGGTGGTGCCGCAGAGTGATAGTACAACTATCATCCAGTATCGCATGGTTATTTCCTTATCTTTTAGGTGGTTGCGTTGTGTGTTGGGGGTGGCCAGTACCCCCGGCGAGCGTAGTTCAGCATAACGTTAGGTAGGGTATAGGCGGTTTCTTAAAAAAAGATTAATGGCGTTAAAAAGAGGTGTCGCGGACCCTGAACCAGCCGGCAATGCTGGCGCGTGGCCGTTGGGTGATGGCCACGGCGTGGGGGATCTCTTCACTGATAAAACAGACGAGGGTACCGGCTTCGGGCAGGATGCGCTGGTAGATCTCGTTGTCATCATTGAACAGCAGCAGCTCCCCCCCTTCCTCTGGCTGCCAGTGTTCGTTCAGGTAGGCAACGATGGTGATACGGCGCAGGTTGTTATTCTGAAAGCTATCAATGTGTTGGCTGTAACCTGTGCCGGGGGGGTAGAGGGCGAAGTGTGCCTCCAGATCATTTAATCCAAGAAAAAGCTGGCTGTTCAGCGCTTGGCGCAATAGCTCCATCTGTGCCAGAAAATCCTGTTGTGCCAGGCTTTTGCCATCAAGCCAGCGGGTTTCGTCACCACGGATGTCGCTACGCAGGGTGCGCTGTTCGCCCTTGCCGATATGGGCGGCCTGTAGCCGGTTATGTTCGGCATGTTCCATTAGCTCTATGTGTAAGGCGGTGATTAAATGGCCGGGGAAAAAATGGGGGATGGCGCTCCAGCCCTGGGCGATCAGGTCGTCACAGACGAGGGTGACGGGGGAGGTGTCCGTGGGGAGGGCGCGGGCGGCGGTGTGCATGAACGCATTGACCAGAAAACCACCAATTGTGGTGGCGCGAGTATGCAGTGTTTCGGGTGGCTATCCAAGCGCAGATTTTAGTGCGGGTGATCTTTTATTTTGGCCCGAATCTTGGCTTTGGCGGTGGCGGATAGAGTCTGTTCATGTTGCGCTTCGATGTGGGCATTGAGGCTGGGGGCGATGCGGTGCAAAAAACGCAGCTGGTGGGCGTAGTTACGGCAGAGATGGCACATCAACAGGTGCAGCTTTAACCCCAGCTGCTGGCGTAGGGTGAGCGTGTGCTCCAGGCTGTGGGAGATCAGGTCAGTGGTCTGTTTGCAATTCAGCATATTTTATTTGGCCCCATCTCCAAACCAGTTCAGCTCCAGACATTGGCGCAGGCGCAGGCGCATCCGCGATAACATCGTCCAGAGATTGTTAGTCGAGGAGAGGGCCATTTCCTGACAGATGGCTTCACTCTCCAGGCCATCTATTTCGCGCAGGATAAACAGCGTGGCCATGCGTGGTGGCAGGCGGCTGACACAGTCGTTCAATGTGCGCCAGAACTGTTCGTTGTCCAGGGCGTTGTCGGGATTGGACCAGCGCCCTACCTTGATCTGCCAGTGGCCGCTGTCATCAAAGCAGGACTCCTCCATCTCATCAAAGGGTTGCGACGCTTCGTTGTGGGGTCGTTCGCGGATTGTTTTACGCAGATGGTCGATGATTTTGTGTTTGAGTATGCCGATCAGCCAGGTTTTTTCCGCCGAGTTGCCGGCAAAACGGTCGCGGCCCTGGAGCGCAGCCAGAAAGGTCTCCTGCACCATCTCTTCGGCAGCCATGGGGTCGCGCAACCGGAACAGCGCGTGCCGGTAGAGTGCATCGCCGTAGAGGTCGGGCCAGAGGTTGGGGTCTGTGAGTGTGGGCATGGGGAGCCATCATATAGTCAATAGATCACTTTTTGAACACAAACATCCACATTGTTGACCTGCTGGTCAGCAGTTGAGTGAGGTATTGCGGCGTAGAGAATGTGGTACAGTGCCAGCAGCAAATTAGGCGATAACTCTGATTGAAGTAAGTTCCCATGTCTAAACCTGTAACCATCTTTATCTCTCTGTTGCTGCTCCTGGCGGGCTGTTCAAATAACTTTGAACCATTGCGCGGGACGGCGCTGAATGTTGATCCCCCAGTGCCGGTTGTGCCGCCCACCAAGGTGTTGGTAGTGGGGGATGCCAACTCCCCCAAACTTGCCGATTTTTTGCGGGAGAGGAACATGGAGGTGCTGGATGTCCCCTATTATCGCTTTGCGGTCTCGGATGATCTGAAGGTCGCTGGTGATTACATCGTCTGGAGCGATAATCGCAACGGTATTGATGAAGGGGATCTTGATATCTACGCCTATCAGATCTCCACCAATACCGAGTTTGTGGTGGCAAAAGCGGTGGGCAAGCAGTGGCAACCGGCCATCGCGGGGGACTACATTGTCTGGGAAGATTACCGCAATGGTAATGCAGATATTTATGGGTATCAGATCTCCACCAAAAAAACCTTTGTCATCACACAGCAGCCACAGAATCAGCTTGCGCCACAGACCGATGGTATCAATGTGGTCTGGTACGATCAGCGCGGCGGCTCGGCAGATGTCTACCGTTTCCAGCTGGCGGGTGCGGGCGGCGCGGTCTACCCGGTGGAGACAGGTGTCGGGGATCAGTGGTATCCGCAGGTCTCGGGGGATTTTATTGTCTGGCAGGATTACCAGAACGGCTATAACGACATCTACCGTTACCAGATATCTACCGGGGTCAAAAAAAATCTCACCAGCGGCACGGCTACCAGCAGCCAGTATCAGCCGCAACTCAGTGGTGACTACGTGGTATGGCTGGATAACCGCAACGGTGTGGATGATGATATCTACGCCTATCGGCTCTCCAGCGATACCCTGATTAATGTGGCGTTGCAGCCCGGCCAACAGCGCCATCAACGTATTTCGGGCAATCGGGTGGTCTGGCAGGATAACCGCAACGGTAGCTTTGATATCTATAGTTACGATCTTTCAACCGCGACAGAGACACGCCTGACCAGTAATGATAAAGATCAGACGCTGCCCCAAATCTCCGGCGATCTAGTCACCTGGCAGGATCTGCGAAATGATCACTACGACATCTACGCATACTCCTTTGCCACCGCCAGCGAACAGCGTGTTACCAGCGACATCACCGACCAGACCCGTCCACAAGTGAGCAATGGCCGGTTGGCCTGGCTCGATCTGCGCCGCGGTGTGGTTGACGTGTACTGGAGTGGGGATATGGGTGTCACATTGGCATTGGCCACCAATACCTGGCTGACACCGGTGGGGGTGGCAGGGGATCTTGCTAAATATGAGGTGGTGGTGCTGGCCAATGACTTTGTTTCGCTAGATGTAATGCTCAATCTTTACGATGCCGCCATTGCTGCCGGTATCGGTGTGGTTGGGTTGGGGGGGACGGGGCAGTCACTGGCGAGAACCCTGGCGGAAGCGACACCGAAACGTTACGGCATATCGGTCACCCCCGCCAGCGGCTGTGGACCCATGGAGATGAGTGCTGTGCCGCTGCAGACCATCAACCATCCACTTTTTGCCAACATCAATATCGATTTTCTGGTACGGCTGGAGGAGGACGCTGCGGTTACCCGGGATGAGCTGGCGATCACAACCGATACCACAGCCAGCGATAGCCCCGCCTCATGGGTTGTCCAGGGGATCTTCAGTAATCAGATGTGTAATGTGGGGAATAACGCCCTGGTTGAGTTTACCGTGGGTAAAAGCAAGGTTGTTCTGGATGGCAGCGCCACCATGGCCGATGGTTACTTTTACTGGAGCGGGGACCGCCTGGATCTCCTCAGCAACGATGTGACCTACGTTAAACCGGTGAAAAGCGAATAGGGCAGGCAGATGAATATACTCATTCTTTGTACCGGCAACTCCTGCCGGTCGATCCTGGCGGAAGCCACCTTTAACCACCTTGCCCCGGCCGGTTGGCACGCCATCAGTGCCGGTAGCAGACCTGCCGGCCAGGTCCATCCCCGCTCCCTGGCGTTGCTGGCGCGGGAGGGCATTTCAACCGTAGGCCTGCACAGCAAATCGTGGCAAGGTCTGCCTGTCACCCCTGACATTGTAATTACTGTGTGTGCCAGTGCCGCTGGCGAAAGTTGCCCGGCCTACCTGCGGCCTGCCATCCGCAGCCACTGGGGGGTGGAGGATCCAGCCCACGCCACCGGCAGTGATGCTGAGATCGACGCCGCGTTTATGACCGCCTACCGTATTCTGCGTGCCCGCATCGAGGCGTTTCTAGCACTGCCGCTGGTGGTGTTAAAGGATGACCCTGTGCAGATGAAGTTGGCGTTGGATCGTATCGGGACACTGTTTGGTGAAGCAGTAGACCACGTCTGATACCGGTATCAACAGCACGACTTTCTACCCCCGTAGACGAAAAATACGCCCGATCCATTTTTTGGCCGTGGGGGTTAGCCCCTCTTTCAATCGGGCGTCAGCGACGCGGCGGTTGATCTGGGCCAGTGAGGGGTAGATGTGTATGACCCCGGACAGATCCGCCGCCTTCATCCCTTTGGCAATGGCCAGCACATATTCGTGGATCAGCTCACCGGCATTGGCACCGGCAATGGCAGCACCGAGCAGTCTGCCTTTGGGGGTGGTGATGATCTTGGCCATGCCCTCATGGATATCATCGGTACGGGCGCGGTCGATCTCCGCCAGGGGAAAGGTGTAGACGCGGTGGTCGATATTGGCGGCTTTGGCCTCGGTCTCCGAAAGGCCCACCCGGGCCAGCTCCGGGTCGGTAAAGGTGGCCCAAGGGATAACACGCTGTTCGATCTTGGCCGGTAGCCGGAAGAGGGTGTTGCGCAGTACCACGCCAGCGTGATGTTCGGCCATGTGGGTGAACTGCCCCCCCGCCACGTCGCCCGCTGCAAAGATCCGTCTGTTGCTGGTGCGGAGCCGCTGGTCGAGCAGGATGCGCCCCTTTTCCACCGTTACACCGGCGCGCTCCAGGCCTAAGTTTTCAATATTGGCGTTGCGACCTGCCGCCAGCAGCAGGTGGGTGCTCTGTATTGTCCGTTCGATACCTTGATGGTTACGCACCGTCAGCCGGATATCCCCCTTTTGACCGTCGACACCCATCGGTGTGTGGCCGGTCAGTAGTTCGACCCCCTCATCGTCCAGCCGTTTGGCGATGATGGCCGCGAGGTCGGCGTCCTCCCGTGGTAGCAGTTGGTCACCGCGCTGCACCACCGTGACCTTGCTGCCAAGCCGGACAAAGGCCTGTGCCATCTCCAACCCAATCGGGCCACCGCCAATGATTGTGAGGCTGGGTACCGGTTCGCGCAGATCAAAAATCTGCTCGTTGGTGAGGTAGGGGACCTTTTCAATGCCGGGGATGGCAGGGATGGCGGGGCGGGAGCCAGTGGCGATCACAAAGTGGCGGGCGCGAATCTCTTTACCATTGACCACAAAACTCTCAGGGGTGGTAAAGGTGCCACTGCCACTGATTACCTCTACCCCCAGGCTACGAAACCGCTCCGGGCTGTCGTGGGGTTCGATGGTTTTGATAACCGCTGCAATACGCTCCATCACCTTTGCCAGATCAATCTCAGGTGTGTGTGCGGTGAGGCCGACGCTGTCCGCAGTACGCAAGGTCTGGGCTACTTTGGCGGCGTGCAGCAGACTTTTGCTGGGAATGCAGCCGTAGTGCAGGCAATCACCGCCCATTTTATGTTTTTCCACCAGCACCACTTTGGCCCCGAGGGTGGCCCCGCCAGCGGCGGCGACCAGTCCGGCGGCACCGCCACCGATGATACAAAGGTCATACTCTGTCTGGCTCATGGTCTATCCTTAAGAGGTTTTCGGTTGTAGGTATCGGCTGTAGGTGAGCGATATGCAGTTGATCTGTCGCCATAACACGGTAAACCTTGCAGAAAGGGTAGCAAAACCGGGTAGAATTGAAGATGGGGCTTTAGCCGTTGCCCGCATGGAGTAAATACGGCCTCCCGCACAACACACTATATGAGAGATGATCAAAGTGGCATCACTAAAATCCAAGGAAGGGGTTACAGAGCCAATAAATCTTAAAGCTTATTTGAGATTTGTGGTTAAACAAGAGGCAACGGATCTGTTCATTACCGTGGGCATGCCGCCCAGCCTGAAGATTGACGGCGTATTGAGACCGCTGGGAGACCGGCCCCTCAGTAGTCAGCAGGTCGAGGTGCTGGTGTATGGCGTCATGCCACCTCATCAGCGCCGCATCTTTGAGGAGGAGCTTGAATCCAATTTTGCGATTCATGATCAGGGTATCGGCCGTTTCCGTGTCAATGTATTTCGCCAGCAGAATGATGTGGGCATGGTCATTCGCCGTATTAAAAGTGATATCCCCACCTTTGAGATGCTGCGCCTGCCGGAGCGGTTTGAAGAGCTCTCCATGGCCAAACGTGGCTTGGTGATTATAGTGGGCGCAACCAGTTCGGGTAAATCCTCGACACTTGCCTCGATGATCGGCTACCGCAACGGCAACAGCGATGGCCACATTGTGACGGTGGAGGACCCGGTGGAGTATGTACATCAACACCGCCGCAGCATTGTGACTCAGCGCGAGGTGGGTATTGATACCCATAGTTTTGATAAGGCGCTTAGGAATACCTTGCGTCAGTCACCCGACGTAGTGATGATCGGTGAGGTTCGCAGCCGTGAAACCATGGAACATGCCCTCACCTTTGCCGATACCGGCCATCTGGTGCTGACCACGCTCCACGCCACCAACGCCAACCAGGCACTTGACCGTATCATCAACTTTTTCCCTGAAGATCGCCGTCAGCAGCTGTTGATGGATCTGTCGTTGAACCTGAAGGCGATTGTGGCACAACGGCTGGTGCCACACATCAGCGGCACAGGGCGGCGCGTGGCGGTGGAGCTGATGCTGAATACGCCGCTGGTCGCGGATATTATCCTGCGGGGTGAGTTCCACCTGTTGCGGGATGCGATGAAAAAGAGCCAGCAGGGGATGAAGGATTTTGACCACGCCCTGTTTGAACTCTATCAGGCCGGCGAGATCAGCCATGAAGAGGCGATTCACTACGCCGATTCAGCCAATGAGGTGCGGTTGATGATCAAGCTCGGCAAGGGGATGACCCCTGAGCTGGAGTTTGCGATGAAAGGCATGGCGCTGGAAAATGAGGCGGATACCAACCCTGGTGCGATGGTGGGACGTAAAAACAGACGTCCCACTGAGGTGACTTAGTCACTGACCACGGCGGTTTGATAGCGCAGATTAAACTCTTTGGCGAGGCTGGCTCCAGCCGCGCAGGTTGTTTGTGTGGCGCTGATGTAGATCTCCGTTCCGAGTTGAGGTTGTTCCAGCCAGTGGCGCGCCAGGGTGAGCACGTCGCCACCAAAACAGCCGGGGGGTTCGTCGATGTGGGCGATACGGCCAGGCACTGACCAATCCTCCAGCAGTGGCATGGTGGCAATAACCCCTGCGGGCAGACCATCAACCATAATGCGTGACGGGGCCGGGCGGAAGGGGAGGGTATCGTTGAAACCCAGCAGTACCAGCAGGGAGTGGCTGCGTGTCTGTTTTAACTGTTCCGCCAGAAAGGTCATGGGAGCGAGCCCCAGTGAATCACCTATCAGCAGGGCTGTTACTGGGGCGTTGGGCAGGGTAAACGGCTTGCCTACCGCCTCAACCTGAAGGGTGTCGCCGGTACTCCACGGCAGGGGTGTTCGGGCCAATAGCTCCACCCACTGCTGATTGTGAGGGCAGCGCATGACGGGCAACATCCGCCCTTCAATACGCAGCTGCTGACCGCTGGTGATGGTCTGGCTCATCTGTGGCAGATGCAGCCGTAACAGTGAGTAACCGCCCGGCAGCGTTGTGTTGTTTGATACTCGGCCCATCTCATGTTCTGGGGGTGTGGTGTTCATGTAGATACCTGTCTGGTGGCGCGGAGGCGCTACGCCTGTCACCAGGGATTGTATCCCCTTTAATATTGCCCGTGTCAGTGTGGGACTCAAAGCCTGACTGTCGCTCTCCAAAACGGATGGTTAATAGAGCCTTATGGTGCCCGTTCTCTACTCATTCAGACGCTGTCCCTACGCCATTCGCGCCCGTCTGGCGCTGCAGGTGAGCGGTATCCCTTATGAATTGCGTGAAATCCAGTTGCGTGACAAACCACCAGCGATGCTGGCGGCATCACCTAAAGGCAGTGTGCCGGTATTGGTGCTGCCGGAGGGGCGGGTGGTGGATGAGAGCTGGGATATTATGTGCTGGGCATTGCAACAGCATGATCCCGACCACTGGTTGGGGGATGACGGTGGCTACCTGACTGAGGCGGCGGTGGTGTTGGAGGCGAATGATGGTCGTTTTAAGGCAGCGCTGGACCGCTACAAATATGCGGACCGTTATCCTGAACAGCCCGCCACTTTTTACCGGGCCGAAGGTGAGTGTTTTTTACAGCAGCTGGAGGGGTTGTTGCTAGCCCATCGTTATCTGTTGGGTGATCAACTTTCTATTGCTGATATGGCGGTACTGCCCTTTATCCGCCAGTTTGCCGGGGTGGAGCCGTTGTGGTTCCGGGAGTCACCTTATCCACGACTGCGTAACTGGAGTGACGAGCTGATCGGCTCAGCACTGTTTGAATCCGTTATGAAAAAGTATCCCGTGTGGCAGGGTGGCAATGGTGCGGTTGTTATTTCAGGAGGAGTGGCGTGATGAGTGGACTTGATGAGCAGTCGGTACAGTGCCCCTACTGTGGGGAGATGATCGATGTCCTGATCGACTGTTCCGTACCGCAGCAGCGTTATATCGAAGATTGTCAGGTCTGCTGCCAGCCGATCAATTTTGATGTGTCGGTGGATCAGGAGGGGGCGGCAGCGGTATGGGTTACCCATGATAACGAGTAACCCAGGCCTCGCCTGCCCTTTCCGGTATTACTCTGCTATTACTCTGTCGCGTTGTAGACCAGCTGGCCGTTAATCAACGTCTGTGTGACCCGTCCCTTCAACTCCCAGCCAAAGAAGGGGGTGTTGCGCCCACGGCTGAGCATGGTCTCTTTTGAGAGTGACCAGTACTGTTCTGCATCGACAACAATCAGGTCGGCAGCACTGCCCACGCTAAGTGTGCCGGCATCGATACCGAGAATACGTGCCGGTTCCACGGTGACACGGGCGATGGCCTCACTGAGGCTGATGCGGCACTCATCCACCAGCCGCAGTGTCAGTGGCAGCAGGGTCTCCAGCGCCGAGATACCGCTGGCGGCTTCGCGGAAGGGGTTCAGCTTGGCATCGTTTTCGTGGGGCTGATGGTCGGAGCAGATTGCGCCGATGCTCCCTTTACGTACCGCCTCACGCAGCCCCTGCATGTCGCGCTGGCTGCGCAGGGGGGGGCGCACGTGGCACTGGCTATCAAACTCCCCCACATCCATATCGGTCAGGTAGAGCTGGTGGGCGCTGACATCGGCGGTCACGGCCAGGCCATCATACTGGGCACGGGCGATCATCTGCGCCGCCTTGGCGGTGGAGATGCGGCAGAAGTGGGCGCGCACGCCGGTATCGGCGATCAGTGCCAGATCGCGGGCGACGGCGACCGTTTCGGCTGCTTCAGAGATGCCGGGCAGGCCGAGGCGGGTGCTGATGGCCCCTTCGTGCATACAGCCGCTGTTACGCAGGCTGGGGTCTTCGGCAAACAGGAAGATGGTCAGGTCGAAGGTGGCGGCGTACTCCATAATCCGTTTCATGATTAACGGATTTTTGATCGGAATCATGGCGTTGCTGATACCGACACAGCCTGCCTCTTTCAGTGCCCCCATCTCACTCAGCAGTTCACCCTCCAGATCACGGCTGGCGGCACCGATGCAGTGCACGTTGCTGTAACCGGCTCGCTCACTGCGCTGGCGGATCAGTTTGATGACGGCGGGGGTGTCGATGACCGGGTCTGTATCCGGTGGGCAGGCCAGTGTGGTAATGCCAGAGAGCGCGGCGGCACGGGTCTCGCTGGCGATGGTCGCCTTGTGTTCATAGCCGGGTTCGCGCAGTCGGGCCGAGAGGTCAACAAGACCGGGGCAGACCAGTTTGCCGCTGGCATCAATCTCTTGATCCGCCGTAAAACCGGCCAGGGTATTGCCGATGGCGGCAATCTTGCCATCGCTGATGTAGACGTTGGCGACGGCATCGCGTTTGTTGGCGGGGTCAACCACGTGACCATTTTTGATCAGGATACGCATCAGGCGGCCCCCCCGTCGCCAGCGCTGGCATGGCTGCCCATGCACATCGACATGACTGCCATACGGACGGCAATGCCGTTGGTGACCTGTTGCAGAATGACGGAGCGTGGCCCGTCGGCAATGCTCGACTCGATCTCCACCCCGCGGTTGATGGGGCCGGGGTGCATCACAATGGCGTCCGGTTTGGCGGCGGCCAGGGTCGATTCAGTGAGACCGTAGAGCTGGAAGTACTCATGTTCGCTGGGCAACATAGCCCCTTCCATCCGTTCGTTTTGCAGCCGTAGCATGATGACCACATCCACACCCTCCAGCCCTTTGATGAGGTTGTGATAGACATGCACACCGAGGCTTTCGACATCCTTGGGCAGCAACGTTTTAGGACCGATGACCCTGACTTCGCTGACCCCCAGGGTAGTGAGGGCGTGGATCTGTGAACGGGCGACACGGGAGTGGAGAATATCGCCGACAATGGCCACTTTGAGGGGGTAAAAATCCCCTTTGACCTGACGGATGGTATACATATCAAGCATCGCCTGGGTTGGGTGGGCGTGGCGACCATCGCCAGCATTGATCACGCTGATGTGGGGTGCCACATGGCGGGCGATGAAGTGGGCGGCACCACTCTCCTCATGGCGTACGACAAACATGTCGCAGTGCATCGCTTCAAGATTGTGCAGGGTATCGAGCAGTGTCTCCCCTTTTTTGGCGGCGGAGGCGGCGATGTTCAGGTTGATCACATCGGCCGAGAGCCGTTTGGCCGCCAGCTCAAAGGTGGTGCGGGTGCGGGTGCTGGCCTCGAAGAAGAGGTTGACCACGGTTTTGCCACGTAACAGCGGGACCTTTTTGACCTGCTGGTCAACAACCCCCGCCAGGGATTCGGCGGTATCAAGGATGTCGATCAACATCTGTCGTTTGAGCCCTTCAATGGTGAGGAAGTGGCGCAGCCGCCCGTTTTGGTCCAGCTGGAGATTGGTACGAATCATGGGCTGTTTTATTCTCGTTTAACTGTTTTTTTCGCTGATCTGCAGCGACAGAGGTTCAGGTCCCTGAAGCTTGACGTTTTTGTTGTCTGATAGCGCCATTTTGATGCCCACCACATTGGCTTCGATGGGCAGTTCACGTCCCCCCCGGTCGATGAGTGTGACCAGGGTGATACTGGCGGGGCGGCCATAATCGAAGATCTCATTGAGGGCGGCGCGGATGGTGCGCCCGGTGTAGAGCACATCGTCAACCAGGATGATGTGGCGGTCATCAATGTTAAACGGGATTTGCGAGGGTTTGACCTGGGGGTTCATGCCGATACGGCTGAAATCATCACGGTAGAAGGATATGTCGAGGTGCCCCAGCGGCTCGCTGATGTTCATCAGCGCGTGCAGCCTTTCAGCGACCCAGACCCCACCGGAGTGGATGCCGATCATTACAGCATCGGTTGTGCCGCGCTGCTCCAGATAGGCCGCTGTCTCGGCGGCAAGACGGGTCAGGGTGTTATTGATATCCATGGGGTCTGTCATGGTGCTCTCCGGCGCAGGTAGGTGGCTATTGTAGCGGCTTAGCCACAATCCTAAAACCAGCAATTGCAGGTGCTATTAAACCATTGATGGTGATTGGCAAGGGGACTGGACTATTGGCCTAACCAGCTTTTCAGGATCAACTCGGCGGCAATCTGATCGATCGACTCTTTGCTCTTCTGGCGTCTCATCTGCCCCTGGCGGCGTGCCTCCACCATAATCTCTTCCGCTTCGCTGGAGGTCAGACGCTCGTCTACCAGTTCCACCGGGCGGTTAAAACGGCCATGCAGCTGGTTGGAGAAACGCCGCGCCAGACGGCTCACCTCATGTTCGGTACCGTCGGCGTTGAGTGGCAGACCCACAATAATCAGATGGGGCAGCCACTCCTTGATCAACCGTTCGATATGGGGCCAGTCGATCAGTTGATTATGGACGTTCACAGTGGTGAGTGGCCGGGTGGTACCGGTGAACTCCTGGCCAACGGCCACCCCAATGCGTTTGCGGCCATAGTCAAACCCCAGCAGCGTACGCTGGCCAACGTTGTCAGGTTTGGGATCAGGCATGTCCAACCTCGTCAGAGAGCCGGGTCAGGTCAACCCCCAGCAGTGCCGCAGCTGCGCGCCAGCGCTGCTCAGCAGGCAGGTTGAAGATGATGTTGGCGTCGGCAGGAACGTTGAGCCAGGCGTTTTGGGCCAGCTCATCCTCCAGTTGGCCGGCTCCCCAGCCGGCATAACCGAGGGCGATGAGCCGATCTTTGGGTTGGTCATGGTGGGCGATGTGGCTAAGGATGTCGCTGGAGGCGGTAAGTGCAATCTCTTTTGAGACCAACGTCATGCCCTGCCACAGCTGTTCCGGGCGGTGAAGCACAAACCCGTGGTTGGGTTGCACCGGTCCGCCAAAATAGATCGCATCTTTTGTAAATGCAGGGTTGTTGTGGGCGATATCCAGCTGCGTAAAAATTTCGCTTAACGGGATGTCGAGTGGGCGGTTGATCATGACCCCCATCGCCCCCTCGGCGTCATGCTGACAGATGTAGGTCACACTATGAAAAAAATGGTGATCCTGAAGCTGCGGCATGGCAATTAGAAAATGGTTGGTCAGGCAGATGGCGTTGTTCATAAATATCCATATTGTTGGGTGGCCGGGCCGTTACCAGGACGGGCGACTCATTTGGTGCTCAAGCCACTGCTGCCAGATTCAAATACCCAGGTGCGGGTGATATGCAGTATGTCGGTGTCTTGGCGCATGGCGGCGGGCAGGGCGGCAAACGGGGCGGCAGAACGCACAATACGTACAGCGGCGTCGTCCAGCAGCTTCTGTCCGGAGCTTCGCAGGACATCAACATGGCGGATGGTACCATCGACATTGATGGCGACGTCGAGCACCAGAATCCCGGAGATGCGGCGCAGTTTGGCCTCTTCGGGGTAATTTAGGTTACCGATGTATTCGACTCTGCGCCGCCAGCCATCCAGATACTCGGCGTCGCGAAACTCTTTGGTATTGGCACTGATGGTGCGGTGTTTCAACCGTTTTGAGTAGATCGCCTGTGAATCGGCTATCTCGGCGCTAAGGCGGGCGATCTCCTGGCCCCGCATCATCAGCTGGGCAGCGGTGGTCTGGCTGGCCTGATCACGGTCAGGGTTGTCCTGGTTCTGCACCTGGTACTCACCTAAATAGGTACTTAATACCTCCTGTTGCCCCGCTTTATTGTTGGCTACCTGGCGTGGCTGCATGAGATCGGCATTGCCTTCAACAGGTATGGGCGAGTTTGATGCGGCCCGCTGGGTGGTGGGGCGGCTACGCTCCTGGGTATTACCGCCCCCTTCATGGGCGGATTGACCGAGGAAGTCCGCTTCCTCATTTTTCTTGTCAGTATCGTTCGGTTCAACCAGTATCACCTCAAGGGTGGGGGGGGCGTCGTCAGCGGCGGGGGGATCGAGCATCTCAAAACTAATGCCAAGAATGATCAGGGCATTAAAGGCCAGTGATAGAAATATCGTAAAGGCCAGACGGTCTTTGGAGGATACGGTGGGGCTATTGATTGCTGTACTCATATCGCTATTAACGGCCTGCCTTGATGCGCACAATAATTTGATGGGCAATTATGCCACTTGTCAGGCCAAAAAAAACCGCCATGCTCATTAGAACGGGTAATAGTCGCAGTAATCCCTCATGGGGGATGAAAAATAGCCAGGCGGTGAAAAACTGCGCCGCCATATGGGCCATGGCTGCTAGCAGGCTATAACCAACCGCGCCGAACTCAATGCCGGGCAGGCGGCTGGCCAGTCCCAGTACCGCGATGCTGGCACTGGCCCCGGCCAGACTCAAGGCAAATGTGGGGGAGAGAAACGTACCGATGAGCAGCGACCCCACCAGCACCCTCAACAGCGATACCCAGACGGCAGTACGCCAGCCATACTGCATCAGACAGATGATGGTGATGATGTTGGCCAGCCCCGGTTTGGCACCGGGTATGGGGGTGGGCAGGACGCTTTCAGCGATATGAATGGCGATAGCCAGCGCCGCCAGCCAGGCAATGCGGTGATCCTCTTGGGTGGTCTGGAGGGTGAGTTTCATTAAAAACTTATGATTGGAGTTGATGGTAGTGGATTGATTATACGGTGATAGTGCCATTCATCGGCCACAAATACCGAATCTTTGGCGCTGCGCTGGCTCAAGTTCAGCCCGGCGAGGACGAAATCCATAGTGACAATTGTTTTGCAAAAAGGATTTTTACTATGAGTAAGGTCATGCAGTCCGTGGATGATCGCACCCGGTTGGCGGGCACCAACCGGCTGGAGATTCTGCTGTTTAGCCTGGGTAAAGATATTAAAACCGGTAATGAAGAGGTCTTTGGCATCAATGTGTTTAAGGTGCGTGAGGTATTAAACGTGCCTGCGATTACCCATGCGCCTGATGTGCCTGCCGGTATTGAAGGTATGGTGAGTCTGCGTGGCACGATGATCCCGGTGATCAATCTGGCCTATTTTTGCAATGTGATGACGGATGTTCCGCCCAGTATATTGATTGTCAGCGAATACAATAAAAATATGCTGGGATTTTTAGTCCACTCTGTGGAACATATTTTACGCATGGACTGGAGCCAGATTAAGGTGCCGCCCACCATGATGGCAAACCGTATGGGCGGGCTGTTGACGGCGGTCTCCGAGCTGGAGGATGGCCGGATTGTGATGATTCTGGATGTGGAGAAGATCCTGGCGGAGACCACCCATTCAGAAGAGGAAGAGAAGATGCTGTTCCAGGGTGTACACGCCGTGGAGCATAGCAAGACAGTGCTGTTTGCCGACGACTCATCGGTAGCACGTAAACAGATCGGCATGACCATGGAGAAGATGGGGCTGGAGTATATCAGCGCCAATAACGGTAAAGACGCCTGGGATCAGCTATTGATGATCAAGGAGCGCGCCAGTGAGCAGGGGATTCCTGCCTGCAATCTGTTACACCTGATCTTGACCGATGTTGAGATGCCGGAAATGGATGGCTATGTACTGACAAAAAAGATCAAGAGCGACAGCGCCTTTGCGGGCATTCCGGTGGTGATGCACTCGTCGCTCTCGGCGGAGGCCAATGCCAATCTTGGCCGGGCGGTAGGGGCTGATTATTATGTGGCCAAATTCAATCCCGTAGAGCTGAATAAAATGGTCCGTAAGGCGCTGGGTGAGTTGGATGGTTGATTGCCCGATGAGTCTACGACCACGCAGTTGATGGCTTAGGTAATCTCTGAATAACCCCGTTCGCCCTGAGCCTGTCGAAGGGCTGGTGACGCAATGCATTGATTGTTAAATCCCCTTTATTCATGGTTCGACAAGCTCACCACGAAGAGCCTGCCCCACGAAGTGCTTTGGGCACGGAGGAATTATTCAGAGGTTCCTTAGAAATTAATCGCATCAAAACGGTTGTCACGTCCCGATACACTCACCGTCACACCATTCGGCAGACAGGCGGCCAGCTCGCCATCATGGCGCAGCCAGCCACTCTGGATGCAGAGCTTGTTTTGACAAGGGGCTTCGATAAAACGGACCTGCCCCCCTTTGATCTCAATCAGGTTATCCCCCAATACCCCCTCGATAGTGATGCGCCGGTTGTCGTAGAGTGAATAGTGCTGGGGCGGCTGGTTGGCGATGCGAATGGTCACCTGCTCGCCATAACTACCGTTGCCCCACAGCGTTACGTACAGGTACGGCAGTAGCAGCAGCGCAAAAAAAATAACCACATAGTCGGCCCGTTTGAACATCAGTCAACCAGATGGATGGTGGGGGCGGGTTTCTGTTCGAAGTGGATACGCTGCATCAGTGCCCGGGTGATGTGTACCGTGCCATGTTCGTCGATCAACATCGCCTCTTTAATGCCCATAGCCTGGGCGACCTGGTACCAGTGGTCTGGCCCGGCGATAAACAGGGCGGTGGAGGCGGCATCCGCCGTCAAACCATCCGCCGCGATAACCGTGGTGGCGATGACGCCACGGGCGGGATAACCACTACGTGGATCGATAATGTGGTGGTAACGCTGGCCCTGATGCTCAAAATAGCGCTCATAGTCACCGGAGGTGATCACTGCCTCGTCACTGTTTGATTCGAGTGACGCGATCACCCCAGTCCCCCGTGGGTCGCGGATGCCGATACGCCACGGCTGTTTGCCCTTGCTGCCAATCAGGCGCAGGTTGCCACCGGCGTTGACGATGGCGTTATTGATGCCGTGTTGACGCAGGGTTTTGATGGCGATATCCACTGCATAACCTTTGGCGTAGGCCCCCAGATCCAGTGTAACGGCAGGGTTCTGGCTGCGTAGCCGATGTTCCTCAAGGGTGAGTGCCGACATCTGTGGGTGTGCCGCCACCTGTGTGGCAATATCGGCGGCTGCCGGCGGCTGTTTGCCACTCCAGTCATCGCTGTGAAAGCCCCATAGACGAATCAACCCACCCACCGCCGGGTTAAACAGGTTGCCACTCTGTTGTGAGAGTGTCATGCCCCGGTTGATGAGAAAACGCCCTTCGTCATCCAGGGCCGCCTCTTCACCCGCCGCAAGTTTGCGGTTGATCTCCATCAGCTTGCCCGGCTGCCAGGGGTGCCAGTTGTGGTGCAGCTGTTCCATCTGCCCCTGCACCTCTTTGATGGCCGTTTGGGCGGTGGTCTCATCGCTGCCATAGATGCTGATGTCGATGAGGGTGCCCAGGGCCAACAGCTGCTGCTGGTAGAGGGGCTGTTTCTCTGTGCAGCCGCCAAGGGTGAGTAGCAGCGCACCCAATAGCCCCCATACTGTCAGTCGCCTGGGGGCAGGGCGGGTGATCGTACTTTCTGTCATGAATGGTCGATCTGTAGGTCATTGGGGAAGGGTTTTCCCTGCCCCGTTTCAATGGCATCTTTTAGGCTCAGCAGGAATACCGCCCATTTGGTGCTGCAGTGGGCCATAAAATCGCCAGCTTCCTGCCAGTGGCTGTGGCTAAAGCGGACAAATGTTTGTCCCCCTTCGGCCTGGAGTTGAAACAGGATCTCTGTGCCGACCCATCCCGCCGGTACGGCACCGGCGTGTCTCCAGCGCACCGTGCGGTTTGGCACAAGCTCGGTGACAGTAAAGTCCGGGCCGCCGCCGTTAAAACGGAATTGAATGGTTGAACCCACTCCCCCCGCGCCCGAGACATCGTCAGTCCACCAGCGGCTGAGCCCCTCATCGGTGGTTAATGCGGTATAGATGGTTGCGGGTAAAGCGTTGATGCCTACCCGGTGGTGGATGGCGTTCATCGTGGTCTCCTCGTAGTTGAGCGGTTGGCGGTGCTGCTCAGTTAGTGGTGAAGTTTTGCGGCGATGCAGTCCATGAGTGTCGCACCAATGTTGAGGTTGAACTGTGCATCGAGCTCACGGATACAGGTAGGGCTGGTGACGTTGATCTCGGTCAGGTAGTCACCGATCACATCAATGCCCACAAAGACCAGCCCCTTTTGTTTAAGTGTTGGCCCCACCTGTTGGCAGATCCAGTGGTCACGGGGGCTGAGTGGCACCCCTTCGCCCCGGCCACCGGCGGCCAGATTGCCACGGGTCTCACCGGCGGCAGGGATGCGTGCCAGGGCGTAGGGGATGGGTATGCCGTCGATTAACAAGATGCGTTTGTCACCGGCACTGATCTCGGGGATGTAGCGTTGCGCCATGATGAACTGCTTGCCGCTGTCAGTCAGGGTCTCCAGCACCACGCTGATATTGGGGTCCGTCAGGGTCAGGCGGAAGATCGAGGTGCCGCCCATGCCTTCGAGGGGTTTAACGATGATATCGCCCTGCTCTTGCAGAAAGCGGCGCAGCTGTACCATGTCGCGGCTGACCAGGGTGGCGGGGGTACACTGCGGAAACCAGGCGGTATAGAGCTTTTCGTTGGCGTCGCGCAGGCTTTGGGGTTTGTTGATCATCAACACCCCGGCGGCCTCCGCCAGCTCCAGCAGGTAGGTGGTATGGATGTACTGCATGTCAAAGGGGGGGTCTTTACGCATCAGCACCACATCAAGCTGCTCCATGGGGGTGAGCTCAGGTTCACTCAAGGAGTGCCAGTGGCGCATATCATTACGGACGGAGAGTGGCCGCATGTTGGCAAAGACCTTGCCGTCGCGCAGCAGCAGATCCTGCTGCTCCATATAATAGAGTTGCCAGCCCCGCGCCTGGGCCGCCAGCAGCATGGCCAGGGTGCTATCTTTTTTGGGGTTGATGGTCTGGATGGGGTCCATCACCACCCCCAGTTTGATGCTCATGTTTTGGCCCGCAGGCTGTTCTGGGCGGCTATTTCACGGGCGGCGGCCACCAGTGCCAGACGGGCGATGACCCCGTAGGCATAAAAACGGTTGGGACAGGCGTCGGGCTGCTGGCGCTGGTCCGGGGTATTACACGGCTCCACAAAGGCGAGTGGCTCAAAGTGCATGCCCGGTGCGTTCAGGTTCTCATCCGGACCACGTCCGGTATGGACGCGGTAGAATCCACCCACCACAAAGTGGTCGATCATATAGATGACCGGCTCGGTGACCGCCTGCTCCTCGCCGATGGTCTCAAAGGAGTAGACCCCCTCCTGCATAATCACCTGGCTCACCTCCTGCCCCCCCTTGGAGGCGGACATCTTGGTGCGCTGTTTGCGGTTCAGCTCCAGTAGTTCATTGGCAGAGCGGACCATCATAATGCCCATGCCATAGGTGCCCGCGTCGGCCTTGACCACCACAAAGGGCTGGTTTTTAATCCCATAGGCGTCATATTTCTTCTGGATATCCTGCAGCAGCAAACCCACCTCCTGGGCCAGCCGGTCGCTGCCCTCCTGCTTCATGAAGTTGATATCGCTACAGCGGCGGAACAGGGGGTTGATCAGCCAGGGGTCGATATCGAGCATGGCGGCAAACTCCTCCGCCACCCGTTGATAGTGGCTGAAGTGGCCCGACTTGCGCCGCTGTACCCACCCCAGCTCCGGGGGTGGAATAATGTCCTGCTCCAGCCCCTTGAACAGCTCTGGAATACCGTCGGAGAGATCGTTGTTGAGCAGAATCACACAGGGGTCAAACTCATCGGCGTAGAGACGGTTGCGGTGGCGCTCCACCGGGATCAGATCGAGGGTCCGGCCCGAGGGCAGTTCGATCACCATTGTCTCTTTTAAATCGGGCAGCAGTGAACCGATCTGTACCTCAAAACCGGCGGTCAGAATGATATCGCGCAGGGTGGCCAGGCTCTCCAGGTAGAAGAGGTTGCGGGTATGGTTCTCAGGGATCAGCAGAATATTGCAGGCCTGGGGCAGCGTACGTTCGATAATCGACTGGATTGCCTGAACGCAGAGTGGAATAAAGGCGGGGTTAAGATTGTTAAAACCGGCGGGAAAGAGGTTGGTATCCACCGGCGCTAACTTAAAACCGGCGTTCCGCAGATCGACCGATGCATAAAACGGGGCCGGGGTGGCCACCCACTGCTGACGGAACCACGCCTCGATATTGGCCTGATTCTCCAGTAGCTGCCCCTCAATCTGTAACAGAGGTCCGGTGCGGGTCGTGGTCAGGTTAGGAACGCTATCAACGATATTCATCAGTGCTCTGTGTCCTCAGTCGCAAGTGGGGCCATATTACCGTAAATCGATACAGCTGGAAGGGTAGGTGGTGACGGGCAGGGGCAGTTTAAAGGGGGCAGGGCGGGTAATATGGGCACGGGTGAGTGAGGTAACGCACTGATTATTAACCATCCTCCGCCCATGGTTTGGCAATCCCGCCGTACATATAGGCGTTACCCAATCCCCCCGCATGGCTTGATTCCAGGGCGCTGACGCTTTATTGTCGCACCCCTTTGGCAGCAGACGGGTGGCCAGGGGCCGCCGTGCTCTATCCAGCACACTATAAAGGCAGGTTGATATACAGACTCTTGCAGATCTTCAGGCCGGTCGACTGGCGGGCGCACAGCGGGTAAACATTGCCGAAGGGTTAACCGTGTTTCCACAACAGCTGTTGGCGTTGGCGGAGACGCTGGAGTATCTCGACCTGTCGGACAACTGTTTAAGCGAGCTGCCAGACAATTTTGCACAGCTTAAAAAGCTGCGGATTCTGTTTCTATCCAACAACCACTTCCACCGTTTTCCCACCGTGCTCGCACAATGCCCGGAGTTGAGCATGGTGGGTTTTAAGGCCAACCAGATTGCTGAGCTGCCTGAGGGCGCGCTGCCCGCCAGGATTCGCTGGCTGATTCTGACCGATAACCGGCTCGAAGCGCTGCCCCGTTCAATTGGCAACCACCACCATTTGCAAAAAGTGATGTTGGCGGGCAACCAGCTGACAGCACTGCCCGATGAGATGGCACACTGCGTCAACATCGAACTGCTGCGGATCTCTGCCAACCGGCTGGTCACCCTGCCCGCGTGGCTGGTTAAACTGCCCAAACTGGCCTGGTTGGCGTTTGCTGGTAACCCCTGTAGCCAGCACCCTGAAACCACGTCAGATCTACCCGAGGTCCACTGGCAAACATTGCAACTGGGTCAGCCGCTGGGGCAGGGGGCATCGGGGGTGATCAGCCAGGCGCGCTGGAACGGTAGCAGTGATGTGGCGGTTAAACTGTTCAAAGGCAGCATCACCAGCGACGGTCTGCCCGAGCATGAGATGGCAGCAGCCCTGGCCGCCGGGCAACATACCCATCTGGTGACACTGCTGGGTAAGCTGGTAGGCCATCCGGAACAGAAGTGCGGGTTGCTGCTAGCGCTGCTGGATCAGGCATTTAAAAATCTGGCGGCCCCACCCAGTCTGGAGAGTTGTACCCGTGATACCTATGCAGCAGAGGCAACCTTCAGCCTCGTCGCACTGCTCAACATCACCCGCAGTATTGCCGCAGTGGCCAGCCATCTGCACGGGCGCGGCATCATGCACGGCGACCTGTATGGCCATAACATCCTGCTCAATCAGGCTACTGATATCCTGCTGGGGGATTTTGGCGCAGCCACTATATATAAGAGTATGGTCGGTCTGGAGACCTGTTCAGCGGCGCTGGAGCGGCTGGAGGTCCGGGCGTTTGGCTGTCTGCTGGAAGAGCTGTTGGCGCGGCTGGATCGGGATGACCGGGCCTATTATCCCACCTCCATCCAGCAGCTCAGCCACCTGCAACAGCGCTGCCTGGATACGGTGGTAGAACAGCGCCCCAGCTTTGCCGACATCGTGGCGCTGCTGGAGGAGGCAGCTGTTGATGATTAAAAACATGGCGCGGGTGTTAAAGAACCTCTGAATAGGCCCGTTCGCCCTGAGCCTGTCGAAGGGCTGGTGATGTCACGTATGGATCGTTAAACACCCTCCATTCATGGTTCGACAAGCCCACCACCAAACGTCTGCCCCACGCAGTGTTTTGGGTATGGAGGCGTTATTCAGAGGCTCCCAAACCCAATACAAAATCAGCGCTTACGTTTTTTAGCGCTATACCCCTGGCCATCCTTGGTTGTCACAATCTGGGTTTTGCCGGCCCGGTTGGCCCGTTGTGGGCGGCTGCGCTGTGCCAGATTTTTGATAATCGTCTCACGGCTCCCCACCTCATAACCGGCCATCTTGATACGTTTAATACGGCTACCAATCAGCCGCTCAATCGCTGCCAGCGCACGCTCCTCCTCACGGCTTACCAGCGAGATTGCCTGACCGGTGGCACCGGCGCGGCCAGTGCGTCCCACCCGGTGGACATAATCTTCCGCCAGATAGGGGAGGTTGTAGTTCACCACATGCTCCAGCCCCTGAATATCCAGGCCACGGGCCGCTACTTCCGTTGCAATCAGCACCTGCACCTTGTCATCTTTAAAATCAGCAATGGCGCGGCGGCGTGACCCCTGGCTCTTATCACCGTGGCAGAGCGCCGCCTTGATATCCGCATGTTTCAGCTTCAACATCAGCTGGTCCGCCTGATCCTTGGTGCTGGTAAAAACCAGCACCTTAAACCAGTTTTGAGCGTTGATCAGCTCCACAAACAGCTCACCTTTGCGGCGCTCCTCTACCGGGTAGACCACATGCTCCACCGTCTCGGCAATGGCGTTCTGTTTGGCCACGCTCACCACCTCATGGCGGCTCAGAATCTTGTTGGCCAGCACCTTAATGGGTTGCGATACGGTGGCGGAGAAGAGCAGTGTCTGGCGCTGCTTGCTGGTTTTTTGCAGCAGTGACTGCACATCGGCAATAAAACCCATATCCAGCATCCGGTCCGCCTCATCCAGCACCACAAACTCCACCTGAGAGAGGTTAATGCTGCCCTGTACCAGATGCTCAAGCAGGCGGCCTGGGGTCGAAACGATAATATCCACCCCCGCCTTAAGTTTATTCTCCTGACCACTCATCTTCACGCCGCCATAGAGCGCCACGACCGAGAGCGGCAAAAATTGGGCGTAACGGGCAATCGTCTCCGCCACCTGCTCGGCCAGCTCACGGGTCGGAGTCAATACCAGCACACGGGCGTTGCCGGGCTGTGTCTCCTTGGGGCGGGCGCACATCTGTTGCAGGATAGGGATGGCAAACGCAGCGGTTTTACCGGTACCGGTCTGGGCGCTGGCAAGCAGATCCTTTCCACGCCGCGCCGGGATAATCGCCTGCTCCTGTATCGGAGTCATCTGCTGATAACCACAGGCATCAAGGGCTTTTTGAATCTCAGGGGCTAAATCTAGGGAGGAAAAAATCATCATCAATACTCAGTGGCGCTGGCAACAGTCGGAAATAGAGGCTGAATTGTACAGCCTTTCCGCCCAGCGAGTCGGTAAACCGGTGTCGGCCAGGGCAGGGGGCAACGCCAGTGCAACCAAAAAAATCTCCCACCACTCTTCTCAACACCACAACGGCACCACGTACCAACGATCTTGGTAAGGTGGCCACTCCACTGGGCTATGTATTCCTACAGGCGGTTTCTACGAGTAACCACCAAAACCTGGTGGGTCATTTGGCTGTTCACCCTAAAATCTCCGTCAAACTCTCTTTTAACCCTTGTAGATCTTCATCACTTAGCCGTCCAATGGTCTGAAGGATTAACAGTTTCTCAATGGTTGTCATCACCGGTTTGATGACGGATGGCTTGGGCAAGCCAGCAGCCTGCCAGTGTTGAATCATCACCTCGCCGATGATTGGAGTGGTTTTGATCTGAGAGGTCACGGCCATGATGATGATGTCGGGCCGTTCGTTATTGTAGGCCGCTGAGCTGATCACCACCGCTGGGCGATTTTCGCGGTTCAGAGGTGTATACAATCTACTCCCGAGACATCCCTATTAACCCCGATTTGTATCAGACCGATTTCTGGCGTATCAGTTATCTCCCCCCCGATCTGCAAAACCGGCCCGAATGGCAAAACATGCAGGGCGTAAGCCTGCGTTTTTTGAGCGAAGCCGTAGGACTTTATGTGCAGCCCCTGATCAAGGTGAGAAAAACCGATGGCAGCGTGGTGCATCTGTTGCAGAGAGATAACAACAATCCCGTCTTCCACGAAATCGCCAGTAACACCTGGCAGCTGATTGAATTCCCAACCCAGTTACCTGCCGATGTTGAGGCCGTACTAAACGTCGAGATCAGGCTGTTCGGCAAGTTGCCGGGGCTGCCATTTAATTACGATATGGAAAGTTTTCTGGATGGGGTTTGCACCCTTTAGGCGCACCCGGACCATTGTTTCAGTAGCGTGTAGTTTGGATGGCGTGAAACGAGATCCGGGGAAGCATTACCCCTAACCCGGATTTTACTTCGTACCATCCAGGCTATATTAAACGCGGAGGTTAAATCCTGACTGACTCAGATCGTTTGTGATCTGTAACAAATATTCAGTAATATTTTTTACTATCCATCCCCTTTTTGATGTTGACCACCACACCGCAACTAGTCATAGTGAGCCACATACATGGGGGCATGTCATGAACATCAAAAACCAATCCAGTCAGAATCAAATCCAACGTGTAGTAAATATCAACGGTGTAGTGAGATAGGATGTGCCGACGTAGGAGGCGCATCAGTTGTGTTGCACGAACGATGCGCCTTGTACCTCAGCTCATCCTGTGGCATTAACAGCAAGGGCAGGGTGAACAATTGATCAAGGGGATTTTGAAGCTCGTAGGTCCGATTAGCGTAGCGTAATCGGACGCATGCCAACCATCTCCTTAAATAGTCAGCCATGGACAATCACTCCAATTTAATGGGTAGCCCAGTTTTACGTAACGGTAAAAGGTGGGAACAGCCATGTTTTACATACGTCCGATTACGCTACGCTAATCGGACCTACAGGCTCAGCATATTCTATGACTCTCGAATCAGTGTAATAATTATGATAGATAAGCCTCAACCCATTCTATTCCACATCATTGACCCAAACACCAGTGTTCCATCTAATGCCAACGGATGGTCAGCATATCTGAACATCGACTATTGGGACGATTGGGGGAAATACCGCACCCAATTTTACCTAACGGTAGTTGACCAAGACGGAGAACAGCACAGCATTGGTCATTTAAAGATTGGGCAGCGCGGGTTAAAGCCCCATGGAGGGTCCGCAGAGCTTCCCCCCGGTCATCGCAAGCCGAACGTTCCATCCACCTTCGGGCAATTGGACGATGAGTTTTTTTCGGTCGGGCAAGACGAGGAGTACTACGCAAACCTTGGTGCCCTTGGTGACACAGTCCGCGAACAGGTTCTTACTTGCCTGCGTGACGTGGCCTGGGACAAGGAGCGCTGGGAATGGGCAAGTGGTGAAGATGTAATGGGGGAGTCGTTGCTACGTTCCGTAACCCGGAGCACAGTCGACGGACAATTCCGCCGGATGGCGCATGGCGATGCGCGCGTGACACGTTATGATTTCGCTTATTCTCCTCCAAAACGTCTGGGTGATGGTGCGCCGCCCTTCACGTTGGTTTTCAGTGTTGACCCTGAGTCTCCGATTCCAACAAATGTCCATGTTCTCATTGGCCGGAATGGGGTCGGGAAGACGCGATTACTTTCCTTGATGACGAAGGCGCTGGTCGCTAAGGATGCCTCTGCGAAGCAGTCTGGCAAGTTCGAATTAAATGAACTTGGAAGACATAGTGGGACTTTTGCCAACGTGGTTGCGGTTTCGTTTAGCGCTTTTGATGAAGAAGATCTGCTGCCTGACCGTAATCCAGGGCCTGATTCCCTTGGGTTTTCTTACATTGGGTTACGCGGTTGGACCAGTGGATCACCAACGGCGTCAATCAAACCTAAGTCCCCTAACATGCTCGCTAGCGAGTTCGTGGACAGTTTGAAGGAGTGTCGCATTGGAACACGACGAAGGAGATGGGTAAATGTGATTACTACCCTTCAGTCTGACCCGGTGTTCAGAGCGGCCCAATTGACCACGATGATCGAGGTGGACCTTTCCAAGAAGAAAGAACAAGAAGTAGTCTTGAAAACCTTCAAGGCTCTAAGTTCGGGACATAAGATTGTCCTCCTTACGCTAACTCGGCTCGTTGAAAAGGTTGAAGAAAGAACGCTCGCTCTGATCGATGAGCCAGAGGCCCACCTTCATCCTCCACTGTTATCGGCAATGACGCGCGCAATATCCGAGTTGATGGTGAAACGTAATGGAGTCGCGATTGTGGCGACCCATTCACCCGTGATTCTTCAGGAGGTTCCGATGTCTTGCGTATGGATACTCGATCGTACCCTGACCGCCTCAAAGGCGGAACGACCTACCATTGAAACATTTGCCGAGAGCGTGGGCATCCTGAGTCGGGAAGTGTTTAAATTGGAACTCTCACAATCAGGTTACCACCATATTCTGGGTGATTTGAGGCAGAAATTTGCCAGTTACGAGGATGCGCTTGATCAACTGGATGGTAAGCTTGGTGCTGAGGGTAGGGCTGTCCTGAGGGGCATGTTTCTATACGATGAGGAGTAATCACAGTTAATGAGATATCTGCCACCACCAACAGATGAAAATGCGCAGGTATTCGCCGCCGGCGATGTCTTCGAGACCTGTGTTTCCATGGTGAAGAAACCTGATCTGCGAGCACAGTTACGGGCCATCCGACCGGATGTGGAAACTGAGGCTGCTGATTACGATGCCAAGGCAGCAGGCATGCAGCTCTACCGAAAGCAACCTCACAATCATGTAGGAGCCGTTTCATGTGGCGAAATGGTGAAGATTTATACGCTCCGGATGGTGCCCAAGTCGTCGAAGGGACGCCCCACTTACGACCGAATCATGTCGGCGCCTCTGCATGGCCGATGCCCGCTGTGTGGCATTGGGACGGTAAACACGCTTGATCACTACCTGCCTAAGACTCATTTTCCGGTCTATTCCGTGACGCCCAACAATCTGGTTCCGGCCTGCAACTGGTGCCAAGGGGAAAAATCCGAATACTACCCTACGACAGAGGGAGGTCAGCTTCTCCATCCCTATTTTGATGACATGGACAATGAGGCATGGCTCGCAGCCGAAGTGGTGCCTGATATCCCAGCCGGATTCCGTTATTTTTCCTCGCCGCCCGACCATTGGATGCCATCAGCGAAGGCACGAGTGGCGGCGCATTTGAAGAAACTCAACCTTCCAGTGTTGTTCACCTCAAATGCTGGCAGCCGACTTTCGGAGATTCGTGCCCGTCTAGAGATGCTGCATCAAAAAGGTGGAGTGAGCGCTGTCCGTGCACATTTACACGAAGAACTTTATAGCATTGAGGTCGAGCATAAAAACTCGTGGACAGCCGCTATGTATAGGGCTGCCATAGAAAGCGATTGGTTTTGCGATGGTGGTTTTTTGGAAACATGAAATTATAGCGAGCAGCCTAGATGCAGCGATAGCGCAATCCGGGGTTCTCACTATTCCCGGATTCCACTTCGTTCCATCCAGGCTACATTAAACTCGAATGTCCGCTTATGGCCAGTCGTTTGTAATTTGTAATAAGTAGCCGGTGCAATCCCGGATCGTTTCTCTAAAGCGGCGCAAACAGCTGCTCCATATCAGTGGCAGTGAGTGTCAGCTCTTCGCCCTGTTCTGTCTTGTTGTAAACACCTTGTGCCAGCGCCTGCTTTCTTGCCTGCATGGCGACGATCTTCTCTTCGACGCTGTTTTCGGTGACCAGTTTATAAACAAACACTGCCTTCTGTTGGCCGATGCGGTGGGCACGGTCGGTGGCTTGGCGTTCTACTGCTGGGTTCCACCAGGGGTCGTAGTGGATGACGGTGTCGGCTTCTGTGAGGTTGAGGCCGACGCCGCCGGCTTTTAGGCTAATCAGAAAGACTTGCACTTCGCCGCTCTTGAAACGTTCGATTGCTTCATCGCGGTTGCGGGTCTGGCCGGTGAGTTTGGTGTAGGGGATGTTGTGTTTGCTGAGTTCACTTTCGATCAGGCCGAGCATTTTTGTGAACTGGGAGAAGAGCAGGATGCGGCGTCCCTCTTCGACCATCTCTGGCACCATTTGCATCAGCAGTTCGAGCTTGGCCGATTCGTTAACCTTTTGTGCTTGCGCCAGTGGTAGCAGGCGTGGATCACAACAGGCCTGGCGTAGTTTCAATAACGCATCGAGGATGGTGATGTGGCTGCGCGCCAGCCCTTTGCTGGCGATGGCGTGGCGTACCTTGTCTTCCATGGAGAGGCGGATGCTTTCGTAGAGTGCGGCCTGTTTTTTACCGAGGGTGACGCTGCGGATGATCTCGGTCTTTGCCGGCAGCTCTTTGACTACTTCATCTTTGGTACGGCGCAGCATGAAGGGGGCGATGCGTTGTACCAGTCGCTGGCGGCGTTCGCCATCGCCATGATTTTCGATCGGGACGCGGAAGAGGGTGTTGAACTGTTTGGCATCACCGAGAAAACCGGGCATCAGAAAATCGAACAGCGCCCAGAGTTCACCCAGGTGGTTCTCCATCGGTGTGCCGGTGAGGCAGAGGCGTTGATCGGCCCTGATCAAGCGCACGATCTGCGATGCCTTGGCCTTGGGGTTTTTGATCACCTGCGCCTCGTCGAGAATCAGGGCGTGGTAGTGGTGGGCCAGCAGTTGCTCTTCATCGCGTGGCAGTAGCGGGTAGGTACTTAGTACGATGTCGTGACTGGTGATCTGATCGAAAAGTTGATGGCGCTCTGGTCCTTGCAACACTAGCACCGTGAGTGCCGGTGCAAACTGTTGCGCTTCGCGGTGCCAGTTGCTCATCAGGCTGGTGGGGGCGATGATCAGCACTGGTTTGGTAATGCGGCCTTGCTCTTTTTCTAACAGTAGATGGGCAAGTGTCTGTACCGTTTTGCCTAGCCCCATGTCGTCGGCGAGGATGGCGCCAAAACCATATTCACGCAGGAACTGTAGCCAGTTGAGTCCCTGTTGCTGATAGTGGCGCAGGGTGGCGTTTAGTCCGGTGGGCGGTGCGACCTTTTTGATGCCGGCAAATTCTTTGAGCTGTTGCCCGAGTTTGCGCAGTGCTGCGCCGCCGCGCCATTGCAGGTCGGTGGTTTGTTCCAGTTCGGTCAGGCGTGCCGCATCGTAACGCGACAGCCGCAGCGAACCGTCGGCTTGCAGGGTGTCGCGATCATAGAGTTCATAGAGCGTGGTGATGATCGGTTCGATCTGTTCACGGGCGACGTTGAGATATTGTGCGCCGCCCAGGTGGAGGGTGAGGGTGTCGGGCAGCTGGTTCGGCGGGTAGTGTTCCAGCGCCTGTGCCACCAGTGGCAGCAGTGCGATGGGCTGGCCTTCTACCTCAACATCAAAGCGTAGCCCAAACCAGTCGTTGCCATCCTCTTCAATCTCGGCCTGCCAGTGCTGGGCATGATGGAAATGCATCTGAAAGCTACTGTCGAATGCCACCTGCCAGCCGCGTTGCTGGAGTGTCGGGATTATCTCGGTAAGAAAGTGGTGCCAGCGCACCACACCCTCCACCGGGCTGGCGTTGTTCATGCTGAGAAAGATGATGTCGTGCTGGTTCTGGTCGAGCAGTGGTTCAAAGCCTAACGCCTCGATCTCATCAAAGACGGCAGTTTCGGCTTCGATATCACGTTCGATGCGGATGAGCTTGTTGTTGATCTCAAGCAGCGCGGTTGCCTCTTGCGGCGAGGCCATGATCTCGTGCATGGCGTAGCGGTAGCGCAAGCGCAGGAGATGGTAGAGATGACCTTCACGTTCGCGTGCCGAGAGTTGCAGGCAGGGGATGGGCTGCTCGCCGTTGATCTCTTCGCTCTCTACCTGCTGTGGTGGTGGCAGCAGTGTGGGTGCAATCTTGCGCACCAGCTTCTGGCTGAATTTGGTGACCAGTTGTGCCGGAACTGCGGGGGCGTTTAGCAGCTTCTCCAATTGGGCCTGGGAGTAGGGGGCGTTGACCACCGGGCCGATGTTATTCGTTTTGTTTGAAAGATAGAGTGCGGGTGTGGTGAGCAGCAGTTGACCTTCGGGCAGGATCTCGACCTTGAGTCTGTTGTTACCCTTGGTATCTTCTTGCCACTGCAATGCCAGCTCGCGCTCTTCGCCGGGGTGCAGCGCGGCTGACTCCAGATCGAGCCAGTGGCAGCGGCCGCTCTGCACCATTTTAATCAAGGCGAGAAAACCGAGTTCACCATGCAGCCAGACAACGTGCCAGCTGTCGTTATTGGCGCGCAGTAGTTTGCCGATCTCCCGATCAAGCGGTTGAACATAGGGGGCTGGATGATAGCTGTCATTGATGTTGTGCAGATGTGTGCTGCGTGGTTTGCTCAGGTCGCCCTTTTTTAACAGCCGCGCTGTATGAAAAGTGACCTGGAGTCTGCCTGCCTGCGTCGTTGGTTTGAGTATGTAGAAGAGCTGCTCTTTGGCGGCGCTGTTCTGCTGCGACTCGGCGGCGGCTGGTGCGCTGAACTCATCGAGCCAGGTGAGGCAGGCGGTGCTCTCATTTTTTGCTGTGGTGCTTGGCGTTGAGAGGTGAAACTGCGCCAGATATTTCAAGCACGCAGCCGCCACATGTTTGCAGTTATAACCCACCGGGCAGTCACAGTCGCCATTGATGGTGACGTCATCGGCCTCCCAGCTGATTTCGATCTGCTGCCGGTAATGGGCGTTGCCACTGCCGCGCACCGTTGCGCTCAGCTCAACCAGATCATCCGTTTCATTGTCGATATTGAGTGTGGTGACGCGCTGATCGTCGTAATAGGCCTTGCCACGAGCGTAGCTTTGTTTGCTGATGTGGTGGCGAATGTCGCTGTTTTTGAGGTGTTTCACGGTCCAGATAGCTCATCTAAGGATAACGGCATAGCTTAGCCGCTGAATGGTGAAATGCAACGGCAATATTATCTATCTTGTCGTCTCACGCCTATCACGCGGATTGTTCGACAGCGGCAGAGCCACGGCAATGCGTTAGAATGGATGCCCTGTTTTTGGCGTGATGTTGCGGGGCTAGCCTCGCCATCCGTATTACGCACCCCAGTGAAGGTGCCTGGGTATTTGTATGTCTTTGAGATCAATATTGGCCCACACGTGCCATTCAAGAGGGTGACGGAATGTCGCTGCTGACAGTTGTTCTGATCGTGTTCATCGCGGCTCTCGCGGGGGTGTTGTGGGGGCCAGGGCCTGCGCTAATG
>JAKFXL010000013.1 GCA_021731365.1 Gammaproteobacteria bacterium | reverse complement strand
CGACAGCGCGGTGTTTGTCTAAAATGGGGGGTGGGCACTGGGCCAGGGCACCATTAAACTGAAACTTTCAGACAAGCAGAACAGGGAACGTAGCCACACCCAATGGGTAGTTGAGGTCTCGGGCATTAACGGGGACGCCGCGTTGCGTCGTGTGCTTGAGAAGAGCGAATTTACACTCAAAAAAGAGCTGCGAAACAGCTTGATCGATATGGCCCTGGGAGAGTAACCGAGCCAATCTTGCCATTAGCCACAACGGGGGGTGCATATGAGCATCAGGCCGGCCCTTGCTGCGCTGAACCAGTCGCTGGGAATCTCGAACGAATGGATCGCTGCCCGTGGCCTGTGCGTTTGTGACGAGGCGACCACCCTGGAGATTGCCGACGTTGGGATCGATGGCAGAGAGCATCTGCTCACCCCGGCCGCCACTCAGGCTTGGCAGCGGCTCAAAAGTGCCGCACACGATGATGACGTCTCTCTATTCATCGTCTCGGCCTTTAGGAGCATCGATCGCCAAGCTGCCATTATTCGCCAGAAAATCGACGCTGGGGTCTCCATTAAAGAGATTCTGACCCTATCCGCCCCACCCGGCTTCAGCGAACACCATACGGGGCGGGCCATCGATGTCACAACATCGGGGAGTCACGCCCTTGAGATTGAGTTTGAACAGACCAATGCCTTTGCCTGGCTGACCGCACACGCCGCCAGCTTTGGCTACTACCTCTCGTACCCCGTGGGCAATAGTGCTGGTTACCAGTACGAACCGTGGCACTGGTGTTTCAGAAACCCACCATTATAGAAGCCGTTCAACCACGGGGATGGTGCTGGGCATGCATTGATTTGAGCCGCTCTCGCGCTACATGGGTGTAGATCTGTGTTGTTGACAGATCACTATGACCCAGCAACATCTGCAATACACGCAGATCAGCGCCATGGTTCAACAAGTGGGTGGCAAAGGCATGGCGCAGTGTATGGGGGGAGATCGGTTTGTGAATCCCCGCCTCCAGCGCATAACGTTTAATCAGATACCAGAAGGCCTGTCGTGTCATCAGGTCGCCACGGCGGGTGACAAACAGTGCTTCGCTACGATGTACGCCCAACAGCTCGGCACGCGCCTGACGCAGGTATCGCTCCAGCCATTCGACACTCTCCTCCCCCATCGGCACCAGGCGCTCCTTGCCACCCTTGCCAAAGATGCGCACCACACCCTGGGTCAGACTCACCTCTGCCTGCGTCAAACCCACCAGCTCTGAAACGCGCAGGCCACAGGCGTACAGCAGCTCCAGCATCGCACGGTCTCTCAAACCCAGCGCATCGCCTACCTTCGGCATCGCCAACAGTGACTCAACATCACTCTCGGTCAGGGATTTTGGCAGTGAACGCCCCAGTTTGGGTGCCTCAATCAGCGCGCTGGGATCCTCCTCGATCCGCCCTTCACGTAACAGGTAACGGTAGAACCGGCGCACTGAGGAGAGTAGTCGTGCGGTGGTACGTGGTTGCGCCCCCCCTTTTACCCGCGCTGCAAGGTAGGCCAGCAGGTCTCCGCGCTGCGCATCCTGCAAACGGCGCGCCGAGGTCGCCGTCAGCATCTCCGCCAAACCACGCAGGTCGCTGCTATAGGCGCTCAGGGTGTTGTCACTCACGCCACGTTCAACCCAGAGGTTGTCTTGAAAGAGTTCGATCAGTGCAAGATCATCGGCGTGCAGCAACTCACTCCGCGGCATGGTGCGCTACACCCTTAAGTTCATGACCCAACAGCCACGCCTTCACATCGATCTGCTGCCCGTCACGCTGCCCCATAAAACCCCCTATGCCGGTCGCCGCCACCACTCGGTGGCACGGCACCACAAGCGCCACCGGATTATTACGGCAGGCACCACCTACCGCACGTGCCGATGACTCCAGACGCCAGGCCAGCTGACCATAG
Source organism: Gammaproteobacteria bacterium (assembly GCA_021731365.1). GTDB lineage: Bacteria > Pseudomonadota > Gammaproteobacteria > Tenderiales > Tenderiaceae > JAKFXL01. The sequence continues at coordinate 98,624 of JAKFXL010000013.1, read as the reverse complement.
GTCACCGTGGTTCCCACAGGGATTTCGCGCAAGGCCTGCCATACACGACGCTGAAACGGCGTCCCTTGGGGCAGTAGCGACAGATCAAAGTGCCAGTTCGGATTACGGAAATAGAGATCGAGTTGGGCCAGAATGTAGGCTGCGGGGTCGGTTTCAGCCGTTACCAGCGGGCATGTATCAGGAACAAAAACAAGCTCGGCAAGCTGCTCGCCAGCGAACTTAAGCGCCAGATGACACCCCGGGATTGCACTGGTGACAACCGCTTGATCAGTGATAACCGTGCCGGACAGCGACATATCAGCCATACCGTTTACTGTGGTGCCGAGTGGCGTTGAATCTCACGTTGCAACTGACCACGCCGCACCGGGTCCTCAGTCAATGGCAATAAAGAGCGGTAGATCATCAAACCATCGGCCACCACACCTGCCTCTATCAACGCCTCTGCCGCCTGAAAACGGGCCGCCTGCGCCCACTCATCCTGCACCTCGACCCCCATCAACATTGCAGAACGAAGATAGAGCCGGGCCGCCTCCAGAGGGTCGCCCTGAGCCATACGCGAATCGGCCATCCAGTAGAGCATCTGCCGATGTTTCTCCAGATCAGGCAATTTAGGTAACAATGTGCCCAGCAGCTCATACGCCATCTCATGATGGTTGCCATTTTGCAGATCAAATACCGCACTTAGCAGATAATCAACCTGCCTGTTACTCAATGACTGGCTGCTCACCAGTTGTCGTAACAGTTCCGTGCCAGTGCTGGCCGAACCCGTCAAAATCTGCAACCGTGCCCGCCGCAGCTGCCACTCCAGCAGATCCACCCCGTTGGGCGCATCCAGCTGACTCATCAACCGCGCCGCCAAGGCGAGATCAGACTCCTCCAGCGCCATATCAATCAATGGGTAGATAACAACCAGCGGCAGCTCTTTAATATCAGTATATTGAGATGAGGAGAGATAAAGCGTCCGCAACAGCTGATCACCCTGCGGCTGTAACCGCACCAAGGCAGCAAACTCCTCGTGGGCCTTCGCCTTCAGCGCATCATCTTTCAGATTCAACGCCAACCAGACATACAGCGCACTCGCCTGTAGCTGCGATGTTGAACGGAGCGAAGCGGCGGCCTCAAACCACGATGCAAAATCCCCCATTAACAGCTGCAGGCGATTTGCCACCTCCTGGCCATGTTCACTATAGGCATGCCAAAGGGCGTCTACCGCAATACCGGTACGTGCATCACCCACTGCCGTCACAGCCAGCATCCGCTGCAATATTACAACTCGGTTGGCCCACTCACGCAACGTGCTCACCTTCTCAAGGGCCGCCACAAACAGCGCCTGACGCAACGGCCGGTCAAGGCGCATGTTTCTCAACACCACAACAGTCGCATCGGCAAGCTGCTGATCCATTGCGGCACTGCCTTTAAGCAGCGCCAACACATAAACCGCCTTCCCTTCCACGGACTCACTCACGGCAGTCAGCAGCGCCGCTTCATCAAACTGACCTTCGGCAATCAAAACACGCGCCTTAATGGCACGCCATCCCGGATGATCGGCATCATGACTATAGTCCTGCTCATAACGCACCATGGCACTGTGGGCATCGCTTTGACGCCCCTCCACCAGATAGCTCAGGATCACCAGACGGCGCAGCTCTGCCAAACCGTCACTATCACTCCCACTCTCATCCCAGATCAGCGGCAGCAACAGATCACGGGCAGACACGCCATCTGCTTGTGCCAAATAGGCTTCAACCACACGCAAACGCAACCACAGGCGATAGGCTGCAGGGGCCTCAGAAGCAAGTCCCTCATACTCGCCAATAATCTCCGGCCATTGACCCTGTTCACCCAACGTCGCCATCCGCTGCTGCTGCCACTCCATCCAACCATCAGGATCACTCTCCAGAGATGGCTGTTCCCGTTTCAGCAGCGCCAAACTAAAATCGGCCATGCCCGTCTGCGCCAAAGCAGTCAGCTCATTCAGTTCCGGTTCAATAGAAACTTGGGCCATGGCAGAGAATGGCAGGAGTGATAAAACCAACAGCAGCGCCGGGCCACAATAGTGCAGGGGCATCAATGCAGAAGAGGCGCACAACCCAGCTGACTGGTTTGGCGCCTCTCTGTTCATGGCCGATCTGCTCAACAGAGCTAAGATCAGAGCTTTTCCTTAATACGGGCAGCTTTACCCTGCAGATCACGCAGGTAGTAAAGTTTGGCACGGCGCACATCACCACGACGCTTCACAGTGATTGATTCAATCACCGGACTGTAGGTCTGGAAAACACGCTCAACACCTTCACCGTGGGAGATCTTACGGACGGTGAAAGCTGAGTTCAAGCCGCGATTACGCTTGGCAATCACAATGCCTTCAAAAACCTGCAGACGCTCACGTTCACCTTCTTTAACTTTAACCTGGACAGAGACGGTATCGCCTGCGCCAAATACAGGTACTTCACGGTTCATCTGTTCCGCTTCCAGCTGGTCGATGATATTGCTCATGACACTTTCCTCACCTAAACAATCTTAAAAAACTCACGCGCGGGAGACCCCGCCCACTCTCAATTCTGCTGTGCAGCATGCTCACAGATGTACTCATCCAGTAAACGTTGCTGCTCACTATCCAGCTCAACGCCTGCCAAAATATCCGGTCGTCGTAACCAGGTCCGTCCAAGAGACTGCTTCAACCGCCAACGACGCACGGCCTCGTGATCTCCACTCAACAACACGGGCGGAACCCGCATCTCTTCATACACTTCAGGCCGAGTGTAATGGGGACAATCCAACAGACCATTACTAAACGAATCCTGCTCTGCCGAATCCTGATGTCCCAACGCCCCTGGCAACAACCGGGTCACAGCATCTATCACAACCATTGCGGCCATCTCACCGCCGCTCAACACATAATCGCCGATAGATAACTCTTCGTCGACTTCCAGCTCAATCAGACGCTCATCAATGCCTTCATAACGCCCCGCCACCAGTATCAACCCCGGGCGCTGCACCAGCTCACGTGCCAGCCCCTGATCCAGTCGTCGCCCTTGAGGCGACATATAGGCCACCAGACTCTGCGGGTTGGCCTGTCGTGCAGCACTGATTGCCTGACGCAACGGCTCGATCATCATCAGCATCCCCGGACCACCGCCATAGGGACGATCATCTACAGTACGATGACGGTCCTGGGTGTAGTCTCTCGGGTTCCATGTCCCCAGTTCAAACAGGTCGTTCTCACGAGCCCGCCCGGTCACACCATACCCAACCAGATCCAAAACCATCTGCGGAAATAACGTGATGACGTCAATCCGCATCACTAAAACTCAGGATCCCAATCAACCCTTATGGTACCTGCTACAAGATCGATCTCATGTACATACTGACCACGCACAAAAGGGATCAGACGTTCACGCTCCCCTTGCACCACCAGCACATCATTGGCTCCTGTATCCAGCAGATAATCAACCTTACCGAGCACCTGTCCATCCAATGTCACCACATCTAAACCGATCAGGTCGGACCAGTAATACTCCCCCGCTGCTGGTTTAGGCAGCTGGCTTTTCAGTATCGCAATCTCTGCACCAATAAACAGGCGGGCCTGCTCACGATCTGCACACCCTTCCAGTTGCGCTACCAGCCCCTTACCCTGAGTACGTCCTAACAAAACTTTTGTCGGCCGCCACTCACCACCCATCTGAACCAACCACGGGGCATAGGCAAAGATATTCTCTTTGGGATCGGTATGTGAAAAGACCTTCACCCAACCGTGGACCCCATAGAGGCCCACAATTTTCCCAACCACCATTCGATCCTGCGTTGCACTACTCATCACTGGCAGAACCTTTAATTCAATATTGTATGGGACAAAACCCCATCAACAAGACAACTAAGCCGCTACTGCTGCCACGGGCTCTTTAACAAGCTTGGCAACACGATCAGAAGGCTGCGCGCCTTTGCTGATCCAGTAAGCAATACGCTCCTGATCAATACGCAGTTTCTCTTCCTGACCGGTAGCAACCGGGTTGTAGAACCCAACACGCTCGATATAACGACCATCGCGACGGTTGCGGGAATCTGTTACCACGATGTGATAAAAGGGACGCTTTTTGGCACCACCACGAGCTAAACGAATCGTTACCATCTCAGCTAAATCCTCTGTCGAATCTAAAAAATAATCAGACTGCCCAATTTGGGAGGCCGTAAAAATGCGCGTATTTTACGCGAATCGAAAAAAAAAGAAACCCTAAAAACCCTAATCAGCTCAAAAGGGGGACATGCCCGGCGGCATACGTCCTTTCAAGGAGCGCATCATCTTCGCCATTCCCCCCTTCTGGAACTGTTTCATCATCTTCTGCATCTGGGCGAACTGTTTCAAAAGACGATTTACATCTTGAACCTCAACGCCGGAGCCCACTGCAATACGACGCTTACGCGAACCCTTGATGATATCAGGATTGCGCCGCTCGTGCATGGTCATGGAGCTGATGATGGCTTGGAGGCGATTAAACTCCTTGTCGTTCACCTGCCCTTTTGCCTCTTTTGACAATGCCCCTGCCCCAGGCAACTTATCCATCAACGAGGCAACACCGCCCATTTTGCCCATCTGCTGCAGTTGGGTGCGAAAATCCTCCAGATCAAAGCCCTTGCCCTTTTTCATCTTCAAGGCGAGCTTTTCAGCCTCACCACGATCAATGGCCTGTTCTGCCTGTTCAACCAGGCTCAATACATCCCCCATCCCTAAAATACGAGAGGCAAGACGGTCAGGATGGAACGGCTCCAGGGCGGTAGTCTTCTCCCCGACCCCTAGGAATTTGATCGGCTTACCGGTGATTTGACGAATCGAAAGCGCCGCACCACCACGGGCATCACCGTCCGTTTTGGTCAAAATTATCCCGGTCAGTGGCAGGGCCTCATTAAAAGCTTTGGCGGTGTTGGCGGCATCCTGACCGGTCATACTATCTACCACAAACAGCGTCTCAATCGGTTTGATGGCAGCATGAAGACGTTTAATCTCTGCCATCATCTCCTCGTCAATATGGAGGCGGCCAGCGGTATCCACTATAACTACATCAATAAACTGCTTACGTGCGTGGTCAAGGGCCGCCTTGACGATATCAATCGGATCTTGCTGCGGGTTACTAGGGAAAAAGCTAACGCCCACTTCAACAGCCAATGTCTCCAGCTGATCAATAGCTGCCGGGCGGTAGATGTCGCAGCTGACCACCATCACCGTCTTTTTTTTACGCTCTTTTAACCAGCGTGATAACTTGGCAACCGTGGTGGTTTTGCCCGATCCCTGCAAACCGGCCATCAACACCACCGCTGGCGGGGCGGCATTCAGGGCCAACTCTTCGTTGGCCTCACCCATGATTTCCACCAGGGTATCCTGCACAATCTTGATAAATGCCTGGCCTGGGGTGAGACTCTTCATCACCTCCTGCCCCATGGCGCGCTCTTTTACCTGATCAACAAGCTGCCGCACCACCGGTAGCGAGACATCAGCCTCCAGCAGCGCCATACGCACCTCGCGCAGGGCATCTTTAATATTATCTTCCGTCAAACGCCCAAGGCCGCGCATTTCGCGAACCGTGCGCGCCAAACGTTCCGTCAAATTATCAAACATGGGGCTGACCTAACGATTAATGGCTCGAAGGGGGGGTATTATAGCGTGAAGGTGAGATTATTCTTCAGTTGTTTAATACAGCGATCTTTGATCAGACCCTTGACCTCCCGGTAGATCTGTTTGCCTTCACTGGGTTTGTGGTGCGTCAGGTAGACTTGAGGCTGATGTTTTAGCTTGGCGATATCCGCAGCCATGGAGTTGGAGCAGTAATGCCTGGCGGTGCGGCTCAACGCCTCGTCATCGTTACTGAAAGCCACCTCAAGAAACAGCAGGTCCAGATGATCATGGGCGTTCAAGGCGGCCCAAAAGGTATCGTTAGTCGTGGTATCACCAGAAAAAGCAAAGGATTTGCCCTCTGGGGATTCTACCCGATAACCCACAGTGGGCACGATATGGTTAACGGGGATCAGCTCAAAACGACGGCCTGCCAGATTGCAGGTTGAGCCCACAGGCTCTATTTGATAACGCATCACGGGGCGCTCTTCGAGCGGCAACCTGGCAAAATCGGGCCAAATAACCCAATTAAACAGATGCTCTTTCAGCCCTTTAATGGTCTCAGGCTGGCCATGAACAACAATCGGCTCGGTGATACGATCAAAGATACTATCCACCAGGAGCGGTAAAAATGCTATGTGATCAAGATGGGTATGTGTCAAAAAAACGTGGCGGATTTTGGCCATTTCGTCCAGGGTTAGATCACCCAAACCACTGCCTGCATCTATTAATACGTCATCATCCACCAGCAAAGAGGTTGTCCTTAATCCTCTACCGATTCCCCCACTACAGCCTAATATCCGTATTTTCATATTATGGAGGTTGTCGTACCAATCCTGGTTTTCTTTAGACAGTTCCACACTATGCGTTGCTATCACCATTTTTAAGATGATTCATCAGCAACTCCATATTCCTCTTCAACCTAAACGCCATCTATGCCATCATTACCCTTTTTAAAGCCAAGCACAAATAATGCACACCGTAGTTATCGGCCTCTTTACAATCGCCCTCTATCTGATCACAACAGTACTGCTTGTACTCAGGTTGCGTAATCGCGACACAACCATTGCCAGCAAATGGAAGGCACTCGCACCAGCAGCTGTTGCAGCATCCCTGCACGCCTGGATGCTGTCACAATACCTATTCACTGCAGATGGGTTGGATCTCTCCATATTCAACACCATATCACTGCTGACATGGCTAATAAGCTTAATTCTGATGTTGCTCGCCATCAAGGGGGCGGTGGAAAACCTGGGGATTTTTGTCTTCCCCAGCACAGCATTGGCAATCGGCTTAAAAAGCAGTTTGGGGGCTGGGCATATCACGGAGGTGGTCAACACCCCTCTCGAAATCCACATCATCATATCAGTAGCCGCCTACAGCCTGCTCAGCATTGCTGCTGTCCAAGCGATACTGCTCACCATACAAGATCGTCATTTGCGTAATAAACGGCCTGGTGGTTTCATTCGTGCACTCCCCCCCTTGCAGAGCATGGAGACAATGCTCTTCCAGATGATTGCGCTGGGCTTTACATTACAAAGCCTCTCGCTCCTGACAGGTTTCATCTTTCTGGAGAATATGCTCGCGCAACATCTGGTACACAAAACCGTGCTCACCGTCATCGCCTGGATGGTCTTTGGCATATTGCTGTGGGGACGTTGGAAATTTGGTTGGCGTGGGCGCACCGCAATCCGCTGGACCTTAAGTGGTTTTGCGGTTATGGCATTAGGCTACCTTGGCAGCAAAGTAGTCCTTGAAATCATCATTGGTCACTCCACATAAACAACTCCGCAGGCATCTAGCACCATTATGGACGAAATATCCCTCACCACTCTTGGTACGGTTTTAGCCGTTTGCATCATTCTCTCTGCCTGCTTCTCGGCCTCAGAGACAGCCATGATGAGCCTCAACCGTTACCGCCTGCGTCACCTTGTCACCGCCAAACACCCAGGTGCTATTCGCGCTCAGCGCCTACTCAACCGTCCCGACAGGCTGATAGGGTTGATTTTAATAGGCAATAATTTTGTCAACATTCTTGCCTCATCCATCGCCACACTGATTGCGCTACAGCTATGGGGAGAATCTGGCATCGCAATTGCCACAGGCATTTTAACTTTCGTCATCCTGATTTTTGCTGAAGTGGGCCCCAAAACCCTGGCCGTGCTTCATCCAGAACGTATCGCCTTTCCAGCCGCCTATATCCTGGAACCACTCCTGACAATCAGTTATCCACTCGTCTGGTTCGTTAATACTATTGCCAACGCAGTATTAAAAATGATCGGTGTCTCCCCAAAGGATGGTGCAATGCAGCATCTAAGCAGCGAAGAGCTGCGTACGGTTGTCAATGAAGCGGGGGCGTTGATTCCCCGTCGCCATCAAACAATGCTGTTAAGCATCCTTGATCTGGAAAAGGTAACCGTTGAAGATATTATGATCCCCCGTAATGAAATTATCGGGCTAGATATGGAAGAGGATAGCCAGACTATTCTGGAACAGCTTACCCGCAGCCAACACACCCGCCTGCCTATCTATCGCGACAATATCGACAATGTTGTTGGATTCGTTCACGCCCGCAATGCCCTCCGTATCCTGCCTGATGGAAAGTTTACAAAAGAGCTGTTACAAGGAATTACCCGCGAGCCCTATTTCGTTCCTGCAGGCACGCCACTGAATACTCAGCTACTCAACTTCCAGTGTCAGAAACGCCGCATTGCCTTTGTGGTTAACGAGTACGGTGATATTCAGGGTCTTGTGACACTGGAAGATATTCTTGAAGAGATTGTCGGCGAGTTCACTACCGACATGGCGGCCAACATGAAAGATATTCATCCACAGGAGGATGGTACCTATCTGATTGATGGCGGCGCCTATATCAGGGAAATCAACCGCACCATGGGCTGGGAGCTACCTACTGACGGTCCCAAAACAATTAATGGACTAATCATAGAGTATCTGGAATCGATCCCGGAAACCGGCACCAGCGTCAAATTAGCAGGCTATCCTATTGATATAGTGCAGACAACAAGCAACACCATCAAAACCATCCGCATCCACCCTGCCCTCAGATCCCAACCACAACAAGAGTAATAGTCACTCTACTTATTCAGCCACATGAAATCGATTACGACCCGACTCCTTGGCAAAATAAAGTGCTTCATCCGCTTTAGAAATCAGTTCCTCAGGTGCTGTTATACCATTTGGCGGCATTGTCGCCACACCGAGGCTAATCGTCACGTGATCATTGGTCGTTGAGAACTCATGAGCAATGTTCATACTGTCAACCGCTGAAAGCAACGCCTCGGCAATATTAGCCGCACCTACATGATCAGTATCTGGCATCACAACTCCAAACTCCTCACCACCATAACGCGCTACCAGATCGCTGGGACGTTTGACAGTAGTCGCCAATACCTGGGCTACTCTTCGCAGACAGTCGTCCCCCCCCTGATGTCCATAACCATCATTAAATTTCTTGAAATGATCAATATCAATCATGATCAGTGAGACCGAACGACCATCACGTGCCGCACGCAACCACTCTTTTTTAATAAATTCATCAAATACACGACGATTAGCAATTCCCGTCAACCCATCCAGAGATGAAAGACGCTCCAGCTCACTATTTTTAGACTCCAGCTCTTTCTGCAGCTCACTCAACGCACGATAAGCCTCATCGCGCTGCTGCTGCGCCATAAAACTGCGTGAGTGGGCTCGAATACGCGCAACAACCTCTATCCGATCAGGAAACTTCACCAAATAATCAGTGGCACCAAATTCAAAAGCCTCGCTTTTTGTTTTAGGATCTTCCTTCGTTGAAAGAACAACAATGGGTACTGAATTAACCTGTGGATTAGCGCGGAAAAATTTCAACAACATAAGGCCATCAACATCAGGCATAACCAAATCTTGAAGTATCACCGTCGGTTTAAAAATAATTGCCTCACTGATCGCCTGAGTCGGATCACTACAATAGTGATACTCAATATCCTCCTCACCTGCCAACATTCGCCGTAACGCCTCAGCCACGATAGCCTGATCATCAACCAGCATAACCCTGCAGCGCACCCCATCCGTTGCAGCATTCAACACATCAGGGTCACACTTATCCTGTGCCGTACTCCCAGTATCAGCCATAACAGCGGTTATCCTTTACCTTTATATCGAGCAGGCAATAGCTTTGCCAATGCTGTACCAATATCACCCAACGGTAAAACATCAACTGCAGCATTTAATTTAACAGCAGCCCTAGGCATTCCATAAACAGCACAAGTCGCCTCATTTTGAGCAATTGTATGCACCCCCCTCTGCCTTAAATGCAGCAACCCTTCTGCGCCGTCACGTCCCATTCCAGTTAGCAAAACTGCTACAGCATTCCCTCTCCAGTTATCGGCAACACTGTTAAAAAACATATCTACCGATGGGCGGTATGGCATCTCTTTAGGAAACGGCGTGTAGTCCAGATGGTTGTCAGGACGAATAATAAGATGATCATTTGTTCCTGCAATCAGCACTTGCCCTGGCATTAATGTATCTTCACTTCGTGCCAACCGTACATTCAAGGCACACTGCTTATCCAGCCACTGCGCCAATTCACTCGAAAAATGCTCATCCACATGTTGAACAATCACCACTGGAGATGAAAAATCTGCCGGAAGCGCTGACAGCACCTGCGCCAATGCATGTGGCCCACCAGAAGATGCACCAATTGCGACCAAAGCAGTATTATTGGACTTCAAAGAGTTATCCAGCCCTTTGTTACCACGTGGAGCCGCAACATCATCCCGCTTATGGCAGACAAGCTTTCCAATCATGGCAATCTTTGCAAGTAACTCTGCCTTCCCAGGAGCATCGCCGGCCGAACCTAAAATAGGTGTGTTAACCGCGTCCAACGCACCACACCCCATCGCCTGGAATACCTTTGAGGCATTCCCTGACACCGTCGATGTCACAATTAAAATGGCACATGGCGTTGAAGCCATAATTTTACGGGTAGCTTCAACACCATCCATCACTGGCATCACCAGATCCATTAAAATCAGATCCGGCGTATCCAGGGTGCAGCGCCAGACCGCCTCGGCACCATCACGGGCAACCCATGCCAACTGATAGTTTGGTGACGATGCAAGTACACGTCGCAAACTCTCAACAGCCATCGTTGAGTCATCTACTATGGCAACTCTCATGAACCTGCACTCCCAATCAAGTCCACCACAGCAAGGCGCAAACTCTCATCATGAAAACTACCTTTTGTAAGATAGTAGTCCGCCCCCGCATCCAGACCCCGTATACGATCCTCTTCACGATCTTTATAAGAGACCATCATCACTGGCAAACTTCGCAATGAAGGATCCTGCCGTATGGTCTTCACCAGATCAATTCCATTCATACGCGGCATATCCACATCTGTAATCAATAAGTCATAGCCTCCACCACGCAACATATTAAGGCCATCCACACCGTCAACGGCTGTATCTACCAGATAGCCTGAAGACTCTAACAATTTACGCTCAACTTCACGCACTGTAATGGAATCATCAACAACCAATACCCGCTTGGCGGCACCTACCTCATGCACCACATCTCTGATTTTGTTCAGTCGAGCGACTTTTAATACTTTTTCGATCGAACGAATCAGATCATCCACATCTACAATCAAGACGGGCGAACCATCCTCCATTAATGCCGCAGCACTAATATCCTGGACCTTTCCTAATGCAGACGGCATCACCTGAACCACAAGCTCACGTTCACCCAAAAATTTTTCCACTACCATTCCATAATGGCTAGCACGCTCAGTCAGTACGACTACCGACAACAATCCGCTCTCATGATCACGCCGTGGATCACGTTCCAAAATTTGCGCTGCGTTTACCAGGCCAACATTCATATTGTCGATACGTACAAACTGATTTCCCTCAGCTTCTTCAATCGAATCGGGATCAATTCTCACTATTCTGTCAATTCTAGCTAACGGAAAAGCATACGTCTCTCCAGATATCTCAACAATCAACGCCGGAATAACTGACAACGTCAATGGTAACTGCATGTGGAATTTAGTTCCCCGGCCAAATTCAGATGTAGCCCTGACATTGCCACGCATCTCCTGAACTACATCGTGAACCACATCCAGGCCAACACCACGCCCGGAAATTTCACTCACTTGCTCGCGCGTACTAAAACTGGGCAGAAATAAAAACTCTAACAACTCAGAATCAGACAATGTAGTTGCCATCTCTTCATCAACCAAATTTTTTTCAATCACCTTACGACGTAATCGTTCCAGATCAACGCCACGACCATCATCCTCCACCACCAGTGATAACATGCCCGCATGGTGATATGCATGAAGGCGAATGGTGCCTTTTACAGGCTTTCCTGATGCCTGACGCTCATCTGGCATCTCCATGCCATGATCAATCGCATTCCGAATCAAATGATTTAGAGGGGATTCAATTTTGTCCAAAATATCACGATCCACAAGGGTTTTAGCGCCGTCAACAACAAACTGGACCTCTTTTCCAAGCCCTCTCGCAATATCACGTACCATACGTGGAAATCCGTGAATACCATCCCCAAATGGACGCATACGACTTTTCACAACTTCACGATGCAATCGAGAAGAGAGGTTGGTTGCGCGACGGTCATAAGACTCAAGTTCCGCAAGACGATCAGCGAGGACTTCTCGGCAATATGATGATTGCTTTTGAACGCTGCGCACCAGCGCCTGAATATCATCATTAGAACTACCACTATCAAGCTGCTCACGCAAACTATCAACTAGACAAACAAGATCCGTTTGTTGCCTTTTTAAACGTAGCAATGATTCTGCATAAGGATATATCCAACGGGATTCAACCAGAGATTCGCCCGCCAACCCCATCAGGCGATTCAGCTGTTCAGCGCTCACCCTCAGAACCCGCTCTTTATTTTGAGGTGATTGTTTATCAACGACACCATTACTGTCTGGCACAACAGAATCAGCACTACCGACAGACGAAGAAGCTTTAGACTTAACAGGTGGCACTATTTTTTCGGTGGGTACATTTTTTCCTGGCAACGGAACCAAGTTCGCACCCGTAAGAATAGCGTTCAGATTATTAATCAACGCCTCAAAACGGGGCCGTGAAGATTCCATCCACAATGATAAATCACCCTCAAATTTTGAAATTTCAACAATCGTATCAACGCCATTCAAAAGCACATCAATATGACTGCCCTCCAATATTAAAGCACCTTTCTGGGCTTCAACAAAAACATCCTCCATCACATGAGAGAGTTGCACCACAAACTGTATGTCTACCAATCTTGCTGCACCCTTAATAGAATGTGCGGCACGCATCAACGGTTCAAGTCTTTCTGGGGAGCCAGGATCCTGCTCAAGCTCAAGAAGTCCTTCACTTAAAACAATCGATTGCTGATCTGTCTCAACACGAAAAAGCTCAACCATTGACATGTCTTGAATAGATAAAACAGGGTTAATAGTAGCTTTTTCAACACGCGGGGGGGACACTACAATATCTGATAAACATTCAACATCGACACTATCGACCTCACCATCCTTCCCCTCTGAATGCTCTTTTCTCAATAGAACAGCGCCAAGAAGATTAACAATACTGTCAAAATCAGCGCGGCTCCTCTCCTCCCATGAGCTCCAGTCATCAGCTACTTTTGTGACCTCCTCAATCATGTCGAGCGCATCTAAGAGCATTGAAATATCCCCGCTCTCAAAAGAGATAAAACCATCCTGAGCAGCCACAAAACACTCTTCCATTGCCCCGGATATTTTAGCAACGGGCATCACTGATGTTAAACGCGCAGCACCTTTTACCGAATGAGCTGCTTTAATCGCAGAATCATACACATCATAAGACGCACCACCCCCTCTCATTCCCTGAATACTGCCATTAAGAATGGAGGCGTGCTGGCTCACCTCGTTTTTATACATATTCAGCATGGATGCATCCATAACACAACCGCCTTATATCACTAAAGAACAACTCGCCCTAAAGCGGGAAAAAGCAATTCATGGTCAATAATGCCAACATGCTTGCCCTCAACATTCAACATTCCCTTTATATAATGTACCGAGCAATTCATAGAGGTAGAAGGAGAATCTTGAACTTCGTTATCGCTGAACCTGTACACCCCGCGAACCTCGCTGACAGGAAAAACAAATTTCATTCCATTAAATGACATCACAACCATTCGCTCATAAATCCCCTTAACAACATTTGTTCCTGATATTTCACCACGCGTTATGCTCATCAGTTTTCCAAGAGAAATACATAACTGCAATTCCCCCCTGATATTTGTAAGACCATTTAGAATAGAGCTCTTACGATGTGGAATACTGTGCACAGCCCTCATAGAGACTACTTCATCTAACAGACCTGTCTTTATTCCCAACCACTCATCCCCAAGACGGAACAGAATAATAGACCTTGTATTATAATTTTTACTGACCTTCTTAACAGAAAGAAGCATGGACCACTCTTCAAGATATCCATCTGGGGCCTCTCCTTCTAAAAGCGTCTTCCCTGCATTTGAAAATATTTCACAATTTGCACAATGAACAACATCCTCAAGCTTAGGACATGTACGTTGCTGACTGCTGGCCCAGACGCCAATTTTGTTCCAGCAATCATTAATTTTAATATCACTCATCATCAGCATTCCCAATATAAATAACGGCTGTGGGTCATGACCTCTCTTTTGCCCGACCAATTCTCGCGCGATAATTCATCGCCGCCTGAGAATCACCACGCTCCACTGCCAATATCAGAAGATGCGTTAAGGATTGATAGTGACCAGGGTCAATGTATATAGACCTCTTGAATGACACTTGGGCATTATCATTATTTGACTTTGCCAGGTATATAATCCCCTGGAGGCAATGTGCATCAGCTTCCAATGGATTCTTTTCAATATAATCACAACATAATTTCATCGCCTTATCCAACTCACCACGGTCAGCCAACGCCTGTATATCCTCTATAAAAAAACCACTGCCTTCATTTTTGAAGTTTGTTTTTGGTTCTACTTCACGGATAATCTCCAGATCGCTCGACTTTTCATTTCTTTCAGGATCTTTATATGAAAAAATAACAGGACTAACATTTACTTTTATTGGCGCATCTTTTTCCAATATCGTCGGCCGGTAGGCAAATGCACCCGAATGCCTCATTGAATCAAACAATCCATTCACAACCCTGCCAGTCTCCGCATGACCTAAAAAAAGAATTCCATCTGAAACTATTATCCGCCTCAATGATTTAATAACCTTCTCTTTAGTTTCAATGTTAAAATAAATCAATAAATTCCTACAAAAAATAACATCATAACTATTCCTGTCTTTTAAAAAATCACTAGAAAGAATATTGTTGTGATGAAAATTGACCGATGATTTGACCTCGTCTTTTATCTCATGCCCAGAACCGACACAATTAAAGTACTTGTCCCTGAACTTAAGGTCATCGCTCCTGAAAGAGTTTTTTCCATACACCCCTTTTTTAGCAACTTCAAGGACACGTGTATTTATATCGACAGCATCAACAACAAATGAATCTGGAGAAAGACCAGCATCCATAAGAACCATAGAAATAGAGTACGGCTCTTCACCGGTAGAACAAGGTATACTTAATACCCTGAATTTATCCCCAGAAGATTTCCATGTTTTTGAAACATACTGTGAAAGAAGTTTAAAAGGTTCTTTATCACGAAAGAACCAAGTTTCAGGAACAGTTATATCGTTAATAAATATCTGTCTTTCCTTAATCGATTTATCAAGGCAAGAAAGATATTCTTCAACTGTTTCAAATCCACCCTCCTTCATTCGTCCTTTCACTACGCGATCGACGGCCTCTTCGCCAATAGAGACAACATCTATTCCCGTGGCATCTCTAAGGTATGCATAGATCTTGCTATGATCCATCCATCATGTCCTCTAAGGAAGACTCATTTTCATTTACCGACTTCATAAATGACTTCAATTCATTTGGAATCAAACGAGTCACGTTGATATGCTGAATCATCCCATTTTCATCTAAGATAACCTTATCAACGACAGATTTTTCACCTTCTCCTATGCTTGCGTCAGTAAATTGTGAATCATCAACTTTTAATGTCTCTGTTACATTCTCCGCCAGGAACCCAATGCAAGACGATCTCATCTTCTCGGATTTGATGATAATAATGCGACTACTCAAACATTTTTTAACGCTTCTATCACCCATCAATCTTGATCCATCAATAATGGGCACAATATGACCGCGATAGTTAAGCAGCCCCGCAATAATCACTGGGGATTTAGGTAGCTTTTGCAGAAGCACATGCGGTACTACCTCAACAATCTCCACCACGTTAATGCCATATCGATTGTCACTTACTTTGAGCATCAACAACATCATGGCTTTCTGCCTCGTCTTAGCGTTGTTCTATTTCAGAGACCTTAAATTTAGACACCCCGCCCTGCAACATACGTGCGGCATCATTCAGATGGTCAATCGATGAATGAGACTGACGCAATGATTCAACAGTCTGTTGAGCCGACTCACTTAACGAGACTATGGCATGTTTAATTTGATCTGCTCCCTGCGACTGGAACTGCATCCCTTCATGGACACTTTCAAAACGCGGTGTTAGTGCTTGGACCTGATTGATAATTTGAGTGAGCTGGGCGCTGATCAAACTCACCTCGTCAACACTGAGACGTACCTCTTCTGTAAATTTCTCAACACTCATTACCCCTGCTGTTACTGCAGACTGCATCTCTTTAACCATTTGCTCTATATCCCACGTTGCCACCGCCGTTTGATCTGCCAATCGACGAATTTCTGTGGCTACTACAGAGAACCCAAGACCATATTCGCCGGCCTTTTCAGCTTCTATTGCTGCATTTAATGACAATAAATTGGTCTGATCTGCAACTTTGGTAATGGTGGTAACGACTGTATTGATATTACTTGCCTTCTCATTCAATACTTCAAGTTTCGCCGCTATAGATGATGATGCTTCAACTACCTGATGCATAGTCAAACCCATTTTTTTCAATCCGGCCTGACCAGACTCCGCCGATCCTGCTGTACTTTCGGCCACCTTGGCCACCTCATCCATTGTTTTGACCAACTCCTTGGCTGTCGCAGATATCTCCGTAGCTGTTGTGACCACCTCATTGACCGTGGCGGCCTGTTCTGCAACGGTCGCTTCCTGTTCCTTTGCTGTTGCTGCTATATGTGTTGCCGAAGATGTCACTTGGATACCAGAGCGCTGTACCTGCGCCACCAGGAAATTCAAGCTATCGATCATCGATTGAACACCACGTCCTAGCTGCCCTATTTCATCATTTCCGGCGACATGTAATTTTACTGTTAAGTCGCCTTCAGCGGCCTTAGTCACTGCACCAAGGATCTCATCTACTTTGGTTCGTAACTCCTCAACAGTATGCCGCCGCTCCTCTACCATTTTATTCAGATTATCAATCATGATCTGAAGTCCATGGGCAAGCTCGCCAATAGCGCCATCATCAGTGAAGTTAACTTTTCCTGTCAAATCACCACTGGCTGCTTTATTAACAATCTCCAGCAGGCTATCTACTTTATGCCGCAAATATTCTGCCGCTTCATGTTCACGTTCAGTGCTCGCATTTACTTTATCGGCCATGGCATTAAAAGCCATCCCCACACGTCCCACCTCATCGGAATTGGTAACTTTAAAACGGACATTGTTGTCACCCTGGGTACGCTGTGTAACAACATTCATCAAACTACCAATAGGCGATGAGATCCAGCGGCGGGTAAATAAATTAGTAACGATCAACCCAATAATAAGGAAAAAGAGATTTATGCCTGCTTCAAGCAACATGTCATTTCTGACTGTTTTGTCCATTTCAGAGAGGGAGTAGCTGATACGAATACCACCATTAATGGCACCATTCTCTACGTTATGGCATTGAAGACAGTTAACACCCCTGGTATTTTCTGTTGCTCTAAATGGTGTCAGTACGGTCAATACTCGCCCTTGCGGGGTATCACTGACCTCTTTAATCTCTTCACCACGCAGAACTCGATGATCCAGCTCGTCAATGGGTTGCTCAAAATCAAAGCCGGGACCAAACTGCTGCTTAACAGGTTCACCGCGAATGACACGTGCATCAAGCACTTGAGCACGGCGCAACATCTTATCCTGAAGGATTTTTCTCTGTGCCATTGTGCCGGTCAGCATCATCGTGTTGAGGCCATCAAAATAGAGTGTTGCCATGTCCTGAGTGCGGTCGGTCGCCTCTTCAAGCACTCTGTTGCTATTCTGGATAAACATATACCCCGTCACAATGGTGATGACCGCCAGAAACACCGTGCCAACAATTAAATTCATCTTTGTTGGAATGGATAAGGCACCTAAAAACGAGTGAGTTTTCTCTGTCTCTGTCATAGCATTTTCTCTTTAAATATTGTTCCCATTTGAATGGATACCGCGTATCACTGCCTCATTGCTGCTATCCCACAACAATTACCATTCAATATCTGTCCCTTTTATTCTGGCACATCTATGAATCTTGTCCTGTAAGCGGCAATCAGCACTAAAACTTTAGTGTGTAACCACATTCAAAGTTGGCTATAGGAGGGGGAGATTTTTATGATGCGCAATTTCAAACAATGAACAAGAAGGGCCCTATATACAAATAGATACAGGACACCCGAAGCACTTATGCATTAGCGATTCGTATTATGACGCCATAGAAAAACAGCAACCAAGCTGGAGGGGCTAGAGGCCCCTCTTGAAACATGAGAACTGGAAAGAAAACTCCACAAAGGATTTTGATGAGGCGATAGCCAACCGTTGCGGTCAGGCTCAGTAAAACATTAAAAAATTCTTGATATTTACAGGGGTGAAGTCCTATTCATCTGTATACCCTAGGCTCCGCAATGCCCGTTCGTCGGCCGACCACCCCTCCTTAACCTTCACCCAGAGTTGTAAAAACACTTTCTGCTCAAGTATGTTTTCCAGGTCCTGTCGGGCCTCCTGTCCCACTTTTTTCAGACCTTGGCCGCCCTTGCCAATAACAATTGCCTTCTGTCCATCACGTTCGACCCAAATAAGTGCGGCAATATTAACGATGCCATCACCAATCTCATACGACTCAATCTCCACTGTCATCTCATACGGTAGCTCCTGCCCCAATTGACGGGTCAGTTTTTCACGCACAATCTCAGCGGCAAGAAAACGCATGCTACGATCAGTGATCTGGTCCTCAGGGAACTGTGCCGGACCATGAGGCATCAATTTTGCGACTTCCGCCTCCAACAGATCAACACTCTCACCACTTTTGGCCGAGAGCGGTATCACCGTATGAAACTCCATGCGTTGAGAGACCTTGGCTAAATGGGGCAAAAGTTGCTCCGGCTGCAAACGATCAATCTGGTTCACAACCAGGATCACCGGCGCCCCCCCATGCCTCACCCGCTCCAGCACTAACTCATCCTCATCTGTCCATTTTGTACCTGCCACCACAAACAGTACAACATCAACACCTTGCAACGCCGTGGTTGCGGCCTGGTTTAAATAACGATTCATCGCCTTGCCACCCGGCTTGTGCAACCCCGGCGTATCCACGTAGATCACTTGGCACTCAGTAGTGGTATCAATACCGTGTATGCGATGACGGGTAGTCTGGGGGCGTCGAGAAGTAATACTAATCTTCTGGCCAAGAATACGATTCATTAGCGTTGATTTGCCTACATTAGGACGCCCTACAATCGCAGCAAATCCACAGCGAAAACTATCAGGGCTGTTTTGGTCAGACTCAGTCACTATCATTTTATCCATTTGGGACGGAGCGATCAGCCGCTTCCGACAATATTTTCAACATCTTCTTCGCAGCACCCTGCTCCGCCTTACGACGACTGCTACCATGACCAGGGATACGCTCTTTCAGCATTTCAGCCATACACTCAACGTAAAAAGTTTGATTATGAGCCTCCCCTTCAACCTTAACCAACTCATACGATGGCAAAGGTAACTTACGTGATTGCAAAAACTCCTGCAGACGGGTTTTGGGGTCTTTAAGCTCATCTTCTGGAGAGATGCTATCGAGACGTTTTTGATAAAGTACCAATATCAACTCACTCGCAGC
This sequence comes from Gammaproteobacteria bacterium, assembly GCA_021731365.1. Classification (GTDB taxonomy): domain Bacteria; phylum Pseudomonadota; class Gammaproteobacteria; order Tenderiales; family Tenderiaceae; genus JAKFXL01. Next base: position 78,894 of record JAKFXL010000013.1, on the reverse strand, counting down.
ACTGTAACCCCCGTCCAAATAAGCCGCACCAATCAACGCCTCAACCGCACAGGCTAAGATTGAGCCGCGGCGAAAACCACCGCTCTTCAGCTCACCTGAGCCAAGACGCACGTAATCACCTAAAGAGAGCTCCTTGCCAATGTCTGCAAGACTATCCCCTTTAACCAGCGTGGCGCGCAATCGGGTCAACTCCCCTTCACTCGCCGCTGGAAAACGGTTATACAACGCCTCGGCAATCACACAGCCAAGCACCGCATCCCCTAAAAACTCCAGGCGTTCATTATTACGATGGCCAACGCTACGATGGGTCAGGGCCTGTTCAACCAAGCTGGCATCATTAAAATGGTAATTAAGTCGCTTCAACAACCTATCAAGCGGAGGGTTCAAACAGCCATTACCTCAACTCAACCGAGTTGTTATTAAATTTAACCACAGCATCCACATTGGCAAACATGGGCACCCGTGCCTCGTAATCGATGCTAACCGTACGGCCTGTAGATGTTTTTGTAATCACAATATCTTTTTCCGTGACAAAATCGACATCATCAACGTCGAGTTTTTTCAAGATCAAGCTCTTGACCTCTTTGTCACTGATTCCTTCAGCACGGTTATCTGAAGCCAGATTCTTTAACGCCGACTCCACCTTAAAGTGGGCAAAGTAAGTTGGCACCAGTTTGGCAACAATCATAAATATAAAGCCGACCATAACAAAAATCACCAACATACTAATGGCTGTCATACCACGCTGTGATTTTAATGTATTGGACATATCATCTCTCCTCTGCACCCGGTTCAATTCTAACGGATCATATTACCAATACGCTCCCAGGAGATCCGGTTATCCACATTATCCCAGTTCATCCAGATCATAAAGGCACGCCCAACCAGATTCTCCTCTGGCACAAATCCCCAATAACGGCTGTCATTACTGTTATCACGGTTATCGCCCATGACAAAGTAGTGTCCCGCAGGCACCCTAAACTCACCTTCAATGGTAGGCTTTCCATTCATCACTAGAATGTCATGCTCTCCATCGCTTAGCAGCTCCTTACGCAGTTCTGCCCCCGCCAGAAACCCGGCTCCACTAGCAGAGTAGGTGCCCACCAATTGTTGTCGGGCGACTTGGCCATTTACATAAACCTGTCGGCCATAATAAGTGATGGTATCTCCAGGCAGCCCCACAACGCGTTTAATGTAATCGACTGCTGGATCATTAGGATAACGAAAAACAACCACATCACCACGAGCGGGTTCTCCCAGTGATATGACCTTGGTATTAACAGCCGGAAGGCGAATACCATAGGTAAACTTATTAACCAGTATGAAATCTCCCGACAGCAGTGTCGGCATCATTGAGCCTGACGGGATGCGAAACGGCTCAACCAGGAACGAGCGCAGTATCAAAACCACCAAAATCACGGGGAAGAATGAGCGGGCATACTCAACCAATATCGGTTCACGATAACTGTTATCGATAACGTCAGCCCCGGCCCCCTCGGCCTTAAGTTTTGCCAAACCAGCCGCTCTTTTTGGCTTCCAGAGCAGGGAGTCAACCCCCCAGATCAGCCCTGTCACAAACACCGCTGACACCATTACTGTTGCAAAATCAAAGCTCATCTATTTTTTACCTACGTCCAGTACCGCCAGGAAGGCTTCCTGAGGGATCTCCACTTTACCGACCATTTTCATCCGTTTTTTACCCGCCTTCTGTTTTTCCAACAACTTGCGTTTACGGCTGGCATCGCCACCATAACACTTGGCAAGTACGTTTTTGCGCAGCGCCTTGATGGTGCTGCGGGAGATGATTTTATTGCCAATGGCGGCCTGGATGGCGACATCAAACATCTGCCGCGGGATTACCTCTTTCATCCGTTCCACCAGGGCACGTCCCTGAAACTCCACTTTATCGCGATGGACAATTACTGCCAGTGCATCTACAGTCTCACCGCTGATCATGATGTCGAGTTTCACCAAATCAGCATACTGGTAACGTTTGAACTCATAGTCGAGTGAGGCATAACCACGCGAAACCGATTTAAGCTTATCAAAGAAGTCGAGCACCACCTCATTCAATGGCAGTTCGTAGGTCAAAGACACCTGGCTGCCAACGTAAAGCATGTTCTTCTGTACACCACGTTTTTCAATGCAGAGACCAATCACGTTGCCAAGATACTCCTGCGGCATCAGCAGATGAGCCTCAATAATCGGCTCACGAATCTCGGCAATGTAGTTGGCGGCGGGCAGATTGGCAGGGTTGTCGACCAGCAGAATCTCGCCCTTGGTCGACAGCACCTCATAGATGACCGTCGGCGCAGTGGTGATGAGATCGAGATCATATTCACGCTCCAGCCGCTCCTGCACAATCTCCATATGTAACATGCCGAGAAAGCCGCAACGGAAACCGAATCCCAGCGCCTGCGAGGTCTCCGGCTCGTAAAAAAGCGCAGAGTCGTTGAGCCGCAGCTTGGAAAGTGCATCACGCATATCCTCGTAATCTTCCGAAGAGGTCGGAAAGAGTCCGGCAAATACCCGCGGCTGCACCTGTTTAAAACCAGGCAACTGCTCCGTAGAGGGGCGGTCTGCACGGGTGATGGTATCGCCAACGGGGGCACCGTCAATCTCCTTAATCCCGGCAATAATAAAACCGACCTCACCCGCCTTTAGCTCTGCGGTATCCACCCGTTTGGGAGTAAAAATGCCAACATGATCAACCAGATGATGACGCCCGGTCGACATCACCAGAATCTTGTCCTTCTTACGCAGGGTGCCGTTCTTGACCCGCACCAACGAAACAACACCCACATAGTTGTCGAACCAGGAGTCTATGATCAGCGCCTGTAATGGTGCATCAGGATCACCTTCCGGTGGCGGTATGCGCTTGACGATCTCCTCCAGCAGTTCAGCCACCCCTAGGCCACTCTTGGCACTGACACGCGGGGCATCAATGGCACCCACACCGATGATATCCTCGATCTGATGAATCACCCGTTCAGGGTCAGCGGAAGGCAGGTCTATTTTATTCAGCACCGGCATCACCTCTAACCCCTGCTCGATGGCGGTGTAGCAGTTGGCCACACTCTGGGCCTCGACCCCTTGCGAAGCATCCACCACCAGCAACGCCCCTTCGCAGGCGGCTAATGAGCGGGAGACCTCATAAGAGAAGTCAACATGGCCGGGGGTATCGATGAAGTTGAGCTGATAGACCTGCCCATCGCTGGCCGTATAAGGCAGGGTCACACTCTGGGCCTTGATGGTAATGCCACGTTCGCGCTCGATATCCATAGAGTCCAGCACCTGAGCCTCCATATCGCGATCAGCAAGACCGCCGCACATCTGGATGAAGCGGTCGGCCAGCGTCGATTTACCGTGGTCAATATGGGCAATAATAGAAAAATTTCGAATATGCTTCATTCAGGCTCTTTAGTGACTACATCAGGACAATAACCATTATGGCATTGATTTTTGGGCGCAAGTCTAACGAATTTCAGGCCCGACTGAAATCCCTGTAAAAAAACAGGGGGCTGTCAATCAGCCCCCTGCTTATTCCAGCTCCAACAAAATCGTTATTTTTCAGGGACTTTAAGCGCAAGAAAGACTGCGCCGTCACGCCGTTGCAACAACACCGCCACTGGCTTGCCAACAGGCAGACTGGCCACCAGATCACGAAACTGCTTAGTATCGGTGATTTTTACATTGTTCATCATCATCAATACATCACCTTCGCGGATACCCGCATCACGGGCAGCCCCCTCCTTAATCTGAGTGACCAACACCCCCTGCTTTTCCGGCAATGCCAGTGCTTTACGCTGTTCTGCGGTCAAGTTATCGACACGAACTTTAATGCGCCCCTCCTCAATACCGCCTCCTCTTGAGTCGGTGCTAGCATTCGCCAACGCATCCTCAGTCGGCAGTTCACCAATCGTCACCATCAATATCTGTGGTTTGCCATCACGCATCACCTTGATTTTTACAGGCTTATTAATAGGCGTCACCCCAACCATCGGTGGCAGGGTCGCCGACGTTGTCACATTGCGACCATTAAACTCAACGATCACATCACCCGCCTTTAACTTGGCCTTCTCCGCAGGGCTATCCGGCAATACCTGAGACACCAAGGCCCCCTCAGGCTTATCCATACCAAAAGATTGTGCCAATTCACGTGTCACATCCTGAATCAGAACACCCAACCAACCACGGCTAACCTGACCACCATTTTTAATCTGCTCCACCACATCCATCGCCAGATCAATCGGGATTGTAAATGAGAGCCCCATAAATCCCCCGGTACGGCTGTATATCTGGGAGTTGATGCCCACCACCTGGCCATCGAGATTAAATAACGGACCACCCGAGTTGCCCGGGTTAATCGCCACATCGGTCTGAATAAACGGCACATAATTTTCATTAGGCAGATTACGCCCCAAGGCACTCACAATCCCCGCCGTTACGGTGTGATCAAAATCAAAAGGCGACCCAATCGCCAACACCCACTCCCCCACCTTCAGCTTTTTAGAATCACCTATCTTCACCACAGGCAGATCCGTAGCGTTAACCTTCAGCAACGCCACATCGCTACGTTTATCACTGCCGATCAGCTTAGCCTCCAGCTCACGGCGGTCACTCAACCGGACGATAATCTCATCGGCCTCACTAACTACATGATTATTAGTAAGGATGTAGCCGTCCTTAGAGATAATAAAACCCGATCCAAGAGAACGCCCATCATCAGGCTCTCCACCCGGGGCCTGATCAAAAAAGCGCCGCAACAGTTCATCAAAAGGGGCACCCTCTGGCATACCGGGGACGCGCCCCCCATGAGGACTATTACCACCCTTTGGTTGGGACTTAACCTTCTGAGTAGTGCTGATATTGACCACAGCAGCACTGGTGGCATCAACCACACGGGTAAAGTCAGGCAGTTGTGCCGAAACGGCAGCACTCACAGGTAACGTCGTCGCAGATAGCGTGACCGACAAAACTAACGCCACCGCCATTGAATTCCATTTTAGACTCAACACATGACCTCCTTAAATACTGTACAAAACGATAGGGAATTAAACTTAGAAAGGCTGAAGTCGCGTCAACGGCTTAGCAACAACCGGGCTACGACGTAAAATAACAGGCTGGTAACGGCTATCATCCGCAATACGATGCGAGAACCGTCTAACCCACAAAAAACCAATAGCAAGACCTGCAAAGCCGAACATCACCGTTAGCCCCTCGTTAGACGCTAACTGCAGCTCCGTACCAAGCAAATCACCCAACATGGCCATCAATAGCAGCGCCACAATGGGGACCGCATAAACAGCCAGCGACCCACGCACCAGCGCCTGGTCATGCAGACCGATAACAATCTCATCACCAACCTTCGCACCAATGGCATTGATTGCCCGAACCCGGCTCATACGCTGCCCCACCACTTTGGCAACCACGCCCGTACCACACCCTTTATTCGCGGCACACGAGCCGCAGGTACTGGTACGCCGAGTCTCAACCCAGGCAAAACCAGACTCAACCGACACCACACTAGCCCGCTCTTCAATCATATTTACTGTCCCTGATAACGTATCGACTGACCAATAGTCTTGACAGTCACCTCGGGCACCTCACCCACAACTGTCACCTGATGCCCTGCCACCAGATTTCCATACGCATTCACAGCCCCCATGTTGGAAACACCGGTAAACGCTTTTTCGTTAGATCCCTGCTCCGCCTCAATAAAGATCGAAACCGATGCCAGACCATCGCTGTAGATCATATGGGCCACCCCGCCCTGAGGCGTTGTGGCACGCGTAGTAATCAACTGAAACCCCGCAGGAATCGACACAACCTGCCATTTGGTGCGCTCCACAACCACCGCACCACGCTCATCGGCTGCGGCTGGCTGACTGCCTGTTTCAGCCAACAACCGCTGTTTTTCCTTCTCTGACAACAACTCAATCGAGGTAAACATCACCTGCTCCAGCACGCGCCCTTGCTCACCCAACAGGTCAGACTTAAGTAGCAATCCTGTTTTTGCATCCAGCCACAAGCGATACCCATAACGGAACTGATCCCGCGGTGCCACTGCAATCAATCTTGCTTCACGCCCAGCAACCCGATCACGGCCTACCGCTGCCAACTGGTAATAATTCTCAACGCCGGCCAGACGCCCGGCCACCTGCTGTCCCATCAGACCAAACCGGCGGCTATCGCGCACTGTTTCACGCGCCTCACCCGTTAAGGTAAGCAACAGCTCACGCTCACCCTCCTTATGGGCCAGGTGAACGACCTTCATCGCGGACAGATCCTCATCGCGACGATAGACAAACACCCCTTGATAGCTCAGCTCCTGCAACGCCACCGACATGCGTTCCAAGTGTTTTTGGGCCTCACTGGCAGGTCCAGCGGCAGAGGCAACACCATTACAAATCAGCAGCACACTGGCAATAACCAGGCCCAACAGAGAATAGCGCTGCCGTGGCAGCCCTTTACAGCGACAACTAGGAGACAAATTACTCACCTTGCACTGACTGGGTCTCTGCCAAACGAACGTTTGGCAACATAATGGTATTCATTGCCGTCACACTCGACAACGTATTGGTATTGTGATTATGAAGATAACTATTCAGGCGCGATTCCACAGCGGGTGTGTCGACATTCCAACGCTGTCCCTGCACAGTTTGCAGCCCATCCAGCGACACCGACTGAGCCACTGGTGATACCAGCGGTGATGAATTACTTGCCATGCGTGGCACCGCTGCCTGCTCATCCACGGCAATCATCCCCACTCCAAGGTATGCCACCGCCGCCACCGAAGCAGCCAACGCAAACCCAGCCATCGGTCTGGAGTATGAAGTCTTTGGTTTGTGGGATTGAGTTTTAGGTTTAAACTCAACAACGGTGCTGGCAGGAATCTCTTCGGCAGCAACGGCTTGGCTGACACGACTGGCAAAAGAGCCATCATGATGGACAGGCAGGCTTTTACGCATAGCATCACCAATCAAATGGTAACGTTGCCAAACCTGACGCTGCTCCGCCTCGTTTTGCAGTCCACGGATAGAGCGCTCTATGTCATCGCCACCCATCTCACCATCGACCAGCGCCGAAAGTGTCTCTCTCATTTTTTCATCTGCCATATGCTCGCCTTCAGGAGTTTAATCCTACAGTAAAGGTTCCAACCGCTTCTGTATCGCCTCACGCGCCCGGAATATTCTGGAGCGGACCGTGCCCACCGGACATCCCATGGCATCAGCAATCTCCTCGTAACTTAACCCCTCCAGCTCGCGCAGGGTAATTGCCATACGCAGATCTTCCGGGAGTTTTTCGATTGCATCCGCCACTACACGTTCAATTTCATCCTTGATCAACAACCCCTCAGGGGTATCGTGTTCTCTTAGATCACCTGCGGATTCGAATTGTTCCGCATCCTCAATCTCTATATCGGATTGTGGTGGCCGACGTCCACGGGCCACCAGATAGTTTTTTGCCGTATTGATGGCAATTCGGTATAACCATGTGTAAAAGGCACTGTCACCACGAAAGTTGGGCAGCGCACGGTAAGCCTTGATAAAGGCCTCCTGCGCCACATCGTAGACCTCAGATGAGTCCCGGACGTAGCGCGAAATCAAATTGATAACCTTATGCTGATACTTAAGCACCAATAGGTCAAAGGCCTTCTTGTCGCCACCCTGCACACGCTCAACGAGGGCTTGGTCTGTCTGGCTATCCCCCATACTGACTTTCCATATTATTTTTATGTATATTCATTGTAAGCTGTGTAGATGGACTCCGGAACGGCGCACAGGTTCACTATCAGTCCCAAAAAAGACCATTATATGCTAAAAAGTAGTCTTAGATATCCATCACGATCAACACTTGGTTAACTTCTGAGCAACAATGAATCAACTTCAATACGATGCCATCATCATCGGCGGCGGTGCTGCTGGCCTGAGTTTAGCCCTGCGTCTGGCTGAAAATGCCAGAATCGCCGTCATCACCAAGGGTCCACTGCAAGAGGGGGCGACCCTCTATGCCCAGGGGGGAATCTCGGTAGTCTTTGATGCTCAGGACTCCATCGAATCCCATATCGACGACACCCAGCGTGCTGGCGCCGGACTCTGCGACCCCGAAGTAGTTCGCTACACTGTCGAACATGGGCGCGAGGCGATCGACTGGCTGGTGGCGTGTGGCGTTAGTTTTACCCGCGAAACCCGCGCCGACGGCAGCAGCGACTTCCACCTGACCCGTGAAGGTGGCCACAGCCACCGCCGTGTTCTCCATGCCGCAGACGCGACAGGGCGTGCCGTTGAGAACAGCTTAATCAGCCAGCTCAAACACCACGCCAATATCGATATATTGGAGAACCACCTTGTTATTGATCTCATTACTAACAACACTGTCGATCCCGACAAAAAACGCTGCCTGGGGTGTTATGTCTTTGACAAAACCAACGACAGGGTCATCACACTGGCAAGCCGGTTTACGGTATTGGCCACCGGTGGCGCGGGCAAGGTTTACCTATACACCAGCAACCCCGACGTCTCCACCGGTGATGGTATCGCCATGGCGTGGCGTGCTGGCTGCCGCGTTGCCAATATGGAGTTTGTGCAATTTCACCCTACCTGCCTCTACCACCCAAAAGCCAAATCTTTCCTGATTACCGAGGCACTGCGCGGGGAAGGGGCACAGCTGAAACTGCCCGATGGCAGCCGTTTTATGGAGCGTTACCATGCCCAAATGGAACTGGCCCCACGGGATGTGGTGGCGCGCGCCATCGATCACGAGATGAAGCGGCTTGGTATCGACTGTGTCTACCTCGACATCAGCCATCAGACGCCGGAGTTCATTAAAGAGCACTTTCCAACGGTCTATAGCACCTGTCTGGAATATGGCATCGATATCACCCAGGAGCCCATCCCTGTGGTCCCGGCGGCCCACTACACCTGCGGTGGCGTGATGGCTGACATCCAGGGGCGCACCGACATCAGCAATCTCTACGCCATCGGCGAGACCGCCTTTACTGGTCTGCACGGTGCCAACCGCATGGCCAGCAACTCGCTGCTGGAGTGCCTGGTCTTTGCCAAGGCGGCAAGCCACGACATCGCTGAGCGTTTTCAAGAGTTCCCCATGCCAGAATCGCTCCCTTTATGGGACGAGAGCCGCGTGATCGAGTCAGATGAAGAGGTGGTGGTCGCCCATGACTGGGACGAACTGCGCCGTGTCATGTGGGACTACGTGGGCATTGTCCGTACCGATCGCCGTCTGCGGCGCGCCATGAGCCGCATTCAGATCCTCGCCCACGAGGTAGATGACTACTATGCCCACTTTGAGGTCAGTAACGATCTGCTGGAGTTACGCAATCTGGTGCTGGTGGCAGAACTGATTGTCCGCTCTGCCCTCTCCCGCAAGGAGAGTCGAGGACTGCACTACACCCTCGACTATCCGGAACAGCAGACAGGCACGCCACAAAACACTGTACTCACGCCATAACAACACCCGCCTGAGGTGGGCACGTTAAGCCGCGCTCACCTCAGCAACAGGGGCAACCCCCTTTTCAAAGACAAACGTTTCACCCACCACCTCCACCACAATCACATCATCGGGCTGGAATTTACCGGCAAGGATCTCCTGCGCCAGCGGGTTTTCGATACGCTGCTGAATGGCCCGTTTAAGTGGCCGTGCGCCGTAGACCGGGTCGAACCCAGCCTCGCCCAACTGATCCAGCGCTGCATCGCTGAGCTTCAAACCAAGACTACGTTCAGCCAGACGTTTGCGTAGATAGTCGATCTGGATGTCGGCAATGCGGCGGATCTGCTCCTTCTGTAATGGATGGAATACCACCACATCATCCACACGGTTGATGAACTCGGGACGGAAATGCTGGCCGACAATCTCCATCACCGCCGCCTTCATCTGATCGTAGTTCTCCTCGATCGCTCCCGGCGTCCTGCCTCCCGCGACACTTGCACTTCCATGTGCATCGCCAGCCATCAGCTCTTGGATCACCTGCGAGCCTAGATTGGAGGTCATGACGATGACGGTATTGCGGAAGTCGACCGTTCGGCCATGGCCATCGGTAAGGCGGCCATCATCAAGCACCTGAAGCAATATATTGAAGACATCAGGGTGTGCCTTCTCCACCTCATCGAGCAGGATCACGGAGTAGGGTTTGCGCCGCACCGCCTCGGTGAGATAACCGCCCTCTTCGTAACCAACATAGCCGGGCGGTGCGCCAATCAGACGGGCCACGGAGTGTTTTTCCATGAACTCTGACATATCGACCCGCACCATCGCCTCCTCAGTATCAAAGAGAAAGCCGGCCAACGCCTTGGTCAATTCAGTTTTACCAACACCCGTTGGACCGAGGAAGAGGAACGAACCGTTAGGACGATTGGGATCAGAGAGTCCGGCACGTGAACGGCGAACCGCATTGGCAACCGCCTTCAGCGCCTCCGCCTGGCCCACTACGCGCTTCTGCAGTTCGCTCTCCATACGCAGCAGTTTGTCCCGTTCACCTTCGAGCATCTTTGAGACCGGGATACCGGTCCATTTGGAGACCACTTCGGCAATCTCCTCTTCCGTCACTTTATTCCGCAACAGCGTGGGTTGCTGCAACTCAGCGGTATTGGCCATCTGCAACGATTTTTCCAAGTCTGGGATACGGCCATACTGTAACTCCGACATGCGCGCCAGATCACCGGCACGGCGCGCTGCTTCCAGCTCAGTATGGGCCCGCTCCAGCTCCTCCTTAATATGTTTGGTCCCCTGCAATGCCGCCTTTTCGGACTTCCAGACCTCTTCAAAGTCGGAGTATTCGCGCTCCAGCTTTTTAATCTGCTCCTCCAGCGCCTGCAACCGTTTGCGCGAGGCGTCGTCGGTCTCTTTGTTGAGCGCTTCCCGTTCAATCTTGAACTGAATCAGACGGCGGTCAAGTTTGTCCATATCCTCCGGCATGGAGTCGATCTCCATGCGCAGACGGCTGCCCGCCTCATCGATCAGATCGATCGCCTTATCGGGCAGTTGGCGGTCAGTGATGTAACGATTCGACAGTGTTGCTGCGGCGACGATGGCAGGGTCAGTGATATCAACACCGTGATGTACTTCGTATTTCTGCTTCAGGCCACGCAGAATGGCGATGGTATCTTCAACCGTCGGTTCATTTACCTGCACCTTCTGGAAACGGCGCTCCAGTGCGGCATCTTTCTCCAGATACTCACGATACTCATTAAGCGTGGTGGCGCCAATGCAATGCAGTTCGCCACGCGCCAGTGCTGGCTTGAGCATGTTGCCCGCATCCATGGCACCCTCCCCCTTGCCGGCACCCACCATGGTGTGCAATTCATCTATAAATAGAATCACCTGCCCCTCCTGTTTGGAGAGATCGTTGAGCACAGCCTTGAGCCGCTCTTCAAACTCACCACGAAACTTGGCCCCCGCAATCAGGCTACCCATGTCGAGGGAGAGCACCCGTTTTCCCTTTAATCCTTCAGGGATCTCGCCATTGACGATACGTTGCGCCAACCCTTCAACAATGGCCGTTTTACCCACACCTGGTTCACCAATCAGCACCGGGTTGTTTTTAGTGCGACGCTGCAATACCTGAATGGTGCGGCGGATCTCGTCATCGCGACCGATCACCGGGTCGAGTTTGCCCTGTTCAGCACGTTCGGTAAGATCGACGGTATACTTCTCCAACGCCTGGCGCTGCTCTTCGGCGTTAGGATCGGTGATCTTCTGGCCACCACGCACCTTCTCAATCGCCTTTTCAATAGAGCCTTTGCTGGCCCCCGCCTTACGCATAATCTCACCGATGGTCCCTGTCTCCATCACACAGGCGAGCACAAATAGTTCGCTGGAGATGTACTCATCCTTGCGCTGCTGCGACAGTTTATCGGTAACATTGAGTACCCGCGCCAGATCGTTTCCCAGGCGCACATCACCGGAGGCACCCTCCACCTGAGGCAGACGATCCAGCGCCTCGCCGAGCTGGGAGCGCAGGCTATGCACATTAACGTCAGCCTGGGTCAGCAGATGGCGGGCCGACCCGCCATCCTGGTCGAGTAGAGCCAACATGATATGCAGCGGCTCAATGAACTGGTGGTCGCGCCCCACGGCCAGACTCTGGGCATCGGCCAGGGCCTGCTGGAATTTACTGGTCAGCTTATCCATACGCATCGAAGTATCCTCATGATATTAAAGGGTGTTATAGCACTAGATGTGTCTTAATTGGTTTTATTCAATAGCACAGTACCCATTCTCTTCATATGGAGATAAAATAAATAAAGCCTTAATAAAACGAGAACACTCCGATGTACCCGTTACAGAAATCACTCATCCATTCAACACTATTTATATTACTGCTATCGCCAACACTCACACTGGCTGCCAGTGCCATCCACACTCAAAAACAGGTCATTGACCGTTTCATCAGCTACTCCGGCTACCCACCGCAATCTGGGCAACTACCATGGATTATTAAGGAGACCCTGGCAAACAGCGTCTCTGCCAGCAATACTCATGCTGTCGATGTAGATAAGCTCACCGCAACACTGCTGGATGCCTACGATAGCCAGCGGGTCAGACACGCCATGGGGCAGCAGCTTAGTCTTGGTTATGACCATCGCCATTATCTGGGGTTAATTCAGAAGCTGGAGGGCCAACCAACCCGTAAGTTACTTAATATGGCGCTGGCCACCACCCCTCTCGATATCCGTAATGCGAAACAAGCATTGATCAAACACCCCGTCACTGCTCACCGGGAGGCACTCATCACAACACTGCTAACCGCCAATGGGGCCATTGAAAACGCCCTGCAGACACACGCCATACTGCATGAAGTCATTCACGGGCTGATTAACAAAACAGATACTGCCAAGCTCAGTTCCGTCCAAAAAAGCCAACAAAAACAGCTTGCTGCACCCACTGAATCACTACGCGCCACCGTGACATCCGACACAATAGCCGCCGCGCTCATCACCTATCGCCGCGCCAGCGACGACGAGCTCAGGCAGTACATAGAGTTTTACAACTCCGCCGCCGGGGAGTGGTTCAAACTCACACAGCAGAATGGTTGGCTGGGGGCACTGCGTAATATTGGACGGGATGTGGCGTGGCAGATACAACACACAGACAACAGCGACGTGCAGACCGCACTTGAGGATGAGCTGAGGCTCTGATTTCCCTTTTTCACTTCACCCTAATCGGGTATGGATAGAGCTTGTCCAGCGGCATACTCAACCCAGCATGTTGAACAATCCGGGCATGGTGGCGCATAAACTCACGCGGATGGGCCAACCCACACGAATGGGCCAGGCGGGCCACCTCTACGTTCATCCAGCGGGCATAATGGGTGACCCGCTCAGCCTTATTCTCCACCACCAACCCTTTCTGCAAATGTCTGTTGTGAGTCGTAATCCCGGTAGGGCAGGTGTCGCTGTGGCACTGCAAAGATTGGATACAGCCCAAGGCAAACATAAAACCACGGGCTGTCACGGCAAAATCAGCCCCCACACACATCGCCCAGGCAACGTGGGCCGAGGTGACTAGTTTGCCTGACGCAATTACCCGTATCCGCTCGCGCAGACCACTCTCCAGCAGCACATCCACCAGAATCGGCAATGATTCGCTCAACGGCAAACCCACATGGTCCGCCAACACCTGCGGTGCAGCGCCGGTACCGCCATCCCCACCATCCAGGGTAATAAAGTCGGGGGCACAGTCCGGGCCACGGCGCAGGATCGTCTCCGCCAGATCCCTGATCTGATTATCCCCACCCAATACCAGTTTGATCCCCACCGGACGGCCGCTAACATCACGGATACGACAGATCATATCGAGCAGATCATCATCATTTTTAATCTCAGGATGGCGGTTGGGGCTATTCGAGGTCTGGAACACCGGGATGCCACGAATCCGCGCCACCTCCTTGTTTACCTTTACAGCAGGCAACACGCCGCCACGACCGGGTTTAGCCCCTTGCGCCAACTTAATCTCAAAGGCCCGCACATGCTCACTCACCTCGCGCAGGCGTGCGTCACTGAGATGGCCATCCGCATCACGCACCCCATATTTGGCCGTGCCAATCTGGAAGATCAGGTCGCACCCACCCTCCAGATGAAACGGTGCCATGCCCCCTTCCCCCGTATTCATCCAGATGCCCGCCGCTGCCGCCCCCCTGGATAACGCACGAATGGCCGGGGCCGACAGAGCACCGTAACTCATCCCCGAGATATTAAAAATCTCAGGGGCAGCGTAGGGTTTATCACAATCGGGGCCAATCACCAGTGCCGGCGTCGGTTGCAGCTCCTCCTCCAGCACCGGGTAAGCAGCGTTCACAAAGAGTATGGTGCCCGGCTCACGCAGATCATTGGTGGAGCCAAAACCGATCGTGCCACCGATATTTTTAGCCGTGCGGTAGACCCAGTTACGGGTGGCACGGTTAAACGGCAGCTCCTCACGCTCATTGGAAAAGAAGTACTGCCTGAAATAATCCCCCTGTTTTTCAAGGAAGTAGCGCATCCGCCCGATCACCGGGAAATTGCGTCGCACGGCATGTTGCTTCTGGCTGACATCCTGAACAAACATCACCACCACTGCCACCATCACCAGGCCCGCCATCCAGCCCAGCACCACAACAATCCAGTTGAAAATGTTCAACGCGTCCATGTAGCGCCCCGTTTCTATCCTTAAACGGGCGGGGTTTGTCCCAGCCACCAGAAAGTTTGGATAGACACCTCTCTAACAGCATATCGGGTAGGAGTGCCTATCTCATTAAAAAAGATCCCCGCCAGACCTATGCACCTAATGCTAATGGCAGAGGCGACCACCACCATCACCTTACCGGTCCGGTGCCACTCCCCCTATGAAACGTGACCCAAGTCACACTTCCAGCAATGCAGATACAGAATCAGCCCACATCCACGCTAACTTACTTATATTATGGAAATCCGCACTTCAACAGCAACAATGGGGACAAAGTGATTTGGTGATTGACTTGGGCTCTCCACAATGTTTAACATCGGAAGCCGATTTGTTATACAAAACTGGCAAAGTCGTCTCACAATACTTGGAAATAAGAACAGCGTTCTGTTTTCCAGCCACGATCATAGCTGCAGCCAACGTGATAGAATCACCGCCTCTGCACCCACTTGACGAGTTTGAATTATGAGCAACCACATACGTCACCGCCATCAACCCGCGCCTCACAGCAAACCGTTGATATTGCTCGCTTCGCTCATTATGTTAGCCGTGCCAAGTGTAGGCTACAGCCTGGACATCACCGTCAACAGCAGCGCGGATGCACCACAGATCTCCGGCAATACCAGTACCTGTGCCTCCACCATCGCTGACCGTCAATGTACGCTACGTGCAGCCATACAGCTGGCCAACACCACTATTGGTGCGGATACCATCACCCTGAACTCTGACGTCTTTTTAACGCAAACCGGTACCTTCGAAAATGCCGGTAAAACCGGCGATCTTGATATCAGTGATAGTTTGACCATCATCGGTAATGGCAATACACGCACCATTAATGCCAATAAAATCGACCGCGTTCTGCATATTCAGAATGGTGCCAAGGTTACCCTGAGAAACCTCACCATCACTAACGGTTATACCAATATTTCCCCCAGCACCGTTGTCCCTAAGGGCCAAATCCCCGGCGGGGCAGGCATTTTGGTCGAAGGGTCAAGTGACCTGACCCTTGAAAGTGTCACCCTGACACGCAACGAGCTGATCGGTGACACCAGTTTCATACTCACCGGCGGCGGTATCTACATTGACGCACTGGCCAAAGCCACCATCAAGGACTCACGGTTTGAGAAAAACTCAGGCCCTGGTGGCGGTGGGATAACCAATCTTGGCACCGTTGAAATCCGCAATAGCACCCTGATTGAAAACCGTGGTGGTACCTCTAACGGCGGGGCCATCCGTAACATGGGTGGATATCTCAATGTGGGGAACTCCTTCATCACCAACAATACCGCCAACCTGGGGGCGGGGATTGCCAGTACTGACCTGGGGTTAAATCTGGGTAACGTGATTGTCAGTAATACACAGATCAACCTCAACACTGCAAACCAGTTTGGCGGCGGTATCCACAACGAAAGTCCATTTACACTGACCAACTCCACCGTCAGTAAAAACAGGTCCATCTATGATGGTGGTGGTATCTATAACTCAGCCTTGGGTAACATGGATATCATCAATACCACTATCAGCAGTAATGAAGGGCGCAGTGGTGGTGGCATATTCAATAGTCGTGGTATCAGTCTTACCAACACCACCATCTATAATAATCGATCTGACCCCTGCCCCAGCTGTCAGGGGAGCTTTGATGTCAATGCACCGGCTGAAAATGGGTCGGTGGGGGGTAACCAGTTGGCGGTGTTTGGTCGTGATGCCGGTTCCAGCCCCAGCGTGACTATCGCAAACACCATTATCGCCGATGGCATTGATAGCAACTCTGCCACCACCGCCTGTTCAGGTACCACTACCCCGGTCAGCTATAAAAACCTGATTCGTTCCTCCGGTGGCAACCTGGAAAGTAGTGACAGTTGTGGTTTTATCGCCATCCGAACCGTCGGCACCCCGGATATTGTCAACTCACCCAATCTGGGCCTCGATAGCGTCCTGGCGGTTGATCCAAAATTCCCGGAGACAATGCCCATACACAAACTGCTCTTTGGCAGTGACGCCATCGACCATGGCAATGGCAGCCTCTGCCCCCAGGTAGACCAGCGTTTTCTGCAAAGAACAGATGGGCGCTGTGATATCGGTGCCTACGAATTTGGCGCATCCATATCCCAGCAGAACAGCTATGTCGACCTGAAGCTGGTCATCAGCGACACGGCTGACCCCATCAAGCCCAACGACCCACTCAGCCCACTGACCTATAAAATTGTATTGACCAATGTCTATGTCAACGCCTCCGCCACCGGAGTAATCCTGGAGGTCAAACTACCGCCCCAGTTTGTATTCACCAAGCGCACTACCACCTCCACCACAGCACAACCCGACTGCGACCCATTCCCTGATGGCCGGGGTATTTTGGAGTGCCGTATGGTCACCCTGCCGGGGCTGGGACGGGTGGAGCTGTTTGTCACTGGCAATGTCACAGGAGAGTTTACAAAACCGACCACCATCACTGCCGAAGCGGGGGTTAAAAGCACCACACCCGATGCCTTCCTTGGCAACAATCGTGTGACGGAAGATACGGTTGTCGATGTCAACGCAAACCCAACCAGCAACTTTGGCGGCTCAGCACTTTCCGGTGGCGGTGGTGGAACTGTTAACCCATGGTGGTTGTTGACACTCAGCGGTCTATTGTTGGCACGGCGTCAACGTCACGCTTAAATACTATGGCAGCATGAGTGCCTGGGCCACCTTGGCAACACGGTGGCCCAGTGCTTTACAGAGCCTCCCCTCCTCGTCACTGACACGCTGTTTACCGTCTACACCTGCATAATGGCTCGCGCCATAGGGGGTGCCTCCAGTTGTGGTGGTAGAGAGATCACTCTCACTGTAAGGCAACCCCACCATCACCATGCCATGGTGAAATAGCGGCAACATCATCGACAGCAGCGTGCTCTCCTGGCCACCATGCAGTGTCCCCGACGAGGTGAAAAGTGCCGCCGGTTTATTCACCATGGAACCCGATAACCACAGTGAACCGGTGGTGTCGAGAAAATACTTGAGCGGTGCCGCCATGTTGCCAAAATAGGAGGGGCTGCCCAGTACCAATCCATCACATTCACGCATATCATCTGCCGTTACATAAGGTGCACCACTATCGGGCACTGTCTCTGCTACCGCCTCACAAACCGTTGAGATGGGAGGCACTGTACGCAGCCGTGCCGCCATGCCACCCACCTCCTCAACCCCTCTTGCCACCAGTTGCGCCATACGGGCAACGCTACCATCACGGCTATAATAAAGAACCAGAATCTCTCTCATCACTACTCCTATAGATGGCTGCCATGCTGATCCGGCCAATATTGACAGTACGTCAACGCCGGTGCTAGTTTGGCGTAAATTATAAACATTTCTACAGCCTGCAGATATTCCTTCCTAAATATAAGGCTGCCACACATGTTCTGCGATTAACGCTTGTATCAACCCATCGTCGACCAAAAGCCATCAACTGTAGGGCCACACCTTTGGAGAGAATGCAGCAGTTCGGTTCGTTTTTAGTTTTTTTTGCCCAAACCTACTATCAGGATCGCTGCCTGCGGAGTGCCGCTGCCCTCTGTTTTACAACGCTGCTATCGTTGGTGCCACTGGCCACAGTCATTTTGATGATATTTACTGCCTTCCCCTCGTTTGACTCTTTTTCCATCGATATTCAAAATTTTATTTTCAACAACTTTGTCCCTACCTCTGGCAACGTGGTGCAAGAGAATCTAACCGCACTGATTGCCAACTCATCCAAGCTCACCGGCATCGGCATCGCCATGCTCATCCTCTCCGCGCTACTGCTAATGGATACAATTGAGGGGACGCTGAATGACATCTGGGACATTACCAGCAAACGCAAAGCTGCCTCCCGGTTTATGGTCTACTGGGCGGTACTCACACTCGGGCCATTGCTGATTGGCGTCAGCTTGGCGGGCACATCCTATCTCGCCTCCCTGCCGTTACTGAACGAAACAGCCATTATCCTTGAAACCAAAAGCAAACTGCTGGGGGTGCTCCCATTTTTTGCAACCACACTCGCCTGTACTCTGCTCTACGCCATTGTGCCGAATACCTACGTACCACTACGTAACGCCTTTGTTGGCGCGGTGGTGGCAGCGATCCTCTTTGAGCTGGCAAAAAAAGGATTTGCCATGTACATCACCACCTTTCCCACCTATCAGGTGATCTATGGTGCATTGGCTGCTATTCCGATATTCCTGATCTGGATTTATATCTCATGGATGGTGGTGCTCATCGGTGCCGAGCTGAGCTACTGCATGACTCACTTCAGTTATGCAAAAGCCAATCGTAAACCCCCTACTGCTGGTGAGTCCCTGCTGCATGACTTTCGGACCCTTGGGCTGATCTGGCAAGCCCAGCGCAACGGTCACCCCGCCACCATTGAGCAGCTGTTGCAAGGTGAAATACTCTTAAATGAGGCCGCACTGGATGATTCACTGCTGCGGCTTGAATCTGCTCAGCTCATCCACCACACCGAGGAGAATGAGTGGGCACTATCAAAAGATATGTCGACCCTGACACTCGCCGACCTTTACCATGCCCAGCATCTGGTGCAACCCGCAATCAACCCTGAATGGCTGGCGGATGATCCGTGGTATCAAGCACTCCATGCAACCGTCAACCACACCACCCAGCTCACCACAACCGCACAAGATACCCCACTGCAAACACTCTATTCCACAACAGCGCAGCAACAATTACCCAATCAAAAATAAGTTAAAAAAACACGACATCCCCAACCCCATACGACTCACAAAAATGTGATGCTTTTGTGATGAATCCACCGCCGCCACCTGAAACAATCTCGCCGTTCGTCCCCGGGAAAATTCAGGAGCAACTCAAATGAGTCCATTCACACCAGTCAGTCAAAAACGGATTGCAGGGATAGCGTTGGCGCTGGCGACATTTGCCACAGCCGGCTATGCCGCACCTACAGGGTCTAACGTCGCATTGAACAAACTCACCACAGTCTCATCGTTTTATAACAACGCCACAAAGGGTGATAAAGCAGTCGACAGCAATACCGCCAGCTATTGGCGTACCAAATCACGAAGTACCCTGTTTACAGAGTCAATCAGCGTCGATCTGGGCAACAGCATCAACATCAGCCGTGTGGTATTAAACTGGAACACCTATTACGCCACGCAGTATGCGATTGAAATATCCCAGGATAATTTCAACTGGTCGACCGTCTATAGTGTTAGCTCTGAAAATGGCGGCACCGACGTTATCAACTTCAGCGCAGTCAATACACGTTACGTACGAATGACATCACGTGCATGGAACAACAACAGCCAGCGCATCCGTCTAAATGAGCTTGAAATCTACGCCGATGATGGTATTGCACCACCGCCGCCAGTCTCCGGGACATGGTCTGTCGTGCCCAGCCCTAATGGCACAGATGCCAACAATACCCTACGTGCCGTCACCGCAATCAATGCCAATGAGGTCTGGGCAGTGGGGGTAACCAGCAGCCTGAACAGCTCCAACCGCAATACCCTCATTGAACGCTGGAACGGTGCCGCCTGGAACGTCATACCTGCACCCAATCCATCCACCACCGGTAATGAACTCAATGGCATCGCCGCCACATCAACAAGCGACATATGGGCTGTCGGTGTACTCAACAGCACCACCGTCACCAATAACCGCAGTCTGGTTCTACATTGGGACGGGGCCAGCTGGCTCCACGTACCCGGCCCTGATGTGCCCAATGCAGCCTCTCAGCTATATGCCGTATCAACCCTATCCTCAACCGACGCCTGGGCCGTAGGCTCCTACTCCGGTGCCAGCACCAACTATTTTGAACAACCGCTGGCAGGACGCTGGAATGGCGGATTCTGGAGTCCAGTCCCCACACCCACCGTAGGTACCCAATCACGGCTACAAGGCATTGCTGCCGTATCCACCAACAACGTCTGGGCCGTTGGCAGTGCTGACAACCAAGCCTTAATCATGAATTGGGATGGCAATACATGGCGCGTGGTTAACCTGCCCACTTTGGCCAACAGCAGTCTGAACGCCATCACAGTAGTCGCACCCAATGATATCTGGGCTGTCGGTTACAGCGGCACAGGACCATTAACACTACGTTACAACGGCAGCACATGGAGTGTGGTAGCCAGCCCATCGCCTAACGACACCCGTTTCAGTGACACTACCCGCCTGTACGGGATTAGTGCCAATGCCAGCAACGACATCTGGGCCACCGGCACACGGTTACGCAGCTCCCCAGGGGCCGGCGATTTTACCCGCTACACCTATTTCACCGAGATACTGCACTGGAATGGCTCTACCTGGCGCATTGTTGCCAGCCCTGATCCCAGCGCCAATACCAGCCAGTTATTCGGTATTGCCCGGGTAACCGCCAATGATATGTGGGCCGTTGGTAATGTGGACTTCACCAATACCTTGATTGAGCGTTACACAACCCCCTAACGGACCAGCCACTCACCCAAACCGGGCCGGTGCACTACACCGGCCCTCATCTGCCGCATTCATATCCACCATACCAACACTGCTGTTTCCACGCCTCACCCAATATCGAACCATTCCCTTTCAAATCAGCCATATAAAACTGCACATGCAAAATATCGTGCAAACAGATATAATACGCCGCTCTGTAATAAGCATTCCCTGTCTTCCCCTGCGTCGGGCCCCTCCGTCGCCCGATTGCCAATAGGTACCCTGTTAAAATGTCTAGTGACACCACTGCTCTGCCCAGTTTCCGTGATCTATCGCTGATTGAACCCGTTCTAGCGGCCCTCGATCAAGTGGGTTATGAAACCCCCTCGCCCATCCAGGCCGAGATCATCCCTTACATCATGCAAGGCCGCGACGTACTCGGCCAGGCCCAGACCGGTACCGGCAAAACCGCCGCGTTTGCCCTGCCGCTGTTATCACGCATCGACCTGAATGTCCCTCACCCCCAGGTACTGGTGCTGGCACCGACTCGTGAACTGGCGATCCAGGTAGCCGAGGCGTTCCAACGTTACGCCTCCCACATGAAAGGATTCCATGTACTGCCGATCTACGGCGGCCAGGACTACAAAACCCAGCTCACCCAGCTCAAGCGTGGTGTACATGTGGTGGTTGGTACCCCCGGTCGTGTCATGGATCACATGCGCCGTGGCACCCTCAAACTCGACACCCTCCAGGCATTAGTGCTGGACGAGGCCGATGAGATGCTGCGCATGGGCTTTATCGATGATGTCGAGTGGGTACTGCAACAGACACCTCCCGGCCGCCAGGTGGCACTCTTCTCCGCCACCATGCCCGACGTGATCCGCCGCATCGCCCAGCAGCACCTCAATGATCCCAAAGAGGTCAAGATCAAGGTCAAGACCGCCACCGCCGACACCATCCGTCAGCGCTACTGGGAAGTGAGTGGCCTGCACAAACTCGACGCCCTGACACGCATTCTCGAGGCCGAACCCTTCACCGGCATGATCATCTTTGTCCGCACCAAAATCGCCACCGAAGAGATCACCGAAAAGCTGCTCGCCCGCGGTTATTCTGCCGCCGCCCTCAGTGGTGATGTGCAGCAGAAGCAGCGCGAACGCACCGTTGAGCAGCTGAAGTCCGGTGCCCTCGACATCGTCGTTGCCACCGATGTCGCCGCCCGTGGCCTGGACGTTGAGCGCATCAGCCACGTCATCAACTACGACATCCCCTACGATACCGAAGCCTACATCCACCGTATCGGTCGTACTGGCCGCGCCGGTCGTAAGGGTGACGCCATACTCTTCATCGCCCCGCGTGAACGACGCATGTTGCAGACCATCGAACGCGCCACCAAACAGAAGATAGATTTGATGGAACTGCCTTCCACTGAAGATATTAATGACATCCGGATCGCCCGCTTCAAACAGCGTATCAGCGACACCCTTGCCACCAGCAATAAAGATCTGGAGCTATTCCACCAGATCCTCGAAAACTACCAGCAGGAGCACAACATCCCTGTTATCGAAGTGGCTGCCGCCCTTGCCGTGATGTTACAAGGCAAAACCCCGCTGCTGCTCTCCAAAAAACCGGCCCGTAGTGAACGCCCTGCTGAACGGCCAACAGAACGCACACGCGCCAATTTTGACGACAAACCACGCCGTGACCGCGACAGAAGTGAACCAAAGGGTGAGCACAAAAGCGCACACAAACGTAAACCAACACGTCTCGATGAAGGCATGGAACGTTACCGCGTTGAAGTGGGCCATGAACACAACATCAAACCTGGCAACATCGTCGGCGCCATCGCCAACGAGACCGGTCTCGACAGTGAGTTCATAGGCCGCATCGACATACAGGACGACCACAGCTTCATTGATCTGCCCAGCAACATGCCGGACGATATACTCCAGATCCTGCAAAAGACCCGTGTCGGCGGGCAGACACTACGTCTCTCACGCCAGAAAGAGGGCGAGGCCAAGGTGCCGGTGAGATACGTCACCAAAAAAAAGCCGGATGACAAATTCAAAGCAGGCTCCAAATCCCGCTTTGCTGGCAAAAAGAAAGATTAGTCACACAACCGTGCTGAACCACTCCGGCCTCTGATAAACGCCGGGAAATGCACAACAATAGGAACAGATTGCCCCTCACGGGAGTGACCTGTTCCTTTTTTTATGCCCAGTCATTCAGAACTCATCTGACAAAAATAGCAGATGCCCATTTATCACCCATTCACGAGGCCCAGCAATTATGAATAGTCTATGTCAGGAGAAATAGCCACTCACTGATGGAGAGTATCAAGCGTAGACTGTTGTGACTGAACGAGTTCAGGAAAAACTAAACAGCTGGTTTAAATCCTGTGACTATGGGTATCCAGTAACACTTAATTATCTGTTCAAGGAGAATTGTATGCTGGTAACTTTTACGACTAATGCCTACGCTGACATCACCATGTTTGGAAACGTCGCACTCTCCATGTTGAAAATGATGGGCCAGAGTGGAACAGTACCCAGCGCTATTTTAGCGGCGGATGTACCTGCAGCCCTGAGTCGATTAAGGGCCGCTGTCGATGCCGAAGAATCCCCGCTGCCGGTTGAGAGTAAGGGTGACGATGAACCGACGGTGAGTATCTCTCATCGAGCAATGCCCCTCATTGATCTTCTTGCTGCTGCTGCAAAATCAGGTGCTGACGTGATGTGGAAATAGCGCTTTCATAACCGGTTTCAGCAGCCACTCGACAATGGTTATTGTCGCAGCCCCGTTCCATGGCGGCCCCATCCTCGCCTCTCGGTGACAGGCCGTCTAACACTCTACCCACAGTCCGTTCCAATCTGTACGACCTGCTAAGATAATACTGCAGGCGATAAGTGGGGACAAAATCATGGCACCGTTGGTCACAGTGTATGGAGTATTCATGAGTGGCCATTAGAGTGGAACACTATTCGTCTGGAATATGCGCTGACAACAAAGGGCCAACGATGAAAATTAAAACAAAGGATTACCGTGTGCGGGAGGGCGACAAGGTCAAACTCAAGAAGTGGCCGACGCTGGTGAAGCCTGCCTACAAGTCGAAGGAGGAGTATAAGGAACTGCTCGAAGAACAGGTGGAGGAACTCAGTGATCTGCAACGACTGCTCTATGCCTCCAACCGTTATGCGGTACTGCTCATCTTTCAGGCCATGGATGCGGCCGGCAAGGATGGTGCCATTCGCAACGTGATGTCGGGTATCAATCCCCAAGGGTGTCAGGTATTCAGCTTTAAACATCCGAGCGCGACCGAACTGGAGCACGACTTTTTGTGGCGTACCACACAATCCCTGCCGGAACGTGGGCGGATCGGCATCTTCAACCGCTCCTACTATGAGGAGGTATTGATCGTGCGTGTCCATCCAGAGATTCTTCTTAGTCAAAATATTCCCAATGGGCTGCTCAACAAAAAGCGTATCTGGAAGGAGCGTTATCGTTCCATCGTTGATCAGGAGAACCATCTGCATCGTAATGGCACGCGGATCATTAAGTTCTTCCTGCATCTTTCCGAAGAGGAGCAGCGCAAACGTTTTCTCGATCGCATTGATGAGCCGGACAAAAACTGGAAATTCAGTCTTGCGGATATCAAGGAGCGAAAATTCTGGAAGCAGTATATGAAGGCTTATGAAGAGTGTTTGAGCGCAACAAACACACGCAACGCGCCTTGGTATGTCGTGCCTGCCGACGATAAAGAGAACGCCAGATTAATAGTTTCCAAGATTATTCTTGATACATTTAAATCGCTCAAGATGAGCTATCCCGAAACAGATGAAAAACGCCGACAAGAGCTGTTATCAATTCGCCAACAGCTGATGGCAGAAGGTGAAGACGACTGATTAAATCTTCAATGAAACGGTCAGTTAAACGTGGGCAGGGAGAGCTGCCCACTCTACAGAACTACAATTAACTGCGCTGACGTCGACCAAATGCAAGTCCCACAATTCCCATTCCCAGCAGTGCCAGTATGGCTGGCTCGGGAACGGACAGACCACCACCACTGAAACCGCCGCTACCGTAGTCGACAAGAGTGGCTCCACCGGTATCGTTAGCGTAGGCAACACAGTCGTTAGCAATGGTGTTGGTATTCATTGTTACCGCCGCATTTAGTGCAATGGCCCTACCGCACAGAATACTTGCCGTTGTATTCAAGGTGATGCTCTGATCCGCGAGAATATTTCCTGCAAACAGTGTGCTGATGCCTAGCGTTGCGGAGCTGCCGACCTGCCAAAACACGCCGCTATTTGCATTACCATTGATCATGCTGACAACCGAGCTGCTTGCAGTCGTGAGTGTGGTGCCGATCTGAAATACAAAAAGTGAATAGGGGTCGTTTAGAGCATCAAGGGTGAGCGTTCCAGTCAGTTGAGCCGAGGTATCAAAATGATAAACGCCCGGTTGCAGTGTCAGTCCACCCAGATCCTGGCCCGTCAGGTCAACAGCATACGGCAGGTTAAAAAGAGTGTTGTATGCAGTGCGGGCGTCAAGCTGAGCCTGCTGCGCGGCCGCATCAGTCTGGTGTATCGTTCCCCTATTAAGAGTGATGCTCCCCGTGCCAGTGATCGAAGTCCCCGGGTAGAGACCCAGATCGCCCCAGAGGGTAGTCGGACCGGTATCGGTCACTGTCGACTGTCCCAAAACCGCGAAGCTCTGTGCCGTTCCCAGTAGTGGCATCGCCATTACTGGGGTAGCGTCGTAAAACACCCCCATCACTGCCAACGACAGGATCGACAACTGTTTGTATATTTTCATCGAATGTATCCTAAATTGTTGTTATATGTTTTAGCGTCACAAAGTGAGTCACTTGCCAACATGTGGACATGGCAGGTTAAAAGAGCAAGAATAAAAACCGGCTACGATTTTTACACTATCCTTACCTGCACGGGATACTAACCTTTTACATATATCATTAGTTAAATCGGATATTATTTATATCTGTGGACTGACATAAACACTGCATATAAAGCTTTCCGATAAACTTGTATGCACAGAACAGCCACCATTTATCCAGCTCATCCTGCAAGCCGTTAAAAATAATTCACCTATTTATGTATTTAAAGCATATGGTGGTGTCATCTCCTCCCGCCTGAGGCCTAACACTAGGCGGAAAAAGCTCGCAATAATCCCCTGATACAACCACACAAACAATACCAGGTACATTGAGTTGTCTGGTGTGGCACGGACAAACGAGTGATCCCCTCGGCAAATGCGTGACCTTTGCCGGTCAAGTTTCGTGGTTACCTGTTACCCACGCGATAAAAAATATTTCATGGAGAAAACCAGATGAATCGATGCAAAAAATATACTAAGCGAAGTTTATGGCTAACTGCACTCTTGCTGACCACCTTTGCGGCGGGATGTAACGGGAACAGCAGTAGTGACAGCGCACCCACGGTGACCGATGCCACTCCGGCAGACACCCCAATAGCTGTGGCTCTCAACAACAAAGTGGTTGCCACCTTCAGTGAAGCAATGGATACATCAACAATTGATACTACAAGCTTTACAGTAGTGGGCGCGGGCGAACCTCCGTTAACTGGTGTTGTAAGCCTTGATGCTGCATCCAATACTGCGAGTTTCACCCCAGGCAGCAGCTTTACAGCGGATACACTCTACACCGCCACGCTTGCCAATAAGGTAAAAAGCTCATCGGGTATAGCGCTGGCAAACGATTATGTTTGGCACTTTACCAGCGGCACAACAACAGATGCTGTCGCCCCTACTATCATCTCTAGCAATCCAGCAAATGCAGTCACTGGTTTTGTACTTAATGGCAACGTTAGTGCCACCTTCAGTGAAGCACTTGACCCGGCTACCGTTAACACATCGAGCTTTACATTGAGAAAGGGTGCCGCATTAGTTGCAGGTACGGTTGTCTACAACAACAAGGTAGCGACCTTTAAACCGGCTAACAATCTCGTTGCTAATACCCTCTATACCGTTACGCTAACAACGGCCATTACCGACCCTGCATTGCCTGCAAATCCACTGGCGGCTAACATTGTCTGGAGCTTTACTACCGGCTCCGCCCTTGCTGTTGGACCTGCTGCAGTAAATCTGAGAACCGCGGGAAACTTTGTGATCCTGACAAAAACCGGCATCACCAACGTTCCGACATCGGCTATCACCGGTAACATTGGTGCCAGCCCGATCACCGCTGCAGCGATGAATAACATTACCTGTACAGAAATAACAGGCACAATCTACGGGGCTAATGCAGCCTATGTCGGCAGCGGTACTACCCCCTGCTTTAAAGGGACGGCACCTGACAATACACTGGTCGCCAACGCGGTGCTCGATATGGGAACCGCCTATAACGATGCCGCAGGCAGAATAACCCCTGATTACACTGAACTACACGCAGGTGATATTAGCGGCAAGACACTGGTCCCCGGTCTTTACAAATGGGGTACCAATGTTTTGATCAATACTGATGTCACCCTCTCAGGTGGCCCGAATGATGTCTGGATTTTCCAGGTCGCAGGGAACGTTACTCAAGCAAGCGCCACCAACGTCTTTTTGACGGGCGGTGCTCTTGCGAAGAATGTCTTCTGGCAGGTTGCCGGCGGAGCCGGTGTCGCCATTGATACAGGTGCCGTCTTTGAAGGAGTGGTCCTTGCTGCAAAAGGTGTTACTGTTAATACAGGTGCAACGGTTAATGGCCGATTATTAGCACAGACAGCGGTTACGTTGATCATGAATACGGTTACACAGCCTGCTCCATAAAATTGCGTTATACCGTGTGAAAGCACAGTGACAAAAAAAGGACCCGTTTGGGTCCTTTTTTATTGCAAAAATCGGGCATATCCTAACAATTGATTAAAAAATGTATCTGATTGGTGGTGGTATCACCTCTCTGGCAAGTGCCGTCTATTTAATTAAAGATACAGGTATCAGTGGTGCCAACATACATATTCTGGAACAGCATGGCATTGTAGGTGGTGCCTGCGATGATGCCGGTGATATTAAAAAAGGATTTGTGGTTCGGGGTGGAAGGATGCATGAAGAGCATTATGTCTGCTACTGGGAATTGTTGTCTAACATCCCCTCATAGCCGGGGGCTTATTGGGTGAGCGCCTCAAAGGTCCCATTAAACCGTGAACCGCCCAAGGTGGTTGATCACACTCCGAGCTTCATCTGGTCGTAGCGCTCATCTTCCATCTCTTGGTTCTTGATGTAGGCCCTTACCATCGCCTCATCAAGCCCCACTGTCGAAACAAAGTAGCCCTCGCCCAAAAATTTTCGCCTGTGAAATTTCTTTCACGACCACCAAACTTACGAGCCACCTGAATGGCACTCTTGCCTTTGATATACCCCACCACGTTCGACACTGCATACTTCGGTGGAATACTCAGACACATATGGACATGATCACCCATCAGGTGACCCTCAACAATCTTACATTCCTTGTGTTTTGCCAGCTCATGGAATATCTCTCCAAGATGCCGCCTCAACACTCCAGAAATACGCTTCTTTCGTCGTTTGGGGATAAACACCACCTGGTACTTACAATCCCAACGCGTATGACTCAGACCTTGATACTCTTTCATTGTGACCCTCGTTCTCTTGGCAGAGACGCCAGATTCACAATGACCGCCGTATAGATCAAACCTGGGGGAGTGCCCCGGCAGAGCCTGGGATTTACCTCACTTAATTATTTTGCATATCAGGACAGAATGCCTCGTACGATTGAGTGTTACTTTAAGCTGGTGGCCAGCCATGAAGAGATGGGCTACCATAAGGTCCGGCATGAAGTGTTTTACTCTTTCGACCATGGGTATTGCCAGCCATTTAACAACGGGGGTTGTCAGTGAAATTTCAAAGAATGGTTTCATATACAACCTGTAGTTTTTCAGCTAGGTTAGCTTCATCTTCCGACATCTCACTCAAACCGACACTGGTTAGTGGTTCCTCTCTTTTGGGGCCGGTGGCGGCACGACTTAAGTAATCGTCAGACATTCGCATGAGTCTTCACTCGTTAGAGATCACCCTCCTGAAAAACCTTACGCATATGAAACTCTTCTGGACCTCACAAGAGGCCAACGGATACATATTAAAGCGTTTTCTACTCGAGTTCTGTCCTGAACATGCCCATACCCCACCCCATGCCTGACCCAGAGATCAATCGCAATCGCCGGACGGTGCTAAAGTGCCGTCGGTTAGCCCCATGCTGGGCATCTTATTCACAGGAGATGGAATATGATTGAAAGGACAACACTTAAGGATGCTGAACGGATCGTTTGATTTGTTATGGTAACAACTCTTCTTACCACAGAAACAAGCAAACTCTTCAGCCACGGTGGTTTCTCGGAGTACTACTCCAGTTAGTTTCAGGGAGATCTACTCATTCAAATGCCCCCATTTCTTATAAACGCTTATCTGCAAATCATACCATTTATTGAAATCGGGCCAGGCCTCGCACTTTTTAGCCATCAGCATAAACAGCTTGCCGTGTATAACTGGTTTGCATTCATGCTGAGCCTTCTCGTTGGTCACTACATTCTGCAAGAGTGGTCCGCTGTTAATGACATGCTTGACTACTTTTTTCTTGGTTTACTCTGTCTTGTACTTCCTAACCATCAATCCTGGTTTCGACGAGATGCCACATGACTGATCAAGGCCCCATCGGGTAGCCGAGGGTCTTTCATCTGCAGCTTCCACAACGCCCTGTATGCGACCCCGTACAAGGCGTTTCCTCTAGAGTGGTGACGTTCTATCAACATGCCTGCAATCGGTATAAAGGGTTTCACAATCAATGTATAACCCATCTGCCACGCTCCTGAAACAGCATCTTAAACGCCAGCCATAACATAAATGTTATACCTCACACCCTTAAAGCTCCCAGGGATAACCAATAAATATCTGTTGCGCCAAGCCATCATCTCCGTACGCAAAATCACCCCTAAATACGACACCCGAGGCTGTCACCATCCTGAACCCAACACCGTACGACTGTTTCCAGATATCACCCACGTCGCCACGCAAATCGGCAGTGCTGCCTAACTCATAAAACGCTGCCAGCTGTATTGCTGTGCGAATATCCTTCATCACAAAAATATCAAAGGGTGTGGACTCATCAGTGAGATTCCAACGCACCTCCGTACCATAGAACTGGGTGTGGGCACCACTGTATCTGCCTTGTGGATAGGAACGCAGACGACTGAACCCACCCAGGACACTAGCCGTACCGTAGGTATTATTTGCGATCATATTATTGAGCACTTCAGTGCAATATTGCCGGGCTAACGATGTGAGTGAAGTATCAGCGCAGTTAATCCCCTGCTGATCTTGAAGTTTGGTCGGATCGGTTTCACCTTTCTGGCTAACAACCGCATCAGAGCGTAATAAATTAAAAGCCCAAGTGCTACGCTTACCGATGGGCAGGTAGGCACTCATGCTGTAATCCATCACGTAGTAGTCCGGGCCAGAATCGCTGGGCGGTGTTGAGGAGCGGGTAATACTAAGGCTGACTCCGCGCCGCGGATCGGCATAGTCATCGGTAAGATCAAGGCGGCTACCAATAAGGGTAGTATGGCCCCACTCACGTGGTGAGTCCTGTGCCGCAACAATAATGTTGCCGTCTTTATCACGGATGTTATTCAACTGCGTAGCGCCCTTGTACCACCCACCATACAGTTCAAAACGGCGCTCAAAAAATGTGGCCGTCATTCTGCCGCCGTAGTAAACCACATCGTTGAGATCAAGCAGGCGGTAATCATTCTTGTCAGAACTCATGCCACGTTGGCTGTAGCTCATAATTTGCGCCTTGTTTATATCGCTGTAGCCAACATCTAAAATCAACGTGCGTGGAATAATGTGGATGTCAGACATACCCACGGCCACCCCCTTCACCTCTCCACCCAGTATCACACCATAACCATCGGTATGTGTATTGGCGATATTCATAGAACCGCCCACCACACTGAGGCCTTTTCCAACACCGGGAAGACTGTATGGGTAAGGGAACAGCGCGTAACCGGGACTGGTTGAAAACTGCTCTTTGCGACGATCAGGAAGGGAGGAAAAAAACATAGCATCCACTTCAGACGCGTCTTTTTTTTCCGCAGCACTTACCGACGGAGTAGCGATGATAAACAGACAGAACGTTACTAAAAAAAAATTTAAAACAGTGAACATAACCCCCCCACCAACTAAACTAATATCTGCTTGCCATCCCTTGAGTGTTTTTTACAACAACTGTAATTATATCTTCCATTGCGCCTGAAACCACGAACAACTAATCCAAAAAAAACCCACTTACAACTTAGCAGGTGGGGCAGAGATACAAAACCAAAAATATGATCCGTTGAATAAATTCGTGAATTTTCGGCATAGCCATCTTCAACAAAAGGGATGCCGCTGATTGTGACACATAAAAACGGTGCCGTTATCAGTTTAGTGATCCACCATTTTTATACTGATTCGTTTTGTTGCCATCTGCAACCTCCCCAACAGGCGATAGCTCAGCTTAGGTGAAACCATTTTTGGTGACGAACCCTGCCATATTTTTACACCACGAATCGACAACGGATTGCCTGCGTTGATCATGATCGTACCTTGTGATTCACGCCCCAACCACCAGCAGCCACGTTGGCGGCTGATCCAGGCGTGCGCCTGAATGATGGTTTCAGTGAGTGGTGAACCCTTGGCAACACGCAGATAACAGCTACCAAAGGCGCTGTTGCGATTGTCATTGGCGGCCACTTTTATCAATACACTTTGCAGCGAATCCATCTCGATACGCGCTATGCCATCGTTACCTGTTATGACGGTTGTGCGTGTAGCGCCACGCACTAGTTGCAATGTGTGATTTGCCAGTGGCATACCGGCCTCATCAATGAAACCAAGTTCGATGGCAACCGTGCCTGTCAGCAGATGGCCGATCTGGAACAGCGTGTGATTGCGGCAGCGGCGGAAGCGCCATTGCCCAAAGGGGTAGATTGGCGCAGTGGTGGAACGATTGCCCGGATCATTGGGGTCGGTACCCTGGGCAATCTCGACATCATCGGGCACACCGTCGCGATCACTATCGGCGGCGATCTCGATGGGGATCTCATCACGCAGTATTTTATCCGCACCGAGTGTCAACTCAACACTCAGCAGATGTGCACCCACAGGCAGTGGTGTGGTAACGGTGCCGCATGGTGTGGTGAGTTCGATCTCTTTTATTTCGATCTCATTACCGCTGCCCAACACCACTTCACCATCGAGCAGCCAACGGCTGTTGGCAGGCGTGAGTGGCAACGCCCCCTGCTCCAGATCGTTGGCCAGGGCCGTGAGGCGCAGCGCCTTACCTTCGGGGATCACCTCACCACGACGTGGTTGGAGGATGGCAATACGGCGCGCCACGTCGCCCACCAAAATATCATCGGAGATAGATTCCGCCTGATTGAAACCATCACTGGCAACCACCCGCAACCGGATGCGGCCAGTGCTGGCGCCGAGACCCAGCTGCCACTCGTAACGTCGCTCTTTAAGCGCTACGGCAATGGGGCGAAAAGTTTTTCCACCATCACTGGAGTACGAGATGCGATACTCCAGTTCCACATCTTGTGCATGACTCGCCTGCCACTCAACCACAACGGTATCCGTCGGTGCGATCTGCTCGCCGCCTGTCGGTGTGATCAGCTGCACCGTTGGCCCGGTGCTTGGCACATCGGCTTGCCACACAGCCTGTTTGTCCGCCTCCATAATTACTCGAGCAGTGGTGGCCGGATAGGGACAGGTGATACTCACCGTGGCACTGCCTGCGCCTGTGGTAGTTGCATGTCCGCTACGACTCACACCACGCAGACCAAATGAAAACCGCATCCGCCAACGCAACAGTTCATGGCCACTGTTATCCATAAAGATCAGCACACCTTCACCATCACTCACCTCGGGTGTCACTGGTGAATCACCACGGCCCACCCACGAAGCGATACGAACAAAACCGTCGGCACGGCTGTAGTGACCAATCAGGGTGAAATTTTTTGGCGTGTCCACGGGCCGCTCTGCCTCTTTGAGTGCCCGTTCGCGCACCCGCACACTCACTGGATGGGGATTGGCCAGCGCGTCGTAGAGCTGGTCATAACTGCCATCAACACCATCGTGACGCCCTTCGGCAAAGGCGGTCTCGTCATTCCACTCATAGGTACGAAAACCAGTGGTGGAGACATAGGCCAAAGTCACCGGATCATAAATAAAATTACCACTAACCGAGTTCCACGCCTCCTCGTCCGTCTGCGCCCGTTCGCGGTCGCCCTGATGATGGATGCCGTGCTGATGCAATAACTCATGGGCGATGATGGCACCGACATCGTAGGCCGGATCACCGGCAGAATTATCACCAACGGAGATGAGTGCTGAACGGTAGGAATCACTGGTGATACCGACCCAATCCTGGGATGCCGCAATCTCGTTACGATCAACAATGCCAAGCATGAAGTCGTAATTCTCGCCGCTGCCTTCATTGATATCGCGACGGGTATATTCCAGCACCGCCAGCATGTCGCGCACCTCGTCATCGCTGTTGATGCCGTTGTGCATGGTGCCGTTGACCCAGATGCCCCACTCCACAATGTTGGCAACACTGTGACGCAACGGATAAAGACGGTTGTAGTGCACAAAGCCACTGTAGAGCTGCGACCAGTCCATCCAGTCGAGCATGTGGCCAACGTTGCTGCCAAGATAAAATAGCGCTGGCCACATAGAGCTGCTACCAACACGAGCGCCATCGTGGCGTAGGTGAGTCACGGGCGAGGCGATGATGCGATAGCTCATGCGATTATGGAAAGTAACGCCGGCAGCGCTGGGGAAGTCGCGGGTATCGTTAAAGGCCGGTGTACCGCTGCGTTGCAGTGTGACGCGAAAACGATAGCTGGCCTGATCGTTGATTATCCAGTGGGGGATTTCAAAACGGATCTCAAAGGCGATTGCTGAACCCATGAAACCACCGCTCATGGTGAGGTACTCCACCTCACCCTGCATCTGAGCAACTTCGGCACCATCTTTGTAAACACGACAGAGCGCGCTGTCATGCACCGGTGAACCCCAGGAGAAACTCTCCATGACGGCCTCGCCGACGGTGCGCATCTGATAACGGATCATAGTTTTTTTGCCCGCCACTAACGGATACTGCGATAGCCCCTGGGTGAGATAGGTATCGGCCACCTCTACCTGCGCCCGTTGCAACACTACAAACCCTGCACTCTGCTCACCCTCATCGGTGCGCACCCGCACACTGCCGGTCGCCGCACCGGCCGGCACATGCACCCATAGCTCTTGCGAATCGGTGGGTGTGTAACGCACCACCTGTTTGCGCTGCCGGTCCACCACGTAGACCGCCTTGAGATCGGTCACCGTTACATCCACCGGATCGACAAACTCCTGTGGTGGTGTCGGCCCCGGCACGCTGGGGATGGTCAGACCAAACTTGGCAATTTCACGAAAGGTTGGATCGAAGGGATCAAACTTGCGCACCACCCGCCCAGCGTTATCGGTGATGTAGACATAACCATCGTAGTCCTGCTCGATACCCAGCGGATAACCGACCTCCACCACCGCCAAATTGTGCGGACCGGGATCACCGAAGTAACCGTTGAAAGCGCCCGTCCAAGCCCAGCGGTAGATACGTCTGTTGGAAGGATCGGTGGCGTAGACAAAGCCGTAACCACGCGGCGCACAAACGCCAAGAATGCGGCCGCAATCGGCCGGCGCCAGCAGCTGCGTTGGCATATTGCCGACGCCATCACTGCGGGCGACACGATGGTTGTTACTGTCGGCGACATAGACAAAGCTCATGCCGCCGATCAGCGCCACATCAATATCCACCGGCATATCAAACTGGCCAACACCACTGCCGTGTGAACCCCACGCCGTGATGAATCCACCCGTGGCGCTGAACTTCTGGATACGGTGATTCATGGTATCGGCGACATAAACATTGCCACTCTGATCAACAGCAATGCCGGTGGGACGATTAAACTGGCCATTGCCTGCGCCTGTGCCGCCCCAGCTACTGAAGGCACCCGCCGCTGTTCTACGCACAATGCGATCCTGCTCGGTATCGGCAATGTAGAGATCACCACTGCTGCTGTTCACCGTCACACCACGCGGTCCATCAAGCCCACCCGACACTGCGGCATCACTGGCAACAATGCCATTGGGCTGATAGTCGATCTCGTTGACCGAGGCCCACACCACCGGCGCCGGCACCGTGCCACCCGCCGAGGCGGTAAAGCTCACTCGGTTAAGATGCATATCCGCCGTGGGGTGAAAATGGCGGCCATGAATGATGACCAGTGTACCGTTGATCGCTGAACCATCGGCTGCAGTACCACCGGGCCAACCGGAGGTGGGGCTGAGACGCTGGATGATGGGGGTGGGCATACACTCCTCCTTCAAATTAATTCAACTCACTGCACCACAAATAACCGACACTCTCTCATCGCTGACGCATTTTTTTCTACAGTGCTATACCAACACTCAAGGTTCAGACTTTCGTTTTATTGCCAGTACCAGCAATACCACCAGCAATACCAATAACAGCCATGTCAGCCAATTAAAGAGCGGTGGCTCTGGCACATCAACCGCTGTTATCTCAACCACCATTTCAGGCGATGGTATTGATATATTCCCCCCCTCATCCACCACACGTACTGCGTAACGTGTCGTTTTGGTCAGTACCTCCGGATCGGTCCACTGCATACCCGACTTTTCTGGATCTTCATCACGCAGTACCTTGACCAACGGCTCACCATCACGCAGCACCTCATAATAGGCAACCCGTTCTGGTAGATTAGTATCCGCTTCGAACAACACCGGGTTCCAACTCAACAACGCTTTGCCATCGAGCAGTGAGACACGTGCATTACCTACCGCTTGTGGTGGTTTACTATCTTCATAAAGATCGTATTTCACACCCCCCAAAACCGTGCCGGTCACCACATCCACCTGCCGAACACTGATGGAGCCACCCACATGGGGCATAGCATCGGCAGCAACAGTCACGCTGAGTTTCACTGCACGCTCTTCGCCAAGATTAAGCGAGAAAGGCTGCTCAGCCTCTACACCCGCCAACGCCCAACGCCACCCTTCTGGCAAACTGTTAACCACTTCAAGACGAAACTCCCGTGGCCACGGCGTCAAACCAAAACCCGACTTACCACCTGTGCCCACATTAAAATCAAGCGCAACCGCCTCACCGGCACGGCCAGCGATAAACCAGATATTCGCAATGCCCACATTATTATCCGCATACGGTGGCACGACCGGAGTGATCGCCCCATCATTGGCATGATTCAAAACCACACCAATACACCAATGGCCCCCCGTCGTCGGAGGTGCTGGCAAGTTAGGCCAGGTAATAGAAGCAATCGCACCACTGCCACCCACCACCGTCACCGTGTCGGTACCAATCAGTGTGGCACCGTCAGGAAAAACAAGCCCGGTAGTATTGTCACGATAATAAAAACTGGCCGTCACGTTAGTGGCGACATTAGTCCCGCGATTACGAACCACCGCATGAAGAATATTGTCAGCCCCCACTACCGGTGCATCCATCACCATATCGTTGTTGTTGTCGATCCAGATATCAGGGCTGGTGTAGTACTGTGGACACGGCGCGGGATGTGATGGCACATTGCCCACATCAGCAGCACAATCCTTGATCCAGACATCCACTGAATCACCTGTATCAGGAGCAAAACTAAGCCCCGCTACAAAACCAACCTCTGCACCAAAAGGGCCAATGGTTGTCACGGTCGCCGTAGCGGGATTGATAGTCACCAGATTGCTACCATCACTGCCATACAACACACCACTGGTGGGATGAAAACTCAACGCCGTGATCATGCGCCCCGTCGTCCCCACATCGCTCTCCCGTGGCGGCGGGCCTGCGATGGTAGAAATGGTAAAGAGACAATCACCCGCACCAACCCCGCAACTGCCTGCACCAAATATCACCCCATCTGATGGGCGCACGGCCATGCCACCCATCGGCCCCTTATTCACCACACCGATAAGATCCACACTTGCACCAGTCGAGGCATTAAGACGTTTGATGACGTTGGTGCTGATACCAGGTTGATTAGTGTAGAGCATGTTATCCGCAGCACGATAAGCCAGCGCACCGGGGGTCGGCAGATTACTCGCCGCTGCCAACACAGTGGCCGCACCAGTGGCGGTATCCACACGGCGAACCTGACCGCCACCAAAGGCATTGATGGCCAATAGATCCCCAGTCAGCGTGTTATAAGTCAACCCTGAAGGTCCACTCATCCCTGTATTGCCAATCGGGGTTGCAGCACCTGTCACCGTATTGACAGAGATGAGATATCCAGAATTTTCCCCGTTGGATACTACGCCGTAAAGTGTTTCCGCATGAAGAGCCGTAAAGAACGGCAGTACAAAAAATGTTTGAAGAATGGTGATGGAAAAGATAAAGAGATATTTCACATTCGACATATCGAACTCCTTCGGATGTTTCGACAGTGACATTGAAAGTATTTTTTAAATCATCATATAAAAAACCTTAGTACAAAATTATATGTTTGTCGCGTTATTAATGTAGAAAGGCACAGAATGAAATCCTGAGTATTTACATCGACATATCGAATAACTATGGCAATAAACTCAGGGTTACTCCTCGGTTCCATTCCATAGCTTCTGTGATGATCACTGGCAAATAACTCATACCATAAAAAATCGCCTGCACATGCCAACAAGGCCTATTCAAACAATAGTGTTAACACGTTCCGACGACTACTGTGTGTCTACAGACAGCAGTGATTTTTCAGACTCCCTTCTCAAGAGATATAATGACATTGCCCCTCTTATGCCCCGCATCAACGTAACGGTGGGCCTCAACAATCTGCTCAAACGAATAACATCGGTCGATCACCGGTTTAAACTCCCCCGCCTCCGCCAGCCCCGCGAGAAAATGCAGATCTTCTGTGCATGCGGATGCTGGTCCAGCGATGATTTTTTTACAGCTTGTCATCGACACCCATGGGGCTCGAAGCATCTCTGGCAGTCCAGCCAACACCATCAGCAGCCGTCCTCCACTCTTCAACGATGCCTTGCAGCGAAAGAACGGGGCCGAGCCAGCAGTATCCACAATAAGATCATAGACCTCACCATTCTGCGTGAAATCTGCCTGGGTATAATCAATCACATGGCTGGCCCCCAAAGCTCTCACCAACTCCACGTTAGAAGTACTACACACTCCGGTCACCTCTGCACCGAAGTGTATGGCAAGCTGCACCGCAGCCGTACCTACCCCGCCAGAAGCACCATTAACGAGGACTCTTTCATCCCTCTGAAGTTTTGCTCTTCTAAAAAAATCCAGCGCCGTTGTTCCGCCAAAAGAGAGCGCGGCGGCTTCACCGTAGGTTAGGCTGGGTGGTTTTAATGCAATAGCACCATCTTCTGCCATGCATTTATACTCGGCATAACACCCCATTGCCGCATCACTGAACGCAAAAACCTGATCACCTACTTTGAATCTTTTCACCTCTTTACCAATCGCTTCAACCATCCCAGCTAACTCTGTGCCGAGTATCGGTTGTTTGGGTTTTGATATACCAAACACCAAACGCATGATGAGCCTAAAGCCAACGGGCACGGTGAGACTTCGCACCCGCCAGTCGCCAGATGTCACCGTCGTTGCATATATCTTGATTAAAATCTCATTATCCTTGGGTGACGGTTTTTCAATCTCCCGTAATTGGAGCACCTCAGGTGAACCATAACGTTCATACATAATCGCTTTCATAGATTGTTGTCCCCAAAGATTGCATTGATCCGCAACCCTACTGGTCACGGCCCCATCAATTTTGCACAATCCAGTCCCCCTCCGCTCTACGGTGGTTACTGGATCACACGCTATAGTTCAATATGGAACGGAAAATAACAACATCTATTGGGATGACTATCTAACAGGCATCGTCATGTATGGTTTTCATCCAACACAACGACTCTATTCGCAGCTCACTACACTCTACTTAACCCAAAAACATAAAGGCGCATCTCTGCGCCTTTGTGGTCAAACTGATCGAGCCAACCGCTGCTTAGAACAGACTCTTAGTGCTCACGTGTCGACACAAACTCCACATCCGGATAGCGCTCCATCGCCAGCTGCAAGTTAACCCGTGTCGGGGCGATGTAGACCAGTTGTCCGGCACCGTCGATAGCAAGATTATCCTCGGCCTTGCGTTTGAACTCGGCGAGTTTTTTCTCATCCTTGCAGATCACCCAGCGCGCGGTCGAGACCTGCACTGGTTCAAAGACACACTCAACTTTGTATTCACCCTGCAGGCGATGAGCCACCACCTCGAACTGCAAGACACCGACGGCACCGAGGATCAGCTCATTGTTGATCAGCGGTCTGTAGAGCTGGGTTGCCCCCTCTTCGCACAACTGCTGCAACCCTTTTTGCAACGCCTTCATCTTCATTGGGTCTTTCAGCTGGGCCCGT
This sequence comes from Gammaproteobacteria bacterium, assembly GCA_021731365.1. Taxonomy (GTDB): domain Bacteria; phylum Pseudomonadota; class Gammaproteobacteria; order Tenderiales; family Tenderiaceae; genus JAKFXL01. Next base: position 39,293 of record JAKFXL010000013.1, on the reverse strand, counting down.
CGGAACAGCTCTGGGGCAAAGTTGGGGATGCCGGTAAATTTCAACTCCTCACCGACGCTGAAGGTATCACCGATCTGGATGGTGCCGTGGTTGTGCAGCCCGATGATGTCGCCGGGGAACGCCTCTTCAATGTTCTCGCGATCACTGGCCATAAAGGTAATGGCGTTGGCGATCTGTACATCACGCGCAATCCGCACATGGCGCACCTTCATGCCTTTGGTGTAACTGCCGGAACAGACTCGCAGAAAGGCCACACGGTCGCGATGTTGTGGGTCCATGTTGGCCTGAATCTTAAAGACAAAACCGCTGAACTTCTCTTCGTTTGGCTCCACCACCCGTGTTTTGGTTTCGCGTGACTGCGGTTCCGGTGCCCACTCGGCAAAGGCGTCGAGCAACTCTTTAATACCAAAGTTATTGATGGCGGAACCGAAGAAGACCGGCGTCACCTCACCCCGCAGATAGGCGTCATGGTCAAACTCATGGCTGGCGCCACGCACCAGTTCGATCTCCTCACGCACCTGCGCCGCCATATGGCTGCCCCACAACTCATCAAGACGTGGATTGTCCAACCCTTTAATCTCCTCGCCGGCCATGATCTTGCCACCGTGGGTGGAACTGAAGAGATGGATGCGATCATCGGCAAGGTGGAACACCCCCTTGAAGTTTTTACCCATGCCAATCGGCCAGGTGATGGGGGCACATTTGATCTTGAGGATATCCTCCACCTCGTCGAGCAGATCGATCGGCTCACGTCCTTCCCGGTCCATCTTGTTGATAAAGGTGATGATCGGTGTATCACGCAGGCGGCACACCTCCATCAGTTTGATGGTGCGGTCCTCAACCCCCTTGGCGCTGTCGATCACCATCAGCGCCGAATCGACTGCTGTCAGGGTGCGATAGGTATCTTCCGAGAAATCCTCGTGGCCGGGGGTGTCGAGCAGGTTGATAATCTTGTCGCCATGGGGGAACTGCATCACCGAGGTGGTGATGGAGATACCACGCTGCTTCTCCAGCTCCATCCAGTCGGAGGTGGCGTGACGTGCCGCCTTGCGCCCCTTGACGGTACCGGCCATCTGGATCGCACCCCCGAACAGCAACAGCTTTTCAGTCAATGTGGTTTTACCAGCATCCGGATGGGAGATAATGGCAAAGGTACGGCGTCGCTTGGCCTGCTGTTCAATAATGGTCGACATAGTGATCTGCTTGATTTGATACAATAATTTAAGTGGGGCCGATTTTATACTTTTTCAGCAGTTTTTGCCTGACTCCGTGATCACCCATCCACAGGCAACACCTCATCAACAGCTCTATTGACAACCAGTAAATTGCCGTGAATAATGCAGTCACGATATAAGATGTATTTTAAATACATTATTTATCAAGCAGCACAGACCACACGAAATCCCCAATGGCTCGTGATAGATAACAACACTTTTTCAGGAGAATGCAAATGACCCAAAGTCTATATGAAAAAATTGGTGGCGAAGCCGCTGTTGATGCCGCCGTTGACCTGTTTTACCGCAAAGTTCTGGCTGATACCCGTATCAACCAGTTTTTCACCAGCACAGACATGGTGCGCCAACATGCCAAACAGAAAGCGTTCCTGACCATGGCCCTGGGCGGTCCACACAGCTACACCGGTAAAGATATGCGTGCCGCCCACGCACATCTTGTTGTTAACGGCTTAAATGACAGCCATTTCGACGCCGTTATGGAACACCTTGGTGCCACCTTGACTGAGCTGGGTGTGCCTGCCGAACTAATCGGGCAAGCTGCAGCCATTGCCGAAAGCACCCGCAAAGACGTGCTCGGACGTTAAACAGGAGCGGCCCGCACCATGGCAACAATCACCTTCTCTGGAACAGCGTACAGCTGTCATGCTGATGAAACTGTTTTAGAGGCGCTGATACGTCAGGGTGCGGAGCCACCCTCCTCCTGTCGCAGTGGTAGCTGCCAGACCTGTATGATGCGTGCAGTTGAGGGTACTCCCCCTCCAGATTCACAAAAAGGGTTAAAACCAACACTGCAACATCGCGGTTTTTTCCTGGCCTGTATTTGCAGAACAACAACCGATATGCAGGTTGCCCTGGCGGGCAATGAGGCCCTGCCTAAGGTTTTAGTCACCGTGATCAGTAAAACCCAATTAAATCCCCAAACCCTACGCCTGCGCTTACAACCCGCGTCGCCCTTTGAGTTTCAAGCGGGCCAGTTTATCAATCTGCACCGTCCCGACGGTTTGATCCGCAGCTACTCCATTGCCAGTCTGCCCAGCGAAGGGGTGGTGGAGTTACATGTAGAGCTCCTCCCCAATGGCCAGATGAGCCAATGGCTCCACGACCAGATCAATCCTGGTGACCAATTCAACATTGATGGTGCCCATGGTGACTGTTTTTATCTGGGCGAGAAACCACAACAAAATATGTTGCTGATAGGTACCGGCTCCGGTCTGGCACCGCTCTGGGGTATTGCCCGTGCCGCGCTGGAACAGGGGCACCAGGGGGAGATCCATCTTTTCCACGGCAGCCGCTCAGCAGAACGGCTCTACCTGGTGGACGAACTCAATGCACTGACCAGACAACACAGCAATTTTCACTACACCCCCTGCCTCTCCGGCAACGATAGTCAGGGATTCACAGCAGGCCGCGCCAATGAGGTCGCCCTGAAACAGTTTCCCAAGCTGAATGGCTGGAGTGTCTACCTCTGCGGCCATCCGGAGATGGTGAACAATACCAAACGGGACTGCTTTCTCGCCGGTGCCGGTTTCCAGGAGATTTACGCCGATCCGTTTACCATCAGTGGGCAGTAAACTCGTTACCTGCGACACAAACCTCTACTAACATCCCCTTGCCTCTGGCCGATATCCACCTCAACAGGGGAGCGTCCATGCATCAAACAACCCGGTGCGTTTACACAGTGACAACAGTTCAATAGTCGTCATCACTCCATTCCCCGTGATCTGCAATGCCATGATAGACAAGGAATGATAATGGACCTGAATGATAAAATTATCCTGCCGCTCCCGCCACTCTCAAACCCAGAAAACGTGGCCACCTTTAATAATGCGGCCATTGTTCTGTTTTTAGTGAACGGTAAAAAGATAGAGGGCAAACTTACCCGGTTTGATACCGGCAACGCCATCATCGGCCTGAACCATAAAGAGGGTGGCGAACTGCATGAGGTAAACATGGTCGACATCAAAACCATGCAGCTCACACAACCTATCCCCTTCACACCCGACCCTGCCATCAGCGGGGGCAATAAAAAATCGATCACCTCATCCACCGAGCCACAAGAGTTCACCATCACCTTCAAAGACAATAGTAAGTTGAGTGGTAAAACCTACGGCAGCCGGGTCGATCAGCAAGGCATTCATCTGTTTAAACAGCACAATACCAACCAGTACCTGCCTCAATACCTGCATCTGTTTATCCCCAAAAGCGCCATTCATAGCAACATCATTGGCGAACCCATTGGCGAGATTTTAATCAAGAACCAAGGGGTGGTTCGTGAAGAGATTGCCAATGCGCTGGAGATCCAGCACAACGCCCGCACTAAACCCCTGGGGGAGTACCTGATCAGCCACACCATTGTCGACACCAGCCAGCTGGAAAAGGCATTAAAACAGCAGAAGGCGATGCCCAGTCTCAAACTCGGCGAAATTTTGATCAGCGAAAATCTGATCGATGAGCTACAGCTTGAAGATGCCCTGATGATACAAAAAAAAGAGCGCCGCAAACCGCTGGGCGAAATATTGATCGACAACGGCATTGTCAGCCGCGAACAGATTCAGCAGGCGCTGGCCAAAAAGCTCGGCATCCCCTTTGTTAATTTGCAGGAGTTCAAAGTCAGCCCAGACATCATTCACAAAATACCGGCCAACCTAGCCTTCAAACACAAGGTGATCCCGCTCTATCAATATGAGGGCAAGCTGGCGGTGGCCATCGAAAACCCCATGGATTGGGAGGCCTTGGATGCACTGCGCTTTCACACCAACAAATATATAGAGCCTGTCATCGGCATCACCGAAGATATCAACTGGGCCTTACAGTTCTACTACTCATCAGAAGATATACTGAACGCCATTGAACCAGAAGGGGATGAGCCGGATGACAGCTCATTCAACAGCGGCAAGTTTGAGAGTGATGGTTTTACCAGCCACGAAGAGAGCGAAGTCACCGACAACATCGTCGTTAAAATCATCAACAAAATCATCATGGACGCCTACCAGCAAGGGGTCTCCGACATCCATATCGAACCCAACCCTGGCAACAAAAAGGTGGTTGTACGTTTCCGCAAAGATGGCACCATGGCGGTCTACCACCAGTTCCCGCCCCAATACCGCAACGCCTTAATCTCACGTATCAAAGTCATGTCACGGCTCGACATCTCCGAGCGGCGCAAGCCACAGGATGGCAAAATCAACTTCAAACAGTATGGCCCGGCCAACATTGAGCTGCGTATTGCCATCCTGCCCACCGCAGGCGGACTGGAAGATGTGGTGATGCGGATACTCAGCAGCGGCAAAAACATCCCCATCAACGCCCTCGGTCTGAGCAGTAACAACGCTGAAAAACTGCTCGCTGCCATCGCCCAGCCCTATGGCCTGTTTCTTGTCTGTGGCCCCACTGGCTCAGGCAAAACCACCACCCTGCACTCCGTGTTGGGTCACTTGAACAATGCTGATCGCAAAATATGGACGGCTGAAGATCCCATCGAGATCACCCAGAGCGGACTGCGGCAGGTACAGGTCAACCCCAAGATCGGTCTCGACTTTGCCACTGCCATGCGGGCCTTTCTGCGCGCCGATCCCGACATCATCATGGTGGGCGAAATGCGTGATGCCGAAACCGCCGGTGTCGGCATTGAGGCCTCGCTCACCGGTCATCTGGTACTTTCAACACTGCATACCAACAGCGCCGCCGAAAGTGTCACACGACTGCTCGACATGGGCATGGACCCGTTCAATTTTGCCGACGCCCTGGTTGGCATACTCGCCCAGCGGCTGGCCAAAACACTCTGCCCCAGCTGCAAGCGCCCCTACCACTCCAACGTCCGTGAGATTCATCAGCTAGCCCACGAGTATTGCGCTGGACTCATCCCCGACAACGCCACTGCCGAAGAGACAAAAGCCGTTATCGATCAACAGTTGGAACAGTGGGTACGGCGGTTTGGCAAAAACGGCAAGCTCACCCTCTATAAAGCACCCGGCTGCAAAGAGTGTAACGATACCGGTTACCATGGCCGCATCGGCCTGCACGAACTCCTGATCGCCACCCCGCACATCAAACAGATGATTCTCGAACACGCCCCGGCCTACAAAATCCAGAAAGCGGCCCTCAATGACGGCATGCGTACCCTGAAGCAGGATGGCATCGAAAAAATTCTGCAAGGCTACACCGACCTGACCCAGATACGGACCGTCTGCATCAAATAGCCGTAGGGTGTTGGGCGATGTTATCATCGTCCAACACCCCTTCTGCCAGTTTAAAAACCACCATGTTCAACCGTTATGCCCCTACCATCCTGCTGGCCAGCATGCTCCTCAGCCAGATCAACAGCAGCCACGCCGCACAAAACTCCGCCGTCGCCGTGATGTATCACCGCATTGGCGAAAACAGCTACCCCACTACCAACATCCGTATTGATCAGTTCGAGGCACAGCTCCAGTTCCTGCAACAGAACAACTTCCAGGTCTGGCCACTGGCAAAGATTATTGAACAGCTGCGCCACGGCAAACCACTGCCCGACAAAACCATAGCCCTTACCATGGATGACGCCTACCTCAGCGTCTACACCCAGGCCTACCCACGGCTGAAAAAACTCCGTTGGCCCTTCACCGTCTTTGTCACCACCGACTACATCGATAAAAAACTGCCCAACTTCATGAGCTGGGAGCAGATGCGCGAGATGGAGAAACATGGTGCCAGCTTTGGCAACCACTCCAGCCGTCATGACTACATGCCGCGACGGCTCAAGGGGGAAGATGAGGCGCAGTGGCAACAACGCATGGTTGCCGACATCCGCCACGCGCAAAAACGGTTAGAGCAGGAGCTGCCCCAGGTCGAGAAACTGTTTGTCTACCCCTACGGCGAATACAACCTGGCGCTGGCCAACATCGTCGCCGCCGAAGGACTCACCGGCATCGGCCAGCAGTCTGGTGCCATGGGACCGACCTCCGACTTCCGCTACCTGCCACGCTTCCCCGTCAACGAACACTACGGCTCCATCGCCGACTTCGGCAGCAAAGTGATGAGCCTCGCCATGCCGCTGGCCCGCGACCCCGGTGCCGAATCGGCCACCACCAACAAGCGGCCATCACTCACCTTCACCTTTGATAAACAGCACCCGCGCCTGCGCCAGTTCAGCTGCTACTTCAACAACCAACCCATGAAACTCGACTGGCTTAACGACTTCGAAGTAAAAGTCCAACCACAACAGGATCTACCCGTCGGCCGCAGCCGTTACAACTGCACCGCACCGTCAGGTGAGAAGGGACGGTTTTACTGGTATAGCCAGCAGTGGGTAAGGCCGGGGGGAGGGGGTGGCGAATAGAGTCACACCAGTCCGGTACACAACTTTTGATCCTTGCACGTAGTTAAGCGATTTATTATGCAGCATCGTCTTTCCAGAGCACCTTCGTTATCTTATACAGAACGTGTTCGCTCAAAGGGCTACCGAGAGGAATGCTTGGGTACAGAAAATTCTGGTGGGTATTCACCATATTAATCCTCTCCATTACTGCTCGAGATCGGTAATTTATTGCTGATGTAAATGAACATACTTCCGCAAAGCCGAGATCGACAAAAGCATGCTTCAATGCAGCCCGTGCTGCCTCAACAGCATACCCTCTTCCCCAATGCGCGGTCCCGAGACGCCACCCTATCTCTATACAGGGAGAAAACGATAACTCAGTAGGCGATTCATGCAGCCCAACAAATCCAATAAATACACCGCTCTGCCTTTCTTCCACAGCCCAAAGGCCCCATCCACGATCTGAAATAAGTGCCTGCAACTTTCGGGCAAACTCATTACTTTCAGCCATGCTCATAACCCTGGGAAAGTATTTCATGACCTCTGGATCAGCGTTAATCTGCGCGAACGTGACAAAATCAGACGCTCTCCACTGTCTGAGCCTTAGCCTTTCAGTTTCGATCTCCATTATCATGCCCATTCGGATCGCCCCACTTTCCTGTACGGCATAAGGCCTAAGGAAGGTCTGAATAATTGGTTTTTCCGCCATTCCCGCGTAGTCCGGAATTCGGCAAATATCCTATTGTAGTGGTCAAATTTAAGTAGCCACATTTTTATGGGCTGGTCAGTAATGCTTTTCTGCCGCCTCTGGCGCACGGAAGGCCTTGCTGTAGTAGCCAGATGGATCGAAACAGCAAACCCGCTTCTGACCGGAGGCAAGCATGTCACAGGCATCCCCAATCCGTTTTGCTCGAGTCTTGAGTTGCTTGGCTGAAGTAATCCAGTGTATCCAGTCCACACGTGCGATAGTCGTCGTTTCATTCCAAACCCTGCGAGCCTCAGGAGCGGCGGCCAGTGCCTCCGCGAAATCGGATGGGATGGCAGGCTCAGGTTCCTTCTCCACAGGCATGAGTTCCAGCGTGACGATATCTCCAACGTCCGCGCCTGCGGCTTCGTGCAACTCCCTACTTACCTGTAGCCAATGGCTTAACTGACCATCCGGCTCGAGTGTCATCTGAAAAGGGTACCCATTGATTGTGCCTGCTACAGTCGTCCTTCCCCGTCTCGGAAGCTTTTCACTCACATCCTTTGGTAGCACAACAAATGCCCAGGATGTATCACTATCAAGCTTTGCCGGGCGAAGCAGTTTTACTTTAAATCGGAATTTTGTGGCAATGTGGATCATTACAATTCATCCAACCAATACGTCTAACAAAGAATAATGGCGTTATCAAATCATCACCAGAAGCGCTGTTCATCTCTCTTAACTAGGCCACTACTACCCCTCCGGCCGCAAACTCACCCCGTCCAGCACCGCCGGCAGCTGATTGCTGCGAATCATGCCCTGTATCTCTTCAATATAGGCAGCCCCCCGCTCCGAATAGGATTGCAGCCCTTTGGCCAGTTGATGACTGCTTAGCCCTTTGCCATCGGTACGCATCTGCTGCCGCATATTACGCAGTTCGGTATAAGCCCGGTTGGTATTGAGGTTATGGATGTAGGAGCGCACCGAGTCATCAATCGATGAGTAGGCACGCACGGCATGGGTCGCCCCCTCCGGGCGGGAGAGCGGCACAATAGCGTCGGTATCCCGATAGGTGTATTGCCCAAAAAGGTTGTTTCCCATCAGGGCAAACCGGGATGTGCCCCAACCACTCTCATTGGCGGCCTGGGCCAGCACTAGCGCGGGTGGCACCACATCTACACGGCGCAGCAATTTCTGCTGCACCTGTGGCTGCGATAGGCTTTCTTCTATCTGATACTGCTCTGCCACCGACTCCAGCCAGTGCAGCTCAGTGCTGTTGAGGCGGTTCACCCCCTTTGCAAAAAGCCGTACCAGCTGGTCACGCATCTCTTCGATCATGGCGTTTTCTGCCAGCACAATCGGCAGCAGGGCGCGGAAAAAAAGTGCCTTGCGCTGCTTTGAGTTGGTCATCTCCGCCAGATCGCTGGGAAAGGTCTGAAGCTCGATAGCTGGCACCAGCGTGGGTGGCCAGGAGTACCCCATTGCCTCAAACGCCGCTTCCAGATCGGCGCTACTATTCACCTCCAGCTGCTGGAGTGATATACGCTCGTCAACCTTATTTATATTGTCCACCGGCTGCTGGATATAAAACACCAGCAACGCAGCAACAGCAATGGGAAGAATCAGTGCAACCAGTTTGTACATAACCACGTCCTTCTTCAGGCAAAAGCTTATGACAACAGTGGTTTGATTCTATCCCAACCAGACCCGTGCATTACGGAACATTCGCAGCCATGGCCCCTCTTCACCCCAGCCATCTGGCCGCGAAGAGTACTGCACGGCGCGGAAGACCCGTTCGGGGTGTGGCATCATCACCGAGAAGCGACCATCACTGTTGCTCAGGCCGGTGATGCCCAGCGGCGAGCCATTAGGGTTGGCCGGATAGCTTTCAGTCGCATTGCCGTAATTATCAACAAAACGCAGACCAACAACGCCCGCCGCCAGCACCCGTTGCGCGCCATTGGTAGATGTGAACTCGGCCTGACCTTCGCCATGGGCAACAACAACAGGCAGCCGTGACCCTTCCATGCCTTGCAGGAAGATGGAGGGTGATTTGAGCACTTCAACCATGGTGTAACGCGCTTCAAACTGCTCCGAGACGTTGCGTGCAAAGTGTGGCCAGTTCTCGGTGCCGGGGATCAACTCGTGCAGGTTCGACATCATCTGGCAGCCGTTACAGACCCCCAGACCAAAGTTGTCATTACGTTCGAAGAAGGCCTGGAACTCATCGCGGGCACGTGGATTAAAGAGGATCGATTTGGCCCACCCTTCACCAGCGCCAAGCACATCGCCGTAGGAGAAGCCGCCACAGGCGACCAGCCCCTGGAAATCCTTCAGCGAGACACGACCGGAGATAATATCGCTCATGTGCAGATCAACACTGGTAAAACCGGCACGATCAAACGCCGCCGCCATCTCCACCTGACCATTGACACCCTGCTCGCGCAACACCGCCAGACGTGGCCGAACACCCGTGTGGATAAAGGGTGCGGCCACATCTTCGGCCTGATCAAAAGTAAGCAGTGGTTGAATGCCCGGATCTTTGGCATCGAGCAGACGATCAAACTCCTGCTGCGCGCAGTCAGAGTTATCCCGCAGCGACTGAATCTGATAACTGGTCTCGGACCAGGCGCGGTGCAGGTCGATACGCGACTCACTCAACAACGGCTTGTGGTCAACGGTAAATTCCACCACATCCTGATCATTAATCTGGCCGATCACATGGCTGTGGTGGCCCAGACCCACATCGTGCAGCGCCTTGAGCACGGCATCGGTATCGCTATGGCGCACCTGCACCACTGCGCCCAACTCTTCACTGAAGAGCGCGGCGACGTGGTCATCCCCCAGATCATCCATCACAACGCTGACGCCGCAGTGACCGGCAAAGGCCATCTCGGCCAGCGTGGCAAACAGGCCGCCGTCGGAGCGGTCATGATAGGCCAGCAGCAGCCCCTGCTGGTTGAGCAGCTGAATGGTATTGAAAAACCCCTTCAGCGCATTGGCATCATCGACATCGGGGGCGTGATGGCCCACCTGTTTGTAGACCTGTGCCAGACAGGAGCCGGCCATCCGATTTTTGCCTTTGCCAAGATCGATCAGGATCAGATCGCTGTCGCCCTTATCGATGCGTAGCTGTGGTGTCAAAGTCTTACGAATATCTTTCACCGGCGCAAAGGCGGAAACAACTAGCGACAGCGGCGCAGTGACACTCTTCTGTTTGCCGTTCTCGCTCCAGACCGTCTTCATCGACATGGAATCCTTACCGACGGGAATGGCAATGCCCAGCGCCGGGCAGAGTTCCATGCCCACCGCTTTCACCGCTTCATAGAGACCGGCATCCTCACCCGGATGGCCCGCTGGTGCCATCCAGTTGGCGGACAATACCACCCGGCCCAACTCGGTCACCGCCGCTGCGGCCAGATTGGTGAGCGCCTCACCCACTGCCATGCGGGCGGAGGCGGCGTGATCAACCAAGGCAATCGGGGTGCGTTCACCCATCGCCATCGCCTCACCGGTATAGACATCAAAACTGGTGGCCGTCACGGCAACATCGGCCACCGGCACCTGCCACGGACCGACAAACTGATCACGCGCCACCAGACCGGTCACACTGCGGTCACCGATGGTGATGAGGAAGCTTTTGCTCGCCACGGTGGGCAGACGCATCAGCCGATAGGCGGCATCCTTGATCTCGATCTTGCTGGTATCAAACTCAACCTTCTGGAAGTGTTTGTGGTGAACATCACGCAGCATCTTGGGCGGTTTGCCCAGCAGTACCTCCATCGGCATGTCGACGGGAGTGTTATCAAAATAGCCATCGCCAACGATCAGTTGGCGTTCTTCAGTCGCCTCACCAATCACCGCAAACGGGGCGCGCTCGCGATCACACAGCGCCGCAAAACGGTCCATATCATCCGGCATCACCGCCAGCACATAACGCTCCTGCGACTCGTTGCTCCAGATCTCCATCGGCGCCATGCCCGGCTCGTCATTGGGCACGGCACGCAGTTCAAACCTGGCGCCACGACCGGCGTCGTTGGCCAGCTCCGGCATGGCGTTCGACAAACCTCCAGCACCAACGTCATGAATCGAGACAATTGGGTTCTCTTTGCCCAGCTGCCAGCAGCGGTCGATCACCTCCTGACAGCGGCGCTCCATCTCGGGATTGCCACGCTGCACCGAGGCGAAATCGAGATCTTCAGCACTGGAGCCGGTCGCCATCGACGACGCCGCACCACCACCGAGACCAATCAACATCGCCGGACCACCCAGCACCACCAGCTGCGCGCCGACGGGGATGATCTGTTTTTTCACATGGTCAACACTGATGTTGCCGAGACCACCGGCGAGCATGATCGGCTTGTGATAACCACGCACCTCGTTGCCATTCGGGCCAGGCACCGTCTCTTCAAAGGTACGGAAGTAACCGCAGATATTGGGGCGACCAAACTCATTGTTGAAAGCAGCAGAACCAAGCGGGCCATCGATCATGATATCCAAGGCCGAGACGATGCGACTCGGTTTGCCGTGGTCGGTCTCCCACGGCTGTTCAGCGCCGGGAATACGCAGATTCGAAACGCTGAAACCACTCAGACCGGCCTTGGGTTTGGAGCCACGGCCGGTCGCCCCTTCGTCGCGGATCTCACCCCCGGAGCCGGTCGCCGCGCCAGAGAACGGCGAGATGGCCGTGGGGTGGTTGTGGGTCTCCACCTTCATCAGAATCGCAATATCCTGTTCGTTATAGCCATACTCACCACTCTCAGGGTCAGGATAGAAACGGCCGGCCTTGAACCCTTCGATCACCGATGAGTTATCGGAGTAAGCAGTCAGCACACCTTCAGGGTGCAACTCGTGGGTATTGCGGATCATCTTGAAGAGCGACTTTGGCTGCTCCTTGCCATCGATAATCCAGTCGGCATTGAAGATCTTGTGGCGGCAGTGTTCCGAGTTGGCCTGGGCAAACATCATCAGCTCGATGTCATTGGGGTTGCGCCCCAGGGCGGTGAAGTTCTCCACCAGATAGTCAATCTCGTCCGCCGCCAGCGCCAGACCCCAGTCACTGTTCGCTGTCCGCAACGCATCGCGGCCACCGCCAAGAATATCGACACTACGCAGGGGGCGCGGCTCTTCGTGCTGAAACAGCCCCTCCGCCTCCTCCATACAACATAATACCGATTCGGTCATGCGGTCATGCACCAGCGCTTTTACCGCAACGCGCTCGGCATCACTCAGCCTGCTGCCATCCGCCTTGCGCAGGTAGTAGGCAATGCCACGCTCCAACCGGTGAATGGTATTCAGGCCACAGTTGCGGGCGATATCGGTCGCCTTGGAGGCCCAGGGCGAGATCGTGCCCGGCCGTGGCACCACCAGCAGCAACTCACCCTCGGGTGATTCAATCTCCAGCTTCGGACCATACTCGAGCAGCTTTTTCAGCAACGTCTCCTGCCCCGCATCCAGCCGCTGTTCCAGATCGGCAAAATGGACAAACTCAGCGTAAACATGGCTCACCCCAGGCACTTGGGCCTGGATGGCGCGGGTCAGTTTTTGCAGACGGAAGGTGGATAAGGCTGGGTTGCCGCGCAATTGGAGCATCGAGGGTTCCTGAGTCTGAAATTGGAAAGGGCACTATTTTACTTGATTTCAACGATCACAGGGCGAATTGGATTTGCTGCCATGTACTTCAACAAACACATCCAACAAAACCCAAACGTGATCCACCGCCAACCCAGCCAGAACTGCTGGCGACGACGAGTTAAACAGAGGGAATAGTGAAAAGGCCCGTTTGCTGAGCCCACGGACGATCTGTACAAGGGCAAGTAGCCCCCATTTCGGACCGACTGCTTTTACTAAAAGAGCACCGTTGCTAATTTCAATGCAACAACGCTGCTAAAAGGGATGGGGAAAACAGCAGCCAGCCCCTCACTACTAAGTGAGGGGCGTGATCAAGGTTAAGCCGGTTGGCTAGTTTGGCGACGACGCAGGCCTGCCATGCCCAACAAACCCGCGCCCAACAACAGCAACATACCAGGCTCTGGCACAGTTGCAGGCGGTTGATCACCCGTGGTAGCAAAAAGGTCCAGCGTCAAATCAGAGGCTGCCCCCCCTTGAACCTGCAAAGAGAGCATATCAATGGAGGTAAAGTTGATCCCCGCAAAATTACTGAAGGCCACGGTCTGTACCCCGGCACCTGCACCGGAGAATGTATAACTGGCCGAATTATTGAATGTATCAACCACCGTGAGGATCAAATCGATAAATCCCTGATCGATACTGATGATGTCAAAGCTAAAGACGTTATTAACCAGCCCCTCAACAAAATCAACACCACCAAGACCCGCGCCATTGGCATCCCAGGTGATAGTGCTGGTCGCAGGCGTCAGCGCATCGGCACTATGGGCATAGATGCCCAGCGGAGCAGCACCTGGAATAACAGAGGCCGTGGCAGTAAGTGGTCCTGGGCTGGCCATATTTACGGTACGAAATCCGCCAACAGCACCGGCATAACCAACGGTATTGGTCCCAGGGGCGCTAACGTTCTGTGCGCCACCATCAAAGTTATCAATCACCAGCGCGTTTGCACTACCCACAGTGCCCAACGCAGCGACCATTGAAACACCCACAATAAGTCCCTTCATTTGTCAATTTCCTTATATGTATATATTCAGTAAATCCCAGTGAGTTCAAAACTCACCACCAGATTCTAAACAGTGACTGGTCAGCGCCCTCACATGCTGGGTTGTCCGTCAACGGGACCCTTCAAGCAATAATCGTGCAATATTTTTATATTCAATACAATCAATGATTTCCATATCACTTACGCCCGAGCCATTTAATAAACACAAGGTGCATGTAAAAAAACTCGACACCCACGAAAGCGCAAAATAACCGTTAATATAAATCAGGGCGCATATTCCTGATCATTCCTAGCCATGGTCCAGCTTCACCGGGGGTCAGTACGGCGTAAAAGCCTTTGTCACAGCAACTCATCACCCAACATAATATTTTCCACTTACCTTAAAAAACCGGCTTGACTAGAATACCAACATGCATCTATTATTCGAAATATGTCGAATTATGAAACCAACAACCTCTCCGCCATGTTCAAAGCGCTGAGCAACCCACACCGGCTGGCCCTGTTTCACCGGCTGATGAGTTGCTGTGCCCCTGGCACACGCTGTGGACTGGAGGAGACATCACGGGTCTGTGTGGGGGCGCTGGGGGATGGGCTGGAGATTGCCCCCTCCACCCTCTCCCACCATCTAAAGGAGTTGCACCGTGCCGGGCTGATCCAGATGGAGCGGCGTGGCAAGTTTGTGGAGTGCTGGCTGGAGCCAAGTGTACTGGCTGAGTTGAGCGCCTTTTTTAAATCTGACAGTAATTTAAGGAGTAATGACCATGAGCAGCTGCTGCCCACCCAAAACAGACAAGATTGACCAGAACCAACACGACAGCCACCGCCAAGGCGTGCGTGGTGCCTACGCCAAGGTCGCCAACGCCAGTAACAACAGTGAGAGCACCGGGATCGAGGGCAGCTGTTGTGGTGTATCTGACGATAGCGCCATCAATACCCTGATCTCCACCCGCCTCGGCTATAGCCAGGATGATCTGGACAAGGCCCCCAGTGGTGCAGACATGGGGTTGGGATGTGGCAATCCACGCGCCATCGCCTCACTACGGACAGGTGAAGTGGTGGTTGATTTAGGCTCCGGCGGCGGTTTTGACTGCTTTCTCGCCGCCCATGAGGTGGGTGAAACCGGACATATCATCGGGATTGATATGACCCCGGACATGGTGAGCAAGGCACGCAATAACGCCGCCCAGGGCAGTTTTAATAACGTTGAGTTTCGTCTGGGGGAGATTGAACACCTGCCACTGGCGGATAACAGCGTTGATGTCATTATCTCCAACTGCGTGATCAATCTCTCCCCCAACAAGGAGCAGGTATTCAAAGAGGCGTTCCGGGTGCTCAAAAAAGGGGGACGACTTGCCATTGCCGATGTGGTGGCCACGGTTGAACTGCCAGAAGCAATGCGTAATGACCCAGCCCTGATTGCGGGCTGCATGGGTAACGCCTCGCTGATCAATGATCTGGAGGCGATGATCAAGGCCGCCGGTTTCAGCCATGTACGTATCGAACCCAAGGATGAGTCGAAGGATTTCATTCGTGATTGGGCACCAGACCATAATGTGACTGACTATGTGGTCTCAGCCACTATTGAAGCGTTCAAACCCAGCACCCCCAGCAGCGGCTGCTGTTAATAAAACCTCTGTTCGTGGTGGATCTGCCGAGCCACGAACAGAGGCACACTGCCTGTAGGTACCTATATATATGATATCTACAGTCACTCCACTCTCCACTCCCCTACCCCCTGCAAAAAGGGCGAATACTCCACAGTCCCTTGCCAACGTAACGGGGCTGCGGCTGTTACATATTTTATCTGTTTGATTTTGAACATCATCAACCGCTCTGCACCTGCAAAGTTATCAACCACCATCCCCTCCTCGATAATCGTCACCCCCGTTGCAAGGTAGAGCAGATCGCCGGTTTCAAAGTCGATAAACAGCAGTCCGGCGTAGGGATTTAACACTAGGTTTCCCAGGGTATTAAAAAAGCGGTTGCCACTAAAGTCGGGGACAAACAGACACCCCTTCTCTATCCGTACAAACCCTGGCTTACCACCCCGATGTGATACATCCACACCTTGGGCTGCCGTCCCCTGTTGGTGGGCATGGGGGTGGGCGGAGGCGATAAAAAAGGTGTCTGCACGGCTGATCATCTGCGCCATCCTGGCGTCCAGAACACTCGTATCAGTACACGCAATCACCTCAGTGCGTGGCCAATACTCCGCCTGCCGTGCCTGAATATACTTAGGGCAGTTACCAAAACTCTGATCTACCGCCACCTCAATACCACTGCTGCTGACCGCCATTACCCGTCCATTCATACGGTTGCGCCGCCGTGTATGTTGCTCAATACCCAGTACGGCAATGGCGGCTCCAACAGCCAGTGTCTGACCCAATGGATCCAGTGCCGTAGGCAAGGCAGCGATGGATAGCTGGTGTGGTGTGGGGGCGGTGATAAATCCCGGCGGATTGCAGAGCAGTGACGCCCACGGTTGCCCCGTACGGTCCACCCCACCCACCACCACAAACGGGAGCTGGGCAAAAAAGAGCCGGTGCTGCTCTGGCATATGGTCACGGATCAGCTGGCTGCCCAATGCCGCCAGCCGTGCCTGTGCAGCAACGGAGGTCTGCATCTGCTGCTCACCTTCGTGAAATACCGCGCCCACGTCTTGCATATCAGCCCACTGTTGATTGTTTCATCGCCACAAAACCGGGCAGCGCCTCTATGCGTTGCAGCCAGCGTTGAATATTCGGGTAACCCTCCAGCGAAACATTACCCTCCGGGGCGTGGGCGGTATAGCTATAGAGGGCGATGTCGGCAATGGTCGGTGTGCTGCCGTTTAGATAGATACGCTCTTTCAGTTCACCCTCCATAATAGTAAACAGGTCATGGGCACTGACCACGGCCTCCTCTGTCGAGGCGGGGACTTTAAACAGCGTGATATAGCGCGCCCTGGCCGGACCATAAGCAAGCTCACCTGCCGCCACCGATAACCAGCGCTGTACCGCCGCCGCTGCCGCTGGTTCCCGTGGCAACCAGACACCGTCACCATATTTGGTCGCCAGATAGACCAGAATGGCATTGGAATCCGCCACCACGGTCTCACCATCCTCAATCACTGGAATCTGACCAAAGGGGTTCATGGCAAGAAACGCTGGCTTTTTGTGTGCGCCATTGGCCAGATCCACATCCACTAACAGATAGTTCAATTTAAGCAGGGATAACATCAACTCCACACGGTGGCTGTGGCCGGAAATACTCAGACGGTGCAGGCGAATAGGCTGGCCGGGCTGGTTGGTAGTCATGACGATGGCGCTCCTTTAAGGTAGTGGTTGGGTAGTGGCCCCCATTATTGGCAGTTCTCCATCAACAATAAATACCCTAATATGAACAACACTCTTCCGTTTTATGGAGCAATTGTAGATGGATAGACTCAAGGCGATGCAGGCGGTGGTACACATTGCCGACCAAGGCAGCCTGACCGCAGCGGCAGCCACCATGAACACCTCGCTACCCTCTATGGTCCGCACCCTGGCAGCACTGGAGTCACACCTGGGGGTGCGGCTCTTCAACCGCACTACCCGCAGCATCTCACTGACGGATGAGGGGCGCAGTTACATCGAAAGCTGTCGTTCACTGCTCGCCACACTCCAGGAGGTTGAAGCTGGCTTGAGTAGTGATGCAGTGGAGCCGAGCGGACTGCTGACACTCACCGCCCCGGTTCAATTTGGCCAAATGTACATTGCGCCTGCCGTCACTGGTTTTGTACAGCGCTACAACAAAGTCCGCATCAATCTGGTTTTGCTGGATCGCGTGGTCAACTTAGTGGAAGAGAATATTGATGTTGGCATTCGTATCGGTGCGCTAGAGGACTCTTCCCTGATTGCCCAACCCCTGGGCAGTGTCTGCCGCATGGTGGTTGCCAGCCCCGACTATCTGGCGCGCCATGGTGAGCCGCAGCACCCTAAAGAGCTACTTCAGACCAACTGTCTCCGTTTTTCCGGCGGCTCGGGACCGTGGTGGACCTTCCATGAAAACGGCAAACCGTTCAACGTGCCGGTAACCGGCAACCTTGAATTCAATCAAGTAGCACCAACGGTTGATGCCTGTCTGGCCGGACTGGGATTTGGCATGTTCATCTCCTACCAAGTAAGGGAACATATAGAACAAAATCGGCTACAGGTGGTGCTCGAATCGTTTCAGCTACCGCACCGGCCGATCAATGTGATCTACCCCTCCGGACGGCTACTGCCCGCCAGAACCAAACTGTTTATTAAATGGATAAAAAATGAGATGAGCGCACGACTGCCTGACGTCTGAAGCTCAAAGGCTGCTGAGTTAACCGCTTCAGCCGTTGATACTAAGCTTGTTCAAGCGGTAGTGCAGCTGACGACTGGTCATGCCTAATACCCGCGCAGCAGCAGTTTTATTGCCGCGAGATTGATGCAGCGCATAAATAATGGCATCACGTTCATCAGACCGCACCTTGGTATAGGGGCGCATGGTGAAATCGACAGCAGTGGGCAACTCCACCTCAGTGGTGGGTTTGGCGGGGATAGTTTCATCGATCTCAATCCCAGACTCATCCGTCAGGGTGGCACTGATCATATCGTTACTGACCACTTCGGTATCACTCATCACCACCAGCCGTTCAATTACATTTTCAAGTTGCCGTACATTGCCCGGCCATTCGTACTGTTTTAACTGTTCTAGCGCGAGGTTATTCAACACCACATTACGTTTGTGCAGTTGATTGCAACGGTTAAGAAAATAGAGCGCCAGCAGTTCGATATCATCCTTGCGCTGGCGCAGCGGTGGCAACTGGATACGAATTACATTCAGCCGATAGAAGAGATCAAGCCGAAAATTACCGCTGTTAACCCCCTCCTCCAGCCGTTTATTGGTGGCGGTGATGATCCGCACATCAACACTGATCTCGCGGCTGCCACCCACCCTCTGCAAGGTCTTCTCCTGCAAAACACGCAACAGTTTTGCCTGTAGGTCAAACGGCATGTCGCCGATCTCATCAAGAAACAGTGTGCCGCCCGTGGCCATCTCAAACTTACCGGCACGACTGGCCGTTGCACCAGTAAAGGCACCCTTCTCATGACCAAACAGTTCGCTCTCCAGCAGGTTGGCGGGGATGGCGGCACTGTTAATACAGACAAAGGGTTTGTCACGGCGGTTGCTGGCGAGATGGATCATGCGGGCAAAACGCTCTTTGCCCGTGCCCGACTCGCCTACCAGCATAACGGTCACTTCCGAAACAGCGGCCTTGCGCGCCTGCTCGATAGACTGACGCAACGTATCACTTTTACCAATAATACCGTGCACCGCCGTTGTCTCCTGCTGGCGATCTTTCAGCGCTCTATTCTCCTGCTTCAGGCGGCGGGTCTTCTGATCGACCAGGTCACGGATATGCAGCGCCTGTCCCACCAGGGTGGCCATGATCTGGACAATAAAAAGGTCACTGTCAAAATGACACTGCAACCCTTCCATCCGATGGACCGCCATCACCCCCACCGGCACATCGTCACGCATAATAGGCACCGCCATATAAGCGACCGTCATGTCCTTTATTGGGCTAGCAGTAAACACCCGTGCCACATAGGTGGGCTCTTTGCTGATGTCGGGGATCAGGGCAACCTCGCCCGTTGACATTACCCGTCCTGTTACCCCCTCCCCCAGCGCATACAGTCCACGCTCTATCTCATCCTCACTCAAACCGTGGCTGTGGGCAATATGCAGTACACCATCACTCAGATCGGGCAGAACAACCCGGCCCTTTGTTAAACCAAGCCTGGTTGATAGTAGTGCCAGGATCCCTTCAATGGACTCACTCGGATTAAGTGTCCGCCCAATCAATCTTGAGGCATCCAAAATCACCTCAGCAATCTGGGGTGATAACGTTGGACAGTGTGTCTGTATCATAGCGCTGCTCCCAAAGAGGTTGCCAAATCCACATCAACCACAGTGAACTGCCTGGGACAATAGTAGCGCAGACGTTTTACGGTTTAATGACAAACAACCCTCTACTCTGCATATCACCCCGACACAACAGCTCCATGCATAGAAGGTTCCACCCTTTCACGGAGGGCAATCTCCTTGATATTTAAATCAAAACCAAACATTACGGTTGGTATGACAGTACAGTGGTGGGATAACTTTGGTGCAACAGCACTGTTAATGCACCAAGGTAGCAGGCAACAACGGGGGATTAACGAAATCCCCGGAAAGCTTTAACAACAGCAGAGCCTCCGGGGATGGGTCGGGCAACAACGTTAGCGATGTGCATGCAGTGCCATCCGTGTTCTGGCTGGCATGTGCAGTTTCAGCTGATCAAGCAGGGAGTAGACAGGATCCCAGGCGATGGTGGCAGTGATCAGCGGGTAGATTGCCAACAGCGCCATCCAGGGGGCCGCAATGGCCGGGTTGAAGGCGGCGGCCACAAGCAGACTGCCAACAGCAACACGGAGAGTACGTTCCAGTGGTTTTAGATTGTCAGATGGTGAGCTAAACATGATTTAATCCTCATCTATTCGGTTAAGGGAAGCGGAGGTTTTTCACATCCGCACCCTAACCATTGCAGAGGCCGTGCCATCATCCATAACATGGCTTTTAACCGTTTATAATCAATTGATTACAAAAAAAATAGTGGTATTCACAGTCGTGCAGTGACCATGCTAAAACAGTAACAATGTCGACAATGTCCACATTGTCAGTACCAATTCTAGTAATTTTGAATAGATCAATAAAAAACTGGGCCACCCGCTAACACCATTAGATGATATATATCTCCCCCCACCCTATTATGGACAACCACTAACCCGCGGTGAATATGGATTGTGAATAAGATAAACAGACCTCAGGCCCGTAAAGTCGAGCTAGGTGAACTGGCCGAACAGCTGCTCACCGATGGATTGATTAATCAGGATCAACATGAAAACCTGAAATTGAAGGCCCGCTTTCGCGACGTTGGCCAGCTCCACCCCCTGCTACTGATTGCCGACCAGGGGTTAAAATCGGCGCTGCCACCACACAAAATACTGAATCAGGAGTTCCTGACCGAGTGGCTGGCGCAAAAGGCCGGCATGCCCTACTACCGCGTCGATCCATTAAAGATCGATGCCGCCGCCGTGACCACCGTTGTCTCCCACTCCTATGCTGAACGCAACAAACTGCTGCCCGTAGAGAGCAGCACCAGCTACGTCGTCATTGCCACCGCCGAACCTTACGACACCCAGTGGGTGGCGGAGCTGTCACGCATACTGAATAAAGATATCCGGGTCGTCGTGACCAACCCGGCAGATATAAACCGTTATCTGGTGGAGTTTTACAGCGTCTCCCGCTCGGTGCTGGGGGCCGCAGACCAGCGCGGCAGCGCGATGGGGGATATCTCCAACCTTGAGCAGCTGCTGGAGCTGGGCAAAAAGGGCAGCCTCGATGCCAACGATCAACACGTCGTCAGCATCGTCGACTGGCTGCTGCAGTACGCCTTTGAACAGCGCGCCAGCGACATTCACATCGAACCACGCCGCGACAAGGGCAACATCCGTTTCCGTATCGACGGCATGTTACATCTGGTCTACCAGCTGCCCGCCACCATCCTCTCAGCCGTCATCAGCCGTCTGAAGATTTTGGGGCGTATGGATCTGGCGGAGAAACGTCGCCCCCTCGATGGCCGGTTAAAGACCCGCTCACCCAGCGGTGACGAGGTGGAGCTACGCCTCTCCACCCTGCCCACCGCCTTTGGCGAAAAGATGGTGCTACGTATCTTCAACCCTGATGTGCTGGTGAAAAACTTCGCCGCCCTCGGCTTTAACAAAACAGAAGAGGGCCAGTGGCAACAGATGATCCAGCAGCCCAACGGCATCATCCTTGTCACTGGCCCCACCGGTTCAGGCAAAACCACCACCCTCTACTCTACCCTCAAACAGCTGGCCAAACCTGAGCTGAACCTCTGCACCATTGAGGATCCCATAGAGATGGTGGTGCCGGAATTTAACCAGATGCAGGTGCAGCACAACATCGATCTCGACTTCGCCAGCGGTGTACGGGCGCTGTTGCGGCAGGATCCGGACATCATCATGGTCGGTGAAATCCGCGACATGGAGACCGCCGAAATGGCCATTCAGGCGGCCCAGACCGGCCACCTGGTCATCTCCACCCTGCATACCAACGACGCCGTCTCTGCCATCACCCGTCTGCTTGACATCGGCGTACCACGTTACATGATCAGCGCTTCTCTGCTAGGTGTTGTCGCACAACGGCTGGTGCGCAACCTCTGCCCCCACTGCAAACAGCCTGTCGCCACCGATGCCGAGCTCTGGAATAACCTGAGCCGCCCCTGGAAAGGGCCGATGCCTGAGCAAGTGATGGGACCAGTCGGCTGCGCCGAGTGCCGCAACACCGGTTATGCAGGGCGTAGTGGTATCTACGAGATGTTACTGATGTCAGGCAAGATCAAACGACTGGTCCATACCAGCGATGGCGACGTTGCTGCCATCCGCCTGCAGGCGCAAAAAGAGGGGATGCGGCCATTGCGGATCAACGGCATTCAGAAAGTGGCCAACGGCACCACCTCACTGGCTGAAGTGGCGCGGGTCTCCCCCCTGAGTGATGATGAGTAGCCTGAACGCTATTTGTCACTATCGGGAGGTGTGAGTTGTGGTGGCGACTTTTCAGCAGCGGGCACCACAGCGCCCCCTTTAAACAGCGCAACCACTTTGGCAAACAGCAGTTTGATGCCGCGCCAAAGCTTGGGTAACAGCCAGACCATTGCCGCCACCATCACCACCAGCGCCAGCAGGAACAGCACGGGGTAGTGCAGCGCTGTCCACAATCCCACCACCACGGCAACATCTTCAGTGATGGAGGCGGTCCAGTTGGTGACCGGCTCTGGTGAGGCGTTGATCAAGACCCGGCTCCCGGCCTTGGTGGCGTGGCTGGCGGATGAGAGGGTGCCACCGATCAGCAGCGCTGCCAGTTCCGCCCCCTGCCCCAGATCACCCACGGCACCCGCCGCCAGCAGCGCCCCGGCGGGGATGCGGATAAAGGTGTGCAGCGTATCCCAGAGCGTATCAACCCCAGGAATCTTGTCGGCAAAAAACTCCACACAATACATCACCGCTGCTGCCGTCATCACCAGCGGATCAGTACAGATCTGCAACCCATCCGGCAGCGCGATGCTACCACTACTGCCCAGCCAGCCCAGTACAAAAATGGCGGCGTAGAGGTTGATACCACTGGCCCAGGCAACCCCCATACTGAGGGCGATAATCTCCACAACACCCATTGACGATACCTCCGTTAAGATGAGGAGCAGCTGATCAGGGTAGCACCCTGACCACTACCACAATGTAAAAAAGTGTTTGTCATCTCCGCCATCCCAACATCAGGCCAATCCCACACAACGCTGCCGCACCCGTTCAAACAGGCAGACCGCCACTGCCGCCGCCACATTCAGTGACTCAACCTTGCCCGGCATAGGAATATGGATATTACGGGTAGCACAGGCGGCCAGCGTATCGCTCAACCCCGCCCCCTCATTGCCAAACAGAAACGCCATCGGTCCACGCAGGTCGAGGTCATAAAGCGCCTCTTCAGCATCCAGCCGCGTGGCAACTACCATCACCATCTGGGCGGCACGCGCCAACAGATCCTGCTGCTCATAAATCGCCACCACAAAGTGCGCCCCCATCGCCGCCCGCAACACCTTGGGTGACCACGCCTCGGCACACCCCTTGGAGAGATAGACTGCATCTACACCTGCCGCCGCCGCTGTACGCAAAATAGCACCGATGTTGCCGGGATCCTGAACATTCTCCAGTAGCACTGCACACGCGGGCGTGCTCTCCTCTGGCTGGGGAATGGTGTAGAGCGCCAAAATGCCTACCGGTGTTTCAACTGGCGAGATCGCATCAAACAGCACTGCACCTAGTTCAATAACAGGCGCAGTCGGGAACGATTCGATGCAGCGCTGAATCTCGGCATCAGCACCACTGCCCTGCCGCACAATCAACAACTCAGTTGTGCCACCGGCATCGGCCAACGCCTGCAACAGATGCACACCATCGAGCAGCGTCTGACCACACTTGCGCCGCTCACGGGAACTTGTCGCCAGCTTCTTCAGCTGTTTGTACTGGGGATTATCGACGGAGGTGATCTGTTTCATGTTTGGCAATGACCAATTCAATGTAGGGTGGGTGAGGAATGTTTTTTATTCCGTAACCCACCAAGCGTGCCGACAGGCACACCTTTAAAAAAAGTTTTGTGTTGCTGCGCAAGGCTTGGTGGGTTGCGCTACGCTTAACCCACCCTACATTTATTCACCATACTCAACGCCACTGCCTCGGCCACCTCAATACCATCCACCGCCGCCGAGAGAATGCCACCGGCATAACCTGCCCCTTCACCCGCTGGATACAACCCCTTGGTATTGAGACTCTGATAATCATCACGATTTCGTTTAATACGAATAGGCGACGAGGTACGTGTCTCCACCCCGGTCAACACGGCATCATGCATGGCAAACCCTTTTATCTGCCGATCAAAAACAGGCAGCGCCTCACGAATTGCTTCACTGGCGTAGTCAGGCAACACCGAGCTTAAGTCAGTCAAATGTACACCCGGTGTATAGGAGGGCTGCACACTGCCCAGCGCTGTAGAGGCTTTACCCTTGATAAAATCCCCCACCAGTTGCCCCGGTGCTTCGTAATTACTGCCACCCAGAACAAAGGCCCGTGACTCCAGATCGCGTTGCAGTTCTATACCCGCCAGCGGATGATCACTGGGGAAATCCTCCAGCGTGATGCCCACCACAATGCCACTGTTAGCATTGCGTTCATTACGTGAGTATTGACTCATGCCGTTGGTGACAACACGCCCCTCTTCCGAAGTGGCCGCCACCACCGTACCGCCGGGGCACATACAGAAACTGTAAACACTGCGACCATTCTTGCAGTGGTGCACCAGCTTGTAATCCGCCGCACCCAGATCGGGGTGACCGGCAAACGTGCCATAACGGCACTGATCGATAAGTGCTTGTGGATGTTCGATACGAAAACCGATCGAGAAGGGTTTGGCCTCAACATAAACACCACGCTCGTAGAGCATCTGAAAGGTATCGCGGGCGCTGTGGCCAATCGCCAGCACCACATGATTTGTCTCAATCCGTTCACCACTGGCCAACACCACGCCACACACCTGTTTTTGATCGTGGCCATCATCAATGTCGATATCAGTCACACGGCTCTCAAAGCGGAACTCACCACCAAGACTGACAATCTCCTCGCGCATTTTTTCCAACATGCCCACCAGACGAAAGGTACCGACATGGGGTTTGCTGATGTGCAGGATCTCCTCCGGCGCACCCGCCTTCACAAACTCACGCAATACCTTTACACCCAGATGACGTGGGTCTTTGATCTGGGTATGCAGCTTGCCGTCAGAAAAGGTCCCTGCCCCACCCTCGCCAAACTGCACATTCGATTCGGGATCAAGTTTGTGGTTGCGCCACAACCCCCAGGTGTCTTTGGTACGTTGCCGCACCTCCTTGCCGCGCTCCAGGATCAGTGGTTTAAACCCCATCTGCGCCAGAATCAGTGCTGCCATAAAACCGCACGGGCCGGTACCGATGATCACCGGGCGCGACTTAAGATCGCTCGGGGCATGGGTCACAAACGTGTATTCGGTATCGGGCGTCGGTTTGATATGGCTATCAGCGCTAAATTGCTGCAACAGCTGCACCTCATCCGCTACCTCCACATCGAGTGAATAGACAAACAGAATCGCACTGCGCTTGCGGGCATCAAAACCACGCCGGGCCACCGTGAAGCCATGCAACGCCTCGGGGCTGATCTGCAAGCGGTCAATAACCGCCTCCCGCAGTGCATCAGGCGAATGATCAAGCGGCAGTTTAATTTCTGTCAGTCGTAACATAGAAGGTTCCGTAGGGCACACAAGGGCAAAAAGGGGCCCATTTTACCCTGTCAGGGAGATTAATGCCCCACTCCCTTTCAGCAGTAGAAAAGCAACCATGCATACGTTTAGTATGGTGACAACCGGCCCAATACCCACAACTCGTGCCCATGCACACAAAATCAGGTAACCAATGGCTCTTGAGACCTTCCGAACCGCCACCTCAGCAGATGCTACCGCCATCACCAAACTGGTTAACAGCGCCTACCGCCCACAGGCGGAGTCTTACGGCTGGACCCACGAGGCCCATCTAATAGAGGGTAATCGCATCGAGCCAGCACAGGTCACTGCACTGATCGAGGCACCCTGCTCCACTATATTATTGGGGTTGATTCAAGCCACTGCTGTTGCCTGCGTCCACATCAAACAGGAGCAGGCCATCAGCCACATCGGCATGTTTGCCGTCGCCCCCCACCTTCAAGGCAACGGGGTTGGCAGCGCACTCTTAACCGCCGCAGAAAACCACGCCATCAGACATTTTAATGCCAGACAGTTATGGATGACTGTGATCAGCGCACGAGGAGAACTGATTGCCTTCTATAATCGCCGTGGTTACAAACAGAGCGGCGAACGGATGGACTATCCACTAACGGCGCGGGCTGGCACACCCAAGACTGATGGCCTCACCATCGAAATCCTGAAAAAAAACATCGCACAACAGCACTGAGCAGTCCCCACCACCCAGTGCCACCAAACACCTTCACTACACCGGGTGTGCAACACCCTTGTTTCTCATACGGCTACCCAACAGACCCGCCACCCCCATCGAAAGCAACAATACTGTGGTTGGCTCCGGCACAGAGTTAATAGAAAGCTGTCCTCTAATTTCACCCGCCGGGAACTGGCTGCTGTGAATATTCACATACCAGTTTCCTGCCAACAGGTCTGCGGCCTGTAACATCGTGATTGTTGTGGATGAGCTGACCATGCCGCTCATCGATCCCGCCACCGAAGGGATCGTCACCGCTACCGGTCCATTAAATCCTGACGGCGCAATATGAATGTGGGCCGCTGTTGCTGGAGCCAGCAGATCACTCCAGTTCAACGTCCAGGTCAAACCACCCGAAACATCATCGTAAGTCCCGACCATACTTCCCATCCCTGTCGTTGTAATAGGCGCTGTTCCCTGCAAACCGTCCAGGGTCGCCGAATAACTAATAATACTCGCCTCCGTCGCACCCACCATACTCAACATCAACATGCCCGTTGCCAAACCTGCCAATCGTTTATTATTCATTTTAACTCCTCCACTTATCCCATTTTAAATCGAGTAAAACCACACGCCCCTGCTGTATTAACCTACACACAACCACGCCAAGCCGAACCATACTCGTACACTATGAAATAAATAACAACACCGGTAAAATTCATGTTTAATGCATCAATGTCGGCCACATGCAATGCAGAATAAACGGCCTTCATCGTCAAATGTGGGAGAGGTGCGCCACTAATAACCATGTTAAAAAAGTGTTAGAATGGCCTGTCGCAACAAACTCATTTTGCTTTTCCCTGCCAAAACAGCTAGTTAAACACCACCATGAAAAACACCCCGCTCACTGCCATTATCTTCATCAGCAGCTACGGCTACCTGGTACCCGCCAATGCCATCGTCAATGTTGAAAGCATCCGTATTGGACTCTCCACACCGGGTGTCAGTGGCAGTCTTGATCTCGGCCTCAGTGGTAAACGTGGCAATACCGACAAAGATGAATACAACATCAGCGGTCGCATCCAGAACAACAGGGACAAGAGCACCAACTTCATCGTCGCTTCCTATGACTACGGGGAGGTTCGCAACGTCACCAATACCGATAAAAGCTTTATCCATGGCCGTCACGTTGTTCAATTTAGGCCGAAGCAGGCGTGGGAGATCTTTACACAGGCAGAAAAAAACAGATTTTCCCGACTCTCGTTTCGCGGGTTAATAGGAGGGGGCCTGCGTTTCACACTGGCAGAGACGGCAGAGCAGCTCGGGTTGTACCTCGGTACCGGTCTCTACTGGTCTCGAGAGACACTTGATGAACGGGTAAAACTGACCGACCACGGTACTGAAAGTTTTAGCCGCGCCAACCTCTATCTGGTCTACAAACACAAACTTAACAACCAGTTGAGCCTGATCAGCACCACCTACTACCAGCCACGATTAAGTAACCCTCAAGACTACCGCGCCCTGGAACAGGCGGGATTAAGTGTGAAGATGACCGACAACCTGAATCTAAAACTCTTGCTCGATGTCACCCATGACAACCATCCACCACAGAGCATTAAACAGACAGATATCAGCTACAGCACCAGGTTTTCATATCGTTTTAAATAACCACATCTAAACTGTTTGCCTTGTGCTGCTTGCACCCATACTTGCCTGCGGTGTTCGCTTTAATATTTTCTAATCAAGCAAAAACTGTAACCGCTCATCAACTTTAGCAGGCGTTATTTCAATAATGTCTGCACTGACTACATTACCCACCACAAAGGGATCTTCACTGATTCTATTTTCAAGATCTATCCGTGACGTATTGTGTGCCACGATCCCCCCACCCAAATTTGGCTGCAAGCTGCCTGCCAGCAGAAACACACCCTCATCGAAGCCACGTTTGACCCATTCATTGTGGCCCGCCATCAATTGGCCGGCCTGGCTTTTATTGTCAGAAAATCTGAGCAGTACCATAAACATGCAATGTATTCTCCTGTTCTATAAACACACTCTCCCTATTCCAGCAGAGAGATATCGACTGATGACCAGGCTCAAAACTCACCATTACAACACTCTGGCATAAAAACATTTGATCTGCACTTTTCCAGCGATCCTACCCCTTCCGACACTGCCAAATGATAAACACTGGACTTAAATCCTACAGCCCAGCAGGATATTCAGACTACAATCAACGACGCAGTACCGCTTTTAC
This sequence comes from Gammaproteobacteria bacterium, assembly GCA_021731365.1. Lineage (GTDB taxonomy): Bacteria > Pseudomonadota > Gammaproteobacteria > Tenderiales > Tenderiaceae > JAKFXL01. The sequence goes on along the minus strand of JAKFXL010000013.1, from coordinate 10,567 downwards.
AATAATTTATCGCTCACAGGAAATAGATTGACCATGGCACGCAGCAACCCCAACAGCTTCGGCACTCAGAAGACCCTGACAGTAAAACGCAAAAGTTACCACTACCACTCGCTGGCAGAGCTGGCCGAGGCCGGTTATCCAACACTGGAGCGGCTCCCTTTTGTTATTAAGCTGTTGCTGGAAAACCTGTTGCGTCATGAAGACGGGATCAATATCACCCGTAACTCCATTGAGGCACTGATTAACTGGAACCCTAAAGCAGTACCGGAACGCGACATACTCTTCATGCCCGCACGGGTGCTGTTACAGGATTTTACAGGGGTGCCTGCCGTTGCCGACCTGGCAGCCATGCGTAACGCTGTGCAGCGACTGGGAGGGGATGCAACACGCATCAACCCCCTGACACCCGCTGACCTGGTGATCGACCACTCGATACAGGTGGATAATTACGGCAGTGGTAACGCCCTGCAAACAAACACAACGCTCGACCATGAACGCAACCGCGAACGTTACCAATTTCTAAAATGGGGACAGCAGAGCTTTAGCAACTTTCGGGTAGTGCCGCCGGGCAGTGGCATCGTGCATCAGGTCAATCTTGAGTATCTTGCGACGCTGGTAATGAATCAGGAGATTGATGGCCAGCGCTGGCTCTATCCTGACTCCGTGATCGGTACCGACTCCCATACCACCATGATCAACGGCTTGGGTGTGCTGGGCTGGGGCGTTGGCGGTATTGAAGCAGAGGCGGCGCTTTTAGGCCAACCCAGCGCCATGCCAGTCCCACACGTAGTGGGGGTGCGATTAAGTGGGCAGCATGAATACGGTGTTACTGCCACTGATATTGTACTGAGCATCACCGAACGGCTGCGCCAGCACGGTGTTGTTGGGGACTTTGTTGAATTTTATGGCCCCGGTTTAGGCGAACTCAGCCTGGCTGATCGCGCCACCATCGCCAACATGGCCCCGGAATACGGCGCGACCTGCGGCCTCTTTCCTGTCGATGCCCGGACCATCGACTATCTGCGTTTAACAGGACGCACTGAACAGGCCGAATTGGCCGAGGCCTATTACCATGCACAAGGGATGTGGCACTTCGTCGGGCAAAGCGAACCCGAATATAGCGCAGTGATCGAATTTGATCTGGAGAGCGTGGAGCCCTGTTTAGCGGGCCCGTCGCGCCCACAGGATCGCGTCCCACTCTCCGCCGTACGTGGCTCTTTCCGTCAGGCACTGGTGAGCCAGATCGAACGCTCTGGTAAAAATATAGACAAATTACAAAAAGATCGCTGGCTCAGCGAAGGCGGCAGTTTTCCCTTAGCGCCCGAACTGGAAGAGAAACACCCCAACGATAGCCATCTCTTCAACCTCAGCGTGCCTGTGCGCCAACCCGATGGTGTTGCCTACAACCTCTGCCACGGCTCCATCGTGATCGCCGCCATCACCTCATGCACCAACACCTCCAACCCTGCCCTCATGATGGCGGCCGGATTGCTGGCGCGCAACGCTGTAAAACGGGGCCTGCAGGTTAAACCCTGGGTCAAAACCAGCCTGGCACCCGGTTCACGTGTCGTCACTGACTACCTCAGCAGCGCCGGACTACTGCCCTACCTGGAGGCGTTACGTTTCCATCTTGTCGGTTACGGCTGCACCACCTGCATCGGCAATAGCGGCCCGCTGCCGGACCATGTCAGTAATGCAGTCCGCGAGGGTGATTTAAATGTTGCTGCGGTACTCTCTGGCAACCGCAATTTCGAGGGACGGGTCAATCCGCTGGTGCGTAGCAACTATCTCGGCTCCCCCCCCTTAGTGGTGGCATACGCCCTGGCGGGCAACCTCAACATGGATCTTACAAAAGACCCGTTGGGTATAGACCCCAATGGTCAGCCAGTCTATCTGCACGAGCTCTGGCCAACGTATGACGAGACCGAGCAGCTGCTACAGCGCCACCTCACCCCAGAACAGTTCCGTCGACTCTATGGCCAACTGTTTGAAGGCAACAGCCAATGGGATGCCCTGCCCATTCCGAGTGGAGAGCTGTTTAAATGGGACCCTGACTCCAGCTACATCAAAGAGCCGCCCTTTTTCAATGGGATGCAGATCACACCACCTGGACTCCAGGAGGTGCACAATGCCCGGGTACTGGTCATGCTGGGGGATTCAATCACCACCGACCACATCTCCCCTGCCGGCTCCATCAGCCGTTCCAGCCCTGCTGGAGAGTATCTGATCGCACAGGGCATCGATCCCCTTAATTTCAACTCCTACGGCGCACGCCGTGGCAATCACGAGGTGATGGTACGTGGCACCTTTGCCAATCCCCGACTGCGTAATTTACTGGTCCCCGGCAGCGAAGGCAGCGCCACCCGCCACCTCCCCGATAACACTCCAATGTCAATCCATGCCGCCGCCATGCAATACCAAACAGAGGGGACACCCTTGATCGTTTTAGGGGGTAAAGAGTACGGCACCGGCTCGTCCCGTGACTGGGCGGCCAAAGGACCACTGCTGCTAGGTGTGCGCGCCGTCATTGCCGAAAGTTTTGAACGTATTCACCGCTCTAATCTGGTCGGCATGGGCATTTTGCCGCTCCAGTATCTAAACAACAAAACCGCCACCAGTCTGGGGCTGACGGGTGAGGAGACGTTTAATATTGAGGGAATTACTGAATTAAAACCGTCACAACGGTTACGAGTACAGGCCAGCAATGCCGATGGCCAAGTGACAACTTTTTTGGTCAGCGCCTGTATCGATACCGCCACTGAAGTCGAGTATCTGCGCCACGGTGGCATTCTGCCGTATGTGGTCAGGGAGATGATAAAGAGATAACATCCTTAAAAAGTGGTTATACCCTTACTCTGTACAGAGCGCATAAACCTCTTCAATCGAGGTCACACCGTCACGGGCCAGCTGCAAGGCGTTATCTTGCAGCGTACGCATCCCCTGTGCAATTGACAGTTTGTTGATCTCTTGCGCCACTTTTCCATCGGCAATAAGTTCAGAGATCTCTGGCGTCACCACCATCAACTCAGAGACAGTCACCCGCCCCTGATAGCCAGAGTAGTTGCACTTAATACAACCTGCACCCCGCCGGAATTTTTCACCCTCTTTCAGCTTCAACACCCTACATACATGAGGTTCCAGCACCTCATCGTCCACACACTCCTTGCAATTCACCCGAATTAGACGCTGCGCCATCACACCCAGCAGCGTTGTACTCAGCAGATAGGACTCAATCCCCATATCCAGCAGGCGGGTAACCGTTGATGGTGCATCATTTGTATGTAGCGTACTAAAGACTAGATGTCCGGTCAGCGCCGCCTTATTGGCAATCTGGGCAGTCTCCTCATCACGAATCTCCCCCACCATGATGACATCCGGATCGTGACGCAAAAAATGCCGCAACGCCTTGGCAAACGTATACCCTTTAGCCAGCGCAACCTGCACCTGCTCCACCCCCTCCATGTCATATTCCACCGGATCTTCAACCGTAAGAATATGCTGGTTACGGCGCTTCACCTCATCAAGAATCGCGTAGAGCGTTGTTGATTTACCTGAACCGGTAGGCCCGGTGACCAGAAAAATTCCATTGGGACGGGTAATCAACCGCTTAGTCAGCTCAAGGTCACGTTTATTTAAGCCCAGATCCTTCAGCGGACGAAAACCCGCCTGTTTATCCAATACACGAATCACCACACTCTCGCCATTCACCGTTGGCATGATGGAGATACGCAGATCGACCTGACGCCCCTGGCGCATCATGCGTGCATGTCCCCCCTGGGGCAGACGGCGTTCTGAGATATCCATCTGACCCGTGATTTTGATTCGACTCACCAACGCTGGCAGCAACGAACGGTGCAGGGTGCGCACAAACTGCATCTTGCCATCAACACGATAAAAAACATTAACCCGGTCCTTTTCCGGACGGATATTGATATCCGAGGCACCGCTGGTCACCGCTTGCAGAATAATGGCATTCACCAGACGCACAATCGGCTTCTTTTGCGCCTCCTGCTCAATAACATGAACAGCCTCATTTTTCTGATTCAACTCCGGTGCTGGGTCAATATCCAGATCAATATCCAGATCAAGATTATCCAGCGCCTCAAACTCCTCATGCTCGTTGTAATGCTTGGAGAGCGCCGCATCAATCTCCTCCCGAGAAGCCATCACCGACTCGATATTTCGTTTGGAATTAAAACGCAACGCCTCAAGGACCGCGTGATCCAGCGGATTAACCATGGCTACCACAAGTGAATTGTCGATCTCTGCCAACGGCAGCACCCTATGTTGCAGGGCAATCTCAGGGGAAATGGCTGTCAGCAGGGTCGAATCGATATCAAAATTTTCAATCTTGACGTAGGGGATAGCCAGTTTCTTGGCCAGTGCGATATTCAGCTGATCGGGAGTCACCAACCCTGACTCGACCAGAATCTGTCCAATATGGCGGCGTCCGGAACGGAGCTCCTTCTGAAATTCCAACGCCTTGTTGAGTTGCTCTGCACTAATCAGCTGCTCTTCCAGCAGTACCTCGCCCAAGCGCATGTCAGACATGCGCTTGTGCACTTGCAACAGTGCACGTAAATCTTTGGCGTTTTTAAGAGTGTAAGTACGCATCTATCCCCTAATCCTTGGGTAACCCGTTGGAATCATCAATCAATGTTTGAGGGTTCACATTCTAGCCATTTAATGACAGGCGGCAAACCAATACCTCTGCCAATACGAACTTTTTACCATTGATTGCATTTTTTGCACGTAGCCCAATTGTTATTTACACCCTATGATAGGCTCTAATACACTTGACAGAGTTGCGCTTACGACACAAATGGGGACAGATGCGGCAACAATGTGCCGAATTCTCTGTCAAATAGTTGGCGAAAAGAGAGCGAACGCCCAAACACCCTGACTATATGTCTGTTTTTATTAGGTATAACAATGCAAGAAGAAAAATGGCACGCATCTGGCATACCTGATGACAAGCAGGAGGAGTTGCCAATGAATGTAGTCACTCAGAAAGAGCTTGAACAGCCACGTTATGATCGCCTTGGTGCGCTGGCACTTGCCATGCCCGGCCAAAAGGAGGGCGAAACTCAAAGCGACTTGGAAAAAGCGCTGCGCCTCTCAGGCATTCTGCAAACCACTCTGGATATAACCAAGATAATTGAGCTCTTTGCCCACGAGATTGGCGTGCTGGTCAACTATCACCACATCTCCTACAGCCATAAAGAGCTAGACATCGCCATCGCCTATGGGACCGTGGCACCTCACAGCTGCACCTACCGCCTGGTGGTTGCAGGTGAAAGTCTGGGCGAACTGATTCTCAGCCGTCGCAAAAAATTCACCCCCACAGAAACCGCCTTTCTGGAGACGCTGTTATGTGGCCTGGTCTATCCTCTTCGCAACGCCCTGCTCTACAAAATGGCTTTGGAAGCAGCCCACCGTGACCCATTAACAGGGATTAACAACCGCGCCAGCATGGACGCCTCCATTGAGCGTGAAATACAACTGGCACACCGTCATGGCACAGAGCTATCGATGCTGGCCGTGGATATTGACCACTTCAAAAAGATTAACGACACACACGGCCACTCAGTAGGCGACTGTGTCATCAAGGCAATTGCTGAGGCCGCCACCTCAACAATCCGTGGTTCTGACATGGTATTCCGTTTTGGGGGCGAAGAGTTTGTCATCCTGCTCAGCAATACCGGCCGCAAAGGGGCAACCCTGCTTGCCAACCGTTTACGTCAAAAAATCGAAGATATGTGTGTTGTATGTGACGGCACTCAACTCTCCGCCACGGTCAGCATCGGCATTACCTGCACTCAAAAAGGGGATACTCAGGCAAAACTGTTTGCACGCGCCGACAGTGCCCTCTACCAGGCAAAATCAGCCGGGCGCAACTGCTGCAAATTTTATACAGTAGATGCAACCTGACAGATGATACCGGCCCCTCTGAATATTGCCAACACCACCACAATCAACGTAATGCCAACACTGGCCGTACTGTTTTTTATCCTGGCCGCTGGCTGCGCAATGCCCCTACAAGCAGCTGGCACGACGGATCAACAAACATCACCAAAAACAGCCATCGGCATCATGCCTCATCGTGGCATGAGCATGGAACAGGTTACACAACACTTTGGCAAACCAGAGAGCAGCGTTGCCGCCGTTGGCACGCCCCCCATCAGCCGCTGGCACTACGATGGGTTTATTGTCTACTTCGAAAATAACCGGGTGATTAACTCACTGATGACCACTGGCAGCCCCGATTAAACCAAAATACAAACAATAACAGAGACATTCGCGTTGGCTTTTCCGGTGTAGCGATTGACTCAACCAGCAACAACGTTCATATTTACGTAACTATTCACGCAGGACAACAACTAACTATGAGTCATTATTGAGCATGGAGGCGCCAATTCTGATCGCCCACCGCGGCTATGCTAAACGCTATCCTGAAAATACGCTGGTAGCCTTTAAGGCCGCGCTTGAAGCGGGTGTTAACTATGTAGAATTTGATGTGCAGTTCACCAAGGATGGCATCCCGGTTGTACTCCACGATGTCAGCCTGAAACGTACCACGGGGACCAACAAGCGTATTTTTAACCTCAACTACGAACAGCTTGATGGCATATTGGTCAATGAGGCAAAACTCCACCCCCGTAAATTTGCCCGTGTTGGCATCCCGGCACTGGCTGACGTTGTTGCGCTCTTTGAACAGTGGCCCAATGCACGCGCCCTGGTTGAGATCAAGCAGGAATCCCTTGATGCCTTTGGCATTGAAAAGGTGATGAAAACACTGCTTCAGACCTGCAAACCGATACTCGATCGCTGCATCCTGATCGCCTACGATGACCTCTCACTGCGTTGTGGACGTGCCATGGGGTTCAAAAAAATTGGCTGGATTTTAACCAAATACAATGATGAGTCTCTCTCCATCGCCACCGGCCTGGCACCTGACTACCTCATCTGCAACTACACTAAAATCCCAAAATCAGCGACATCTCTCTGGCGTGGGCCATGGAAGTGGGCCTTCTATGAAGTGGATCTACCTAAGGTTGCCCATGAATTGGCCGCACTGGGGGCCCATTATGTCGAAACCATGGCGGTGGCGGAGATGTTAAAAGACAAAGTCCTGATGAGCCGTTGTCAGGCAATCGAATAGAGCTGAATTGATTTGTCCACTCTTCTGTCACCTAAACAGTTTGATATTGTCATCGTTGGCGGCGGTATCCACGGTGCAGGGGTCGCACAAGCAGCGGCGGCAGCCGGTTACTCTGTGCTGGTACTGGAGCAGACAGCCCTTGCCGCCGGCACCTCCAGCCGTTCCAGCAAACTGATTCACGGTGGCCTGCGCTATCTGGAGAGCGCCCAGTTCAATCTGGTCCGCGAATGTCTGCATGAACGTGCCCTACTGCTAAAAAACGCCCCCGACCTTGTCAAACTCAAACCCTTCTATCTGCCTATCTACCCGGAAACCACACGCCGTCCGTGGCAAGTCCGTAGTGGTCTGGCACTCTACGCCGCCCTCGGTGGTTTAAGCAGTGATGCCCGTTTCAAACAGATGCCCAAGCGTGACTGGTCGGCACTGGATGGATTGGAGTTGCGTGGACTTGAGAAAGTGTTCTGTTATTACGACGGCCAGACGGATGACGCAGCACTGACCGCCGCCGTGATGCGTTCAGCCCAGTCACTAGGCGCTGAACTGCTAATGCCCGCCGAGTTTGTCAGCGGCCTCCGCAAACCCAACCATGACGATGGCTATATCGTCAGATACCGCCATAACGGTGAAGAACAGCTCTGCGAGGCCCGCTTTATCATCAACGCGGCAGGCCCGTGGAGCAATCAGGTATTGAGCCGCATCAGCCCCACCGTCAACAAACTTGCCATGGATTTAGTACAAGGCACCCACATCATCATTGATGGCCAAATCACTCAAGGTATCTACTACGTAGAAGCGCCACAGGATAAACGCGCTGTCTTTGTCATGCCATGGCAAGATAAACTGATGATCGGCACCACTGAAACGATCTACCACGGCGACCCTGCCAAAGTGGCACCGCTACCCAGTGAGATCAGCTATCTTTGCCAGACCTTGGCACACTACTTTCCCGCCCATCGCAATATCGACAACAAAGATATAGTGTCAACCTTTGCCGGGCTGCGGGTCTTACCCAAGAGCATGGGTAGCGCCTTCTCACGTCCACGCGACACTATCTTCCACGTCGACAACCGCGACCTGCCACGCCTCGCCACCATCTACGGTGGCAAACTTACCGCCTATCGCGCCACCGCCGAGCGGCTACTACACCAGTTCAGAGATATGCTGCCCAAACGCAAGGCTGTTGCAGATACACGTACCTTGCCATTAACACCAGAGTAAGGTCGCCAACCTGACACAAAGCCAGTAAAATGGCCGCTCTCAATCGCCATCAACAGGCCTGCATCATAATGAAAAATCTCTGGGACGATAACGAAGCCAAACAGTACAGCGATGAGCTCGGCCTGCGTGTCTACACCTCACGGCTATTAGGGCGTGATACCACATTGGTATTACACGGCGGCGGCAATACCTCGGTCAAAATCACGCAAAAAAATATTGTTGGCGAAGATGTCGATCTGCTCTGCGTTAAAGGCAGCGGCTGGGATCTGGAGACCATCGATCGCCCCGGCTTTCCGGCAGTCAAACTCGACCACCTGATCAAACTCGCCAAGCTCGAATCACTCAGCGACCCGCAGATGGTCAACGAACTGCGCACCCACATGACTGATGCCGCTGCGCCCACACCTTCGGTAGAGGCAATCCTGCACGCCACCCTGCCCTACAAGTTTGTTGACCACACCCACGCCGATGCACTGGTCACTATCACCAATACACCGAATGGTTTGCAGAAGATCAAACAGATCTACGGCGACACCATCGTCATCGTCCCCTACATCATGCCCGGCTTCGACCTCGCCCGCCTCTGCGCCATCGAGTTCGAGAAGCAGCACAACGCCAATACCATCGGCATGGTGCTGATGAACCACGGCATCTTCTCCTTTGCCGACGATGCCAAAACCTCATACGAACGCATGATCAAACTGGTCGGCATGGCCGAGGATTACATCAAGTCACAAAGCGCCTGGGAGTTGGATTACGACACACCTGCCAACAACAGCGCCGATGCTCTTGCACTCGCCGCACTGCGCCGTGACATTTCAAAGGCCGCTGGCTTTCCGGTAGTGCTGCGCAGCCAGCGTGATGCCAAGGCGATGAGCTTCTGCAACCGCAGCGACGTAAGCAAGATCGCCCAACAAGGCCCCGCCACCCCTGATCATGTGATTCGCACTAAACGACTGCCACAGGTTGGCCGTGATGTTGCGGGTTATGTCGAGACGTATAAAAACTATTTCAATCAACACGCCTCCGATGCCCGCGAACCAAAGACCATGGTCGATCCCGCACCGCGTGTCATCCTCGACAAAACACTGGGCATGATCAGCGTCGGCAAGAGTGCCAAAGAGGCGCAGATCGTCACCGACATCTACGACCACACCATGGATATCATCGCCCGCGCCGAACTGATGGGCGGCTGGCAGGCGCTCTCGGCGAAGGACATCTTCGACATGGAGTACTGGGATCTGGAGCAGGCCAAGCTGCGCAAGGGCGGCAGCGCACCACAGTTCCAGGGCGAGATTGCACTCATCACCGGCGCCGCCTCCGGCATCGGCAAGGCGTGTGTTGAATCGATGCTCAAACGCGGCGCAGCGGTCATCGCGCTCGACATCGATCCCAAGATCGAAACACTCTTCAAACGCGCCGACTATCTCGGCATCACCTGCGACGTCGCCGATGAAGCCAAACTGATCGCCGCCATCAAACAGGGCGTCACCCACTTCGGCGGCCTTGATATGGTCGTGCTCAACGCCGGCATCTTCCCCGGCGGCAAACGCATCGACAGCCTCAGCAGCGAAGAGTGGCGCAAGGTGATGACCATCAACCTCGACGCCAACCTGGTATTGATGCGTGAAACCTATCCATTCCTGAAACTAGCACCGAAAGGTGGCCGCGTCGTCGCCATGGGTTCCAAAAACGTGCCCGCCCCCGGCCCCGGCGCCGTCGCCTACTCCGCCACCAAAGCCGCGCTGACACAGATGACCCGCATCGCTGCGCTCGAGTGGGGCGCGGACAACATCCGTATCAATACACTCCATCCGGATTGCGTCTTCGATACCGGCATCTGGACCGACGAAGTACTCGCCGCCCGCGCCAAACACTATGGTCTGACTGTAGAACAGTACAAACGCAAGAATGTGTTAAAAACAGAAGTGACCAGCCACGATGTAGCCGAACTGACCTGCGAACTCTGTGGACCACTGTTTGCAAAAACAACCGCTGCACAGATTCCAATTGATGGCGGCAATGAGCGGGTGATTTAACGCAAGCACAGCCTAGTTAATGTAGATACCATCTCTCCCTCACCTCTACAAGTAGCAATTATGCCGCTTGTAGAGAATAAGCCTGTTGATTTTTCAGTACACCAAAACAGACGTGCACAATCTTGCGCATGACTGCACCAATAGCAGC
>JAKFXL010000029.1 GCA_021731365.1 Gammaproteobacteria bacterium | reverse complement strand
TGGCGTCAACCAGACGCAACGGCCGACCGCTGGCGTCGTGGTGGCTGATCTGCATGACGTGGTTAAGGGCGTTGGTGATGGTTTGCAGGTTGCCGTTGACGGGGTCATAGACGTAGGTGGTGGTGTCATTCACATCGGTGCGGGGGCCGTCGAGGGTCAACACTTGGCCGAAGCTGTTGTAGGTGTAGCTCCAGGTGCGTGGCGCACCCACCACTGTTGCAGCAAAGCCCTGGCTGCTGTTGGCGTCGGTCGTTGCCTGCTCGGTTTTGGTGAGCACGTTGCCCCTGGCATCACGGGTATAGGTAGTAAGCTTCAAAGGCTCGGCGATACCCATGGGCAGGCTGTAGGTTGGGTGCCACTGGGTGGTGATGGTGCGCTGTTGTGCTGTGCCTTTGGCCTCGATGCGTTTGGTTTCGAGGTTGCGCGTCAGGTCGTAGTCGTAGTCGGTGGTGGTGCCGTTGAAGTCGGTGACGAGGTTGGGGTTGCCGTAACTATCGTAGGTAGTAGATTGAGTGGAACCACCGCACGATTGGCAGGCGGGGCCGCTGGTTTGAATCAGCCGCTTAATACCGTTGATGGTCTCAAAACGGTGGGTGCGTGTCTGGCCCAGTGCATCCACATCCGTGGTGGTGCCGTCGGCGTTGTAGGTCAACTGGCCTCGGCCCACCCCACCCGCGTGTTCACTGAGTATCGCCCGCCCCTGGGTATCGTAGGCCCAGGTGGCGTAGCGATCGCCGTTTTCATCAATAATGCCGGTGAGGTGGTTGGGGAAGGTGGCGTTGTCGTAAAGGTAACGACGGCTGGTCTGGTTGGGGTAGCTGATGCGTGCCAGATTGTTGTTGCTGTCATAGCTGAAGCCGTATGCCCCCTGCTCCGTGGCCATGGTCTGTATCCGACCTTGGGTATCGTAGGTGAAGGTGACGGCGCGGCCAAAGGCATCGGTAACGTTGGTTAAAAGCTGGTTGTTGTAAGCAAACGTTTTGTTTGTTCCATCCAGGGCGGCAATGCCAACCAACTTGCCGTTGGCGTCGTAGCTCTCGACTTCGTTTTGAGTGTTGGTGTAGCGGTAGCCGGTGACGGTGCCACTGCTGTCGAGGATGTCCTGAACAGTGGCGGCATCACCGAGGGCGCTTCTCCAGACACCTTTATATTTGCCAAACCCGCCGTAGAATTTTGCCACTGCGCCATCAGGCCGGTTCAGGTTGAGATAGGAAGGCTGGTAATAGTAGGAGTTGAGTGCGTTTGGCCCCATGGTCAGATGAACAGTCCGCCAGGTGGTACCGTTCTGTTTTTTAATGGCGCACAGATTGCCACCCAGATACTCGGCATAGGATTGTGGCACCCAGTCGTAGTTGAACGATGATTTGATCTCGTTCCAGCCCGATTGGCAGGCTGCGTCGGCTGTTGAATAGCTAGTGCTGACCACATGGCCCGGCAACGTCCGTAACGAGCCCCCCTGGTTTTCAAAGCGGGCAATGGAGCGGTTAAAGTCGTGCTGCCATTTGGAGCCAAGCACCCCGGCATCGGCACTTAAGCTGTTGTAGGTATATGAGAACTGCTCACCACTGGGTGAGTATAAAATCGGGACGCTCTGGCCTTGCACCTTGTTGCCGGTGGAGATGCGGATGGGGTTGTATTTGAGGTCGCTGGTTTTGGCGTTGCTGTTGTCGTTGGCATCACAGGCCAGACCTAGGTTGGGGCTTGGGGCATCGTCTTTAAGGGAGAGGTAATACAGAGAATCAGCAACAGTTATACGTCCCACCAACGTACTACGACATATCGCATCTGGACCCCATGCCAAGGCATGTGCGTTGACACCACATTGAAACAATCGCGCTGTAGTGTTGACCAAGCCGTACCATTCAGAGTTTTGACAGTACATTCCTTCACTTGGATAGGCCAACACATCCTTTTTTCCGTAATAAAAGCTTTGACATGTACCACTTGGAACAAGGCTTTCACCGTTAGTATAGGCAACAAAGACCAGTTCACCCGGCCAACTTACAAGTGTTCTTCTTGCATCACAAACCTCCTGGCCAGAAGAGTATTCCCCAGGAACATTACACGAATCCACCCAGGTGGAATTAGGTTGCTGGTCAGGCATAACATACTCGCGCACCATTTTCCCCGAAGCATTCTGTAACTCTTTGTCAAACTCAAGAAAAGGACCGTACGGGACTGCGGCTTTCATTGCCGCTTCAGCGGCACCGAGTGTAAAAAAAACTTGGTCAGGGATAAAACTTACAGTGTATGCAACCTCATCACTTGCCCATGAACCATTGGACACTAAACTGCTCAATACAACCGAAACAAGCAGTCGCCGTGCAAATTTCACCCCTCTTTTTTTCGCCCCAACAGCAGAAAAAAACAAATGACGTATAAATAGGTAGAGTGCGCTCAACGTTACAGCCATAAATTCAACTAGAACTCTATAACGACACAATCCCATACCAATCGCCTGCTCTTTTCGTTTATCAACCCGCCCATTACTACCCCCACGAGTGAGGGCCCATTGTTGAGTGTCCATCAATATCCCCTACGGCCCCACAATCACAAACTGCCCATTCCCAAACAGCAGGTTGTTGTTTTCATTGCTTTCGTTGATCACTGAATAAATATCCGCCTTGACGGCGATGGCGTAGACGCCGGGGGGCACAGTGGCGGGCAGGGTAACGCTGGTGCTGCTGACGCGGCTGGCCCCTTTTGTCAGTCCGTAGATGATCTGTTTGCCGAGGAACAGTTCGCTGCTGTTGGTGGGCCAGCTGCTGAGCAGTCTGTTGACCCGCAGGTTGTCGCTGTAGTAGTCAAATCCACCATTTATATTGAGTTGGGTGAAGCTGTTGTAGCTGCTGTTGGTGGTGGTGACGGTGGCGATGGGGCTGGCGGTGGCCGGCTCGGTTTTGCCGCCGTAGACCCGGGCGGTGAGGCGGGTGCCCTGTTTGGTGAGTTGCAGGGTGAGCCAGCTGTTGCTGTGGGTGCCGTCGTTGAAGGTGGCGGCGGTGCCGAGGTTGGTGATGGCCCAGCTGGTGCGTCTGTTGAGGTAGAGTTTGCCGTCGTTGTAGTTGAGGCAGAGGCCGTAGCCGTTGCCGCTGCTGTCGGTGAGGCTGTAGCAGTTGGTTTTGACGCTGCCGCTGGTGAGCCGTCGGGTATGGACGGTAAATTCAAAGTCGTTGACGCTGCTGGCGAGGGGGGTCTGGCCGCCGTTGGGGTCGCCGTTGGTGGATTTTCTGAGGACTTTGCCGTCGCTGGCGTCGCTGATGACGGTGATGGCCCCGGTTTTCAGGGTGCTCCACCCTTCCAGGGTGCCGCTCTCAAAGTTGCTGCTGTGTACCACGGGTTGGGGGATGAGGTAGAGGCCGACATCGAAGTTGCCTTCGGCGTCGGCGCTGCCGCTGTTGGTGACGGTGTGGGTGATAGCAATGGTGCTGCCAGCGGCGGCAGCCAGGGGTGCGCCGATGGCGCTGAGGCTGAGGTCGGGTTTGCCACTGGGCTGTACGGTGATGATCACCTGGTCGCTGCCGCTGGCGCCGCTGTTGTCGGTGACGGTGAGCTGGAGGGTGAGCGTGGTGGTGCTGGTGACCGCCGGGGCGGTGAAGCTGGCCGTTGTGGTGTTGGCTCCACTGAGGGTGACGGCGGTGCCGCTGAGCTGGCTCCAGGCGTAGCTGCTGATGGTGCCGTCGCTGTCGCTGCCACTGCCGCTGAGGGTGACTAGGGTGCCGCCGATGGCGGTTTTGTCTGGCCCGGCGTTGGCGCTGGGGGGGGCGTTGACGTTGATGACGGTGAGGGTGAAGCTCTGGCTGGCGCTGAGTACCGGGGTGCCGTTGTCGGTGACCGTGACGGTGATGGGGTAGCTGCCGGCGGCGCTGTAGTTGGGGGCCAGGGTGAGGCTGGCGCTGCGGTTGCCGCTGTTGGTGAGGGTGGCAAAAGCAGGCAGGCCGGTGGCGCTGAAGGTGAGCAGGTCGCCGCTATCGACATCGCTGGCGTTGAGGGTGATGGTTTTGGTTGTCCCTTCGTCGACACTCTGGTTGCCGATGGCGTTTAACACAGGGGCATCGTTGACAGCGGTGATGTTGAGGGTGACGGTGGCAATATTCGAGCTGGCCTGGCCATCACTGGCGCGGTAGGTGAAGCTGTCTGTGCCGTTGATGTTGGCGTTGGGGGTGTAGGTGAAGGCCCCGCTGCTGGTATTGGTGATGACGACGCTGCCACGGGCGGGGGCGGTGACGAGGGTGTAGAGCAGCGGTTCGTTATCGTTGTCGGTGGCAATCAGGGTATTGCTGACGGCCTGATCTTCCTGGGTGGTAACCGTTTTATTGCTGGCGACCGGCGCGTAGTTGATACGGACACTGCCGGGGCTGAAACTGCCTGGCACCACAATGGCGCTGCTGTCTGTAAACAGAACATTGGTGAGGGTGAGTGGCGTACTCCCGCCGGTGGCACCACTGCTGAGAATCCAGGGGATCGTCACGATCTGGCCCGCCCCCAGCACGCCGTTATTCTCCTCCGGGGTGACCACCACCCGTACGGTATTGGCGGCGATCAGCGCTGACGAGACGCCGTGGCCCGTGGCGGTGGTCAGACTGCTTGACAGTGCCGTGCCGGCACTGAGCAGCGCGCTGTTGTACTGCACATCAAATTGCAGGGCGGCTACAGCCCCATCATGAGTAAAGGTGACGGGGATGTTGACCGTTTGGCCGGCACTGCCGAGGGCTGTGCCCAGCACCAGTGTTGGGGCCGGGGCGCTGGCGGCGCTGGCGGCACTGGGGAGGCTGAGGCCCCAGAGCAGCAGGATAAACAAGAGTCCGGACGACCATCGGGACAGGAGACCGTGGGGAAGTGGTTGGTGGTGGTGGTGCTGGTTCATCAAGTGCGTCTCGTCAGCATCATGCTGGTTGTTCTCCCACACACCGGTCTGCCGGGGCACAGTTTGGCAGGCTATTTTTATTGTTCGGCATCTATCCGCTATGGCGGGTGGGGGCACCGGGGGGCACTGTTCCCATCACAACCGGGACTATCAGGCTCAACACCGCACACCACTCGCCGGTGTAGGCTACACTGCCGTTGGGGTGTTGAGAAGAGTGGTGGGAGCTTTTTTTCAGCCCCCCGCTGGCCTTGTCGATCTAAGAAATCGCTGAATAGCCCCGTTCGTCCTGAGCCTGTCGAAGGACTGGTGAGGTAACGTATTGATTGTTAAGCGCCCTCCATTCATGGTTCGACAAGCTCACCACGAACGGGAGTGCGATCAGAAGCAGGGGCGTTATTTCATAAGAGTAGCTCTTAAGCAATAAACTCCAGGGTATTACCATCCGGATCACGGCAAAAGAGCGCCTTCCGCCCGGAGCGGCTCAACGTATAGGCAATGTCCGCCTCACTCAATCGCTGCACCAGTTCATCAAACCCCTCTACCGCCAACGCCGTATGGCGATCACGCCCACCATGGGCGGGCCGCCCCGTGGTGGGATCAACACTCTCCACCTGTAACAGATGGATCTGCTGCGGTCCCACCTGCAACCAGGCACCGGGGTAACCCAAGTCTGGACGATCGTGACACTGCGGCAACCCCAACACCCCGCAATAAAAGGCCAACGACCGCTCCAGATCCGCCACCACCACGCTAACATGGAGAATTGCACCAATATTCATCTCATCCATCCTGTTGTTGTCGCAATTAACGGACTGACATTGTATGTTAAAACCACTACCAAACAGGAGCCTTACCATGCTGGGTGTATTTCTCGATCGTGATACCGTCGACAATGGCGACATGGATCTATCCGTGCTGGAAGCGCAGCTACCAGAGTGGTGTTTTTATGGCATCACCAGCGCCGCAGAGCTGCTCCCGCGTATCGCCAATGCCACCGTTATTATCAGCAACAAAGTGCTGCTGGATGATGAGGCGCTGGCAGCGGCCCCTCATCTGCGGTTGATCTGCATCGCGGCCACCGGCACTAACAGTGTGGATCTGGAGGCGGCAACACGCCACGGTATTGCTGTGTGTAACGTGCGGGGTTACGCCACACCCTCGGTGGTGCAACATACCTTTGCCGTGATGTTGTCGCTCTCGATGCGATTGGGCAGATACCGCCGCGCCGTGATGCGTGGCGAATGGCAGCAGAGTCCCCACTTCAGTATGCTCGACTACCCTATTCACGAACTGGCGGGCAAAACGCTCGGCATTGTTGGTTACGGCGAGCTGGGAAAAAATGTGGCCAAGGTGGCAGAGGCCTTTGGGATGCGGGTATTGATCAGCCAGCGCCCTGGTGGTGTGCCCCTTCCAGATCGACTACCACTGCATGAGCTATTACCACAGGTGGATGTGCTCAGCCTGCACTGCCCACTTACCCCTGAGACACGTAATCTGATTGGTGAAAAAGAGCTGGCGCTGATGAAGCCAGCCGCCCTACTGATTAATACTGCCCGTGGTGGCATTGTTGATGAGGTGGCGCTGGCCGATACATTGCGTGACCACCGCCTGGGCGGTGCTGCGGTTGATGTGCTGACTACCGAACCACCACGCAGTGGCAATCCGTTACTGGCAGATGGTATCCCTAACCTCATCATCACCCCACACATCGCCTGGGCCAGTATCGAAGCGCGGCAGCGGCTACTGGAGCAGATCGGACTTAACATCGCTGCATTTCTCAACGGCACACAGCGCAACCGGGTGAACTGATGTCACCACTCTATCTGGCCATTGATCAAGGCGGCCACGCCAGCCGTGCCATTGTCTTTGACTCTCAGGGCAACGCCATCGCCCACGCTGAGCAGACCATTGCCACCCTCACCCCTCAAACCGACTGGGTGGAGCATGATGCGGAGCAGATGGTGCATTCTGTTAAAGAGGTGATTGCTGCTGTGGTTAAAAAACTCGGTCACAAAAAACAGCAGCTGGTAGGTGCCGGCATGGCCACACAGCGCTCCTCCATCGTCTGCTGGCACAGAGCGACCGGTGCAGCGCTCTCCCCTATTATCAGCTGGCAGGATCGCCGCCAGCACCTGTGGCTCAAACAGTTCGCCACAGATAATGATGAGATCCACGCCAAAACCGGCCTCTTCCTCTCGCCCCACTACGGTGCCAGTAAACTGCGCTGGTGCCTGGATAATATCAACGCCGTTGCGAATGCACACCATCAGCAGCAGCTCTGCGCCGGACCGCTGGCCAGCTTTCTCACCTTTCGTTTATTGCAGGAACAGCCATACTGCATCGATCCCGCCAACGCATCACGCACCCTGTTGTGGAATATCAATACCAATAACTGGGATGAGGCACTCTGCCAGCGTTTTGGTGTGCCACAACAGATCCTGCCCACCTGCACCAACACATCCGCACCGTTTGGCCATCTGTTGATTGATAATCTAAAGCTCCCCTTCACCATCCTCACCGGAGACCAACCCGCCGCGCTGTTTGCCTGGGGCAGACCAGACAACGACACCACCTACATCAACATCGGTACCGGTGCCTTTATTCAGCGCCCCGTCGCCGCACTGCAACAGAGTGCACGGCTGCTCAGTGGCATCGCCTATCTCGACGATACACAACGTTGCTATACCCTGGAGGGCACTGTTAACGGCGCTGCGCGGGCCTTGCAGTGGTTTGCACAACAACACGGTATTGATGGAGTTGAACAGCAGCTGCCCGAATGGTTAAACAGCAGTGCCGAACCGGCCATCTTTATCAACGGCATATCAGGATTAGGCTCCCCCGACTGGGTACCCACACTGGAATCACACTTTATCAACCACGGGCAGAGCAGCATTCCCCAACACGCCGTGGCCATTGTCGAAAGCATTGTCTTTCTTATTCAACGTAATCTGGAAGAGATGGAAAAAACCTTACCCACCACGGCCCTACAACTCAGTGGCGGCCTCGCCAATCTGGATGGGCTGTGCCAACGGCTGGCCGATATCAGCGGCAAAAAAATTAGCCGTCCTGCAACGACCGAGGCAACCGCACGCGGTCTGGCCTTCCTGATTGCCGGGCAACCCAACAGGTGGTGCACAACTGATAAGACGGACCATTTTAAACCCACGGCCGCACCGGCCCTGCAACAGCGTTATCAGACGTGGCAACGGCGACTACAACAGGCCATCGAAAAAACAAAAGAATAGGGAACCTCTGAATAACTCTTCCGTGCGTGATGAGCTTATCGAACCATTAATGGAGGGCTCTTAACAATCAATACGTTACGTCGACAGCCCTTCGACAGGCTCAGGACGAACGGGGTTATTCAGAGATTCCTTTACTTAAAAAAGCGAAGGTTACCAGTGCTATTGAAAGTGCTCACTCACCATTAAAATCATAGAGAGACATACTAGAGAGAAGTGGAACGCACGACTACCAAGTCTACTTGGCGCTGAATGAGGTTAAACAGACCAGGACAAATTCCAGTTCACTACAGACCAATAGCACCTGTGATGCGGTTCCATAAGGCCCCCTCTTGCAAGCGTTCTATCAGATCATCTTTCGCAAAAAAACCTACTCAGACTTAAACTGTTGTGCCCCATTGCCTCAGTGTGCAACAGTTTTCCCAGCAAGTTCAGACAATACATTGCTCAAGCCATCAACAGCAGGGCACTCTGTCACACCATGGCGCTGGGCCAGATATACGGGATCATTATAGCCAAGCCATACCTGCCCCGACTCATCTTCCCAAACGAGCGCTTTCAGGGGGAGATCAATCCCTAACGTCTGCGCACATTCCATGAAGGGTGTGCCTCCTTGTGGATTACCAAATATAAGTACTTCTGTCGGCCGAAGTATTTTCCCTATCTTGGCCGCACCCGCCGTGTGATCGATGCGCGCAAACACATTGAGGCCCTTTTTCTTTGCTAACTTTTCAAATCGATACATAGTTTCTTTGGCATCGTATGGGCTCTTGACTGTAATGAGACCGGCCGCCGACAGTGCCAGCGAAGAAAATGAAATCAGAAGGGACGCAAACAGCAATTGTGAAAGTTTCATAGATTACTCCGTTGGGAAATTGAATATAGTAGAAGGATTGCGAGACCCAACGACCGAGTACAGACGAGGTGTTGTATTAACGGTGACGTCGGCTACAGTGCCTTGTGTGCGCCCAGCGTGGGCATGAACTAACAAGGTGAAAATCCTTTGCAGGAAGATTTCCATCCTTAGCGACATAATATGTTCAAAACGTTCCTGTTTGAATTCCACTGGCACGTGTGTAATTAGCAACAATGACGCCCAGTGGTGAAACTTTGCTATCAGTTAAATTGAAAGCTGTAGGAACCATGCCTTCAGAAAATAGGCGTTTCCCTGAGCCGAGCGTCACAGGAAAAATTTTAAGCCATAATTCATCAACCAAATCGTGCTTCAAGAGCGTCTGTATCAAATTACTGCTTCCCCAGACGTGAAGGTTTGAGCCATCCTCACTTTTAAGTTTCTTCACTTTTTCAGCAACTTTTCCAGAAATAAGCTCTGAATTCTCCCAGTCAGGCGTGTACGATGAGTCATGAGACACAACGTATTTTTTGACTTCATTGATGCCGGGCCACCCAGAAGCGTGCTGCGGCCAGTATCCTGCAAAGATTTCGTACGTCTTCCGGCCAAGAAGCAGTTCAGAGTTTTCTAATGACATCTGCTCCATCATCACTTTGCCCGAAAAATCGTCAAAGTATGGGGCTATCCAGCCACCATACTTAAAATCACCTGAAATATCCTCATTAGGTCCGCCCGGCGCTTGCATTACCCCGTCGAGACTAACAAATGTGATGACGATGATTTTTCGCATAGATATTCACCTTAATGTGTAAAGCTATTTTCATTCCGCCATCTCGACTAACACCCGTGTAATACACGAAAAAAAAGCCGCAGGTTTGCGGGGTCACGCAGCAGCAAATGCGGGTGATGTGTTGCCGGGAAGCCGGTACATTAGTCATCACTTTACGCCTGAAGCCTCTTTTTCAACCGTTCAAGGTCAAGCTGATTCGCTCGAACAAACAGACGAATGCCATTGGCTTCATAGTCCTCTTTGATTACGCGCATATTGCTGCGTATCTCCCCAATAATGCCTTTGGCTGTGTAGGGGACGAGTATCTCTTCCTCGAGCATGTCGTGCTCAGAAAATGCCACGATGCGCTCATGCAAGGCTGCAATGTCCGCTGGGTTTCGTGTCGATAATTGGATGGCATCGGGGTACTCAAGCCGCAACGCTTGTTTCTGTGTGTCATCGAGTTGGTCTGATTTATTGAGTAGCAGCAGCTTGCTTGAATCCTCCACGCCAATCTCATCGAGCACTTCGTTAACCACTGCCAGTTGGGAGCGAAAGCCTGGATCAGATGCATCCACGACATACAGTAACAACGAGGCGTCACGCGCTTCATCAAGGGTAGAGACAAATGAGGCAACAAGATCATGGGGTAACTTTTTAATAAAACCTACGGTGTCGGAGACCAAGATGCGCGGCTGGGTTTCTGGCTGCAAAGCCCGAACCGTGGTATCGAGTGTGGCAAAAAGTTTATTTTCCACCAAGACCTCACTGCCCGTAAGCGCTCGCATCATTGAGGACTTACCGGCGTTGGTATAGCCCACCAGTGCCACACAAAACTGATCAGAACGTTGCGAGCGGCGATCTTTCATTTTCTCTTGCACATCGGCCAGTTCTCGTTTGAGTTCAGCAAGACGGTCACGTACTCTTCGACGATCCAATTCCAGCGCACTTTCCCCTGCCCCTTGGCCCATTTGACGCTCTTTATTCCCACTGTTTGATTCGCGGAGTCGGGGGGACAGATAATTTAACCGGGCAATCTCAACTTGCAGGCATGCCGTGCGGGTGTGGGCATGGCGGCTGAATATTTCAATAATCACGCCGGTACGGTCGAACACTTCAACACCAAGCGCATTCTCAACGTTACGTAACTGCGATGGGCTTAAGTCGCAATCAAAGACAACAACGTCGGCCAATTCTACGGGCGCATCGTTCAACATAGCGCGTGGGATCTGTTCATCAGTCCCGCTAGTTGCATCGTGACTGGCTGCCCCCCTACCTCCCGTAAGCTGCGCCAACGCTTGCATTTTACCGGCACCGACAACCGAGATCGCCCGTGTGGATGCTTGCCGTTGTGATTGCGTAGCTACCACCTTGAATCCCAACGTCGTAACAAGACGAGAAAGCTCGGCCAGTGATTCCTGAGCTTCGATATCTGTAATTTTTGGCGTACGAATAGAGACTAAAAGTGCACGATTAAGCGTAGGTTTCTGAGTTAATTGCATGGCATACCTTGATGTGTTGCATCCACAGTGGTTGTTTGGCAGGTTGTAAAGTACTTAACGTTAGCCTGATGGGATTATGAGGCATAAACCTGTTTTTGATCTATTTAGATGATTTTACTGTCATGGTTGCTCCGTAGCCCTCCATTCCACTAAAGGAATAAACCTCAATAAACCGGCATACCTGCCGATCTTAAGTTGCGGTCCTAAGCATCTGAAAAAAATGAACATATGGATTTGAAACGGCGGAATAGTGAGATTCTGACAGAACCCCCCTCCCCCCTCGCGGAGATAGCTGGGCATGGCTTTGTGCGGTATTTATTCAGCCTGACGCTGTTGGTCTTGTATTGTTTGCTGCCCAGCCTCGACAGCATGACACCAAGTCTTGGCAATTCTATAGTGGATTCAGGGGGAGTCCGGCCGTTGCAGAAGCGCGGCAGGGGAAATGCACAGGCTTATGGCCGATGAACATACAGAACACTACAAACAAATTGAACCTGGATCTCAGATTTTCCGTCTTTGGGGCATTAATACATCCCCCCCTTGTTTTCTGCGGGAGTGTCATGGGGGTTGATTTCTAGATGATTGGTGCTGCCCCTATCTCGCCTGTCCTACTGCTTGGCACCAGACACTGCATACCCTTGGCGATTGACGAAGATATGCAGAAGACACATACGTGCGTGTGGTCATTGAGATGGATCTTAATTTGGGGGATTCTGTGCGGCCTTCTGACATCAGGAGTTGCAGAAGCTGCTGCGCCTGTAGGTCAGTGGTGGGACGCCAGCTACGGTTATCATCAAAAAATCACGGTCACTACCGGTGCCTCCGCACCTGTCAACCGTTACAACGGCTATACCGTCTTACGGACCGTAAATACCGCCACGCTGATCTCTGGTGGAAAAATGCAGGCCGATTGCGATGACCTCCGCATGGTATGGTGGAATGGATCAGCTTGGGTGCAACTCGATCGTGATATCGTCAATTGCAACACCGCCAGCACACAAGTGTGGTTCAAGCTGCAAGCGGACATCGCCGACAGCGGTAGTGACGACAACTACTATATTTATTACGGCAACGGCGGTGCCCCCGTCGGTCCTGCCAACAAAAACAATGTGTACGTTTATTACGACGATTTCGAGTCCACCTCCTTGGGGCTGCCTCCCACGGGCTGGACGATGATCGTGGGCAATGCCACCGTAGAAAATCATGCCGGCAGCAAGGCACTGCGCATGCACGCGGCCTCCAATAACACCCGCATCAATCTGCGGAAAGACATCAGCCCAACCGAAAAAGACATCCTGGTGGAAGCCGATTGCAAGATCGACACCGCGACCAGTAATGGTTATTGCGGACCGGGAACGCGCTGGAGCGGCACCACCTCCGCCAATGAGTCAGGTTATATGGGTGAGATACGTTACAACACCGACCAAAGCCTGGCGCAAAAATACGTCAGTGGCACTTGGGGGGGAGTGGGCACCGCGGTCAATGAAACCGTGACGCGCGGGACGTATTATCGTGTACGGCTGACCACGGTGGGCACGGCCATTAAAATGTATCGCGACGGCGTCTTGAAAGTGAATGCCACGGACGGCAGCCTCACCACGGCTAATATGCTGGGTATCGACGCCTTTAACGGGGTAACGGGGCAGTACGAATTCCTGGACAATTATCTGGCACGGCGTTTTGTCGAGCCGGAACCGATCACTGCCGCCTCAGCGGAGCAGGACTCCTGTCCGATAGTCACTTCGACGGCGGATTCCGGGCCTGGAACCCTGCGTGCTTGCATGACTTACGCCAGCAGTAATCCTGGTACGACAATATCCTTCAACATTCCAAACACCGACCCAAACTACACCAACGGCGGCAGCGGATCTGATTACTGGTGGAAAATCACCCCCACCACAGCGTTGCCTACTATCTCTGCCGCCAATACGGTCATCGATGGCACCACTCAAACAACCAACCGCGGCAATACCAATAGCCTCGGCCCCGAGATCGAGATCTATGGGGGCGGCGCGTCGCCAGCCTACGATGGTTTTTATATTACCTCGGGGAATAACACCATCAAAGGACTCATCATTGGCGGTTTTAATAACGGAATAAAGGCGGGCATACGCATAGACAGCGTTACTGCGACAAACAATACTATCTCCGGGAATTATATCGGTACCAACTATGCTGCCACTGCGGCCTTGGCTAACTACAATGGGGTCTACCTCCAAAACGGTGCCCAGAACAATATTATCGGGGGTACCACAGCAGCAGAACGCAATATCATCTCCGGTAATACCGCGGGCATCTTCATGACCGGCGCGAACACCAACGCTAATGAAGTGAAAGGAAACTACATTGGTACCCAAGCCAACGGCACCGTGGCCCTGGCCAATTTCAACGGTGTCTTCATGCAAAACGGTGCACAAAGCAATATTATCGGGGGCACCTCGGCGGCGAAACGCAATATCATCTCCGGTAACTCCTTCAGTGGTGTTGCTGTCTCTGGTGCCAATGCCAACGCCAATCTAATTCAGGGCAACTATATTGGTACGGACAGTACAGGCTTGAATGCGTTAGGGAATACCAATAGCGGTGTGCGTATTCTCAATGGTGCACAGTCGAACATCATCGGCGGCACCACAGTGGCGGAACGCAATATCATCTCCGGCAATATCGGTTACGGTGTCTTTATTACCGGTGCCAGCACCAATGCCAATGTTGTCAAAGGCAATTTCATCGGCACCCAAATCAACGGTATCAGCGCCCTGGCTAACCTCGGTCAGGGGGTATTTATCACCAGCGGCGCACAAAATAACATCATCGGCGGTACCGCCTCCAATGAGGGTAATGTCATCGCCTATAACGGCGATGCTGCGAGTGAATACGGTGTTAACGTGACGGGCGCGGCCACCGATGGCAACAAGATCTCCGGCAACTCGATCTTCGGCAACTTCGACCTCGGCATCAGTCTCGATGGTGCCGGAGCCAATAACGATCAGGCGGTGCCGACCATCACCAGCATCATGCCCAATGGTGCTGACTTTGATGTCGCCGTCACTCTGCCCGCAGGCGATACCGTGGAGTTCTTCCGCGTTAACAACACTGCGGCCCCGGCGGTGACGCCGGATGGTTCCGGCTCCGGCGAGGGTTATCTGTTCCTCGGCATCTGTGTGGATAACGCCAGTGCCTGCATTGGCCCTTACATCAGCGGCACGGATGTGACGGGGGGAGATGGCACAGTCACCGCCAGGCTGCTTACGGCGGGATTGGCAAACGGTGACTATGTTACGGCCACTACCACCAATGGCACCAATGGCACATCGAAATTTGCGGTTAACGCACAAGTACTGATTACCACTCTAGGCGATGGCACCTCCCCTGCCAACCGCAACGTCGGTCGCAGCACCACTAATCGTGCAGTTGATGCCTTCACCCTCTCCACCAGCAGTGGTGCCGATACCCTCACCGGTTTGACTGTCACCTTGAGCGGCAGCGGCACCGCCGCCGACATCGCGACGAGCGGGGTGAAGCTCTGGAAAGACAACGGTTCGGTGGCCAATGAGTGGGATGCCAGCGATACTCAGATTGGCTCCGGCGTGACGATGAGCGGTGCCAGCGCCGTCTTCAGCGGTTTGGCAGAGGGCATTACCACCTCATCGGTTCAATACCTCATTACCTACGACATTGCCGCTGGCGCGACGCTGAATGCAACCTTGCTCGGCAGGGTAAGCTCCGCGACAGTGACCAACGGGCTTACTAATAACGACACTATTGATAACACCCTCACTGTCGCTGCTGTTTCGGGCACGGTGTATACGGATGAGGGTACTACCACTATCGGCGCGGGTAAAACCATACGCTTGGTGAAAAACGGTAGCACCGTCGCCACGGATACCACCGATGCCGTTGGCCGTTATGCCATTGCCGCCACCTTGATTGCTAGTGATGCCATTCTCGTCTATGTCGATAACGATGCCACCTACGATGCCAATACCGTGACATTGGTTGGCGGTACCGCGATCGCTGGTCTGAATCTCTACGCCGATCGGGTGATCACCCGTTGTGACAATAGCTGCTCACTCACTAACGCTAATATGGGCACCGCCTTGGGAGCTTATACCGATGCGGGTGACTTGCTCTATTCGATGGCGGGTTCTCTGACTGTGAGTGGCACTACAACTCAGCTCTACATCGCCTCCGGTCACAGTTTTGCCCCCGGCGGCAATGTCACCGCGCCACACATCAAGAGTCTGGGTACATTTAATGGTGGCGCAGGCACTATCGACAGCAATGGTGATCTGCTGGTCGCCGGCGGCGTGTTCACTGCCACCAGCGGCATGACCTATGTGAATCGTCACTACACACTCTCGGCCGGCACCTTCACCCATAACAACGGCACGGTGATTTTCGATGGGACCAGCGGCACCAAAACAATCACCCCAGGCGGGCAATCTTTTTATAACATCGGTTTTAATGACGCGGGCGGCAGCGCCACCTATCAGTTACAAGGAGCACTCACGGTCGCGAACGACCTAACGGTGACTGACGGTATCCTCGACACCAAGAGCGGCTCGAATTTCGCCATTAACGTCACACGTGATTTTATCCAGCCGGGCGGCCTCGTCCTGGCACAATCGTCCACTGTCACTGTGGGCCGCGACTTCAGCGCCAACGGCACGGAGCTTTCAACCGGTTTCAACAACGCCTCGTTGATGCTGACGGGCACCGGGGGGTTGACCTATAGCAGTCTGGCGGCTAACTGGGATAACGGATTCAATAATCTTACTGTGGGTCAGAGCGGTAATATCACCGCCCTCAATAACACCATCGCCGTGCTTAATCTGCTCACGGTCGGTTCGGGTACGTTTACCGGCCCGGGTTCGTGGTCCCTTTATCTGAAGAAGGTGGGTACGCCCCTGGTCTTTGATGCGGCCTCGACGATCAGCGTGCCTTACCTGAAGTTCTTCGCTGCCGGCAACCAGAATCTGCCCACCATCGTCAACGGTTACAGTTCGAATATCACCTTGGCCTTCAACGGCTTTAGCCTCACCCAGCTGGGCGATATCACCATTAATTCGGGTAAGAACCTCATCATCAACGGTGACAACAATACTACTCGTGTGCAAACCTATTCCACCGGCGGTTTCAATCTTAACGTGGGCGGCAACATCCAGGTCGGAGTTGGCGCTGACAGCGGTGCCAAGACCTTTAACGCCAGCAACAGCAGCGTCACTGTGAGTGGCAACATCGACATTCGTGCCGGCACCAACAACTTCACCAATACCAACTCCACGGTGACTCTCAACGGTGCGGCCTTGCAAACCGTGCTGATGAATGGCAAAAACTTCAACAACCTTTCTATCACCAACGCCAGCGCGGGCGGTGTGCAATTTCTTGATGGTTTCAGCGCCATTAACTTCACCGATACCACCGCTGCCTCCAAGCTAACCTTCAAGGCCGGGGCGACGTATACCGTTTCCGGCACGCTCACGTTGACAGGTACCAGCGGCAACGAAATTGTTCTCGTGAGCGATACACCGGCGTCACGTTTTACCTTCAACGTCACGGGCGGCGCGCAGACAGTCAGCTACGTCAATGTCAAAGACTCACAAGCCTCCACCAACAGCATCACCGCCAACACCTCTACCAATAGTGGCGGTAACGACGATGCCGAAGCCGTGCCTAAATGGATCTTTACGCGGATCATCTCCGGCACCGTTTACACCGACGAGGGTGTGAGTTTGATCGGCAACGGCGCGGTGATTCGGTTGTTGGTCAATGGCACAAGTCAGGGTACCTCGACCACCGCGGGCGGCACCGGCACATATTCCATTACGGCCGCGCCGAGTACGAACGATGCCTTGCTAGTCTACATCGATGGTCATGCCAGTAAAGGTAGTACCGCAACGGTATCAAACGGTGCCAGCCTCAGTGGTCTGGATATTTACGGCGGCCATGTGATTGTGCGCCATGACAACGCCGGTAGTATGAGCAACGCAAATATAAAAGCTGCCCAAGGTGTCTATGTCGATACGGATATCGAATACAGCGTCGATGGCAGTAATAATCTTACGGTATTGGGCAGTGCAGTTTTGTATGTGGCTGCCAGCCATAGTTACACACCGGCCGCGAATATCGTCACCCCGGTAATGAAGAGTTTGGGTACCTTTAACGGTGGCGCAGCTACCATCGATACCAATGGCGCTCTTATTGTCGCCGGGGGAAGTTACACAGCGAGTAGCGGCACCACCAACATAGGTGGCGATTTCACTATCAGCGCCGGCACATTTGTTCACAATTCGGGGACGTTGGTTCTGGATACCAACGCAAAGACCATCTCCATCGGTGCCGCCATGTTGAACAACGTCACTGTCAATCTGGGGGGGAGTAATCTCACTGTTACAGGCACCATGGATGTGAATGGGGATTTGACGATTGTGGGCGTGAATAATATCAATACAGGCACTATTGCTGTTGCCGGTAATGTGCTCACGACGGATTCCGGTGTATTCAGTAACGGAGTGATTCTCTTTGATGGCACGGGCAACCAAACACTCAGTGCAAGTGGCGGAACGGGCAGCGTTCCTAATGTCACTATTAATAAAGCAAGCGGCACACTGACGATTCAAGACACGATTAATGTCTCAGGCAGCGGCGCATGGACCTATATCGCTGGGGCAGTGAATGCGGGGACAAGCGAAGTAGTTTTTAATCATGTAGCGACTCATGGACAGAGTATCAGTTCGGGCAGCATGATCTTTAATCGTGTACGCATTGAAAAATTGAGCACTGACTTAACTGTTACCGGCACCATGGATGTGAATGGGGATTTGACGATTGTGGGTGTGGGCAATCTTAATACCGGCACCATTGCTGTGGCTGGGAATGTGCTCACGACTGATGTTGATGTGATCAGTAGCGGCGTGATTCTCTTTGATGGAGCAGGCAATCAAACGTTGAGTGCAGGTGGAGGAACAGGCGGCGTCCCCAATGTCACTATTAATAAAGCAAGCGGTACGCTGACGATTCAAGACACCATCAATGTCTCAGGCGGCGGCGCATGGACCTATATCGCTGGAACCGTGAATGCGGGAACGAGCGAAGTGAATTTTAATCATGTGTTATCCAACGGACAGAGCATCAATTCCGGCAGCATGGCTTTTAATAATGTGAAGATTGAGAAAGGATTTGGATATCTCACGGTTACCGGCACCATGGATGTGAATGGAAATTTAACGATTGTGAGTGTAGGTGATCTTAATAGCGGCACCATTGCTGTGGCAGGGAATGTGCTCACTACAGATTCCAGCATGGCCGGTGCTGGCGTGATTCTCTTTGATGGTGCAGGTAATCAGACCTTCAGCGCTGGCGGCGGAACGGGCGGCGTTCCCAATGTCACTATTAATAAAGCAGGCGGCACACTGACGATTCAAGACACCATCAATGTCTCAGGCAGCGGCGCATGGACCTATATCGCTGGCACAGTGAATGCGGGAACGAGTGAAATAAATTTTAATCATGTAGGGAGTCATGGGCAGAGTATCAGCTCCGGCAGCATGGCCTTTAATAATGTTCGATTCACGAAAGGAGGGGCAAATCTTACGCTTACCGGAACACTCGATGTGAATGGGAATTTTAATATTGTTAGTGTCCAGAATTTAAGTGGCGGCACTATGACCGTGGCGGGGAATTTGATTTCAAGTGATGCATCTGTGGGTGGGAGCGAGGCAATTACCCTTGATGGCGGGGGTGCCCAGATCATTGACACCACAGGTGGAGGTGATCTTCCTGATGGGACACTGACCATTAATAAAGTGTCGGGTACAGTGACGTTGGCTTCGAACCTAACTCTCAACGGCACTGGGCAAGATTTTTCTATCAGCCAAGGTACATTGGATCTCAATGGTTTCAACCTGACTGTTCCCGCTACTTTGACGGTTGACACCAGTGGGGTCCTGAAACTTCAAGGCAGTGAAACGGTTACGGCCACTACCAGAAGTTTAAATGCCGGTAGCACTGTGATCTATAACGGTGCCAGCAGTTATGGGTCATTGGTGCTGAGCAACAGCTATTCAAATCTCACCTTCAATAATGCCACCGGTTCCTGGACCCACACTGCGCCGCTCACTGTGGGGCAGAACCTGACTATTACTGCTGGTACGCTCAATAGCGCAGGCCAGAATATTACCCTCACCGGCAACTGGTCCAACAGCGGCACTTACAGCAGTGGTACTAATACCGTGATACTCAACGGAACCAACCAGACGCTTACCGGTAATACTACCTTTAGCAGCCTCACTAAATCTGTTGCTACCACACGCACACTCACCTTTGCTGCCGGTTCCACCACGACGATCAACGGTATCGCAACCCTCAATGGTGCCAGTGGCCAGCTGCTTACCCTCGCCTCATCCTCGCCAGGGACACCGTGGAATTTAAATTTAACCGCGGCAGCGACCAAGGCCATCTCCTTTGTAAATGTCTCCTGGGGTGATGCGTCGAGTTCAAATGCGTCGCAGAAAAATATCAATCCGACCAGTTCTACAGATGGTGGTAACAACGTCGCCTGGT
Organism: Gammaproteobacteria bacterium; assembly: GCA_021731365.1. Taxonomy (GTDB): domain Bacteria; phylum Pseudomonadota; class Gammaproteobacteria; order Tenderiales; family Tenderiaceae; genus JAKFXL01. The sequence continues at coordinate 97,681 of JAKFXL010000029.1, read as the reverse complement.
TTGGTTTCATCATCAGCGGCACGGTCTACACGGATGAAGCAACCACGCTGATTGGCAACGGTGCGGTGATCCGTCTGCTGGTGAATGGTGCGAGTCAAGGTACATCAACAACGGCGGGCGGTACGGGTAGCTATTCAATCGCTGTGCCCAGCCTCAGCAGTGGAGATGCACTGCTGGTATACATCGACGGCTTTGCTACCAAAGGCAGCACAGCGACCGTCTCCAGCGCTGCCGATTTCAGTGGCCTGAATATTTACGGCGGCCATCTGATTGTCCGTCATGACAATGCAGGTAGCGTGAGTAACGCAAATATAAAAGCCGCCAAGGGTGTGTATGTTGATAGTGATATTGAATACAGCGTTGACGCCAGTAATAATATTACCGTGAGTGGCAGTACAGTTTTGTATCTTCCTGCGGGGAAGAGTTATACGCCGGGTGCGAACATAACCACACCGGCGATGAAGAGTCTGGGGACGTTTAATGGTGGAAGTGGCAGCATCACTGTTAATGGTGCACTTACCCAAAGTGGCGGAGTCTTCACGGCTACCAGCGGTACTACCAGTATTGCCGGTGATTTCACCATTTCGTCAGGGACGTTTACGCACAACTCAGGCACTATTACACTTATTGGCACCACGGCACGTACTATTAATACAGGCGGCGCGATACTCAACCATCTGGCCATCAATGCCACCACCAGTAATGCTACGGTCACAGTTGCGGCTACAGTTACGGTTGCCGCTAATCTGGTACTGAGCAATTACGCGACCATCTCCGGTGGTACGATTGCAGTGGCAGGCAATGTCACAACCACCGCCACTCCCATCAATTTCCCCTCAACAGGCACACTTTTGATTAATGGTAGTGGCGCACAGCTTCTGGGGGCCAGCGGTGGTACAGGTACGATTCCTGGCCTTACCATAAACAAACCCTCCGGCACCTTGATGTTGCAGGATACTCTGGTAGTGCTCGGTAGCGCAGGTTGGCACTGGACCGCCGGTACTGTTGATGCTGGCACCAGCACTGTTGATTTCTCTGCAATCAGTGGTCAGGGATTGGCCATGACGGTTAATGCAGGGTCCATGGCATTTAATAATGTCACGCTTAATATGGGCCCCTGGGATTTAACGGTGACGGGCACAATGACGGTTAACGGCAATCTTGCCATTAACAGTGTCGGTTACTTCACGGGTGGAACGGTTGCCGTGGCTGGCAATGTTTCGGCCATAGATCCCTCTGGTGCATCCTCTTCAGTAACACTTTTGTTAAACGGAACAGGTGCCCAAACATTCTCCGCAGGTGGTGGCATCGGTAATATGGGTGGCTCGGTCAGCATCAACAAACCATCCGGTACGTTGACCCTTCAGGACACACTGAATATTGGGGGGGGATGGAGCTGGACCGCCGGTAGTGTAACTGCGGGAACCAGTAATGTTGTTTTTTCAGGACCTGGCGCAAAGACCGTCAATTCCGGTGCCATGGTATTCAACAATGTCGCCGTCAATATTGCGCCGTGGGACATGACTGTCACAGGAATCATGGAAGTGGCCGGCAATCTCACCATCACCTCTGTTACCAGTATCTCGGGGGGGACCATCAATGTTGGTGGTGATCTTATCTCTACGGATGTTGCTGTGTCTGGTAATGTCGCCATCACCCTGAATGGCAGTGGTGCTCAAACTATTACGGCCACCGGCGCTGATTTCCCCGATGGTTTAATCACCGTCAATAAGGCCAGTGGAACAGCAACACTGGCTTCGAATCTTATACTCAATAGCTCTGGTCAGGACTTGACGATCACTCAAGGTAAATTGGATCTGGCCGGTTACAACGTCACGCTCACCGCTGCCGGTGATGTGCTCACCGTTGATGCAAATGGTACTTTGCAACTGCAAGGTAGTGAGACTATTACAGCTACGACTAAAACCTTCAATGCTGGCAGTACCGTGATCTACAATGGTGCTATCAGTTATGGATCATTGGTACTAGGTAATACTTATTCGAACCTTGTGTTCAACAATGGCACGGGTTCATGGAGCCATACCGGTGTTTTAACAACAAACAATCTCACCATCACTGCAGGTACACTTAGCAGTGGTGGGCAGAACATTAATGTTGCGGGTAACTGGAGCAATAGTGGCACCTATGCCGCAGGTAGCAATACAGTAACGTTCACCGGTACTAATCAAAGCCTTACCGGCAATACTATTTTTAATAATTTAACCAAATCCGTTGCGACAGCACGCACACTCACCTTCTCTGCCGGATCGACTACTACGATCAATGGTACCGCAACCCTCAATGGTGCCAGTGGCCAACTACTTACACTTGCCTCATCCTCACCGGGTACACATTGGAATCTGAATTTGACTGCGGCGGCGACCAAGGCGCTCTCTTTTGTGAGTGTCGCCTGGGGTGATGCGTCAAGTTCAGATGCGTCACAGAAAAACATCAATCCAGCCAGTTCGACGGATGGTGGTAATAACATCGCCTGGTTCGGTTTTATCGTCAGCGGCACGGTCTACATTGATGAAGCAACCACGCTGATTGGCAACGGCGCGGTGATCCGTCTGCTGGTGAATGGTGCAAGTCAAGGTACATCGACGACGGTGGGTGGTACGGGCACATACTCAATCAATGTGCCGAGCCTCAGCGGTGGAGATGCAATGCTGGTCTACATCGACGGCTTTGCCACCAAGGGCAGCACAGCGACGGTATCGAATGGTGCCAACCTGAGTGGTTTGAATATTTATGGTGGCCATCTGATTGCCCGTCATGACAATGGGGGTAGTTTGAGTAACGCAAATATGAAAGCCGCCAAGGGTGCCTATGTTGATGCCGATATTGATTACAGTGTCGACGTAGGTAACAATTTGACTGTCTCGGGCAGTGGTACCGAACTGTATGTAGCCAATGGCCATAGTTATACACCGGGGGCCGTGGTAACAACGCCCGCCTTAGAAAATGTTGGTGTATTTGATGGTGGAGCCGCTGCCATTAATATCAATGGTCGTCTTACGATCAGTGGTGGAAGCTTCACACATACAAGCGGTACAACAACAATAAATGGTGATTACGAGTTCACGGGGGGTACAGTTATTTCCAATAATGGAACAGTATTTTTTTATTCAACAGGTACAAATTGGACAATCACTGGATCTCACACACTCGCCAATATCAAGTTTGATAACAATAGTGGTAACAGCCGCATCTGGACAATCACAGGCGGTACGGAGATCACTGCAACTGGGACAGTGACATTTGATAATACGAGTTCCTTCGAGACCAATATCAACACCGGAATTATCAATGTAAAAGGCGATATCGTGGTCGCCGATAGCAATAACTACGCTGGAACAGCCACTCTAAAAATTAACGGTAGCGGAAATCAGTCCTTCAGCGGTAGCGCGACTCAAATCAGTGGTGCTCTACCAAATATCGAGATCAACAAACCCAGCGGTACACTCACCATTGCTGGAATACTACGCAATCTTAATAATAGCTGGACCTACAATGCAGGCGCATTGAGTGTTGCAGGGAGCACTATTGTATTCAGCCAGAACGGCACGCTCACCGGGACCCACTCTTTAAATAATGTTGTCTTTTCCAACGACAATACAGGCAGCAGAACCTGGGATATCACAGGCGGAACAGAGATGTCCGTAATGGGCACCCTAACTTTCGATAGCAGCAGCACCGGTACTATGAGTATTGGAACGGGTATTATTAATGCCCAGGGCGATATTGTAGTTGCCGATGGTAATAGTTACGGTGGAACGGCGACAGTGATAATTAATGGGGCAGGAAATCAATTATTCACTGGCAGTGCCACCCGCACTAATGGCGATCTACCCAATATTGAAATCAATAAATCCAGCGGTACTCTGACAATAGCTGGAACGTTACGCAATGAGGAAAACAGCTGGACTTATGTTGCGGGCACTTTGAGCACTACGGGCAGCACGGTTATTTTCGCTAATAACATTGGTAATGGTTCACTTGTCGGTACTCACAGACTTGATAACGTTATATTTGATAATAATGGTGGGAATTGGCGCACATGGAATCTTGGTGCGGGGACTGTGCTCACGATTGCTGGCGTGCTCACAATTGACTCATCCAATCCAACCTATGGACTCATATTGAATAATGGCACTCTGAATGCGTTGGGTGATGTTGTTATCGGTGGTCCGGCTAACAGTGGTACCACCACGTTATTGTTTTCAGGTACTGCGCTACAAAACTTCAATCTGACAGGTGCGGCGACTGAACTGGATCTTGATGTGCTTGTGAATAAATCTGGGGGTCGCGTCAATCTGCTTTCACCTTTGACGATGGATGCCAACAATCAGGATCTCATTATCCAGACGGGGATGTTTGATCTTAACGGCAACAACCTCGTCATTAGCGGTACCGGTTCAACTTTTGTGGTGCAGAGTGGTGGCGCTTTACAATTGCAAGGTGGTGAGACTACAACGTTGCCCACTCTCAACACAGGCAGCACGGTGATCTACAACGGCGGCGGCAGCTATGGATCGCTGGCAGTAGGTAACAGCTATTCAAATCTGACCTTCAGCAACGCCACCGGTTCTTGGACACACACAGCGCCGCTGAATGTGGGGCAGAATCTCACCATCACTGCGGGCACACTCAATAGCACTGGCCAGAATATAACCCTCGCCGGCAACTGGTCCAACAGCGGCACCTACACCCCAGGGGCCAACACGGTGACATTAACAGGCACTGGCCAAAACATAAGTGGCTCTACCACCTTTAATAATCTAACCAAGGATGTCACCAGCGCCGATACACTCACCTTCAGCAATGGTACTACCCAATCTATCAGCGGTGTGCTGATCCTGGCGGGTCGTTCCGGCAACATTCTCAACCTGCGTTCTACCACCCCTGGTAGCCAATGGAATCTTAATGTCTCCGGCAGCAGTTCGGTAAACCATGTGGATGTCGATGACTCCAACGCCTCAAGTGGTAATACCATCTATGCCTATTACTCCAGTGATGACACCGTGCCCAGTAATAATAACAACTGGGTGTTCCAGAGCCTTCAATTGGTAAAACAGGTCTGGACCGCTGATGGCAGCCTATGCCTGGCCAGCATCCCGGCGGATAGCAACTGCAACAGCAACGCCACCTCAATAGTGGTGCCTACCAGTAGCACGGTGACTTTTCTGATATTTATTCGTAATGTCATCGCTGTTGCCGTAACAGACGTACGTTTTCAGGATCTGCTCGATGACACTGCCTTTACCTATCAGACTGGCAGTCTGTTCCGTTCAGCCAACGATGCGGGTGCCCCGAGCGATAGCGCCAATCTGGCAACGATTATGGCCGCGACCAGCATTGCCCAAACCGATAACTATGACGGCGATACCCAAGTGGACGAGTTTGCCGGCATCAACACCGTTGCCAGTCCCGATGATCTGCAAGTAGGCGGTGCCGGTGGTGTGGCGCAGAATGACGCGCTTACCATTCCTGCCAATAAAACCTTTTCTGTGAAATTTAAGGCGCTGAAAAATTAGCAGGCTCTGGATATAAATAAAGAAGTTGCCGAATTAAATTTTTACTGTACTAGCCAGTTGTCTTTTCAGCATAATCTACTCCATAACTTCGGTCTTACCCTAGCAGTTTGGCACCTTTCTGATTCAGCTTCAGCACATCCTCAACCATCTCTTTTGCAATATCTTCAGCATCTCGTTGAGCTGTTGTCGCTTTATTGTTAATAAACTGCATAGCTGCACCGGCGGAGGTCAGGCGATGGCGTTCAATTAATATTCCGATGGCCTGATTTATAAATGTTTTTGCATTGCTCTGCGGTTTTATCTCCTCCTGGATACGACGCTGATGGCGGATCTCTTTCGATACGTTGAGTGCGCTATTGATGGCCGCATGGAAGTCTTGCCGCGAAACCGGTTTAACCAGGTAGTTCAGCGCCTTTAAATTTAATGCCCGCTTTACCGTGCTTTGGCTGGCATCAGCGGTCAGAATAAGAAAAGGGATGTTCTGCTCTAACATTATCTCCGCCAGCTCCAAACCGTTGGTGTCTGGAAGATTCATGTCTAACAGTGCCAGATTGATATGGCAACGCTCCAGAGCCTCCATAGCCTCTTTGCCGTTGGCTGCACTGATGGCGGTGTAATCAGCGGCAACTATCAGTCTGGTAAACAGCTCAAGGATATCAGGGGTATCATCTACGGTAAGGATGACGGGCTTTCTTTGCAGCATTGACTGGCTCCAAATCTATATCAATTCCTTCTGACACATCAGGACATACCTCCACACGCCTAAACACAATGATATAAATTCTCACTGCTTTGATCGACATGATATTGCGTTGTTGCCAATAAAAATCGTCTTATAAATAACCAGAGGCAACCCACACTAAGCAGCATATCGACTGTTAATAAAATTTCTGAATATCATATCGAATTCACCAGGGAAAAATTTAGCACAACCCTGCAACCAATAGTTAGGATCGGGGATTTATCTACGGTAGCTATCACTCACCGGAACCATCACGATCATCATCCTCGGCGACTGCACGGTAATCATGCAGCAGAGACGTAGCCTAGATGGAGCGAAACGCAATCAAGGGTAGTATAAATCTTCCACCATCCCGGAATATATTTAATCTCTTCCGGAGTACCTTGTTGTCAGTCCACGCGCCGACAGATACCTAACAAATCATTGCAATAAAAGAGGGCAGTTTCAAATCTACCCCTCTTTATACAAACGTCCTCTATGGTTAATTAGGTTTTTAGTCTATCCCCCTTTTTGAAAACGCCTCTGCATCCAAGTCACCGCATTCAGGTAGCTACGTAGCAATACGGGGATAACAAACATCGTTAATAAGGCCGAAATTACCAGCCCCCAAACAATAGAGGTAGCAACGGGACCCCAGAGGAGTGAATGGCCACCCAATCCTGTCGCAAGCGAGAACAGGCCGGCAACTGTTGTGGCTGTGGTAATGATGATGGGAATGACACGCCGCCTGGCCGCGTAGAGTGTTGCGTGTAGTGGCGACATTCCCGCACGCAGCCGGTCATTAGCCGCTGAAATGAGCACAATGGCGGCGTTGACGGCGATACCTGCCAGCGCTACTACCCCATATAGCGTATAGAGACTGAGTGGATTTTGTGTGATCCATAATCCAAATATCACTCCGCTGAATGCCATAGGCACGGTGGTCAGTATCAACAGCGGCTGAACGTAGCTACGGAACTGTGTGCCCAATACCAGATACATAAGCATAACGCCAAAGAAGAAGAGGATTGTTAACGCGCCCATGCTCTCCTCTATATCATCAAGCTCACCGGAAAAATCGAGATCAACACTGGGGTAGCGTAACGATATCTGTTTCCATGCGTCACTGATGATTTTGTTGGCAGCAACGGTATTGGTCTGCTCTTTATCAATATCTGCCTCCAGGGTAATTGCTCGCCTGAATCCATAATGACGAATATTGCCCACCCCTTCACCACGCTCCGCTATTACCAGTCGGTTGAGTGCAATTTCGCCGCCCTCTTTTGTTGGCACGGTTGTTTGTAGTAGATCATCTATCGCTTCAAGCTGTGTGGTCTTTGCACGCACACGAATATTCAGCTCCTCCCCCTGATCTTGCATACTGGCAACCACATCGCCATCAACCATTAAACGAATCATGCGCGTAATGGTCACAGGATCAACACCTGCGCGACGGGCAGCATCGCTATCTACACGCAAGCGTAGCTCTAACTGGCCAACACTGTCATCGTCAACAATCTCCTTCATTAGATTGCTCTTTAGCATGACCTCTTTTATTTCAGCCACAGCTGCGCGTAAATCTTCAATCTCCTCACCACGCACTTTAACGCTGATTGCTTTTGCCGCCGGTGGTCCACCCGCCAAACGCAGGAATGATATGTTGGTAGGGCCCACGGTTGCCAGGACATCTGTTCGTAATGAATCCATCACTTCATCAACGGTACGCAGGCCATCTCCATCTGGTGTCAGAGAGACAAGTATCTGTGCATATTGATCACCAACAAACGCACCTGTTTCAGTAAAGATCTGCCCCGCATAGACAACTACGGCGCGTGTATCCTCTTGAGTTAAGTGGTTACGCACGGTTTTTTCTATTTGCAAACCTTTGTCTAAAGTTTGCGCTAATGGTGTCCCGGTAGGCATTGTGATATTGACGTAAAATTTACGAATAGGGTCTGAGGCAAAAAAATCAACTTTAACTGCCCCAGAGGTGGCAACAACAGTCGCGGCAATAAAAAATGTCACCATGATAGCCAATACTATTTTTGGGTAACGCATTGCCTTAATCAATAGACGCGTATATTTGACTCGTACTAGATGTAACATTTTCACACGTGAATGGTGAAACCTTGACGGCTTTTTAAAACTGAGCTTACTGGCCAGTATGTGGGCTGGCAGCATCCAGAATGACTCCACCAGACTAAGCAGTAGTGCAGTAGTCACCACCAGAGGAACCACGTACATAAATTTTCCCAGTATGCCAGGCATTAACATCAAGGGTAAAAATGCGGCGATGGTGGTCAATACAGCGGCGGTTACGGGGGCAAAGACCTCTTTCATCGACTCCACACAGGCATTTAATGCATCCATGCCTCTTTGCATTCGGTAGTATATTGCTTCCACTACAACTACGGCATCATCTACCAGCATACCCAGGCTAATCACTACTCCAAGTAATACCATCACGTTAAGCGTCTGTCCCATTCCACTTAGCAACCAGAAAGTGCCGGCCAATATAAAGGGAATACCAATCGCGGTGAGCAACGCTATGCGGCTACCGAGAAAAAACCAGCATACCAACAGGACCATTGCCAACCCTAACAAGGCATTGCTCTGCATGACTGTTAATGCTTTACGGGTAATCTCTGTTTGGTCATCGGCCAGCTCCAACCGCACACCAGTGCCGTTACTGACCCGATTACGATCAGCTACGTAACCATTGAGCCGCTCTACCAGCTGCAATGTATTGACTTGCGCCTGTTTAGTCACGGCAAGCATTACGGCGGGTTCTCCGTTATAACGGACCAGTTGCCGTTCTTTGGCACGACCGCGTGATACCTCTGCCACCATGCCCAAGGTCACTTCACCTTGAGCCGTGAGTATGGGTAACTGTGCTAAATATTCAGGATCACTACTGGTACCAATGACTCTCACCAGCCAATTTTGATTTTGCACTTGTACTGAGCCAGCGGCTTGATCATGAAAAAACTGGCTAACAGTGTCGGCCACGTCAACGATACTAATACCAAGATGGTTTAATCTATCGGGTAATACGTGAATCTGCAGCTCCGGTTCATGCAGGCCACTGTCCCAGACTTGGTCGATACCCCGAATCCGCTCAACATCACGCTTTACCTGCTGTGCCTGCCAACGTAGGTTCTCATCATCGCCTGCACCACTAATGATAAGCGTTGCCGTTGGTATGGAGTTAGCCGTGGTCACTTCAATCACCATCGGCTCATCGATATCCTCTGGCAACTCTCCACTTTTACTCTGCACTTCTCGGCGCAGATCATTAATACGTTTATCAAAAGTGCTACTGTTAATATCATTAAAACGAACAACGATGACTGACAACCCTTCACGGCTGGTGCTGGATACAAACTTGATATCGGATATTTTACGTACAGCGCTCTCCAGTACGTTGGTGACTCTTTTTTCAACGTCGGTAGCCGCCGCCCCTGGTAACGCAGTATGAATCTCTATCCAGTTAAAATTGATGGTTGGATCCTGTTCACGGGGGAGTTGTGCATAGGATAAAAAACCCACTACCAGTACCAATAGAAACGTAAGATTAACCAGTACGTGATTTTTATATAGGTGAACTAACATTAACGTGCGTCCATCACCCGGTCACCATCACGTAAGGAGTGCCGCCCTTCCACTGCAATAAGTGCATTGGAAGGCAACTGTTTGACGGAGGCAGGACGCCCCTCAATGGCATCGGACAATATAATAAAATGCGCCTGCTCTTGTTCTATCACGAAGATCCCCAGATGCCCGGCCCGCTTGACGATTAGATCAGCAGGGAGATGGGCGATACTGTTTTTCCACTCAAGCCGTCCCACCTGCCCTGGTAGCGGGGTGTTATCCGTGAAATTAAAGCGTACTTCACGTTGACGTAAGCGGGGATCGACCTTTTCTGGTGCGGCACGTAATGCCAGGGGATAACGCTGATCCTGCGCAACAAACTCAACACGTTTGGCCTGTCGCAACATTTCCAGATCGTCCACACCAATCTGGGCGGAGAGCTCCAAACGTAGCGTATCAAGCAGCGTGACCACAGGTGTGCCTGTAGTTATCCACTCACCTTCTGCCACCAAACGCGAGGTCACCACACCAGAAAAAGGGGCGTTTACTTCACAACGTGCCACATTCAGTTTGGCCATATTGGTACTGGCGATCGCCATGGCACGTTCTGCCTCTGAAACTTTCAGTTCACTCTGACGCTGTTGTAGCAATTCCGCAGAAAGGCTATCACTGCTATGCAGTTGCTCTGACCGCTTCAGTTGTGCTGCCAGCCACTCCAGCCGTGCATCTATCACCGCCACGCTCGCCTGAACCTGATTCAATTGCAGGCGGGCATCGTCACATATCAAAGTGATAAGTGGCTCACCTCGTTTAACCTTATCCCCTACCTTAACTGCAACTGAACCCACTAGCGCACTCAACTGCGTACTAATGCGACTCTCATTCAGGCTCAACACCTGTGCGGGTGCAGACTTGCCTGGATATACCACAAGCTCGGACAACAGCTTTGTTGTGATCGGTCGTGGCTGACTATTTTCTGCACTCAACGTCAATCCAGACCACATCACCAACAGCAGCGCTGTGTTTATCAAAATAGAGTGTCTGTGCAGCGCCATTTTTATCCCTTTCGATGATTACTTATCACCGCATGTATAACGTTACTGAACGATACTAATATACCAGTCACTCATCACCAAACTCATAATTGCCACGATAGTCGCCATTACTCCCAAGGCAAATATCATCCAGTCCCCCTGCCCCATTCCAGGTGCCAGGGTCGATTGTTGAATATTCATTGGATTATAAAACACCCGCACTCTGCTGCCCAAGGGGTAGCGCTCTACATAACTGGCGGCTAGTTCCGGGGTAGGCATGGTGCCTGCGGGAAACTCTACTTTACCGTTCTGTTGCTGGCCATTCACTAAGTAACTAAACACTATCATCGGCAATAGATCATCCTCATCCGACAAAACATCACTACGCTCAATAACACCATCGACCTGTGGCCAGCGTAATGTTTGGCGTGCAGTGGCGATAATAGACCAGCCCCATAAGGTGATCGCCAAACCACCGAGTAAAAAAAGCCATAAAATTACAGCATAGGCATTAAACATCGGCTACCCACTCATCAAATAGTGAAACAAAAGAGAAATAACATGATAAGACAGATTCATACTATATAACGTATGCTGCCAAAATAGAGGATGAATGGGGGGAAATCAAAAGATTTTTTGAGACTGCCATTTAATGACGATATAGGTGGGAACCACCAAATTCCGGGCATCACCTGCACTGCGCCCGGAATAAGAAATTGCTAAGCATTAAGTTTAACGGTCCAACCCAACATCACAAACAAAAGATCTCAGGTAACGACGAAAATCAGATCCAAGCTCTTTATGTTCAAGGGCATATTCTACGGTTGCCTGTAGGTAACCAAGTTTGCTACCACAGTCGTAACGTTTGCCCTCAAACTCATAAGCAAGCACATTTTGTATTTTTAACAGTTTGGCAATCGCATCAGTCAGCTGAATTTCACCACCGGCACCACGCCCTGTCTGCTCTAATAAAGTGAAAATCTCTGACGTCAATATGTATCGCCCAACTACCGCCAGATTTGATGGTGCAACCTCAGGGTGTGGTTTTTCAACAATCCCATTGAGTTGATGTAGACGACTCTCTGTATCATCGATTTTGACAATGCCATATTTGTTGGTCTCTTCTGGCGCAACACGCTCTGTGCCCAGTACACTACATTGGCGCTCATTAAAAACTTCGACCATCTGGCTGAGGCAGGATTTTTCACCGCCATTAATCAGATCATCGGCAAGAATAACGGCAAACGGTTCATTTCCCACGATCGGTTTTGCACACCAGACGGCATGGCCCAATCCCAGGGCCTCGGGCTGGCGTACGTATACACAGGAAACCCCTTTAGGCACGATGCCACGAAGCACCTCAAGCAGATCATGTTTGCCACGTTTCTCTAACTCGTTTTCCATCTCATAGTTTTTATCAAAATGGTCTTCAATCGCCCGTTTGCTGCTGCTGGTCACAAATATCAGTTCGTTGATTCCTGCTGCCATCGCCTCTTCAGCCGCGTATTGAATCAACGGTTTGTCGACGATGGGCAACATCTCTTTAGGATTGGCTTTTGTGGCCGGCAAAAAACGTGTGCCCATGCCAGCCACCGGAAAGACCGCTTTTTTTACTTTAAGATTCATGGTTTTGCTCTGTTTAACTTAACAACATTATCTACAATTGGTGACTGATGTTCCATTTCAGGTACCAGCTTTTGTAATAACAACCGACAGAGCGGCTCGTCATACCGCTGACAGGCGTTCTCCATCTCTTCCATAATCAGCTGAATGTGGTTCCAATCGACATGCCTGCTCTGCGCCAGCAGAATTTTTTCATGACGTGTTTTGGTCAGTTTTTCCTGATCATGAAATAGTTCTTCATACAGTTTTTCACCCGGACGCAGGCCCGTATAAATGATCTCAATATCATGGTCTGGTATTTTTCCAGAGAGACGAATCATCTGCTCTGCCAGATAACTGATTTTAATGGGCTCTCCCATCTCCAGCACAAAAATCTCTCCACCCGCGCCCATGGCTGCGGCCTGCATAATCAGCTGCGTCGCCTCCGGGATCGTCATGAAATAACGGGTGATATCAGTATGGGTAACCGTCACCGGCCCACCCCGCTCAATCTGCTCACGAAACAGTGGCACCACACTGCCCGCAGAACCAAGCACGTTGCCAAAGCGAACAGTAATGTAATGTGTTTTAGAACGCGTATTAAAATTCTGGCAAAAAATTTCAGCCGCACGTTTACTGGCCCCCATCACATTAGCGGGATTAACAGCCTTGTCCGTTGAGATCAGGACCACAGTGGTAGCACTATGGCGATCAGCGGCGAGCACTACCGCCCGGCTCCCCAGCACATTGTTACGAACTGCCTCTCTTACCTGCGTCTCAAGCATGGGCACATGTTTATACGCGGCCGCATGAAATACTACTTCAGGCTTGTAACGTGTAAAGGCGTGATCCAGGGCCACTTCGTCACAAACATCAATCAAATGGGGGGCAAGTTCAAGATTGGGGAAGTTGTTACGCAACTCCATTTTAATACTATATAGATTGAACTCGGAATGTTCCAGGATCACCAGCGTTGCAGGACCAAGCTTGGCAATTTGACGACAGAGCTCAGAACCAATCGAGCCACCACCACCGGTAACAAACACTACCTTACCGGCAATTCCCTGGCTGATCTCTTTCCAGTCCAACGTCACAGGGTCACGCCCCAACAGGTCTTCAATCGATACACGACGCAGTGCCTGCAGTCCAGCCTCGCCAGAGATAAGATCCTCCACTTTGGGTAGTGTGCGGAAATTAACCCGTGCATTTTCACACAACGTCACTATACGTTGCATCTGTGTATTATTTAGGGAGGGCATGGCAATCACCACCATATCAATGGCGTTTTCTTGAGTGATTGTTTGCAGTTGATCAAGCCGGCCAAATACGGGCAATCCCTGAACCTTGGCCCCTTTCAATTGGATATTATCATCCAAAAAACCCACTGGCTGATATTCCGTAGCCCGCCGCATATCACGCGCCAACATCTCCGCGGCGCTACCCGCACCTAGAATCAATACACGTTGCGTATTAATAGTGCGTGAAACGCCTTTTGGCACCGTTCCATAATCTTTCCACAACCGGTAAATCAGGCGTGGGCCGCCCAACAAAAAGACTAGGAACATCGGGTACATTAAAAACGTTGAACGTGGCACGCCTTCAATCCGGTTATAGAGAAACAGCAGTAGCCCAATAGCGGTAACACCCAATAAGGCAGCACGTGAGATATTCCAGAGATCTGGCAAACTGGCAAAACGCCATAGGCTACGATAGAGCCCCGTCCACCACAGCGCCAACCCCTGTGCAGCGACCACTATGGGCAGGCTAATGACAAACTGATGCCAATCAATCTCAAAATGGGCAATGCTGTAACGCAGCATGAAGGCCAAACTCCATGCCAACATCACCATTAACAAATCATGAAAAATAACAGCAGTACGACGATTAAATTGAACCATAGCTATTTGCAATCTTCCGGTTTAACAGCATCCATAAACTGTATGTACCACCAGACAAATGTAGTAGCAGCAGCAGCGCTACCCAATAACAGCAACATTAACTCCGGAGCCCACCATGCCCACAGTGCCAACGGCCATAATAGCAGGACATTTATCCCGATAAAACAGAGGGTCACTCTCCGATGAGAGTAGCCTCTCTGGGTCAAGCGCTGGTAACCGTGGCTACGGTGTGCAGTATACCACTTCTCCCCTTTAATCATACGGTTAAGCAAGGTAAGCGTACTGTCCCCCACAAAAATTAGCAGCAGCAATACCCATATCAATAGGGGTACCGCCCCCGACTGTTCACTTACCAACGCTAGCACAGCAAATATAAAACCAATCAAACCACTGCCCACATCCCCCATAAAGATACGTGCTGGCGGCCAATTCCAGACCAAAAATCCAGCACATGTCGCGGCCAATAACCATGCCGTCAGCGCCAACCCCTGATTCCCCGCCAGCCACAACAGTATCCCGCCCATCAACGCCGCAGCCACACCCTGCCCTCCGGCTATACCATCGATACCATCCATGAAGTTATAGAGATTGATTAACCAGACAATACCAATCACAGCCAGAAATGAGCCAATGCCAGGCAATGGTAGGAAAAAGCTGCCCAGATTTAATTGGGATATACCCCCCATGCAGTAGACAGCCCAGGATGCAGCGACAACATGAACAAGTGCACGTAAACCAGCGGGAACATGACGATGGTCATCTATCCAGCCAATGACCGCAATTAAAATGCCGCCGCCCAATAGTGCTTGTGCGGCAGTTGAAGGCAGGAGATCAACCCACCACAGAATCACAACTCCCACATGGAAGACAACGGCAATGGCCAGTCCTCCTCCTCTTGGAGTGGGCGTTGTGTGTGAGCTGCGTTCGTTGGGATGGTCCAGTAACTGTTCGATTGCATAGTGCCTAACAGCTGCAACCATAAATATGCTAATTACAACGGTGGCTAGTAAACAGACAATTATCAGCTCATCAATATATTGCGGCTGCATACTTCTAAATCCGACCGTTATCACGATACCAAAGCGCCGTTCGCCTCAGTCCTTCATCCAGATTTACCAGAGGTTTCCATCCGAGCTTTTCTTGTGCCTTGGAAATATCTACCTGCAGATTGCCACACAGTCGTTGCATCTCTGCACTCTTGCTCACTAAAGCTGCCCCAGCTTCCAACATCCATACAGGTACTGGGATCAGACGTGCAGGCACCCCCAACACTCTGCTTAAGCGGCGCAATAAATCAGCTGTAGAAACAGCCACGTCATCACCCGCAAGAAATACTTGGTTTGCCGCTGCCGGATGTTTCATACAGGTGACAACCAGATCAACCAGATTATCCAATCCCACCAGGGTACGTAAATTATTTCGGACAGCCCCCAGCGGCAACGGTGTGCCTCGTTTCAACCAGTGCATCATACGAAGAAAGTTAGCACCTACTCCTGGCCCATAGACCAACGGTGGACGGATGATCACAACCTCCATATTAGTTTCAATGGCCAAGCGCAGCAAAGCCGCTTCCGCTTCCGCCTTCGAAATTGCATAAGGATCTTTGGGATTGGGCGAGTCATCTGCCATAAATGGTTGCCCAGACATGGTTAGCTCACCGTTCACCTTAATCGAACTGATAAATACAAAGCGACGCACACCTGACTCAGCCGCTTGCTGCGCCAGATTCAATGTTCCATCGACGTTTATCTCGCGGTACGCAGCCAGTGGGTCAGCAACAGAATCCCGCATTACATGTACCCTGGCGGCCGTATGCACCACAATAGTTCGTCCATTCAGCAATGGTCGCCAATCCGCCTTTGCATTAAGGGCTGGGCCGGTCCGAATATAATCGACTGTAGAGGTGCAACGAGAGACGCCAATCACAGGCCAAGCCAGTTCCTGAAAACGATACAGCAAAGCCCTGCCAATGAACCCCTGCCCTCCTGTTACAAGCGCGTCTGGTCTTGCCTGATTCACTGGCAAACCTCCCGATACAGCTCAATGTAGGCTTGTCCCAGCGCGGGTCCGGAAAAGAGTTTTTCATATCGGGCTCGTGCGGCAGCTCCCATTCGTGCAGCCAGCCCATTCTCAGTCAGCAGTACATTCATGGCACGAGCCAATGCTTCTGGTGATTCTGGGGAGACAACCAAACCAGTCTCTTCATGTGCATTCACATACGATGTACCCGTCCCTATCTCGCAAGAAATCAGCGGGCGGCTGAACATTGCAGCCTCAACGAGCACCATGCCAAAAGCCTCGGATCGCAAGTGTGAAGGTAAAATAAGCGAGTGACACCGATTAAGTAGGGCCACTTTCTCTGTATCTGTCACCTGTCCAGCAAACACAACATTGTCCAGACCAATTTCATTGGCAAGTTTACGTAACCCCTCACCTTCAGGCCCTGAACCCGCAACGACTATCTTGCATCCAACCATTTTCGCTGCCTGAATCAAAAAATGGACACCCTTATAATAACGAAGCACACCGATGAACAGAAAATAGGGCTGATCCGCAGAAATGCCGATTCGATGAAATACGGAATCATCCCCCACTTTAGGATATGAACTTTCCTCAATGCCGAGAGGAATGATTCGCACCTTATTTCGAATAGAGGGGTCTGATAAAATTGGGCTGGTTTGCGCATAAGCTGGCGAGGTTGCAACGATTATTCGCATTGAACGAAGCATATGTGACATTACTGGAGCATAGACCCGGCCGAGCCATCGTTGCCTCACAATGTCAGAATGATAGGTCATCACTGCTGGAATAGAGGGGCTCACAAGCAAGTGCAGCAAATCAGCGAATGGCCATGGAAAATGGTAGTGGATCACGTCCGCTTGTTTTGCCAGTTTGGCGAATCGAGTGAATGCAGCCCTCCCTCCCAGATTGCATGAGGCCGGCTCTGCCCAAGAACGCGCACGAACAACCACACCTTCCGTTCGTTTGCATTCAATGGGGGTAGGCGTTTCGGATAATGCAAAAATTTGTGTAATAACGCCGTGAGCCTTCGTTGCAAGAGCAATCTGTCTTATCGCCTCCTGCAATCCGCCAGGAGGGTCAGGATAATAAGTACGGTAGACGTGAAGAACACGCAAGCTGGTCACCATTAAGAATCCTATCGCTACGCAGTCGATTATGACATCAATAAGGCCGAAACGATTTAAACCAAACCGCATAAGGCTGCGCCAGCCACCATTTCAGCGGCACAGACCCATAGTGGTTGCGGACGACATCTATGGCCTCACGATAATGCCGTGCCCTCTGTGTATTGGTTTTAGTATCTGCATGGACACGATTCACCGCTACATATCCATCCATGAACTGCGGCGTACCCCATGCTCTGAAAATACGCCACCACAGATC
The DNA here is from genome assembly GCA_021731365.1 of Gammaproteobacteria bacterium. Classification (GTDB taxonomy): domain Bacteria; phylum Pseudomonadota; class Gammaproteobacteria; order Tenderiales; family Tenderiaceae; genus JAKFXL01. The sequence goes on along the minus strand of JAKFXL010000029.1, from coordinate 79,893 downwards.
ATAGTCCATTGCCATATGGAGCTTGCCGTCGACCCCGCCGACGCCATCCCAGACAGCCCGCCTGATGAGCGTGGCTGGCTGGGAAATGATACAGCGCATTGCCAAACGACGTTCAGAAAACGGCTCAACCCACACCGGATAACGCTTTCCCGAATCCTGCACCACATTCCACGCGCGACCATATGCCATGGGAATTTCGGGCTGATTTTCCAGCTTACTAACTAACCGTGAAAGAGCACCAGGCAAGAACCAGTCGTCACTGTTCAACCAACACACGTATGGGGCTGTCCCCTTGGCAATACCTTCGTTGATGGCCGCAGCCTGGCCAGCATCCCGATGGGACCGCCACCCAGCAAGTCGATGCTCCCATTTCTGGATAATTTCAAATGTGCAGTCAGTTGAACCACCATCTAGAACAAATACCTCAACAGGGACTTCTTGCAAAAAAATAGATGTCAATGCATCACCAAGGAAACGTCCCTGATTAAATGAGGGGACAGCGATCGTCACCAAAGGGGCAACCATTTTACTACTCCACTTTAGTTAGAAAATCTGCGTAGGCCATGGATATCCCATCACGCAAAGATGTTTTCGCCCGCCAGCCTAATTCACGCATACGCTCAACATTAAGCAGCTTGCGTGGTGAACCATCCGGTTTATTTGCATCAAACACGATCTTGCCATTGAAACCCACCACACTCATTACCGTCTCGGCAAGTTCGCGAATAGTTACATCCTGACCTGTGCCCACGTTGAATAGCCCATCACTAACGCCACTTTCCATCAGAAATAAACAGGCGTCAGCCAAGTCATCCACATAAAGAAACTCCCGCATCGGTTGACCAGACCCCCAAACCACATAGGTCGAGTCACCACGCATCTTAGCCTCATGGGCTTTGCGGATCAGCGCAGGCAGCACATGGCTGTTGTCCAGGTCATAGTTGTCATTGGGGCCATAGAGGTTGGTCGGCATCACAGAAACGAATTGGGTTCCGTATTGGCGGTTGTAGCTCTCACACAGTTTCAGGCCCGCAATTTTGGCAATGGCATAGGGTTCGTTTGTCTGCTCTAGCGCCCCTGTAAGCAAGTACTCTTCCTTTATCGGCTGCGGGCAATCGCGGGGGTAAATGCAGCTGGACCCCAAATACAACAAACGTTGAATACCAGCCTGCCAAGCCGCATGAATTACATTTATCTCAATCATCAGATTTTGATAAATGAAATCGGCCCGGTAAGTCTGGTTGGCATGAATGCCCCCCACCTTGCCAGCAGCCAGAAATATATAATCCAACTTTTCAAGTTGCATAAATTTAGCAACAGCTGCCTGGTTTGTTAGATCCAATTCGACATGAGTGCGCACCACCAGATTCGTATAGCCCGCAGCACGAAGCCGGCGTTCAATAGCCGAACCGACCATACCCTGGTGGCCAGCGATGTAAATCTTGGCAGCCTTATCCAATGTCAGCCTACTCGTGGCGATTGTAGGCAGCATAGCCATACTTCTTCACCAGTTCGTCGCGTTCGGCTGATTTCATATCCTCTCGCATCATTTCAGAAACCAGCTCATTGAAGGTAATTTTGGGCGTCCAGCCCAGCTTTTCGCGTGCCTTGGAAGCATCGCCTAACAGTGACTCAACCTCGGTAGGGCGGAAGTAGCGGGGGTCAATAGCTACGATGCATTTGCCATGGACGTCAAAACCCTTTTCGTCAACGCCTTTACCCTTCCAGGTAATTATTAGCCCAATTTCAGCTGCTGCGGTCTCCACAAATTCACGCACGCTGTACTGTACACCGGTCGCAATAACAAAGTCTTCCGCATAATCCTGCTGCAACATCAACCACTGCATCTCAACATAATCTTTTGCGTGGCCCCAATCGCGCTTGGCATCGATATTTCCAAGATAGAGACAATCCTGCAAACCAAGTTTGATCCGGGCGAGCGCTCGGGTTATCTTGCGCGTCACAAAGGTCTCGCCGCGCACAGGGCTTTCGTGGTTAAATAAAATTCCGTTGCATGCATATATACCATAAGCCTCACGGTAATTAACCGTAATCCAGTAAGCATAGAGCTTAGCAACAGCATAAGGACTGCGAGGATAAAATGGCGTAGTTTCCTTTTGTGGAATTTCCTGGACTAAGCCGTAAAGCTCAGAAGTTGATGCTTGATAAAAACGAGCTTTTTTCTCCAGACCCAAAATGCGAATCGCCTCAAGAACACGTAATGCTCCAAGGGCATCCGAGTTTGCCGTGTATTCCGGCTCTTCGAACGAAACAGCAACATGGCTTTGTGCAGCGAGGTTATAAATTTCGTCCGGCTGCACTTGCTGGATGATGCGAATGAGACTACTTGAGTCGGTCATATCACCGTGATGCAGAACAAAGCGGCGATTATTTTCGTGTGGATCCTGATACAGGTGATCAATCCGATCAGTATTGAAAAGAGAACTACGTCGTTTAATACCGTGGACTTCGTATCCTTTGCTCAATAACAATTCCGCCAAATAGGCACCATCTTGACCGGTTACCCCGGTGATCAAAGCCACTTTTTTCATGCATTCCTCTTTAAAATTAAGTTAAATGATACGGTCTTAATGAACCACCCCATCAAGGCAATAATTAAGCCAAGCTTATGAGGGTGGCCAATCACATGCAGCAGAACGGGGCTGACCCTGATCCTACTTCTGTTACTGAGCAAGTTTTCAACAATGCTGTAATTATTTACAATGTTTGCTCCGTCGCCGCTCTCGGAGCTTAAGAGGCAAATAATATTCCAACGATTGGAGCGTTGCATTTGCATTATAAATGCACAACCCAAAACTTCACCTTTTGACAGCAAACACAAAGTGCTTGTTGAAGAGATAAAAAATAACTGTATACACAATCATGGCGAATATTTGAGCAACTTCTGGTGGCACCGAAAAGATACGAAATAGTACGAACAGCACTATTTGATTTATTAAAAACGCAATAGCAAATGCTGCAATAAAGCGTGCGGCTGAAGTGGAAGAAATAGTTGAACCTGAAAATACAAAGATATGATTAAGAATGAATGCCAAAAACAGAGCTGCTACGTAACCGATTGCATTTGCTGCTTCTGGGCGAAAGTTTAGCCATCGAAAAAAAAACCAGAACACACCGTATCCCATGGCCGTATTGATAACACCAACGGCACCATATTTTATGAGTTCATTCAATTTCTTGTCCATTAGAAAAGTATTAATGGCGCAGGGCAGTGCATTGACTCAGGGTAAGTATGCTTAACAAGGGCATTGCCATAACTATACTATATCTTTGCTAAAATCAGGTAGCATAGCTACATCGCCTGCCGTAGCCTCTGTTTTCAAGCCACCCCAAAAATACATGGTGCTTTCAAGCTGTTCTATATTACGAGGACCAATAATAATGCCGCTAATTGCTGGGTTAAGATAACTAGTTAAAAGTGCAAGTTCATTAAGGTTACTTGGCACAGGTTTCAGTCCGTGATTTGAATTGATAAATTCTGATAAACATTGAACCAAATTATCAGGACGCTTAAGACCACGCAATGCCAATGAACTATTCTCTGAATGTCGCTCGCTTTTCACCCCTCCCATATTGATTCCGTAAGCTAGGTAGCGAGCTTTTGGAAAATATTGAGTGTAATTAAGGCGAGCCGCGCTAGACACGGCATTTTCTTTGACCTGTATCCACCATTTATCGGCTAGTTCAGGCACTGCTTTTAAATAAAGGTCTGGCCGACGCACACCTGAGAAGCCTATTGAAATGCCTGTTGCTTGAAGCTTCGCCATGGCGCTAACTGTTTCAATAATTGCTTCAGAATCATTTTCATGGTCCCCTCGGTTATCCCAGTGGACTGCTACGCCAGCCAATGCCGTTCCGAAGATGCTTCGGAAAAAAGCTTCAGAACGACGTATGTTCGACAGCCCTAGATCTGAATTGGAACCGCCTATATTGTCCTTTGCACCAATCTTGACTAAAACAGAAATTTGTTCTGTACCGTTTGATTCGATCCAGTCAGCAATCCAAGTAGCTGCTAATCCGCAGTCTTCTGGATTCTTGTTTATAGGATAATTTGACGCTGTATCCACAATGCTACCACCAAGCGCCACATAGCGATCGAGCATATTATGTGCAGTCGATCGATCGATGCCCCACCCCCAGAGCGCCGTGCCCAAAGCAAGAACTTTATTGTCTGGTGAAGCTGTAGGCATTATCATGCGGATTTCTTTCTTGTAGGCAAGCGCTGGCGTAAAGCATGCATTGCCTTTAGGTATTCAATGGCAAGTTTCCCAATTTTTACTTTCGAATCGGGGTCATCTGTCCACTCGACAGCCAGATCGTGAATACGGTAGCCTAAATATTCACCCGTAATCAATATTTCAGTTGCAAAAATCCACCCATCACTAGTTGCGCCTGCTTCCATTAGATTTTCTAAACAGCTTCGATGTAAAAATTTGAAGCCGCACATGCCATCTGAAAAGGATGTCCTAAATATTGTTTTAACAATTAAATTAAAGCAACGGCTTGTGAAACTACGCACAGCAGACCTACCTATTACCCTTGCTCCTTTAGCAATACGTGAACCTGTAACAATGTCCGATTCTTCCGCACGTAGCTTTTCCAACGCAGGGCGTAGATAACGCAAATCGGTTGCTAAGTCGAGATCCATATAACCCACGATTCCGGCCTTAGACCGCCCCCATGAAGCTTTTAGAGCACGACCAACCCCCCTTTGCTCAAGTCTCAAATAGCGAACACCCACAAGTTCCTGTGCAAGTGAACCAGCGATATTAGGTGTGGCATCTGTTGAGCCATTGTCCGCAAGAATGATCGTGATTTCCCCCAAGTCACTGAGATTGTTTTCAATATAGTGATGTGCAGCCCGTACCTGCTTATCTAGGGTGGCCTCTTCATTAAGAATTGGGATGGTAATTTCAATCGATGGATTCATGATCAGCTTTCCAGGTAAATATTTTTTTAAACAAATACATCAACATCTAATTTTTCAAGGACGTCATAAATGTTGTCGATTTTCCCACCCAATACAGAGTAGCAGCCCGGTAACTCAGGATGTTTTTCAAACAGTATGGGCCGTCCATCGTCTCCCTCGTTCTTTACCAAAATGGTTTTAACCTCGAATAAAGAATCGATGTGTATGGAATCAAGTATCGCTGGAACATACCGCCCAACATCCCTAACCATGCGATCTACACGAGTTTCTTGCGCATATTGCTTGAGCTTTTGGTAAGGGTCAATACCTTTCTGGTCGTTCCAGTGCAGATGTGGTGTGTAACGTACATGGGAGAGCGTATGTAGCCCTCGGGAAGGAAACGGCATTAAAGAGAAGAAGGGGCCATCCATCACTGTAATGCCTAAGCCTTGGAGTGAGGGAGGAACCCGCATTAACGCCATTTCCGTGATCTCTTGTTTAAGACCAGTCCGGGTGCCTGGGAAATCGCCCTTAAACTGATTGAGCCCGCTATAAGTACAGTTAAATACGTAACGACATGAGATTAACTCATCAACGCCGTGATTGGGTTTCGTTGCAACACACAATGAATCATTTTGACCTTTCAAGATATCGGTAACACAGGTCTCAAGACGAATCTGCACGCCGCACTCTTTCAGCTCACGCTCAGCCCAACTTGCCAGCTTCATGGAGTCAAAAGCATACTCTTCAACCAGAAATATCTCTTCAATCAGGCGTGGCTCAAACAATGCTCGAAGTGTTGGATCCGCAGGTTGAATTTTGGCGCCAATTTCTCTGCAGAAGCGTTCGAATTGTTTAGCCGTGACCTTGGAGTTACGTCGTGCAATCGCATAAAGCTTGGTAAAGTCCTGCTTTACTGCATCGGGCCAATCACGTACGAACCGGGGCAGATTGACTCTGCTTCGATAGGCAGTCGTAAAGCTGCGCGGATAGTGATAGCCATTGTGTACACGAGCCTGATTATTATAGGAGGCACGTCTGAGAAGCGCCTTTTCGCACTCCACAAGAACTATGCGTTTGAGGCCTCGCTGCTTAGCCAAGTAAATAGCAATGGCTACACCGTAAAATCCCCCGCCGATGATAACAGCATCACATTTATTGTCTGGAGCAGGCATCATAAAACTCGAACAGCTCCCGCTCCCGACATAGAAGATACTTCCTCAATGTTTAGTTTCTCACGCCGGGTCATTCGTGCACTGGTGAATTCTTGCGCCACATGATAAAGAGGGCCTTCATTAGAAAGACTGGCCATGTGTAGTATGTATTCGCCAAGAACCAAGAGAACAAGAGAAATCAGAAAAAACATACCGGATTGCTGAAGTGAGAGGCTCACCCAGCCAGAAGCTATGTCCGGTTTTATTAAGCCGATGACAAGTACATAGACTGCATATACTAGATTCGCGATTGCGCCAAATAAAGAGAGTGTAGTAACAAGGCGCATTGGCACGCGTGTTGTAGACACCAGGAGTCGCATGCCGCGGTCAATGCTATCGCCCAGTCGTTTGGTGTTTGAAGTTTTAGGCGTTGAGCTATAGTTAAGATTTACGCGTGCGAACCCACCCGTTGCAGGAAGATGGCGATAAGTTATCGCGGGTTGGGGATGCTGAAGAATGAAATTGACGACTCTCTTGTTCAAAATGCGATATTGCGGTGCTTCTTTAGCTAGGTGAAATCCGACCAAACGCTTATAGATGATATTGAAAAGCGCGTTAGCCCCACTATAAGCAAGACTCTGTGCAGTTTTTTGCTTGTTGTTGGCAAAAATAACATCTGCGCCGCTGACAGCTCTGTCCAGCATTTCTGGTAGAAAACCAATGTCGTCCACCAATGGGTCGATGACCGCAACAAAATCACCTAATGCATTTTCTAATCCGACCCATGATGCGGTGTCTGCATCCACCTCTTTGGTTAGAGCGTACACCTGCAAATTGGGAAGGCCATGTTCATTTGTGAGCTTTTTAAGGACCGAAATACTTTTGTCATCTGAAGCATTGTCTACAATTATCAACTCGTAATCACTAACGAGGGCACTGATTGTCGCAGTAGCATCTAAGAGTATACTTTCTATATGAGCTGACTGGTTGCGTACAATGAACACTACGGACAGAAAAACAGGAAATGGCTCCATTAAAATACCCTCAATTTACAAACTTAGCACGACATTGGTTAAGAAAAATCGTGCCATTTCACTTTTACGGCAAGCATGTACGTGCGCTTTTCTACGATTTCATCAGCAACTTCCATATAAATTTACTAAAAATTTGCCTCGCATTTGATGTTAAAAAACCAAGCATGGCTTTCCTGAAGCATGGAAATCTCAGCAATTAGCGGACTGCCGCGCTCGAACGCGGCGCCCAATGGTAAGGAACTGAGAGGGAAATCAATCGTACCTGATTCACCATGTTCGATAGATATATTTGTTGCTATACGGAAGCTGTCGTCCCATGGCAGACGCGTACCATCTGAACGTCGAATACCAGTCACACCGATTCGGATCGGGTAAGTCCCTGTGCCAAACTGCCAGTCGAATCGGCTGTTATTTGTGATGGTAAGAACGAGAACTTCTGAAGTGTCTACACCCGCACGCCTCGGGTTCACTTTGCAAACCATTTCACCTTGCATGTCAGTAATGGGAGTAATGGGGGTATTCCCAATGCCACGATCCGCTATAAAACCGTCCACGAATATCTCTGGATGTTCTGGTTTTTTAATTACGAGATTTGAGACATTACCCTGACTTTCCAACAAATGCCTGAATGCATCACCATTTATGAGCCTTGGATGTTGACTTCGTAAGGCGATTGCAGAATCAGTAACTTCAATAATATCCGCATTCTTGTAAGTCGCGTCATAGACCAGACGGAAACCAGGATCACGCAGCTTCACGAATGTGAGGCTGCTTGGTTCGTCTTCAATAACTTCGTAACCGCGCTCTGTAAAAGCATTAACCATCAGCTGATACTCAGCTAATTTGACCACTGTACGATCGATGACTAAGCCTCTGAAACCAACAGCTTCAACTTCAGAAATAAGTTTATCTAGCGGCAACAGTGAGACTCGCTGGTTCCAATCATCAGCTGGGCTGTTTTTGGCCCCGCCGTTGCTCCAGTGTAGGTGATGTGAGTGCAGATAAAGGCGGAAATGTGCAAATGAACCCCAGCCGTAATATTTGCTATCGCTCAGGTACTGAGAATATGGGTATTGATACACCATCGTATTTGACGGCAATATAGCCTCCACTCTCTGGACGAAGCTGCGTTCGGCGAGAAATTGGGCTTTTACGGGTTCGTTGTCAGCTTTTCGCGCATCACGCGGTATCTGATCGAACAGCGCGGCTACCGTAACCATCACAACAAACCCAACCCACAATTTCCGTTTAAAGCCGCTCACATTTTGAATTTTCTGCGTTATTAGCCAAGCAGCGCCAAGATATAGTACGAAAATAAGGAAGAGTGTGAATCTCTCATATGCTCTTATTGTTGGAAACACAAAAGCTATCAACGTACCAATGCCGCCTATGATAGAGCACAGAAATATAAAAAGTATCAGTGACAGCAGCGTATCTTTAAAACGTTCTTGCGCGGCAATCTGATGGATTTCGCCAGTAGCTGAAGCCGGTTGACTACTTGATTTTCTTCTGAGAGATGGAATGGTCAGAAAACCCAATGCAATCGTAAAGAAAAATGCAGCAAGTGTACCCATAGGTATTACAGCACTTGAATTGAATTTTCTGGGGGCATTGTGGGTGTCAAGCATGGCCTTACCATAATTACCAAAGGAATCAATCCGGTGATTTGGAATCGGAGATATCATCAACTTGAGGGTTGATGTGTAGAACTCGGCCTCATATGGATGTTTTATTAATGCAGGATCTTCAATGCCATTAGGATAAAACTCGTTGTGATGTGTGGCCTTGTACAAATGAAGAGGGACTTGAAGAGCAAAAACCACAACCAATAATGAGCCGATATAGGCTATCGCAGGGGCAAGTTTCAAAGGACTATTCCAATCACCGAGTAATATTCGGGCAAATGTGGCGAATCCAAGAAGAAGAAGCGTGAAAAATGCGTAATATCCATCAGACGCTCCTATCAGCATGATAAATAAGAGTCCCAATTTAAAGTCGCACGTCCGTAAAAGCTTTTTCAGCCGTTCCCAGGTTCCCATAGCAGTCGTTGAGTCAACAAATATCTTATCGAAGCGACCCGTCATGATCCAGATGATTGCCACTAAAGCCAATGGAACCATGAAGTAGTTAGTCAGAAACGAAAAGAATATTGCGTTAAAACGAAATGTAGTGAAGGCAAATAATAGGCCTACGCTAAAAGCGGCTAGGCGCGAAACACCTAGCAACCTGCATGCAAAAAAAGAAGTCAACGTAATTAATGGAAAATTGAGCAGGTAATAAACCTGTTGCAGCTTTATTGGATCGCTGATGAATGGGGATAGGGCCAACATCAGCACTGAGTGCAGTGCGCTAGTCTGGGCTGCAGCGTGATAGTGCCAGTCAGCTATGCCGGGTGCGCCAAGGAATGGTGTCGTGAATATCCAGCCCGTATCCATGAGAAATTTGGTGAGTGAGTATTGCCAGACGTCGTCATGGCCTGAATAAACCAACGGAATAGAAAGATCCCAGTCCTTAATGCCGAGCACGTGGAGTGCCAACGCCAGTGGGACCCCCACTAGTAGCGTACCCCAAAAAGCAGCCCGGAGGATTGCCATTGAGGAAAGTCTGGTGATTCGCAGTATCATTTTGATAAACCTTTTGAGCGCAATGATCTTAAGATTTTAAAAGAGGCCAGCGCTAAGCACGCCAACCACCAGCGCGTTATATTTATCCATAAATCATCTCCGTAAAGTCCCTCCTGGTGGGCAACTGCTGGTATACGTTGTGTAAGCATGGGTCGGCCCTGCTAAACGACTTGCCACGTTTCATCTGGAGTGAGCCAAAAATCTTCTCCCAACCTCGAAACAATGGGATGGCTATCGAATGCGTCAGTGGCCGTCATTGATGAAATCTTGCCAACAGCTACATCGGACCTGACGAAAAACGCATTGAAGCCGCAGGTACCAACAGCGCACAAGGTGTAACCACGTGTTCCCAACAGCTTTTCCCAGGCTGTCAGGCTCGCGCTGCCAGATTGTTGCCAGCGTTGGCTGAAGTTTGTTCTGTCGAACTGAACCACGCTGTAACGTTCCCTGAACCGCTTTTCGAACTCTACAACAATTACCCGTGGCTTGACGACATGCAGATTCTGCATCACAGCGTAATCGCCGCCGTCGATGTCAATGATCATTAAGTCTGGTTCTGGCTCATTGTTTGCTTCGACGAGAATTTGGTTAATGTTTTCGGGGCTAATTAACTGCTGGGCAATGCGCGGAGAATAATAGGTGTTTTTGCCATCCTTGTCCCAATGAAAATGACGGGTTGTATGGGCACGCGCGAAGAAATAACGCATCCTGTCGCACTCTATCTCGCTCATTTCGAAGATTGAACCATGCCAACCATGGTTGACGATTAGATTGGTTGATAAGTTTTCAGGGATGCCTACGTCCGAGCCGCTGCAATTACTGCCTATTTCGATGACGTAACGGTTAGTGTGGCCTATATGGGTGAAAAGTCGTAGTAGTATGCCGTCTTCGTCGTTCTGCGAGAATACCCGAAAGCCACTCTCAACAAGCTCCGAGTGGCCCAACAAACTTGGTGCGCACAGCCGCCAGGTGGCTACAAGATTTTTTTGCACCGCCGAATCGTCGTTGGACAGGAAGTTACGGTGGAGGTGCGGACTCATCGCTGCCATCTCGGCAGTGGTTAGAATTTTTTGGGCCAGCAGTGTCTCGAAATGCTGATGGCTATCCACCTGTAGGCGTACAGCTTCCTCTAGCATGGTTTGCATGTGTAGTTGTCTCTCCACCAGCTCACGTACTGCAACCTCTAGGGCCTTTAACTGAGTTTTTCGTGAGAAAGAAAAGTTAATCATTGCATTGCTCCAAGATATCTATGGTCACAGTTGGATTCATGTTGAAGATGCCACCATAAAATGCAGCTGCTGACGATTCGACTACCTGTAATTGTTCCACATCATGCATCAGTAGGCTGTGCTCCTCAAACTCGCTACGGTCGAACCCTCTGTTTGCAACACCAACGGAAAATGAGTACTGCCCGGCTCTGAGATTAAAATTGAAGAGGAAGCGCACCACCACCTGCGTTCCACCAGTGATGGGCGTCTCGGTCATGCGCATGGCGTAGGTGCTAGTCTCAAAGATGGAGCGGCCAATTCGATCCCGCACGATCAAACCGAAGGCTGGGCGATCAAAGTCCTTACGTAACTTCACCACGTACTGCACGGTGAGCGGTGTGTCGCTTTCAAGATGCGTGACTATCTGATCGTTCATTCCTAGTAGTTTGAAGTCGATCAGCTCTGCATCTTCGTTGGTAGTCACTGTCGTGGCTTTCTGCCACGAAGCAGGCGGAACATTCTGAGTTATAGTAACTTCACGTTCGCCCATGTCGGTTTTTTGCGCGACAAGACCTTGGTACAGGTCAATGACGTCACGGGGCGCGCCATAGCTAATAGCGCTACCATTGCTGATTAGCAGCGCCTTGTCACACAGGTGCTTCACCGTATTCGCATCGTGCGAAACGAAAAGTAAGGTGCCTCCTCCTTCCTTGAACTTTTCGAGTCTATGAAAACATTTCTGCTGGAAGTATGCATCACCTACGGCCAGCGCTTCGTCGATGATAAGGATGTCGGGATTGAATGAGGTAGAAACCGCGAAAGCAACTCGCATTTGCATCCCACTCGAATAGGTCGCCAACGGCTGGTTAAAGTGGTCACCAATGTCTGCGAAGGCCTGGATGTCGTCAAGTCTGTCGGTAATCTGCTGCCGACTGAAGCCGAGTAGTGCTCCGTTCATGTAGACGTTTTCGCAACCGGTAAATTCGGGATTAAACCCCGAACCTAGTTCGAGCAGGGCGGCAATGCGACCTTGCGTCGTAACTCGCCCCATGGTTGGTGTAAGGGTGCCGGTAATAATCTGCAGTAACGTGCTCTTGCCACTGCCGTTCAGACCGACAATCCCACAGGACTCCCCCTTCCGTACTTCGAGCGATACGTTGCGAAGTGCCCAGAATTCTCTGAAATATTTACGCTCGGATAGTCCAGCAAGTCGCCTGAGTCTCGGCAAAACAAGCTGTTTGAGCTGGTCCCTGGGTTGCGCAAACAGCTCAAAACGTTTGGATATTCCCTCCACGCGGATGGCGAAATCGTCAGAGGACATTCGCGAATCCTTTTCGTGTTTTTTGGAACCAGGCATAACCTATCCACGCAATAGCCAGGGAGATGAGCGAATAAAGCAGCAAACCAGCGACATGAGGAAGCTGACCATAGATCAATACGACCCGAGCTTGCTCGATGATGAACGTTAAGGGGTTCAGCATCAACCAAGGCTGAATATATTCTGGCAAAGCTGATACTGGGTAGAACACGGGTGAGGCAAAAAGCAAGAGGGTCATTGCCAAACCAATGGGTTGAGCAACGTCACGCAGGAATACACCTAGGGATGCTAGCGCCCATGCAATGCCGAGCGAAAGAACGACGAGTGGCAATAGCACCAGTGGCAGGAAAATCGCAGACCATGGGAGAAAGCCATTGATGACCACTAAAGCGCCAGTGAGCACCAGCACGCTGACCATGGCATGAAACACGGAAGCGCCCATGGCCACGATGGGAAGAATTTCAAGAGGGAAGACGATTTTCTTGACATAGCTGACGTTGGCAAGGATGAGAGTGGGCGCGCGGAGCAGCGTCTCCGAAAAAAGGCTGTGGACGATCATACCAACGAATAAGAGGAGCGCGAACTGCATCCTGCTTTCGGGTTCCCCTACCCCCCAGCGCGCCTTGAACACTACTGAAAAAACCAAGGTGTACATGGCCAATAGCAAAATGGGGCTTACGAAAGACCACATAAGCCCCATGATGGAGCCCTTGTAACGCCCTATTACGTCCCTTTTCGTCATCTGGAGTATAAGCTCTCGGTGCCGCCAGATGCTTCGGAAGAGAGAAGCGAGTGAAACAGAGGCTGGGGCGTGTGGATTCACAGGCCCAATTTCCGCTTGAATATTTGTATACGCGCCGACAGCCCCTGCTTTTTGATAGCCGCTACTTGCACATTTACCCAGCGTCGGTTGAAGAGCCTGCGGGCAAGCTGCAGCATGGACATGGTGGGGGCTAATGGTTGCACAGTGAGGGGGCGAGGGCCGAAACCAGTTGACACATTGAATGCGCCGGGACTGTAATCGCGAATAATTTCATTTTCAGCTGCCTCATCCCATGAACGTTCAGGAAACTCGCAATCCGCATAGATAATGATTGTAGCTGGTAGCTGCTGGGCTATGGCATTGCCACCTGCCAGCACCGCAAGAGGCCTGCCATCTAGGTATGGCAGTGCTATGCCGATGTCCTGTGGGATAGTTGCCATACGGAAGATAAAGCGGCCATATCCCGGAGGGCCCCTACGATCAACGTGACCGAAGTCAATAAGCTCGTGCACGCTATGAACCGCAACATCGCCGTCAAATATCACCGCGGCTGTGGCGGCGCAGCTAATATCAGGGTCGCGTTGCATAGCACCAGCCAGCACGGCGAGGTGGTTAGACCAAAGCGATTCGTTTGGCGCCACCACCATGAAGGCATCCGCTCCGGCAGCGCCCGCCAGCAATTGCAGGATGATCTCGCCTAGGCGTCTGCGTGCCTTGATATCGGGGTGAATGCCATGCCTGAAGTAATCGATTTCGACCAGTTCGATAGCGATAGGTGAAGCAGCCAAAGCCGCCTTAATCTCGTAGCGAAATGTGTTGGCAGTGTGCGTGTCAACAACTAAAACCGGGGAGAAATTCTGATATTCCTGCACGCGGACGCTGTGGAGGTGGGCACGAAGAACCGCTTCAGAATACTCGGGCATCAGCAAGTTGAGCCGAACCTTCACGGGGGGCGACGACGGCGGATTTTGGCGGGCTAACAATTCGCGTCTGCGCTCTGCAAGGCCAATGTATAGGTCGCTGAGATTGCATGTAAGGGAGAACTTCTGGCGAAAAATGTCCTGAGACTTCGCGATCATCGCAAGCGCCTGATCAGGATGCGACCGCGCCCAATCGAGGTGGCAAGTGATGTCGGTGTAGATTTGTTCCACCGGGGATCTACTGTCTATATACAGTAGCGAATCGCCAAAGAATTTTTTCGCAAACTGGTTTTCATCGCAGATAACAAGCGCACCGGCTGCCACGCTTTCGAAGAGTCGGTTGGACATGAGCACGGAGTCTTTGTGTGCCTGTGACGACAGGACAAGGGCTACACCAGCTTTCGAGATTTCGTCGATCATCGAAACACCGTCGAAAGGGACTTCGCGCACATAGCTTTCATAGCCTGCCCACACTTTGACGCCCTGGAAAATGGTGGGGCCGTAAATGCGCAACATCCCGGTCTTGTCGAGGCGCTTGAGCACTTCCTGGTGGCGCGATTTCCCACCGGTGAGTACATCCCAGTTGATACCGGCATAAAACAGTTTGCCTTCGCCCAAAGACGGCGCATGAATCACATCGGCCGTCGAGTGGTAGAGGTTGAAGCGCGCCGGTAGGTGGGTGGATGTAGTGCGCACCATCCGCGCCACGTGGTCGTCAGCTGCATCGGAGCTGCAGCTAATGAAGTCGTCGTGTGTAGTGAGGTTACGCGAGCAGCGAGTATAGCCCCATTCGTGATAGAACTTGAGTGGATTCCACAAAGCAACAAAGGAAAAGGCGTCGTAAAGTTTGGGTGTGTCATAGTGAAGGTGTATGACAAAATCCACGTTGTCCTTCGACACTCTGACTTGGGGTTCGGACAACAGTCTACCGTCGGCATGAATTTCGACACATTCGATGCCCAGCGCCTGAGCCGCCAGTTTCAGGCGTGCGATGCATTCGTCTTCGGCTGTCTTGATCTCTGGCCATAATTTGACCACTCCGAAACGACCGATGCTTTTCTCAGGCAACTTAAAGTCTGCGCACATTTTTTCTTATTCCGTTTATGTTTATTTTTGTTTTAAAGACGTGCACCCAATTTGGGCGACTGCAAAAGTTGCAAGAAATCTTCATATGCACTGCGTAATCCAGCTTTTTCTTCGATCTTGGGTTCCCAGCCGAGAGACCGAATGCGGCGGCTGTCTAGCAGCTTGCTCATCGTGCCGTTGGGCTTGGATGTGTCGAAGACGAGATTGCCCTCGAAACCGACCACTTCTGCAATGATCGTGGCAATCTCGGATATAGTTAGGTCATGGCCGCAGCCGATGTTATACAAGTCGTGAGTGGTAGGTGCCTGCATGATGTATTTCATGGCATCCGCCAAGTCATCCACATGCAGTAGTTCGCGGCGGGGTGTACCGTCGCCCCAAACAACGAACTCAGCATTGCCGACCATTTTAGCTTCGTGCGTGCGGCGCAGGATTCCTGCGACTACGTGACTGTGCAGGGGATGATAATTATCGCCGGGGCCATACAGGTTGGGCGGAATCACCGAAATAAAATTGCAGCCGTGCTGCTTGCGGTACGCACGGCACATTTCTATTCCGGCTATTTTACCAATTGCATAGGCGCGAATACTATCGTCGAGCGGACCGGTGAGGAGCGCGTCTTCAAATATGGGCTGAGGTGCCTTTGAAGGATAGGTGCAATTGGTAGCGACAAACACTAGCTTCTCCACACCAATACGGTACGCACCGTCTATGACATTAGTTTGGATCATCAGGTTGTCGTGGAGGAAATCAGCTGGCTGCGTTACATTCGCATGAATACCACCGACCTTGGCGCCAATGTGGAAGATCAGCTCTGGACGATTCTTCTCCATCCATGCTAATACCGCAGCCTGATCTGTGAGGTCAAGTTCCGCGCGCGAAGCCAGCAGGAGCTGGGCTCCTTCATTCGCAAAGCGGCGGACCATGGCGGAGCCCAACATACCTCTGTGGCCTGTGATCCAAACCTTCTTGCCAGCGAAGGATGCGACGACAGTGGGCGCGATCTTGCTTGTCTCAGTCATATAACGATCCTATTGGTGTAAATTTTACGTGAAGTTTGGAAACCACAAGCTTTAGCCTAAATTTTGCTTAAAAAGGGGCATAAACAAAAGTAACCGATTGATATATTTGATGTTATCAGGCCAGAACATAAAACACAAACAGCCTCTTCTGCTCATGACGAATTCTACCCCCACAATTCCGCTTTCCCCTTCCCCCAGATTTACGTTCGTGCCAACTTCGATGGCTGCGGACTCTCCTCTGATTTCGGTCTACACGCAAGAACGTGGATGCCATTGCATGGAGTTTAATACGCGCCCGATGATTTCGCGCTGTACCAGCGCCTTGGTCAGGACACGGTTGCGCCACAGGCTGGCGGCCATTTCTTTGGGGGAAATGGATAAGTATTGCATCAAACAAAAACCTCTGCTGATTTGAACGCGGCACCTTGCGCATCTTTGCCCGAGAGAGATGGTTTATCACTGATGGGCCAGTCGATTGCCAGGGTTGCGTCATTCCATGCAATACATCGCTCATGCTCAGGCGCCCAGTAATCGGTGGTTTTATAAAGAAATTCCGCAGACTCACTTAGCACTAAGAATCCGTGTGCAAATCCTTCTGGAACCCAAAGCTGTTTTTTATTTTCAGCCGAAAGGATTTCACCAATCCATTGACCGAAGGTGGGGGAGCTTTTACGCAGATCCACTACCACATCAAACACTTCACCTTGTACTACGCGTACTAGTTTTCCCTGTGGCTGTTTGATTTGATAGTGCAAACCGCGCAGCACCCCTTTTACCGAACGAGAGTGGTTGTCCTGAACGAAGGTGATTTTTCTCCCGATGGCTTCTTCGAACTGGTGCTGGTTGTAGCTTTCGAAAAAGAAGCCTCGGTCATCACCGAAAACCTTAGGTTCGATGAGTAGGACATCGGGGATAGTGAGTCTTGTGGATTGCATTTAGTCAACAATTTCCTTCAATTGGCATGGGATAACGGCGTGCGGATTGTAGTATATCTGATCACGTTTGTTGAGGTTTTGGATGCCGGTGGTGATGTTGGTCATGGAGATCATCAAGATGCATCCAATACTTGCCAGTAGCCGCCTTTGTCAGGACCGATCCGGCGCAGACGACCATCGCGCTTGAGTTTGTCTATCTGTTTTTCAATGGCGCGCTGGCTGATGCCTAGATGCTGCGCTATTTCCCTGGTAGTCATGGTTGGCGATTTCCGCAGCAGGCCAAGAATTCTCTCCAAACTTCGTGACGTACTGCATTACAAATCAGGGGGCCTTGAGGCGCCGGAGCCCGTCTTGATCCGGTCGAAGGGCTCGCAATGACGGGGCGGAAGTGGCTGGGATTCATTTTGGTTTTTCTCCCTTAGGTGGCGCAGATTCGTCTTCGTCCAAATAATAACCGCCTGTTTTGGGGGCGCCTCTAAACTCTATCAGGCCATTTTCTTTGAGTTGCTTGAGCCAGCGTTCAATGGTTCTTTGTGGTGAGGTGCCCTGTCAATAACGGACACACCCACTTCAAGCACTGGCCTATTGTTTGTTGAAATTAGCCACAAACACAGCCGGTGAGACATAGCCAAGACGCGAGTGGCGTCGTTGGCGATTATAAAAAATCTCGATGTACTTCTGGATTGAAGCCTATCCCTCAGCGCGGGCGGAGTAACGGCGGTGATGCACCAATTCATTTTTCAGGCTGCCCCAGAAGCTTTCCATTGGCGCATTATGCCCAAAGCACTTCGCGGGGCAGGCCCTCGTAGCAGTTGTCGCGCCATGACATGGAGGCCTGGCCACGAGCTACATCGTTTTTCGTTCAACCTCTGCCGTGATGAAGGGTAATCCAACCAGCAAGTCGATATAGCCCCCCTTGCGTCATCGTTTATCCTCGATCCGGAAAGCTTTACATTGGCCTCGGTGCCAAAAATCTCTTGAACGGTATCTCGGATAACTTGCTGTGTTTATTGAGAGAGTCGCATCGTATTATTAATACACGGTTTCTTTCAGTATACGTTGCAGGTATTGTCCATAGCCATTTTTGGAAAGTGGCTGTGCTAGTTTTTCCAGCTGTTCTGCATCAATCCAGTGCTGGCGATAGGCGATCTCTTCTGGGCAGGCGACTTTGAGGCCTTGTCGCTGTTCGATAGTGGCAATGAATTGCCCCGCATCCAGCAGCGATTCATGGGTGCCGGTGTCAAGCCAAGCGTAACCACGACCCATTATTTCAACATCAAGCTGTCCTAGCTCCATGTAGAGGCGATTGATGTCAGTAATTTCGAGTTCGCCACGGGGCGAGGGCTTGAGGCTTTTTGCCAACTCAACAACCTGTTGGTCGTAAAAATAGAGCCCTGTGACTGCATAGTTAGACTTTGGTGTTTTAGGTTTCTCTTCCAGGCTGATTGCCTTGCCTTGAGCATCGAACTCGACCACACCATAACGTTCTGGGTCGTGTACGTGGTAGGCAAATACACTTGCACCTTCAGCACGTTTCATCGCACTGCCCAGCAGCGTGTGAAAATCGTGGCCGTAAAAAATGTTGTCACCCAAGACCAAGGCTACTGGATCGTTGCCAATAAACTCTTCGCCAATAATGAAGGCTTGCGCCAATCCATCCGGGTTCGGTTGTACTGCATATTGCAGATTGAGTCCCCACTGGCTGCCATCACCCAGCAGCTGGGTGAAACGTGGTGTGTCTTGGGGGGTGGAGATGATAAGGATGTCACGGATCCCCCCCAGCATCAGGGTGCTGAGTGGGTAGTAGATCATCGGTTTATCAAATACCGGCAACAACTGTTTTGAGACTGACAAAGTGGCGGGATGTAGGCGTGTGCCCGCGCCGCCGGCGAGAATGATACCTTTGCGTTTCATAGAATCCCCGGTTGAATAATTTCTGCGACCATTCTCTGCACATGCATCTGCCATGAGGGCAGTGTTATGCCAAAGGTGTCGCGTAGTTTTTGGGTGTTGAGTCTGGAGTTGGTCGGGCGGTGTGCGGGTAACGGATATTCAGCAGTGGTGATGGGAAGTATTCGCTCAGGCACACTCTTTAGGTTTGCGCCGTGACGCAACGCCTCTGCGATGACAAATTGGGCATAACCATGCCAACTGGTTTCACCGTCTGCAACCAAGTGGTAGGTACCGCTGGTGCGTTCAGCTAGAGGTTGATCATAGGCCAGACGATGTAGTACCAGGGCGGTGACGTCAGCGATCAGTTCAGCGCTGGTAGGGGCGCCGATCTGATCACACACTACTTTGAGTTCTTCACGATCCTTGGCTAGCCGTAACATGGTTTTGGCAAAATTACTGCCGCGTGTGGCAAAGACCCAGCTGGTACGCAGTATAAGATGCTTGCAACCAACTGCTTCAATGGCCAGCTCCCCTGCCCGTTTGCTTTTACCGTAAACACTTTGCGGTGCAGTGGCATCGGTCTCCAGATAGGTGCCATGTTTGTTGCCATCAAAGACATAATCCGTTGAGTAATGGACCAACCAGCCGTCTAGTTTTTTTACCTCTTCTGCCAATACACTCACCGACTCCGCATTTATACGTGTGGCACGTTCGGGTTCCAATTCGGCACGATCAACGGCTGTATAGGCCGCTGCATTAACAACAATACTGGGGGCTATGCTGCGGACGAGGTGGCGCAAGGTTTCTGGCTGTTCTAGATCAGCCTCATTGCGGTTACATGCTATCACATTGCCTAGTGGCGCCAGTGCCCTCTGCAACTCCCAACCGACTTGGCCATCCTTGCCCAATAACAGTATCTTCATACGAGGTATTGTCGTTCAACCCAGTCGCGGTAGGCACCGCTGGTGATGTTGTTGACCCATTCCTGGTTATCGAGATACCACTGCACGGTCTTTTTAATGCCAGTTTCGAAGGTCTCGGCGGGGCGCCAGCCCAGTTCACGTTCAAGTCTGCGAGCGTCGATGGCGTAGCGACGATCATGGCCGAGACGGTCTTTAACATAGGTGATCTGATCGGCGTAAGGGCGGCCATCACTGCGTGGTTTTAGCTCATCGAGTATGGCGCAGAGAGTCTGCACCACTTCGAGGTTAGGTTTTTCGTTCCAACCACCAACGTTGTAGGTCTCCCCTACTTTGCCTGCTTCAAGCACACGGCGAATGGCAGAACAGTGATCTTTTACATAGAGCCAGTCCCTTACCTGTTGACCATCACCATAGATAGGCAATGGTTTGCCGGTAAGTGCATTGTGAATGCACAACGGAATCAGCTTTTCTGGGAAGTGGTAAGGGCCGTAGTTGTTGGAGCAGTTGGTTGTCAGTACTGGCAGGCCGTAGGTGTGATGATAGGCGCGCACAAGATGGTCACTGGCAGCTTTGCTGGCAGAGTATGGGCTGTTAGGTTCGTAGCGGTTGGTTTCGGCAAATGGGGGATCGCTCTTCTCCAGTGAGCCGTAGACCTCGTCAGTGGAGACGTGCAAAAATCTAAATGCGGACTTATCGTTTTCAGCAAGACCACCCCAATAGTCACGCACCGCCTCCAGCAGGTGGAAAGTGCCGACTACATTGGTCTGGATAAACTCTTCTGGGCCGTCGATGGAACGATCAACGTGGCTCTCGGCAGCAAAGTTGATCACAGCACGTACATTGTGTTCACGCAGCAGGCCCAGTACCAGATTGTGATCGCCGATATCGCCTTGAACAAATATGTGGCGTTTATCACCCTTCAGCGTTTCAAGGTTCTGTAGGTTGCCAGCATAGGTGAGCTTGTCGAGATTGATAACCAGCTCGTCTGATGACGCAATCCAATCAAGGACAAAATTAGAACCAATAAATCCGGCTCCGCCGGTGACAAGCACTGTAGTTAACATCGATCCACTATCCCTATCCACAGCCTATATGTTGGTGATCTACTGGCCATTATCTAAATAAAATCTATAGGGGGCTAATGTTACCACAAAATCTATAACTCCAAAAAAACAGAAAGAGATGGCGGACAATGGCTTAGCGGCCATAAACATCCTCAAACCTGACAATATCATCTTCACCGAGGTAACTGCCGGACTGCACTTCAATGAGTTCCAGTGGAATGGCGCCGGGGTTTTCAAGGCGGTGTTTAACGCCTATAGGGATGTAGGTGGACTGGTTCTCAGTCAGCAGCAGCTGTTGTTCGCCCGCAGTGACTTTGGCTGTGCCTTTGACTACCACCCAGTGCTCAGCGCGATGGTGGTGCATCTGCAGCGATAATGCAGCGCCTGGATTAACGGTGATACGTTTCACCTGAAAGCGCTCGCCGCTGTCAATCGCTTCATAACAGCCCCAAGGACGGTAGACCTTGCGATGACTCTGGTGCTGTGTGCGGCCATCGGCCTTGATCAGCTCTACCAGTTTCTTGACCTCTTGAGCTTGATCCTTGTGGGCAACCATTACGGCATCGGCCGTCTCTATAACGATCATATCCTCCAGCCCAGCAGTGGCAAGAATGCGGTGTTCGGATATCAACAGGCTGTTTTTGGTGGCGAGGGAATAGACATCCCCCTTGACTACATTGCCCACCTCATCGTGTGGACTCACCTCCCAAAGACTTGTCCACGAACCAACATCTGACCAGGCGGCATTCAGCGGTATCATTGCTCCCTTAATTCCATTGGCACTGTCAGCCTCAGTGGTAACGATCTTCTCCATCACAGCGTAGTCAATAGAGTCGCTGGGGCAGTCACTGAAGAGCCGTTTGTCGACACGGTAAAAATCAACGTCCTCACTGCCAGCATCAAAAGCAGCTTTACTGGCAGCAGCAATAACCGGTTGATACAGATTAATCGCTTTGAGCCAGAGTGAAGCGCGCATCATAAACATACCGCTGTTCCAAAGGTATTGCCCTGATTGTAGGTACTGCTCAGCCGTAGTGGTGCATGGTTTTTCAACAAAGCGGCCAATGGTAGTGGCATCGCCACTTAATGCAGCCCCTTTCATGATGTAACCGTAACCAATCTCTGGGGAACAAGGCACTATACCAAAGGTTACAAGGTAATCACTTTCAGCCAATTGCGCTCCAGCAAACAGGGTTTTCTGAAATGCATCAACATTTTGAATGACATGGTCGGCGGGCATTACCAGTAGCAACGGATCTTGTCCGTCTCTGATAGAGGCCAAAGCGGCAAGTGTTAACGCGGGGGCAGTATTGCGGCCAGCAGGCTCAAGAATAATTTTTTCAAACGAGCAACCAATCTGACGAAGCTGTTCCGCCACGAGAAAACGGTGCTCTTCGTTAGAAACGATAAGGGGGGAACGCATCTGAATATCTGCCGATTGTTTCTCCAACCCGTTTAGCCTAAGCAGGGTCTCCTGTAACAAACTATGATTACCGTATAAGGCAATTAGCTGCTTTGGATAGTGCTCTCGAGATAGAGGCCATAATCGGGTGCCGGAACCTCCGCTGAGAATAATCGGTTGAATGTTCATTTTTGTATCACCCCTGCCTTGTATATGAAAACAGTAACTACAACTGAACTACCACCTACTAAAGTAGGTGGGTTAGCGCTGATGGGTGCAGACGACTAAAGTCGTCAAACGCACACCCATCAAAACGCGCAAAACCAACAAGCCGGAAAGTGATTCAGCTATTCCAAGCTTGCTTATAACAGCTGTACTAAAGTTGACCGGCTAAAGCCGGTGGTTTTAACCTTGTGGTGGAAAATAAAAAAACGCCATGCAATGCATGGCGTTTTACAACTATCACCCGCTACTTCTTACTTCTTAGTTTTATCCAGCGAAGATACGGTGACCTGCGGTCTAATTTTCTTAATAGTAGCCTCACCGATACCACTCACCTTGCTTAAATCATCAACGGTTTTATAAGGACCATTTTTTTCGCGATATTTAACAATGGCCTCAGCCTTCACCATGCCAATACCCGTTACGTTTTTAGCGATTGTTGCCGCATCTGCCGTATTCACATTAACCGGCCCGGCGGCGTATAACGTAAACGTTGCGAATAATAATGTAACAGCCAAAACCAGATGTTTAATCATTCCACTCTCCTTGTTGAAATAACACTGTTATTGCTCAAACTGCAAAAGGAGAATGCCAAGTTAAAATTATTACGTCAAGCAGTGGCTTGGGCAATTTGTTGCCAAATTTCGTCAAATGCCAGCAACGGCTTTGGTGCCTGCGTGATGGGCCTGCCAACCACCAGATAATTAGCCCCTGAATTGATCGCCAATGCCGGTGTCATCACCCGACGCTGATCTCCAACATCACTTCCAAATGGCCTGACGCCAGGCGTTACAAAAAGTAGTTTTTCAGAAAACTGCTTATTCAACATCTTCGTCTCCTGCGCGGAGCACACCACCCCATCCAGACCCGACTCACTTACCAAGGTTGCAAG
This sequence comes from Gammaproteobacteria bacterium, assembly GCA_021731365.1. Lineage (GTDB taxonomy): Bacteria > Pseudomonadota > Gammaproteobacteria > Tenderiales > Tenderiaceae > JAKFXL01. Next base: position 56,503 of record JAKFXL010000029.1, on the reverse strand, counting down.
CCGCAACACCAGATTTCCAGGATTATCAGAAAACCCTATTTCACTCAGGTCGTTAGCTTCCATACTGGTAAGCACGGTGACCGCTATCAGCAATGTTTGATGGCTATAACTATCCAGTGCGTTGCGTGCAGCCTCCATCATCCGCCGCCCTCCCAGTGCATGAACATTCACCATCCAGACACCCAAATCTGCCGCCGCTAGGCAGGCAGCAGCCACGGTGTTGGGTATGTCATGAAATTTCAGGTCCAGAAAAAGCTCAAAACCCTTATCCTGCAGCTGCTTTACAATCAACGGGCCTTCACGGGTAAACAGCTCTTTGCCTACCTTTAAACGACAACGGGTCGGATCAAGCTGATCTGCCATCGCCAACGCATCAGCAGCATTGGCATAATCCAGGGCAACAATAATTCGCTTGTGATCTACCATTATGGGTATTGATACCTAATTAGGCCGCCACACCAGAACTGGCGACGGGAATAAGACGCACACGATGAGATATTTAAAACACACAAAAACTTAACTCAACAGACTAGGCCAATCCGCTCAACCAATTTTTGGTAAGTTTGCACTGCTACGTAATTGTGATAACTCGCGCTCCGATGCCTTGATAACTTTTTTAAGGCGCATAGACTCACGCTTCAGCTTAATAACAATACCCAGCACACCTAATGCACCCAGTAAAACCCCCACCACCATGGCGATAATCAGCGCAAATGCCAAAGGCAATACAGTACTGCCAAAATAGTAACTAAACTCTACAGGCGTAGAGTTGAGAAGAGAAAAGGTTAATCCTACAATGACCAACACAACTAATAGTACAGCGCCAGCGATATTCAATACCCCTCCTCCCACCTTTCAAGAGCCGTAGACTCAGGATCAGGCCTCAGTAATTTCAACCCGACCAATGCTCTCATTCACACGCTCCCGCAGCTCTTTTCCAGGTTTAAAGTGAGGAACAAATTTCCCCTCCAGAGGCACGGAGTCTCCAGTTTTAGGGTTTCTTCCAGTACGAGGCGGACGAAAATGCAGGGAAAAGCTGCCAAAGCCTCTAATCTCAATCCGTTCTCCGGTAGCAAGATTCTGGGCCATCTGCTCAATCATGATTTTGACGGCAAATTCGACATCTTTATAAGTAAGGTGTTTATGACGCTGAGCCAACAAATCTATAAGTTCAGACTTAGTCATTTCTTATAATTCTCCACTTTTCCAGGAGTTTGCAACTCACTGTTAAAGATAGATATTGACCTATATCAGGTCCTTTGGCAACGGCTTTCAGAAAACCGCCCAACCAAACAGTCGGGCGGCCTGTCAAACAGGGGTAGAGTTAACCCTGTGTTTCCATCTTCTCTTTGATCAGATCACCAAGAGTAGTCGCAGTGCTGGACTTGCTGGCACTGTACTCATTGACGACATCAGCTTCGTCGTCATTATCTTTGGCTTTGATTGAGAGCATGATTGTGCGGTTTTTACGATCTACACCGATAAACTTGGCTTCAACCTCATCACCCACTTTCAGTACTGTACGGGCATCTTCTACCTGCTCACGAGACAGCTCGGAAGCACGCAGATGACCCTCAACACTGTCGGCCAACTGGATCAATGCCATCTTGGCATCTACTTCAAGTACTGTGCCTTTTACTATGCTGCCCTTAAGGTTTTCTCCAACATACATAGAGAACGGATCTTGATCGAGCTGCTTAACACCCAGGGAGATGCGCTCACGCTCTGGGTCAATAGCCAGGATAACGGCTTCAACCTCATCACCCTTCTTGTACTCGCGCACCGCTTCTTCGCCCGCTTCATTCCAAGAGAGGTCAGAGAGGTGCAGAAGACCATCAATACTGCCATCCAGACCAACAAACACACCAAAGTCAGTAATAGACTTGATTGTACCGGTGATTTTGTCACCCTTATTATGGGTAGCTGCAAAGGCTTCCCACGGATTGGATTGACACTGCTTCATACCCAAGGAGATACGACGACGCTCTTCGTCGATGTCAAGGACCATAACATCCACTTCCTGTCCAACATGAACAACCTTGGAAGGGTGGATGTTTTTATTGGTCCAGTCCATTTCAGAGACATGAACCAGCCCTTCAACGCCATTTTCAATCTCAACAAAACAGCCGTAATCAGCAATGTTGGTCACTTTACCACTCAAGCGACTGCTCACTGGGTAACGGCGTGAGATATCTTCCCATGGATCTTCACCCATCTGTTTCAGGCCCAGGGATACACGGTGACGCTCTTTATCAAATTTCAGAACCTTCACTTCGATCTCATCACCAACATTTACGATCTCTGATGGTTGACGTACACGACGCCATGCCATATCAGTGATGTGCAGCAGGCCATCAATACCACCTAAATCAATAAATGCGCCGTAGTCAGTAAGATTTTTGACGATACCTTTAACTACCTGCCCCTCTTGGAGGTTTTCAAGCAGCTGCTGACGCTCAGCACTGGTTTCGCTCTCAACCACAGCACGGCGGGAGACAACAACGTTGTTGCGACGACGATCGAGTTTAACAACCTTGAACTCCAGGGTCTTACCTTCGAGATGAGCGGCATCACGAACAGGACGTACATCAACCAGTGAACCTGGCAAGAAGGCACGAATACCATTCAATTCAACAGTATAACCACCCTTAACCTTGCCGGTAATAATACCGATCACGGTCTCTTTGTCGTTCATCGCCTGCTCAAGCACTACCCATGAATGGGCACGAACAGCTTTTTCACGGGACATACGGGTTTCACCAAAGCCGTCTTCAACAGACTCAAGTGCAACTTCAATTTCATCGCCAACTTTTACGTCAACCTGACCTTGTTCGTTATAAAACTGTTCGACAGGAATAGCGCTGTCCGATTTCAGGCCGGCGTTTACAACAACGACATTGTGGTCGACGCTGATAACGGTGGCTTTAAAGATCGCGCCTGGCTGCATCCGTTCGGATGACAGGCTTTCCTCTAACATTTGTGCAAAGCTTTCGCTCATTCGTGGTTACCTTTTCCCTACCCAAGCCAATCCTGGGTATCTCTGGAGAGTTGTTAATCCGTTAGAATAACGGAGTTGTATGTATACGGCCTGTAAGCAGACCACCGAAAATCACTACGGGGACGCCGGATTAATCCGCATCCTTTTTAACTACTGCACTTTAACACGTTGCCAAAGTTGGCGTATTTGAGTCAGTACCTCTTGAATCCCAAGGGCACTTGAATCTATCGTCACCGCATCTGGCGCTGGCTTTAAAGGGGAGACTGCACGTGATCTATCACGCCGGTCACGCTCCGCCAACTCGTCAAAAAGACTATCAATACTAGCATCGATCCCCTTTTCCCTCAACTGCCGGTAACGCCTGGCAGTACGTTCTTCAAGGCTGGCGTCAAGGAACACCTTCAATTTGGCGTCTGGAAAGATAACCGTGCCCATATCGCGCCCATCAGCGATGAGCCCTGGGGGCTGACAAAAAGCGCGCTGACGCCCCAGCAGTGCATCACGAACACTCTGTATAACAGCCACTTTAGAGGCGTCGTTACCACACTCTTCGCTTCTAACGAGGTTGGTAACCTCCTCCCCTTCCAGCAGAATTGTTGTCTCCTGACCCTCGGCATCAGAGGCAAACTGCACATCCAGATGGGCCGCCAGCGTTTGCAGCGCAGCTTCATCATCAAAGGGGATGGCGTGACGCCGCGCTGCCAGTGCCACCAGGCGATACAGCGCACCACTATCAAGGAAGTGCCAGCCCAGCTCGTTGGCCAACAGACGACTGAGCGTCCCTTTGCCTGATCCACTCGGACCATCGATCGTAATGACGGGGATGGGGGTATTAGCCATGATTACCTCACACTTACCAAACTATATGCTGATCATCAGGCCGGCCTTTACCGCCAGCTCGACAAATCCGGGAAATGAGGTGCGAACGTTGGCGCACTCATTAACAGACACCGGGGACGATGACCTGAGCGCGGCCATGGCAAAGGCCATCGCAATACGATGATCATCATGGCTTTCGATGACCGCGCCGTTCATGGTGCCGCCACGGATAACAATACCGTCTGCTGTCGGTCTGGCATCCACACCCATCAGGGTTAAACCATCGGCCATCGCCTGAATCCGGTCGCTCTCTTTCACACGCAGCTCTTCCGCACCGGTCAGTATCGTTTCACCTTCGGCACAGGCGGCGGCAATAAATAATGCCGGAAACTCATCAATGGCCAGCGGCACTAACGCCTCCGGGATACGTATACCCTTTAGCTTGCTGGAGCGCACCCGTATATCGGCCACCGGCTCTCCACCAACCAACCGTTCGTTGAGCAGCTCCAGATCGCCACCCATCAGGCGTAAAATCTCAATAACACCGGTACGGGTTGGGTTTACACCCACATGTTCAAGTACCACATCAGATCCCGGCGCGATAGTGGCCCCTACCATAAAGAAGGCTGCGGATGAGATATCCGCTGGCACATCGATATCCGTGGCAACCAAACGCCCTCCGCCCGACAGCGAGGCTGTGGAGCCTTTGCGCTCAACAGGGTAACCAAAGCCGTTCAACATACGTTCGGTATGGTCGCGGGTCGGTGCCGGTTCAGTCACAGAGGTGACACCGTCAGCATAGAGTCCCGCCAGCAAAATAGAGGACTTTACCTGGGCGCTCGCCATCGGCAAGGTGTAATCAATCGCCTTAAGTTGTGCCCCGGCCATCACTCGCAGCGGCGGGGTTCCTTTTTCTGTTGTCTCAATCACCGCCCCCATCTGGCTTAACGGCTCGGTAACACGGCGCATAGGGCGCTTGGAGAGTGATGCATCACCCACCATCTCCACCTCAAAACCTTGCCCTGCCAGGAGCCCTGACATCAGGCGCATGGAGGTGCCTGAGTTACCCAGATCCAGCGCCGCCGCCGGGGATTTAAGTCCATGCATACCTACACCGTGAATGACCACCTTGCCACCCTCCGGGCCTTCAATATTGACACCCATGGCACGAAACGCCCTTAAGGTGGCCAAGCTGTCATCGCCCTCAAGAAAGCCGCTCACATGGGTAATACCCTCTGCAAGCGAACCAAGCATGATGGAGCGGTGGGAGATAGACTTGTCTCCGGGAACTCGGATTCGTCCCTGCAAACAACCACCGGGAGCAATGTTAAATTTTTCGTAATTCATTTTTTATATCAACAAGTTATAGTTAATTTTTAATGTCATTCATGAATTTAATTCGGGCATCTCTGGCTCGATTAAAAGAGCGCTCCAACATCGTGCCATCACCTTTTTGGATAGTCTCACGCAGCTGGGCAACAGTTTTGCTGTAATCATCTATTGCAGCAAGAATTGCTGTTTTATTGGCCAGGGCGATATCACGCCACATCACCGGGTCACTGGCTGCAAGCCGGGTAGTATCTCGAAAGCCGCTGCCGGCTGAGTGAAAGATGGCCTCACTCTCATCCCGGTTGATCAGTGTATTCACCAGGCTATAAGCCAGCAGTTGCGGCAGATGGCTGGTGGCCGCCAACGTCTCATCATGCTCTGCCGCCGCCATCTCGTCCACATGGGCACCTGCCTGCTCCCACATGGCCCGTGTTTTGGCCACTGCTTCCGGGGCCGACTCAGCCAAGGGGGTCAGAATGACACGCCGCCCCTGGTATAACTCGGCAAATGAGGCGTCAACCCCACTCTTCTCGGTACCTGCAATGGGGTGTCCGGGGACAAAACCGGCAGGCAGTTGACCAAAGGTGCGACGGGCCGCAGCGATAACAGCCCCTTTAGCACTACCAACATCTGTGATCACGGCATCGGCAGCAAGATGGCCAACCATCGCGCTGAAACAGGACTCCATCGCCCCCAGGGGGACGGCCACCACTACCATATCTGCACCGCTGACTGCTTCAACCACGCTCTGAGTGAAACGATCAATAACACCAAGCTCCTGTGCCTTTTTCAGATGCGCAACATCACGGCCACACCCTACCACTTCGTGGCAATAGCCCTTCTGTTTCAGAATCCGCGCCAGTGAACCACCGATCAGCCCAACACCAATGATGGTCAGTCGCTTAATCATCAGCAACGGTGTCTGTTATCAGAAATCACGGCCAATAACGTGCGCAATGCCACGCAGCTCTACCATCAACTCACTCAACTGCTCAGGGTTTAAAGCCTGATCAGCATCACACCACGCCTCAGAGGGGCATGGGTGCATCTCAATCAACAAACCATCCGCACCTGCGGCAATGGCGGCACGTGACAGCGCGGGCACCATCCATGCTTTACCACCGGCGTGACTCGGATCGATGATGACGGGCAGATGGGTTTCACGTTTGATCACAGGGATTGCCGTAACGTCGAGCATATTGCGGTAGGCGGTCTCAAAACTACGGACACCGCGTTCACAGAAGATGATGTTGTGGTTACCATTGGCAGCGATGTACTCAGCCGACATCAACCATTCGGAGATGGTGGCGGACATACCACGCTTGAGAATAACCGGCGTCTGCACCTTGCCCACCTCTTTCAGCAGGTCAAAATTCTGCATGTTGCGGGTACCAATCTGAATCACATCCACCTTGTGCTCAAGAAAGGTATCGAGCATACGCACATCCATCAGCTCGGTAACAACGGGCAGGTTATGTTTTCTGGCGGCGACCTGAAACATCTCCAGCCCCTCAACCCCCACTCCCTGGAAGGCATAGGGGCTGGTGCGCGGCTTGAAGGCACCCCCACGCATCAACCGGCAACCAGCCGCCGCAACACCTGCCGCAGCCTTAGCCATCTGGTCAGGGGTCTCAACCGAGCAGGGACCACCAATGATCTGAATGGTTTTGCCGCCAATTGGGATGCCCGCAACGTCGATCACCGTATCTTCGTGATGGGAGTCACGGGAGACAATCTTGTAGGGTTTCATCACACGAATGACACTTTCAACAAAGGGAAAGACTTCAAACGCCTCTTTGTCGACCTTGCTCTCGTCACCAATAATCCCCACAACGGTACGCTGAATACCACGTGACACGTGTGATTTCATGCCCATCGATGCAATTTTCTGTTCCACTACCTGAACATTTTGATCCGATACATCTGCTCGCAAAATAATAATCATCTTTTCACACTTGCCCTATTATCAAACTTTATAAAATTTAGAGTACTGCCACCGGGTAGGAGCCGAGTATCTTCAACATGGCCGCCTCGTTAGCCAATGAGCGCAGCGCGGCAGCCACTATTGGTGTGCTTTGGTGCCCCTCAATATCAACAAAAAAAACATATTCCCACATCCCCCGTCGCGATGGACGCGACTCAATCCGGGTCATGGATATACCCGCGTCGGAGAGGGGTTTCAACAGTTTCACCAACCCGCCGGGACGGTTAGAGGTTGAGAGCAGCATTGAGGTTTTATCCTTGCCACTAGCGGCTGGAGAGAGGTCGCCAATTACCAGAAAACGGGTGGTATTGTCCGGTTCATCTTCAATATTGCTTGCCAGTATAGCCAATCCATAGAGTCCTGCCGCCGTCATGGAGGCAATGGCCGCTGCCCCCGACTCGCCCGCCGCCATCTGTGCTGCGCGGGCATTGCTACTCACCGCAGAGCGTGGGATGTCTTTGCAGTGCTCATCGAGCCATTCGCGGCACTGCGCCAGTGTCTGCTGATGGGCATAGATATGGGTCACGCGGGAGAGTGAGGTTTCGTTACTTAAAAAACAGTGGTGAATACGCAATTCCACTTCACCGCAGATCTGCAGGGGAGAATTGACAAACAGATCAAGCGTATAGTTAACCACCCCCTCCGTTGAGTTTTCAATCGGTACCACTCCATAGTGTGCCAAGCCAGCCTCAACATCACGAAACACAGCATCGATGCTGGCGTGCGGTACCGTCGCCACAGAGTGGCCAAAGTGTTTCAGCGCGGCATCATGGGTATATGTCCCTTCCGGTCCAAGAAAGCCTATACGCATCGGCTGTTCCAGTGCCAGGCACGCCGACATCACCTCACGAAACAGCCGCGCCATCTCCTCATCCGGCAGTGGCCCCAGATTGCGCTCCATCACTTTACGCAGCACCTGCGCCTCACGCTCCGGACGGTAGAAGTTGGCATCCGTATCACCGGCGCGCACCTTCACTTCAGCAACCAACTGGGCGCACTTGGCACGCTCATTGATCAGATCCTGAATCTGCTCATCAAGCTGGTCGATACGACCACGAATCTCCACCAACGTCAGGTTAACATCACTCATAACCGCTTAACCGTAACGCTTTTCAAAATCGGCCATGAAGCTGATTAAGGCATCAACGCCCGCCTCTGGCATGGCGTTATAGATACTGGCGCGCATCCCCCCGAGCAGGCGATGACCTTTGAGTGTGGTCAACTGCTGCTCCGCTGCCTCTTTCAAAAACAGCGCATCCAGATTTGAATCTGCCAGTGTAAACGGGACATTCATCCAGGAGCGGCTATCGACGTGAATGGGGTTGCTGTAAAACTCGCTGCCATCGATCGCTGCGTAGAGCTTGGCGGCCTTGCGCTGGTTAATCTCCGCCATGGCAACAAGACCGCCCTGCTTCTTCACCCAGTCAAATACCAGCCCAGCCAGATACCAGCTGTAGGTGGCGGGGGTGTTGTACATTGAATCGTTATCCGCATGGACCTTGTAATCGAACATTGTCGGTGTGCCAGGAAGGGTATTGCCCAACAGCTCTTCCCGCACAATGACAACCGTCAGGCCGGCAGGGCCAATGTTTTTTTGCGCCCCGGCATAGATCAAACCAAACTGTGAGACATCCAGCGGGCGTGAGAGGATCGTTGAAGAGAGGTCCGCCACCAGCGGAGTATCGCTGCTCAGTGGCTGGGGGATGTAGGAGAACTCCAGCCCGCCAATAGTCTCATTGGGTATGTAGTGCAGATAAGCGGCATCACCCTTCAGTTGCAGCGCCTCCTGGCCCGGCACACGACTAAACCCATTGGACTCAGCGCTGGCCGCCACATTAACCGTGCAGTAACGACTCGCTTCATCAATCGCCTTCTGCGACCAGATACCGGTATTAATGTAGTCCGCACCCTGTTTGCCGCGTAGCAGGTTCATCGGCACCATCGCAAACTGGCTGCTGGCACCGCCCTGCAGGAAAAGCACCTTATAGTTAGCGGGGATAGCCATGAGCTCACGCAGATCAGCCTCTGCCTGAGCGGCAATCGACATATACTCTTTGCTGCGGTGGCTCATCTCCATCACCGACATGCCGGTGCCACGCCAATCAACCATCTCCTGCTGCGCCTGCTGCAGAACCTCTGCAGGCAATATTGCGGGACCGGCACTGAAGTTAAAGGCTCTTGTCATGCTAGTTACTCTTCCGCATTACTCGGTTCGTTCGGTTCGTTCGATTCATTCAGCTCGTCGACGGTTTCACCATCGTCGTCATCGGGATCAACGATACGCTCAACGCCAATCAGGCTCTCGCCATCCGCCAGACGAATCAGGCGCACACCTTGAGTATTTCGGCTCATCACCGAAATCTCCTCGACGCGGGTACGCACCAGGGTCCCGTTATCACTGATCAGCATGATCTCATCTTCACTCATAACAAGCGCTGCACCCACCACACGCCCGTTGCGCTCATTGGTCTGAATCGAGATAACCCCCTGGCCACCACGACCATGAACAGGGTAATCACTGATGGCTGTCCGCTTGCCGTACCCTTTTTCAGTGACGGTCAACACATCACCTTCATTGACATTAATCAGGGAGATAACACGCTGGCCTTCACCCAACCTGATGCCGCGGACACCCCGTGCGGTCCGTCCCATGGGACGGACATGCTCCTCATTAAACCGGACCACCTTGCCTGCATCGGTGAGCAACATCACATCATTGCTGCCATTGGTGATATCTACACCCACCAGACAGTCATCACCAAACAGCTCAAGGGCAATGATGCCGTTGCTGCGTGGGCGTGAGAAATCAATCAACGGGGTCTTTTTCACCGTACCACTGGCCGTGGCCATAAAGATAAACTTGTCCGCCTCAAATTCACGGATTGGCAGAATGGCATTGATCCGCTCCCCCTCTTCCAGCGGCAACAGATTAATGATCGGTTTGCCACGCGCGGTACGGCCTGCCTGCGGCAGTTCGTAGACTTTCATCCAATAGACTTTGCCACGACTGGAGAAGCAGAGAATGGTGTCATGGGTGTTGGCGACAAATAGTTTGTCAACAAAATCCTCTTCCTTAACACTGGTGGCCGCCTTGCCACGACCACCGCGTTTCTGCGCGCTGTACATGGAGATCGGCTGCATCTTGACGTAACCGGTATGAGAGAGTGTCACCACCACATCCTCTTCCGAAATCAGATCTTCCAGCGTCAGATTGATGCGACTAGCGATAATTTCAGAACGACGCTTATCCCCATACTCATCACGAATCAATATCAGTTCGTCACGGATCACCTGCATCAAACGCCCGGAGTTGGCAAGGATATCCATCAGATCCACTATGCGATCCAATATATCCTTGTACTCCGCTTTAATTTTGTCCTGCTCCAGGCCGGTAAGCCGATGCAGTCGCAGATCGAGAATCGCCTGGGCCTGGGCAGCAGAGAGGCGGTAACCACCGTCCACCATACCAAACTCCAGCGCCAAGCCGTCAGGACGGGAGAGGGAAGCGTCGGAACGGGCCAGCATCTCAACAACGATGTCACCATGCCATGTCCGCGCCATCATCGCCTCTTTGGCATCAGCGGAGGTGGGGGCCGCCTTAATCAGGGCGATCACCTCATCAATATTGGCCAACGCAACCGCCAACCCCTCAAGGATATGGCCACGCTCACGCGCCTTACGCAGATCAAAGATAGTGCGCCGGATCACCACCTCACGGCGGTGGCGGATAAACGCCTCCAGGATCTGTTTCAAGTTGAGCAGCTTGGGCTGACCATCGATCAGGGCAACCATATTAATACCAAACACATTTTCAAGCTGGGTATGGCGATAGAGATTATTCAGTACAACGGTCCCCATCTCACCACGGCGCAACTCGATGACCATCCGCATACCGTCCTTGTCGGACTCGTCACGCAGCTCGGTAATGCCCTCGACCTTTTTCTCCTTCACCAGCTCGGCAATCTTTTCCAGCAGATTGGCCTTGTTCACCTGATATGGAAGCTCGGTGATGATGATGGTCTGTTTGTCTTTAGCCTCATCAAACTCGATCTCACTGCGGGCACGCAGGTAGATACGACCACGACCGGTGTGGTATGCCTCATGGATGCCGCTGGCACCATTAATAAAGGCCGCCGTAGGAAAGTCAGGACCCGGGATGTACTCCATCAGACCGGCAATATCGAGATCAGGATTATCCACCAGGGCGATACAACCATTCACCACCTCTGTCAGATTATGGGGTGGAATATTGGTTGCCAACCCTACCGCGATGCCGGATGAACCGTTGATCAGCAGATTGGGGACACGAGTAGGGAACACCGCCGGTTCGCTCTCGGTTTCATCATAGTTGGGGATGAAATCAACCGTCTCTTTTTCCAGATCGGCCTGAAGTTCGTGGGCAATCTTGGACATGCGTATTTCGGTATACCGCATGGCAGCGGCAGAGTCACCATCAACAGAACCGAAGTTCCCCTGGCCATCCACCAGCATGTAACGCAGAGAGAAGGTCTGGGCCATGCGGACAATCGTGTCATACACCGCCGTATCACCATGGGGGTGATATTTACCGATGACGTCACCGACAATACGTGCCGACTTTTTGTAGGGTTTATTCCAGTCGTTGCCCAGCACGTTCATGGCATAAAGTACCCGTCGGTGGACTGGCTTCAAGCCGTCGCGTACATCTGGGAGGGCACGGCCAACGATGACCGCCATGGCATAAGCCATGTACGACTGTTTCATCTCCTCTTCGACAGATATCGGGAGGACTTCATGTGCAAAATCAGCCATTGATTAACAAGCGCCTTTATTCTGTGAACTGCCCGATTTCACGCCTCGCCAACCCTGCCCCGCGAGCCGCAAAAAAAGAAAGAATGGTACCACAACCCTATCCCCCGCCGCACCTTTTTGTCCCGCCATCAAATGGTGCTAACTCCGCATCATGGCTACCATTTTTTCCAGCGAAGGGCGCTCCACCACCCCCTTCTCTGTGACAATTGCGTCGACCAATTCCGCCGGGGTCACATCAAAGGATGGATTCCAGGCACGTGCCGACTCGGGCGCTATTCTTTGCCCGGCCAGTGTCAACACCTCGGACTCCGCCCGCTCTTCAATCGGGATGTCATCGCCACAGGCAATATTCATGTCCACCGTCGAAGTCGGGGCCACCACCATAAACTTAACGCCGTGGTAACGCGCCGTAACGGCCAGTGAGTAGGTGCCGATTTTATTGGCAACATCGCCATTGGCGGCAATACGGTCTGAGCCGACAATCACCCACTTCACCTTGCCCTGCTTCATCAAGGTTGCCGCCGCACCCTCGGTAATCAGGGTTACGGGGATATTATCCTCAACCAGCTCCCAGGCGGTCAGACGCGCCCCCTGCAACCAGGGACGGGTCTCATCGGCAAACACGCTATTAATACGGCCAGCGCCGTACGCGGCACGGATAACACCCAGGGCCGTGCCAAAACCACCTGTTGCCAGTGACCCGGTATTGCAGTGGGTCAAGACGGCACAAGGCCCGTCGATCAGGGCCGCACCCAATTCACCCATCTGCCGATTGGAGGCAATATCTTCCTCATGGATGCGTCGGGCCTCAGCCAGCATCGCGGGCACGGGGTCACCACTCAACCCCTCCATAAATTGCCGCATGCGCTCCAGCGCCCAAAATAGATTCACCGCAGTCGGGCGGGAATCCGCCAAGGTCTGTATATCCTCAGCAATAGCACTTTTCCACTCACCAGGAGAGCAGGCATATCGATCACGCGCCGCCAGCACCATCCCATAAGCAGCCGTGACGCCGATGGCTGGAGCGCCACGCACCACCATATCGCGAATCGCCTGCGCCACACCCAGTGCATCCTTCAGCAGCACCCACTGCGTAACATTGGGCAGCAGACGCTGATCGAGCAGGTTCAATCCCGCATCCGACCACTCAATCGCCCGAATTTTGTCATGATGGTTATATGGCATTTCAAACTGCTCCTGCAAAAAGGGGAATCATACCGGCTTATCTTATCAACCCCAAACACTGCTTGGCCTTGGATAAATGCGCTTTAAAAGCCGGCAACTCTGGCCGATACCCAATAAACCATACATCCTGATTATCAACGGATCCCAATAAGATGGTCAATTTTAAACAGCACTGCCGATTTTGCCTGATGTTTATCGCCGGACTTCTGATCAGCGGCTACGCCCATGCCGACAAATACCCAAACATGTGGGGACCTAAGGTGGTAACACCCACATCTCTGCATGTACCAAAACAGCCAACGGGCATGATAGAGGAGAGTTTTGAGTACGTCCCCCTCCATCCTGTGATGTTTAACCCTGGCAAAGCCACCATCGGAACGGAAGGACAGAAGGCGCTTGATGCGGCTGCCAGCTATCTGATGAAACATGACAACATTCAGCGCATTTTGATAGCCGGCAGTACCGACTACATAGGCAGCGCCAGTTACAACGATAAATTATCCGATCGGCGCTCCGAGATGGTGCGTAACTACCTGACACTTAAAGGGGTAAACGCAACACTCATACAGCTGTCAGGCAGTGGCGAGAACGCCCCCGTCGATCAAAACTGGACTCGTGATGGCCGCCAGCGCAACCGCCACGTCGTTATTTATGCCATCCGCTGGCAGCGTTAAGGCCTAACTCTAAGCCAGCCGCCACACCAAATCCTTTATCACTGGCAGTACTCTTCAATTAACTTCTTTGTCTCCGCAACTTTAGCCAGCCGCTCATCCTCGGTGAGTAACTTCACATTACCCTCAGCATCCTGAAAGTTGATGCGCCTGGCCGATTCAAGATCGGTCAAACGCTGCTGCACGGTTGCGCAGTTCTGTCGGCTGATTTTGGCAGCCTCTTCTTTATGCGCCCGTTCTTGCCGCGCCCGGTCCGGATCTATCGCCTTCCCGGCTGACGGAGTATTTTGGGGTTCTGCCACAGCCGGCGGAGACCCTGGCGCATAGCTTGGTTTTATTTTTTCGTATTTGTCACCGGGGGGCGGCAGTTCAGAGTAGTGCTGCACACCCTGTTTGTCTGTCCATTTGTAGATCTCTGCCCCCGCTACCCCACTCACAGCCACCAGCAGTAACGCCACCCACGGGAGGGCTGCTTTGACTCCGTTGTCGACAAGAGATTTGAGGTTAATATGACGTTTCATCTTCATTGCCGTGCTCCGCTGATTCACTATCCTTATTACGGGAAGGATATCCTACAACCATGCCTGGTAAAACCGGGGTCAAATTAGCGCTATTTTACGGTGTGTTTAAACAGCCGGAAAAAATTCTCAGTGGTCACCTGCGCCACCCGTTCCAGCGGTTCACCCCGCAGCTCAGCGATGTACTCCGCCACATGGCGGGTATACCCGGGCTGGTTGCTTTTGCCGCGATGGGGCATGGGAGTTAAATAGGGCGAGTCGGTCTCTACCAACATCCACTCCAGCGGTACCTTTTGCGCCACCTCTTTTAACTCAGTCGCACTCTTAAAGGTGACGATCCCGGAAAAAGAGATATAAAAATTGAGGGCAATGGCACGCTGGGCGCTCTCCCAATCATCAACAAAGCAGTGCATCACCCCACCCACGGTGGCGGCCCCCTCCTCTTCCAAAATATTCAAGGTGTCCGGCTGGGCGTCACGACTGTGCACAATCAACGGCTTGCCGGTAGCCTTGGCAGCGGCAATATGACGGCGCAGGCGATCGCGCTGCCACTCAAGATCATCTTTACAGTGAAAGTAATCCAGACCTGTCTCGCCAATAGCCACAACCTTGGGGTGTGCCGCCAATTGAATCAACTCATCAACACTGGGGTCATGCCCCTCCTGCTCAGTCGGATGTACACCCACTGAGGCGTATACGTGTTCCGATTTTTCCACCAGCGCCATCATATTGGGCCACTGCTCCATATTGATGGATACACAAAGCATATGATTTACCCCCAGCTGCCGTGCCTGGGCATAGACCTGATCAATATCAAGCCCCAGTTTTTCATGGTCTAACCGGTCAAGATGACAGTGGGAATCAACAAGTTGAATCATATTGGCTCTGTTTGTTACTTAGTGGCAGAAAATAAGAGGACGTCACATAGTATGTGTCGGGCGGTCCGACTTCATCGCACCCCCCAGATAGGTTTCAATTTTTTTACGCGCAATGCCACCATCCTGATCCGCAGCAAACTGCACACCAATACCGGCAACGCGGTTACCTTGCGCCCCTTTAGGGGTTACCCAGATGACCTTACCTACCACCGGTAGCTTTTCAGTCTCTTCCATCAGTTTGAGCAGCAGGAAGACCTCATCCCCAAGCTTGTACTCTTTATTGGTGGGGATAAACAGGCCGCCATTTTTCACAAAAGGCATGTAAGCGGCATAGAGCGCCCCTTTGTCCTTAATTGTGAGCGACAAAATCCCCTGGCTTCTCACCGATGTTGTGGGATTGCTATGTTCTTCGGACATTAACGTGTCAACTCCTCAAAGCCGCTGTGGTAAACAGCTTTTGCCACTGGATCAACAGACCTTCCACTATTAATGTGGAATTGAAGTTAGCATCAATCTCACGTAGTGCGGTCTGTACCCGATCCAGCCATAACATTAGGTTTTTCAAAGATACCCGATCCGCCAGATTAAGCAAACGTGATTCGATATCACGATTGGCCAGATGTGGCGGTTGCTGGCTCACTTTTAAACGGACCATATCGACACTCCAGGCATACAGCCAGTGAAGGCTGGCAGCGGGGCCGGTTTTAACCTGTCTGGCGGCAATCTCAATGGGATCAACCCCCTGTTTTGCCAGCGCTTCCAATGCCTGAAACCACTCCAGTCGGGACTGAATCATGTTGTCGTCCGCAAACCCGGCCGCCTTTAATGGTGCGCCATTGGCTAACGCCATCAGCAGCCTACTATCAGTGGTAATCCCCTGGGTTTGTAACCACTCGCCCCCCATCTCCAGCGTTACCGCACCAAAACGGATCTCCTGGCAACGCGAACGTATTGTCGCTGGCAGCTGCGCCGGGCGGGCAGTCACCAGGATCAATACTGTCCCCTGTGATGGCTCCTCCAGTGTTTTGAGCAGGCTATTGGCAGAGTTGACATTCATCGTCTCTGCCGGGGCCAGCACCACCACCCGATAACCAGAGTACTGCGCCTTCAGTGTCAGGTATTGGCCAATCTCCCGCACCTGGTCCACGCCGATATTTTTCTTTCCTTCCAGCGGCGAGATGAGTGCCACATCAGGATGGTTGCCCGCCTGATAGAGCAGACAACCACGACAGCGACCACACGGCTCACCCGCCGCGCCATTCTCTTCACACAACAGCGACTGAGTGAGGTAGCGGGCAAACTCGGTTTTGCCCAACCCCTGCGGCCCCGTCAACAGCAGCGCGTGTGGCAACCGTCCCTGCTGCCGTGACGTTTGCAGGTTTTGCCACTGCGACTGCTGCCAAGGGTAGGGCATCATGCTGATTTGATCACCGCTGCCATGATGGTTTCAAGCGCCATCTTAACCTGATCCAGGGTTTGTGCCGCATCAATCACCCGGTAACGGTTAGGGTGCTGCGCCGCCAGCGCCAGATAGGCGCTACGGATCCGTTCAAAAAATGTCTGTTTCTCCCGCTCAAAACGGTCCGCCTCCCCCTTGCGTTTGGCGGCACGGGCCAGCCCCACTGCAACCGGCGCATCAAGCAATAAGGTGATATCAGGGCGTAGCGCCCCCTGCACCCACTGCTCAAGCTGGGCGATGCGCTGGCTATCAATGCCACGCCCGCCCCCTTGATAGGCGTAGGTGGCATCGGTAAAGCGGTCACACAGCACCCACTTCCCCTGTGCCAAGGCCGGCTCAATCACCTCAGCGATATGTTGGGAACGGGCGGCAAACATCAGCAACAGCTCTGTATCGTTGGCAATATTCTGGTTGCGGTGATCAAGCAGTAAGCCGCGAATTTTTTCGCCCAGCTCGGTCCCCCCCGGCTCCCGTGTGATCACCACATCAATATCGTGACTATTAATATAGTGGTAGACCGACTCAAGATTGGTTGTTTTGCCAACCCCTTCAATCCCTTCCATCGTAATAAACAGACCACGCTTCATGTTGACCATCCCCCCTGTGATCACTGTTTATTCAACAGATAACGTCTCACTGCTGCCTCGTGTTCCGGCAGCGTGGCAGAAAAATAGTGGCCACCGCCACCCTTGGCAACAAAGTAGAGCGATGTACCTTCCAGCGGGTGCAGTGCCGCATGAATCGCCTCGCCACTGGGCATGGCAATGGGCGTGGGCGGCAAGCCATAACGGGTGTAGGTGTTATAAGGTGTATCAGTAATCAGATCACGGCGACGGATATCGCCATCATAACTATCACCTATGCCATAGATGACGGTCGGGTCCGTTTGCAACTTCATTCCGATCTGCAGACGCCGAACAAACACCCCGGCAATCTCTCCACGCTCGTGTGCGACCCCGGTTTCACGTTCAACAATAGAGGCCATAATCAACGCCTCATAGGGTGTTTTATATGGCAACCCTTCAGCCCGCTGTGACCACTCCTGTTCCAGCCTTGCCGTCATGCCATCATAGGCACGTTTAATAAAATCAAAATCGCTCATGCCGGCAGTAAAGTGGTAGGTGTCCGGAAAAAACCGTCCCTCAGGGTGTTCACCCGCCGCACCCAGCTTTGTCATTACCTCACTGGCGGGCAGATCCTTAAGGGTATGGACCAGCTTTTCATTGCCATGAACCGCCTGCATCATCTGTTTGTAGGTCCAGCCCTCAACGATAGTCAGCGAATATTGAATCACCTGCCCTTTCACCATCTGCTCCAGCAGGGTCAGCGCTGTCATGCCCGGTTCAATGCGGTACTCACCCATCCGCAGCTGCCCGGCCGTTCCCTGAATCCGTCCCCAGAGCGTCATATACCGTGGGTAGTCAATCAAACCGCGCTCTTTAAGTCCTTTGGCCACCTGCGCAAGGCTCGCCCCCGGCTTTACTTCAAATACCTGCGGCACTGTCACTGTCAGGGGTTGAGTTTTAAAGCTGTAAAACTGCCAGCCAATGACACTGCCTCCCAACAACGCCATCAGCAGTGCCGCCACTAACAATCCCTTAAACGCTCTCATGCTCACCTTTTTGTAGTCGTCTGTTATTGAGCCCATCCAGCAGCTGATGAGTGATCTCACCCAGCGGATACGAACGTTTTTCAATCTGGCACACCGGCCAAATGCCAATCACCGAGTTGGTCACAAAAATCTCATCGGCAGATTCGAGGTCATCGCGAGAGTAACACTGACACTGGAGCGGGAGACTCAACCGGCCCGCCAGTTCCATAATCACCGCACGGATAATGCCAGCCACACCGCTGTTTGACAAATCGGGGGTATGGAGCTGTCCTGCCCGCACAAAGAAGAGGTTGCTCATGGTTCCTTCGATGATGTTGCCATTCATGTCAGACATCACCCCTTCGGCGATCGCACTGTCATGCCACTCCCCCCGTGCCAGTACCTGTTCCAGACGGTTCAGATGTTTAATACCCGCCAGCGCCGGGTTCAGGGTGGTATGGGTGGTGCAATACCTGAGCACAACACCCTGCGTTAAATTGGCGGCAGGGTGGTCTGGCCAAGGATAACAGGCTAGCATCCGTGTCGGCTGAGTCTCAGCAAGAGTGGCTGGCCGATAACCCCGCCCGCCCTGGCCACGGCTGATGATGATCTTCAGCACCCCATTATCACCTTTGAGCAGCGTACGTGCCTCCGCTAACAGCTGAGTCGCATCAGGCGCTGGAATGGCCAGCCGCTCACACCCGGCGGCCAGCCGCTGCATATGGCGCTGCCAGAACTCAATCCTGCCGTTGCAGACGGCAATTGTCTCAAACAGCCCATCCCCATACTGGATCGCCCGATCGCCACACGGCAGATGGCTGGTCAGCACACCATTGACCAGATACTCCATCACGTCGTCTCCACCCCTAACGCACGTAACAGTCCCAACGCCTTGGCACGGGTCTCTGCCAGCTCAGCGTCGGGGAGTGAGTCGTTGACAATGCCCGCGCCTGTACGGAAATGGAGCTGCTGGCCATCCAGCACCATGGTACGAATAAGAATATTGAGATCCATCTCTCCTGAATGGCTGAGATAGCCTACTGAACCGGTATAAGGCCCCCGTCCCTCCTGCTCCATTTCATGGATGATCTCCATGCAACGTACCTTGGGGCAACCGGTAATGGTGCCGCCGGGAAAAACTGCCCGAATCACCGCTGCCGGTGTGGTACCAGGACGCAACGTCCCTGAAACATTAGAGACGATGTGATGTACATGGGCATACGACTCCAGCACCATCATCTCATCCACCACTACACTACCCGGTACGCAGAGCCGGCCAAGATCATTACGCTCCAGATCAATCAGCATCACATGTTCGGCACGCTCTTTAGGGTGGTCCAGCAACGTTTTGGCATAGGCAGCATCTGCCGCTGCATCGGCGCTGCGTGGCCGGGTACCCGCAATCGGGCGGACACTGACACGATCCCCCTTCACACTCACCAACCGCTCGGGCGATGAACTGATCACACTCTTGCCACCATAACTGACCAGCGCCGCAAACGGTGCCGGATTATGGTCACGCAAACGACGATAGAGCTGTACCGCGTCCCCCTCGGCAAGGGTGAGCCGCCAGGCACGCGACAGGTTGACCTGAAAGACGTCTCCCTCACGAATGTAATCACGGATACGTTCAACCCCAGCGAGGAAACGGCGCGGCTCATCTTCGCTGATGGAGATCACTACCGGGGGGCAAGAAGACCGTTTATCTATACTGGGGAGACGGGCAATGTCACCGGCCATCTTAGCCAACAGCGGCTCGGCCCCTGGTTCACAGACCAGATGGCAGCACCCCGACTGATGGTCACGGATGGCCGCCGCAGGAATACGGGTGGCAAACGCTGCGGGCAACACCGCATCGGCCCTCAGAGCACACAATCTGGGCTCGATCTGCGCCACCAGCTCGTAACCAAGATAGAGGAACCAACCGCCGCTAAACGGCAGATCAACGGTAGTTTCATCCTGCTTACGGTCACTCTGCCACTGCTGATCAAGTGCTGATAAAAAATCCTGTCCCGTCGCATCCATGCTCGCACCCGGGAAAGCAAACAGAATGTCGTAACGTGACTGGGCCGTGCCGTGAACGACACTCTCCAACAGATAGGGGTAACGCTGCGGGTTTAATGCATGCAACCGCAACAGATCGAAGCTCTCTTGCAACCGCTGCTGGCGCGGCGGAGTTGATACAAGAACGGCGGGAGTAATCTGAGTAGATACCATCAACGTACCACGCTACATGCGGCTGCCCCTTGGTGAGGCCACCGCATATTACCCCTTATACTTTATTGAATACCAGCGTGCCGTTGGTACCACCAAAACCAAAGGAGTTGGAGATGGCCACATCGATCTTCATCGGGCGAGCCTCGTTGGGCACATAATCAAGATCGCACTCAGGATCTGGCGTGGTGTAATTAATAGTCGGTGGTGCCACCTGGTCGCGAATAGCCAAGGCAGTAAAAATCGCCTCAATGCCACCTGCCGCGCCTAATAGATGCCCCGTCATCGACTTGGTGGAACTCATTGCCAGCTTGTAAGCGTGATCACCAAACATCGACTTGGTCGCCATGGTTTCAGCACGATCGCCTGCCGGGGTAGAAGTACCGTGGGCATTAATGTAATCGACCTGTTCAGGGTTAATACCGGCATGTTTCAGGGCCAGGGCCATACAGCGGCGCGCCCCCTCTCCGCCTTCACTCGGCGTGGTCATATGGTACGCATCACCATTCATGCCAGAACCAGAAACCTCAGCATAGATATTGGCACCGCGTTTTTTGGCAGATTCGTACTCCTCCAGCACTACAACACCGGCGCCATCACTCAAGACAAAGCCGTCACGGTCCTTGTCCCAAGGGCGGCTGGCGGTGGCAGGGTCATCATTACGGGTAGAGAGCGCCCGTGCGGCAGCAAAACCACCCAGACCGGTGGGTGACGTCGCCATTTCAGCGCCGCCCGCCACCATCGCATCGGCATCACCACGGGCAATAATACGCGCCGCTTCACCAATATTGTGGGTGCCGGTGGCACAGGCGGTGACAATCGCCAGATTCGGCCCCTTCATGCCATACATGATGGAAAAGTTGCCGGAAATCATATTAATGATATTGCTCGGAACGAAAAATGGTGAAAGTTTGCGCGGACCGGCCGTACGAAAGGTCTCGTGACCACTCTCAATACCGGGCAGACCACCAATGCCAGAACCGATCATTACACCGATGCGCTCGGCATTCTCCTCGGTCACGGTCAGGCCAGAGTCCTCAAACGCCTCCTTGGCAGCGGCAATCCCGTAATGAATAAAGGGGTCCATACGCCGGGCATCTTTGGCCGACATGTAATGAGTAGCATCAAAATTCCAGACCGACCCACCAAACCGCACACTAAAATCAGTGGTATCAAAATGGGTGATCGGACCAATACCACTCTTGCCCGCTAAAATATTGGCCCATGACTCTTTAACAGAAAGTCCCACTGGGCCAACCATGCCCAGACCAGTGACAACAACTCGACGCTGCATGCTCACGTTTTGAATAACCTCTGAAAGTGAGTGCTGGCACCCCATTTGGCGCACCGCACAAAGCAAAAAGCCGCAGGCTGCACACGCGGCACTGCGGCCTCTACTGGATTCGTAACAGTTAACCCAAAGTAGAGTTAATGTAATCGATAGCCTGCTGAACAGTAGTGATCTTCTCGGCCTCTTCGTCTGGAATTTCGCATTCGAACTCTTCTTCCAGGGCCATCACCAATTCCACTGTATCGAGCGAATCTGCGCCGAGATCGTCAACAAAAGAAGCTTCGGTGGTGACTTCCTCTTCCTTGACACCTAACTGTTCAATCACAATCTTCTTGACGCGTTCTTCGATAGTGCTCATGACAAATGGTTCCTCCAAAAATTTTATGCAGATCACGCTGCGGTCGGTATTTTATCCTGAAATCCAGATGTTGCAAGCAAGATCGCGACAAATAACCTGAGATTTTCGATAAAACTACAAGGTAATTCATACAACACTAAAATAGTAACCGTGGGATTTCAACCTATCCCATGTACATGCCACCATTCACATCCAGTGTAAAACCAGTGATATAGCCTGCCGCTGGTGACGCCAAAAAGGCGATGGCAGCGGCAATCTCTTCGGCTTTACCCAAACGATTAAGTGGAATTTGGTTCAGCAACGCCTCTTTCTGCTCATCAGGCAGTACGCGGGTCATATCAGTGTCGATAAAACCCGGTGCAACGGCGTTAACCGTGATATTACGAGAGGCAACTTCACGTGCCATGGATTTGGTAAAACCAAAAATACCGGCCTTGGCAGCGGCATAATTGGTTTGGCCGGCATTACCCGTCTCACCCACAACAGAGGCAACACTGATGATCCGCCCTTTACGTGCCTTCATCATGCCACGCAAACAGGCCTTGCTCATGCGAAAAACCGAACCGAGGTTGGTATCAATAATATCGTTCCACTCCTCATCCTTCATCCGCATCAAGAGATTATCCCGCGTAATACCGGCGTTATTCACCAAAATCGAGACCGTGCCAAACTCTGTCGTAATCTGTTCAATCACGCTATCAATAGACTCTTGAGAGGTTACATTCAAAACCACCCCTTTGCCCTTGATACCATGCTCATCCAAGTACTTGCTGATGGCCGCGGCACCGCTCGCAGAGGTGGCCGTACCAATCACCACAGCACCATCCTTGCCCAGCTCAAGCGCAGTTGCCTTACCAATGCCACGACTGGCACCGCTAATCAGCGCAATCTCATTTTCCAGTTTCATAATGACAATACCCTTTTATCTCTACGCACCGTTAACCAGGTCCAATGCAGCCTGTAACGTAGCCGCATCAAATACCGGCAATGTATTTATGTCACGGTCGATACGTTTATTCAGCCCCGCCAGAACCTTGCCCGGACCACATTCTACTATAGTAGTGACACCGGTTTTACCCAGCGTTTGTACGGTCTCTACCCAGCGCACCGGTTGATGCAGCTGCTGCGCCAATAATAGGCGAATCGCTGCGCCATCCTGATGGGATGAGACATCAACGTTATGCAATACCTCTATCCGTGGCGGCTTGACCTCGATAGCGGCCAATATTTTGGCCAGCTCGTCCGCCGCGGGGCGCATCAAGCTACAGTGCGAAGGGACACTCACCGGCAACGGTATGGCGCGTTTAGCCCCCGCCTCTTTGGCCAGCACCAGCGCCCGTGCCACAGCTGCCGCAGAGCCAGCCACCACCACCTGCCCCGGGGCATTGAAGTTAACCGCCTGCACCACCGCCCCTTCAGCCGCGGCGGCACACACCGCCACCACCTCGTCATCACTCAGCCCAAGGATTGCCGCCATGGCCCCCTGCCCCTCGGGTACTGCGGCCTGCATCAGCTGGCCACGTCTCTCTACCAGTTTGACAGCCGTGGCAAAATCGAGAGCCTCTGCCGCCACCAGCGCTGTATATTCACCAAGACTATGGCCCGCCATGAGGCTGGGCACTGGGCCGCCTGCCGCCTGCCAGACACGCCAGCAGGCGAGGCCCGCCGCCAACATCGCGGGCTGGGTTTTGTCAGTCTGGTTAAGATCCGCCTCACTGCCTGCCTGTACCAGTCGCCACAAATCGTAACCGAGTACATCACTGGCCTCAGCAAAGGTCTCCCCCACTTGGCTCCACTCGACTGCCAACGCTGCCAACATGCCCACAGCTTGTGAACCCTGGCCAGGAAAAACCATCGCAAATGACATAAACAACCCTTCTTAACTATATATCTGGATTCGTTAAGCCTAAAACTTAAGCAGCGCTGAGCCCCAGGTAAAACCACCACCAAAGGCCTCCAGCAGGACCGTCTGGCCACGCTGAATCCGTCCATCACGCACCGCCACATCAAGCGCCAACGGGATTGAAGCGGCAGAAGTATTGCCGTGTTCATGCACTGTCACCACCACTTTTTCCATGGGCATATCGAGTTTTTTGGCGGTGGCAGTGATGATGCGGATATTGGCCTGGTGGGGCACCAACCAGTCGATATCGCTCTTCTGCATATTATTGGCTTCAAGGGTCTCGTCCACAATGCGGCCCAAGGTACGAACAGCGAACTTAAAGACTTCGTTGCCTTGCATCTCCATAAAGAGACGCCCACCCTCATCACCACGGGAGATACCCCCGGGCACATGCAACATCTCATCATATTCACCATCTGCATGCAGATGGGTGCTCAAGATGCCCGGCTCTGCGCTGGCCTCCAGCACCACGGCACCGGCACCATCACCAAACAGGACACAGGTACCCCTGTCTTTCCAGTTGATAATGCGCGACAAGGTCTCGGCCCCCACCACCAACGCACGTTTGGCGCTGCCAGCACGGATAAACTTATCGGCAACACTGAGGGCATAGACAAAACCAGAACAGACCGCCTGGATATCAAAGGCTGCAGGACCATGTATACCGAGGCGCTTTTGCAACAGACAGGCAGTGCTGGGGAAGATTTTATCTGCGGTGGTTGTGGCCACAATAATCAGGTCGATATCGGCAGCCGTGATACCCGCCGCCGCTATTGCATTAATGGCCGCCTGCTCGGCAAGATCACAGGTGGTTTGGCCGGCAACAGCAACATGGCGTTTATGGATGCCGGTACGCTCCCTGATCCACTGGTCAGAGGTCTCCACCATCTTTTCCAGATCAGCGTTTGTCAGCACGTTGTCGGGCAAATAACTCCCGGTGCCAGCTATTCTTGAATAGATCACTGCTTATCCTGCCTGTTTGATCAGCAGCCGCTCCAGCTGCTGACTGATTTTATCCGGCACCGCTTTGTTAACCTCGTGTACCGCCTCGTTAATGGCGTTGGCAAAGGCAAAAATATCAGCACTACCATGGCTTTTGATCACAATGCCATTAAGACCGACAAAACTGGCACCATTGTAACGGCGTGGGTCAATCCTGTTTTTGATCACTGTTAATATTGGCGATGCAATCAACGCGACACACTTGGTGAATATGTTTTTTGAAAAGGCTTCGCGCATAAAGTGGGCAATCATTTTTGCCACACCTTCGGTCGTTTTTAAGGCGACATTTCCCACAAAACCATCACACACCACCACGTCTACAGTGCCTTTGAAGATATCATCACCCTCGACATAACCCACATAATTAATGGGGCTGGCAGCCAACAGGCGGGACGCCTCTTTAACCCGCTCGTTGCCCTTCATCTCCTCTTCGCCAATGTTCAGCAAGCCCACCGTAGGCATGGCTATATTATCAACCGCCTGGGTCAATACTGACCCCATCACTGCAAACTGCAGCAGCACATCGGCGCTGGAATCGACATTGGCACCCAGATCGAGCACACGGGTGTGCCCTTTCATGGTGGGTAAGGTGGAAATAATGGCCGGACGGTCGATACCCGGCAACGTTTTCAGTACAAAACGGGCCGTTGCCATCAAGGCACCGGTATTACCGGCACTGACACAGGCGTCTGCTGTGCCATCCTGCACCAAATTGATCGCCACCCGCATGGATGAATCTTTTTTGGTACGCAGGGCCACAGAGGGAAGCTCATCCATCTCCACCCGCTGCGAGGCATGATGAATAAGGATATTGGGGCCAACATCGGCGCCGTGCTTACGCAGCTCAGCCACCAGGACGTCGTAGTCACCCACTAAAATCAATTTGAGCGTGGGGCGCTCTTTAATAACGCTCAGGGCGGCGGGCACAACCACTGACGGGCCATGATCACCACCCATCGCGTCCAGAGCGATAGTTTGGCTCAAGTTGACTATTCCTTGTCAGCAATCACCTTACGGCCACGATAAAAACCGTCTGGAGTGATGTGATGACGAAGGTGGGTTTCACCTGTGGTTGAGTCAACGGAGAGCGCTCCAGCGGTCAAAGCGTCATGTGAACGACGCATACCACGTCTGGAAGTGCTCTTTTTGTTCTGTTGTACGGCCATGGCAATAAACTCCTAATATTTAACGCAAACTTCAATTCGTTGTTGCTAACTGTCCCGTTTCAGGGACGCCAAAACTGCAAATGGGTTTTTCTTTGCTGGCATCTTCTCTTCGACGTCAGAGAGTGCCTCTTGTTGTTTCTCGAACCAGGGCTGACAGGACTGCTGTGGATGGGCCGCCACGATCGGAATGGCCATAATCAGCTCATCCTCAATTAACTCACTGAGAACGACCGATTCGTCCATCAAGAGATAGGGCTCATATACATCAGGCATGGCAAGCACACGTTCTTCACTGGTCACAAAACCCACTGCAACTTCACTCTCCAGTGACACAACCACCGGCTCCATGCAGCGCTGGCAGACCAGGCTGACCTGGGTTTTAAGGTGACCAGACATGTAGCTGATACCCTGTGCATCAATATCAAACTGCAAGTTGACATCTACATCACCATTTTTGTCAGCCAGCAAGCCCGACAAGCGGGCCATAGTATCAAGCTTCAGCACGCCTTGCAGCAATCTACGCTGCCGTGCCAACTTGAAAGGTACAATCTGCTCGGGTAATCGCTGGGGTGACATAGGCGCGGAATGATAAAGCCACGCACTCTGTCTGTCAAAGAAATTTGTTATTTTTCACCCTGTTATCCGTGCAGAAACTTGACTTCACGGGGTGATTCTCGTAGAACCCTGATATTACATTGCTTTTATATGGTCTGGTGGGTAGTCGCCTTGAAACGGTGCGTAGCTCTGCCGAGCTATATAATGGTGGACTTGGCAACCTGATAACTCTATTAATAGAATCAATATGATAAAAAAAATTCTGATTGCTAATCGAGGTGAAATTGCTGTCCGTATTGCGCGCGCCTGCGCCGAGATGGGCATAAAATCGGTGGCAATATATACGGATGCCGACCGCCACTCTCTGCACGTTAAAAAAGCTGACGAGGCCTATAACCTTGGACCAGACTCCGTTGCGGGCTATCTAAACGCCCACCGCATTGTCAATCTGGCTGTTGCTGCGGGATGTGATGCCCTGCATCCGGGATACGGGTTTCTCTCCGAAAACCCTCAACTGGCCGATATCTGTCGTCGTCGCGGCGTCCGTTTTATCGGCCCCAGTGCTGAAGTTATCCACAGCATGGGGGATAAAATTGAGGCCCGCCACGCAATGATCAAGGCCGGCATTCCGGTCACCCCCGGTAGTAATGGCAATGTGGAATCCCTTGAGGAGGGTGTCGATATCGCCAGCCGAATTGGTTACCCCGTGATGCTCAAGGCCACTGCAGGTGGTGGTGGGCGCGGTATCCGCCGCTGCGAAAGTGAAGAGGATCTGCGTCATAATTATGACCGTGTCATCTCTGAGGCGACCAAGGCCTTTGGCAAGTCTGACCTATTCATCGAAAAGTGCGTGGTCAATCCGCGCCATATTGAGGTCCAGATCCTCGCCGACAGCCACGGTAATGTGATCCACCTCTTTGAGCGCGACTGCTCGATCCAGCGCCGCCACCAGAAGCTGATTGAGATTGCCCCCTCGCCGCAGCTCAACGATGAACAGCGTAAATATATCGGCGATCTGGCGGTGACTGCGGCCCGGGCGGTGGGCTATGAAAACGCGGGGACGGTGGAGTTCCTACTCGATCAGGAGAACAACTTCTTCTTTATGGAGATGAATACCCGTTTGCAGGTGGAGCACCCCATCTCTGAAACCATTACCGGGATCGACATCGTCCAGGAGCAGATCCGCATCGCGGCGGGGTTAAAGCTGCGTTACCAGCAGGAGGATGTGCAGCGCCGCGGTTACGCCATGGAGTTCCGCATCAACGCCGAAGACCCAAAAAATGGCTTCTTGCCGAGCTTTGGCCGCATCACCCGCTATCTGGCCCCCGGTGGCCCTGGCGTGCGTACCGATGCTGCCATCTATACCGGTTATGTGATCCCGCCCCACTACGACTCACTCTGCGCCAAGCTGACTGTATGGGCACTGACCTGGGACGAGGTGCTGGACCGTTCTACACGCGCCCTGAATGATATGGGGGTCTATGGCATCAAGACCACTATCCCTTATTATCTGGAGATTTTGAAATCTCCAGAGTTTCAGAGCGGCAGTTTTGACACCAGTTTTGTGGAAAAACATCCAGAACTGGTCAATTATTCGGTAAGACGTCCGCCACGTGAGCTGGCCGCCGCCATTGGCGTGGCCATTGCCGCCCACCTGGGACGTTGATAGAAACACCATCACCATTAATGAATAGAGTTGATATGGCTAAAGTAGAGATAACCGATACCATCCTGCGCGACGCACATCAGTCGTTGATCGCCACACGTATGCGCACTGAAGATATGCTGCCCATCTGCAGCAAGCTGGACAAAGTGGGTTACTGGTCGCTGGAGGTCTGGGGGGGTGCCACCTTTGACGCCTGTATCCGTTTTCTTAAGGAGGATCCCTGGGAGCGGCTGCGTCAGCTACGCCAGGCACTACCCAATACCCGCCTGCAGATGCTGCTGCGGGGACAGAACCTGCTGGGGTACCGCCACTACTCTGATGATGTGGTCCGCGCCTTTGTGCAGCAGGCCGCCCACAACGGTATTGATGTCTTCCGCATCTTTGATGCCCTGAATGATGTCCGCAACCTGAAGGTGGCTATTGAGGCGGTCAAGACAGCCAAGAAACACGCCCAGGGGACCCTCTGTTACACCACCAGCCCGGTACATAACATTGCCCAATTTGTGACCATGGCCAAAGAGATGCAGGCGCTGGGCTGCGACAGCATTGCCATCAAGGATATGGCGGGGCTACTGACCCCCATGGTCACCGCTGAGCTGGTGGCCGCGCTGCAGCAATCAATCACCATCCCTATCCACCTGCACTGCCACGCCACAGCAGGACTCGCCTCGATGTGCCAGCTCAAGGCGGTTGAACAGGGGTGTCTGCATATTGATACCGCCATCTCCACCTTTGCCGGGGGTACCAGCCACCCCGCCACCGAGAGCATGGTGGCAGCATTTAAGGATACGGCCTATGACACCGGGCTTGATCTATCTCTGCTACAGGAGATTGGACTCTACTTTTATGGTGTGCGTAAGAAGTATGCCCGTTTCGAAAGCGAGTTCACCGGCATTGATACCCGCGTCCAGGTCAACCAGATCCCTGGCGGCATGATCTCCAACCTTGCCAACCAGCTCAAAGAGCAAGGTGCACTGAACCGCATGACCGAGGTGATGGCGGAAATACCCCGGGTCCGTGAGGATCTGGGGTTCCCCCCTCTGGTGACCCCTACCTCACAGATCGTCGGTACCCAGGCGGTGCTGAACGTGATGACCGGCAGCCGATACAAAAATATCAGCAATGAGGTAAAGCTCTACCTGCAGGGGCGTTATGGCCAGGCCCCTGGCGCGGTGAACGAAACTGTACGCCAGCAGGCGATTGGCAATGAGGATGTGATCAGCTGTCGCCCTGCCGACCTGCTCAATGCCGAGATGGGACGGCTGCGTGACGAAATTGGCACACTCGCCCAGAGTGAAGAGGATGTGCTCACCTACGCCATGTTCCCTGACGTCGGCCGCACCTTTCTTGAAGAGCGCGCCGCTGGCACCCTGGTGCCTGAATCACTGGAAAACATCACTGCCAACAACGAATGCCCCGTTGCTACCCCTGTCGAATTTAACGTCACCATGCATGGCGAGAGCTACCACATCAAGGTCATTGGTACCGGCCATAAGGGGGATAACAGCCGCCCGTTTTTTGTCTCGGTGGACGGTGTACCTGAGGAGATCCTGGTGGAGACACTTGAGGAGATTGGCATTGGTGATAGTGGGGGTGGGGGCGACAGACTCCCCTCCAAAACCAAGGGTAGCAAACGCCCCTTGGCCAAAGGGCCGGGGGATGTCACAACCTCTATGCCCGGTACCATTGTTGACGTGTTGGTCAAGGAGGGCGATATCGTCAAGGAGGGGGCCTCGCTGCTGGTGACGGAGGCGATGAAGATGGAGACCGAGATACAGGCACCTATCTCCGGCACCATCAAAGCCGTTCACATCAAGAAGGGGGATACTGTTAACCCCGACGAAACATTAATCGAAATCGAATAGATGAATCAGCCACTTATTCTTGCCTCGTCCTCCATTTACCGGCGCGAACTATTAACCAAACTGGGGCTGGTTTTCAGCTGCATCTCCCCCAATATCGACGAGACCCTCATCATCGGCGAATCGCCTGAATCACTGGTCATACGACTGGCCAAGGAGAAGGCCCTTGCCGCTGCCCATGATCATGATGCCGCACTGGTCATCGCCTCCGACCAGGTAGCGGTAATTAACGGCCAGATAGTGGGCAAACCGGGTGACCACGCCCATGCCGTCGAACAGCTGACCGCGGCATCCGGCCAAGCAGTGCTGTTTCTCACCTCACTGGCACTCTTTAACAGTCGTAGCGGCCATATACAGCTGGAGGTAGTTCCCTTTACGGTCCATTTCCGCCAACTCAACAGCGATGAGATCGAAAACTACCTGCAAAAGGAGCAGCCTTATCAGTGTGCTGGCTCCTTCAAGTCAGAGGCACTGGGGATTGCGCTTTTTGAACGGCTGGAAGGTGACGATCCCAATGCTCTGGTCGGACTGCCACTCATCAAACTGATTGAGATGTTAAAAAATGAGGGGATCAATGTTATTTAACAAGGGGATAGATTAAACATTGTGGGTTAAACAACCGATAGGGAACTAGCAACTACCATAAAGGCGCTGGTTTTATGACCAAGCTATTCTCCATCACTGATCTTGCCATCACCGTGGTCGAACCCTCATCGACACAGTGGCGCTTTATCCAAAAACAGTTTGAGGAGATGGGTGTTACACATACGGATTGTTTCAAAAGCGCCCAGGAGGCACTGAATGATATGCGTCAGTTTCAGCCTGACCTTGTCATCAGCGCCATGCACCTGCCCGACATGACAGGCACCGATCTGGTCCGCGCCATGCGCGAAGACAGCCTGCTTGAAGCTATCCCCTTCATGATAATCTCCAGCGAAGAGTCCGACTACTATCTGGAGCCCATTCGGCAAGCGGGGGTGGTTGCCATCTTGCCCAAACCCTTCAATTGTGCCGACTTAAAACGGGCACTCTACGCCACGCTGGATCTAATCAAACCAGGCACGGGGGGGCTGGAAAACATCAATATGGAGGACCTTAAGGTGCTTGTAGTTGATGACAGCAGTACTGCTCGAAAACATATCAGTCGTGTTCTCAACAATCTGGGCATTGAAGCGTTAACGTTCGCCACCAACGGGCGTGAGGCGGTTGACATTCTCGATGCGCAGTTTTTTGATCTAATTATCACCGACTACAATATGCCAGAGATGGATGGCAAAGCGCTCACCAAACACGTGCGCGAACAGAGTTCTCAACGCTCCATTCCTATTCTTATGGTCACCAGTGAAGCCAACCACAGCCATCTGGCCGGGGTGACACAAGCGGGTGTTTCCGCCATCTGCGACAAACCCTTTGAACCGGCTCAGGTAAAACAGTTAATCATCAATATCCTCAGCGCCGCCCAACCCTAACGGCCGCTGCCAGACGCTGTTTCTGAAAAGCGCCCCCTGATCGCTGCCACTCTGTCACGATTGGCACCAAAGTCCGAGCGCCCTACCCGCGATGCCGAACGAATCTGGAACCTCTGCTGATCTGGCTCCATCAACAGCTCCACATCATCCACATACCCAAACAGCGGTGTAGTAAAGGTGGCCCAGAGATAGTTATCCGTATGTTGCTGCACCGCTCCATCTACCACCATCAGGGTCTGATGCATATCAGCCCACCCCTCAGCAGCGGTGCCTTTAAAAGAGATAGCAGTAATGCCTGATGCTGCATCAGCACTGTTCACACAGTTACTACTCAGCTTGCAGGCAGCAAGCTGGCCATTGACCAGACCAAGCTTAGGTACGTTTTTGGATTGATGGGCCAAAAACAGAAACCAGATGAGCATCGATATCGCAACAATACCAATCAACAGAAGTAACCACTTCATCACAGGACCTCCATTCAAATATAGAGCAACAGTTACAGTCTCACTGCAGCTAGCGTACACCCACCAGAACCATCATCTGATAAGGCTCCAGCTTTAAGGTTTGTGTTGCGATCACCGTACGGCCAGCAACAATGTCGGTAATGGTGCGACGCAACCCAAGCAGGCGTAACCGCTTGGCGGGGATCTCCTGCTCCAATTCACTAAAGTTGGCCAATACCAGCACACTCTGCTCATCATGATGACGGAAATAACCCAATATATGTCTATTATCCGCATCAATCAGTTCGGTCTCAGCCCGGGTGAAGGCAAAGTTCTGCTGTCGTATCTGCACCAGTTTGAGAATCCCGGAATAGATCTCGCTCATCAAACTTTCACGTTTAAAACGCTGTTCGGCAGCACCCCAATCAAAACTGATACGGTGCAACCAACGGCTATCCCCGGCCTTGCCAGGATCATCTTCATAACGATAGTCGTTGAGCATGCCCAACTCATCACCCATGTAGATCAGCGGAATACCACCGATGGTAAAACAGACGCCGTAGAGCAACAGAATGCGGCGAACCGCCTGTTTAATAGCGTACTCATCACAACTTTCAAGCGCTGTTTCAAGCCCTGCCAATGAAGCGGTGGTACCAGAGACCCGAGCATCACCTGTGGTTGGACTCTCCTGAAACGGTTGGCCCCGAGAGAAACTACCTTCAAACTTGCCGGTATAAAACTGGGTAAGAAAGCGGCGATGTCCCTGCGGGTCGATCCCCAGCTCCCGCGCATCGTCATCGGAAAATACCCAGCCGATATCATCATGACAACGTACATAGTTGATCCATGCACACCCCGAAGGAATCTCAAACCGTTTATGCAACGAATGACGCAACAACGCCGTATCGCGGGTGGCCAGTGTGCTCCATAAAAGCGCCATCAGCTGTGGGTTATAAGAGAGCTGACACTCCTCCTCTCCTATATATTTAATCACCTCATCAGGGTGGACAATAGCCTCTGACTTAAAGGCCATCGCCGGGGTGGCAATCTTCACCAGCGCATTAAAGGCCTGAATCAATGTATGGGCCTCAGGCTCATTTTGCGAACTGGTCCCCAGCCGTTTCCATAAAAAGGCAACAGCATCAAGACGCAGGATTTCAACCCCCTGGTTGGCAAGAAACAGCAGCTCACCGGCCATGGCGTTAAACACCGCAGGATTTTCGTAATTAAGATCCCATTGATAGTTGTAAAACGTTGTCCAGATCCATTTGCGGATCTTGCTGCTGTAGGTGAAACAGCCGGGGTGTTCATCCGGAAAGACTGGAATAGCAGTCTTTTCATAGGCATCTGGCCATTTACGGTCGGGAAACATACGGTAGTAACCCTGGTACTCTTCATCCCCAGCCAACGCCCGCCGCGCCCATAAATGGCCATCAGCAGTGTGATTAAAAATAAAATCCAGCGAGAGACTAATGCCGTGATTACGCAGCTCCACCCCGAGCTGGGCCAACTCCTCCATGGTGCCGATCGCGGGGTTCAGCTCGCGATAACTGCTTACCGCATAGCCGCCATCATTATCACCCTCGGGGGTTTTAAACATTGGCATAAGATGCAGGTAACTGATCCCCTGCTCTTTAAGATAGGGAATATGTTTACGCAGCCCATCAAGATTGACGCAAAAGAGATCCACATAACACATTGCACCAATCATCCGGTGTGACTGATACCAATATGGATCCGCCTCACGAATTGCATCCAGCGCCTTAAGATCATCACTACGCTCCAGCCACACTTGGGTAGCCGTTTCAATAATCGTCTGCACATGGTAGAAAAAATCGTAATTTTCACTATAAAGCTGATGCAATGGTCTGAAGAGCTGAGGAAAATGGGTGGTCAGCCGTTCGATATACCCAGCCCACTCACCTTTATCCACTTCACGTGGCAGTGTTTTTTCGATGCGCGACAGAATCCGTTTCAGGGTCACTCTGCTCTGCTGTTCATACCACTCGTTACTATGCATCTTCAAACCTTGAGTTACGCTGACTCATCAGCGACGCTGTAAAAATCTTTTGATAATGGCACCGCACCACGCAGCGCAACAATCCGGCTGGCAAATGCCTGCGCCGCAACCAGTGCTTCACCAATATCCTCATGATGCACTACGCCGTGAATCAGTCGGGCAGTAAACGCATCACCTGCGCCGACTGTATCGACCACAGTGGTTGATGTCGCAGGGGCTACCTGCCACTGCTGACCATCACGACGGCGGGCGATTGCACCACGCTCACCCAGCGTCACCACCAGCAGTTCAATATCACTCTGTAGCTGCAAGGCCTCAAGCCGCTGCTGCAAGTCATTACCCGCAGGGGCCAGTTCCGTCAACTCATGTTGATTCAATTTGACCCAACGGGCACGCTGCAACCAGCCACGCACATCTGCAACCTGATACCAGGGGGCACGTAGGTTAACATCCAGAAAGAGCGGCAATGTCTGGTGGGATAACAGCGTATCCAGTGTGTGGCGACTCACCTGGCTGCGTAACGCCAGAGTGCCGTGGTAAAGCAGTGTTGCTTGAGTGAGATCAGGCAGCGCCTCAACACCTATGTTGTCATACGCGCTATCCGTGGCAATGTCATAAGCAGGCTCACCATCCCCGCCAAAACTGACATTGACCTGACCGGTTGCACACTGCGCATTGCACTGTAGCCCTGCCACCTCCATGCCCCACTGCTGCATGGCACGCACAATCTCCTGACCATTCTCATCATTGCCAATACTGGATAGCAGTAATGGTTGATCACCAAACGCCTGCAAGTGCCAGGCAACATTAAAAGGGGCTCCCCCCAGGTGTTTGGTACCGTCGGGAAACTGATCAAACAATACTTCGCCAAAAATTACCAGCCTCACACTATTCATTGTTTTTGCTGCTCCTGATTCACCAGTTGCATAATCGCCGCCCGATACATGGGGGCATAGTGGCAGACACCTTCAAGAACACCGGCGCTGTAGTAACCATTCATGCCTGTTAACGTACCCGTGGCAATGTAGAGTGTCTGCTCATGGCCCGCAGCGCTGACTTGAGACTTGGCCTGGGCTTTTACAGCACTGCTGGAATTGGCAACCAGTACCGAGTTCACTGAGCTCGCCATCACCTCCAGATCATTACCACTATCACCCGAAAAAATCAGCTCATCATCACCGTAGCCAAGCTTCTGTTGCAAAAAACGCACGGCGTGCAACTTATTGGCACTCTGTGGCAACAGATCCAGCAGGCCGATGTTTTCCGGCTCATCGATACTCCATATCAAACTGGCCTGCACCCCAACACTCAGCAGACGCTTTTCAACCACCGCCAACAGCATTGAATGGTCAACATCAAGCGGTACGTAAAAACTGAGTTTGTGTTGGTTCTGTTTTGCAGATTCCTGCAGTTGCAACTGTGAAACATCACTGAGCAACTCTAATAGCTGTTGGTGTGTATAACCAGACCAGTCACTGTCTATATATTCGCTCCACTCAACCACCTCTACCCAACACCCACCTTTTCGCTGATATATTTTGCTACCCACATCAGTAATTGCATACGCAGGCATCGGCAGGCTGTACTGGACAATCGCCTCCTCTACCAAGGCAAGATCCCTTCCCGAAACATATGCCAACATGATGCCGGGTAACCGGGAAAACCCGGTAAAACAGCGGCGCGC
Organism: Gammaproteobacteria bacterium; assembly: GCA_021731365.1. Lineage (GTDB taxonomy): Bacteria > Pseudomonadota > Gammaproteobacteria > Tenderiales > Tenderiaceae > JAKFXL01. The sequence goes on along the minus strand of JAKFXL010000029.1, from coordinate 20,647 downwards.
AGCGGGTGATTCCGGCTCCGCACCATTGGGCAATAGTGTACGGTCGAGATCACTACACAACAGTAACCGTGATTGCTGGCTCATGCCGATGGGTCTGTTTTGTTGCAACCATTAAAAAAATCATAATGTTTCAACGCCTCAAGAATGCCTGAGGCAAAGGGCTGCTGTGCAAAATAGATACGCTCCTCCTCAACCAGCCTGGAAAGCTCTTCGTGATGACGGTTGGCAACAACGGCTGCCAATGTATTGCCCCGCATCATATCTTCATCTGCACCGGAGCCACCGGCAACAAAGATACGCTCCAGCGGGATCTGCCAGCGATCAGAGACGTACCGCAGCGCCATCCCCTTAGAGGCTCGAATTGGCACAATATCGAGAAACTGGCCAAAGGCGAGTGTCACATTGACCGACTGCTCTTCACGGTGTAGCAGGCTATTGATCTCATCCAGTGACGGTGCAATATCCCTGTCTATAAAGTAACTGATTTTATAACGGCTCTGCTCAATACGCGGCTGTAATTTGAGCCCGGGCAGATCATTCAAAACCCGTCGTACCAGATGTGGTGTCCAGTGGTAATCGATATGTTTCTGCCAGAAGCTATCAACACTCAATTTGGGGGCATAGTAAATTTCCGTACCACTACTGGTAATCAGAATATCCGGCTCAGGCATACCATACTGCTTCATCACCTTTAATGCCGAGTCGAGACGACGTCCCGTAGCAATACCAAACTGGACACATTTGCGATAACGCCGCAACTCCGTCATCAATTCACGCAGTGAGTCTGGGTCACCGAGCAGATTTTGATCCAGGTCAGTAAAAATCGCTCGATCGCCATACGTGCCCGAACGTCGACTCAACGGTTTACGTTCCAACATTCCAGTACGCGCCACAATAGGTTTGACAATATCAAGATAACGGCTGGCATGTGCATCCCAGGCATAATGTTCACGCACACCTTTAATACCTGCCTCAGAACGCGCCTGCCACAACGGCCGATCTTGCAACAACTCCAACAACGCGGCGCTAATGGTGCTGCTGTCCAGTGGGTCAATCAGGGTGCCATTCTGGCAATTGCCAATGATATCGCACGGCCCACCATCATCCGTGGCAATAATTGGCAAACCACACGCCGCCGCCTCGATCAGCGTCAAACCAAATGGTTCTGTCAACGCAGGATTCACAAACACACCATTAGAGGCGGCCGCCATCCGATAGAAAAGTGGCACCTGTTCACGTTTGTGGTGCTTGGGCAGCGCCACTTTGCCATACAGATCGTAACGATCGATAGCAATCAACAACTCTTTGAAAACCTCTTGTGCGCCATCATCCAGATCATCAATATCATCACGGTTCCCCGCAACAATAATCAGATTAGCAAGCTCCTGAAGCTCTGGTGACTGGCCATAGGCTTCAATCAGTGCGGTAATGTTTTTACGTCGATCAGGGCGGGACAGTGCCAGAATCATCGGCTTATCAGGTATTTTTAAAAACCGCGCCAACTCTTCAAATAACGGTGACTGCAACTCATCACCCAGTGCCGGAAAAAAATGGGTCAGGTCAGTACCAGGCGGCACCACACGCATCTGCTCAGGCTGGTAATGATCGTAAAGCTCATACTGCTCTTCAATCTCTTGAAACGTGCTGGTAATCACACGCTCTGCGGCAGCCAATACCTGCTCCTCTGCATCCACACGGCGCACCATGTTATAACGCTGCTCAACCTCAGCTGCAGAGAGGCCGCTGGCGACCAGACGACGACGTTTAACCCGACCCAGCGAATGGCCAGTGAAAAACAGCGGTACACCCAACAGATGGGCCAGACGTGTGCCCACATAACCCGCATCCGCGTAATGGCCATGAAGAATGTCCGGCTGTAGATTATTATCACGGAAATAGCGCAGCGAATTATCTGCAAAGGTATCAATATGGTCCCAAAGCTGCTCCTTGGGCAAATATCCCTTAGGACCAGCCTCGATACGGATGATGTTCGCCGTATCACTCAGCGCCTCTACCGGCTGGGCATACTCATCACTGAGATCTTCAGCATCGATCAGACGGGTCAGCAGATCAACACGTGCTACCCCCGGCTGCTTGGCCAGTGCCCGCGCCAACTCCACCACATATAGTGTCTGGCCACCGGTATCTGCATCACGCCCCAACTCTAGGTCATCACCACGTATCAGTCCATGCACACTGATCAATGCTATATACAACTCTCCAGGTCGTCGCACCATGTTTGTCTCCAATCCTGTGGATAGTACAAAATATTGTATAGTGGAATAGTCGCCCAATAAAACAGACAGCCCCTATGTCTGACGAACAATCAATAAAAGAGCCACAACATTCCACCACGCGTAAACATCTATAACGATGAGATTAACGAGCACAGCCTCTAAGTAGCATACATCAACAAATAGATGACGTAGCTTTTAAAGGCAGGGAAGAGTGTCATCAGCAGTGAAATGGTAAATATCTCCAGCGTGGTAGCACCTTAAACGTCTGCCAATACAACCATGCCCCCGATGTGATATTTATTGTCCTATTCACCCGCGTGACAAACATACGCAACACTTTTCAGGCAACAGTCAGCCACCTCAGAATAACAAAGAGTGACAAGAAACTAAAATACTCAGAAACCCCCGGCCTGATGTAAGGCCGGGGGTTTGGGTTGGAAGGTGTTTTATTCGAAGGGATGACGCAGAACAATGGTCTCGGTACGATCCGGGCCGGTCGAAATAATATCAATAGGCACTTCAATGATCTCTTCGATACGCCTCAGGTAGGCTTTGGCATTTGCTGGCAAATCATCGTAGCATCTCACACCGACAGTGGACTCTTTCCAACCAGGCATATCCACATAAACGGGATCACACTGCGATAAGGTATCGGCTTCCATTGGCGGTACCAGATACTCCTTACCATTACAGTTGTACCCTACACAGAGGCGAATAACATCAAGGCCATCAAGCACGTCAAGTTTGGTGATACAAATTCCGGACACGCTGTTGATCATGTTGGTACGGCGTAACGCCACCGCATCAAACCATCCACAACGACGTGGACGCCCCGTGGTAGAGCCAAACTCATGGCCACGACGCGCCAAGTGCTCACCCATCTCATCAAACAACTCGGTTGGAAACGGACCCGCGCCAACACGTGTGGTATACGCCTTGGTAATCCCCAAAATATAATCAAAACTACGCGGTCCTACTCCACTTCCTGTAGCCGCACCACCTGCCGTGGTATTGGATGAGGTAACAAAGGGATACGTACCATGATCGATATCAAGCAGCGCCCCTTGCGCCCCTTCAAAAAGGACATTTTCACCCCGCAAACTATACGCATTGAGCATCTCAGGCACATCAACAACCAACGGCTGCAACTGCTCTGCCCAGATCATGGATTGATCCAGCACTTGCTGAAAATCAACCTTCTCGACCTTGTAATAGTTCTGCAGAACAAAATTATGGTAATCCAGCACCTCGCCCAATTTGGCGGCAAAGCGCTCACGATGGAAAAGATCATCAACACGCAACCCACGACGAGAGACCTTATCTTCATAAGCCGGGCCAATACCACGCCCCGTAGTGCCGATAGCGGCCTTACCACGTGCTTTTTCACGGGCATGGTCAAGCATGGCATGATAAGGCAGGATCAACGGGCAGGCGGGGCTGATACGCAGGCGCTCGCGGGCCGGAACCCCACGTGCCTCCAACCCTTCAATCTCGCGGAGCAGTGCCTCAGGTGAAAGCACTACACCATTGCCAATCAGGCAGAGCACGTTTTCACGCAATATTCCAGAGGGAATCAGGTGTAATACGGTTTTTTCACCATTAATCACCAATGTGTGGCCCGCATTGTGACCGCCCTGAAAGCGAACCACCGCTTCCACCTTATCCGTCAGCAGGTCCACAACCTTACCCTTGCCTTCATCACCCCACTGTGTGCCGATGATGATTACATTTTTACCTACACTACCCATGCTAACACCTGAATATGTTTGTTTAATCTAAGAAAACAGTTCGATATATTTAATCTACCGCAACAACAGACCAGCCGTTATCAGTGGACTGTAAGATGCGGTCACACCCCATCTCCCGTGCACTACCCTGTTGCCCTGGCAATGCATGCACTACCCGCTCACCGGAGGCACGCAAAGTGGCAATCTGGGACTCCAGTACAGGATCATCATCTACCACAGCAAATATCCCCGTTGATACCTGCTGGCGCGGGGTAAGTTCTGCCAAAACCTTAAGATCAGAACTAAAACCGGTGGCTGGGCGAGCACGGCCAAATGACTCACCAATCGCATCATAACGACCGCCACGTGCAATCTCCTGCCCCTGTCCCGGGACAAAGGCCGCAAATACCACTCCGGTTTGATAACGATAACCACGTAACTCTGCCAAATCAAAATAGAGTGGCAACTCACCGATAAAATACTCCGCACGAGCTGCAATTTGACACAGATTCTCCAGTGCGGATTGAACTGGCGCACTAGCAGAACTCAACACTCTTTTAGCTTCAGTCAAGACAGAATGATCCCCATTAAGCTCAATCAATGCCAGCAAATGTTCTTTTGTACGGGTTACAACGTCCCATTCATTAAGATAGGCCTCTATCTCTGGCAACGCCTTACGCTGCATTGCATCAAACAGCCGCTCTTCCTGATCACTACTAAGTTTGGCATCCTGAACCAGTCCACGATAAATTCCCACGTGCCCCAAATCAACATGAAGATCATTAACACCACTGGTTTTTAGCATTTCAACCATCAACCGTAAAATCTCTACATCACTCTCTATACCCGCATGGCCATACAGCTCCGCGCCCACCTGAAGCGGCGAGCGTGAGCGACCAAACCCATTAGGTAATGTATGTAATACCGGGCCAATATAACAGAGTCTATTAGGCACATCACGCTTAAGCAGGTGTGCATCGATACGGGCCACCTGTGGTGTCATATCAGCCCGCAACCCCATTAAACGCCCAGTCATTTGGTCGATCAATTTAAAGGTTTGCAAATCCAAATCATTGCCTGTCCCTACCAGCAACGACTCAAGATATTCAATTAGTGGTGGCATGACAAGGTCATAGCCCCAGCCGTTAAACAGGTCCAGCAGCTCGCGCCGCAACTGCTCCAGATGCTGTGCCTGTTGCGGCAACAGCTCTACAATGCCTTCCGGCAATAACCAACGATCTTTTGTTTGTGCCACTCGAATAACCATTTGTATTGTTTGTAGTAGATCAACTCACCAAGGATAGAAATACTACCCCGACGATCATGCTGAGCAGACCATAAAGCCTAAGTGATCGATCACTCATCTGACTCATCTGGCCATACACCTGTCGCAACCCCTTTGGGGTCAAAAAAGGCAACACGCCTTCAAGTACCATCACCAAGGCCAAAGCGACCCATAAATCTTGCCAAGTCATAATTGCCATCAAAAAAAGCGGGCATGACACTGTGTGTTATGCCCGCTAGTGCTGTTATTTTACCTGTTTATTCACCCAAATGGTGACTCAATCGCAAATCCACCCTACTAATTTGCACCTTTCTGGTTATTAAAATAACGGAAGAAATCAGCATCTGGCTTGATCACCATAATATCTTCCTTGCTGTTAAAGGAGCTACGATAGGCCATTAAGCTACGATAAAAGGAGTAAAATTCACGATCCTTATTGTAGGCTTGGGCGTATATTTCCGACGCCTTGGCATCTCCCTGCCCACGCAGCAATTCAGCCTCACGGTACGCTTCAGCAATGATCACTGTACGCTGTTTATCCGCATCGGCACGGATACGCTCTGCCTGTTCAGCCCCCTTGGAGCGAAAATCCTTTGCCACACGGGTACGCTCTGCCTCCATTCGACGATAAACAGCGTCACTGACTTCACCCTTAAGATCGATGCGCATAATACGAACATCAATCACTTCAACACCAAACTCTTTGGATTTTTTATCCGCCGTAACCGTGGCAATATTCATAATCTCAGCACGCTCACCAGAAATAACATCCTGAATGGTGCGACGAGCAAACTCCTCACGCAACGCATCTTTAATGATCTGAGACAAACGCACATTGGCCATCCGCTCATCTCCACCCAACGCGGTGAAATAAGTAGAGACATTATCAATACGCCATTTAACAAAAGAGTCTACCACCACGTTCTTTTTCTCAACCGTGAGAAAAGTCTCAGGTTCAGCATCCATGGTCAAGATACGCCCATCAAATTTACGTACATTATTGATAAAAGGGATTTTAAAGTGCAATCCAGGCGCAAAATCGGTACTTTCAATTTTACCCAATCGCAACAGAATCGCTTTTTCGCGTTCATCCACAGTGAATATCGATAACAATCCAATCACCAGCACCGCACCCAACAGAATAACTATGCCCAAACTCTTATTCTGATTCATTAGCGCACCTCCCTGCCACGCAAAGACTCTTGCCCCTGCTGCATAAACTGCTCAGCAGACTTTATAGCCGAACTGGACTGACTCTCTGGCGATTGGAATTTCTGTGCCGCACCCGCCGGGGCATTTGCAACGGGGTTGCCACTACCCATCATCCTATCCAACGGCAGATAAATCATATTATTACCACCTTTAACATCCACCACCACTTTAGAGGTGCTACTTAATACCTGCTCCATCGCCTCAATATAGAGACGCTGGCGCGTTACTTCAGGTGCTTTTTTATACTCAACCAGAATACTTTCAAAACGCTTAGCTTCACCTTCTGCCTGGGCAACCACCTGTTCTTTATAGGCACTCGCCTCTTCCACCTGACGAGCAGCACCGCCTCGTGCTCTAGGCAGAACATCATTGGAGTAAGCTTCGGCCTCATTAATAACCCGCTGCTGATCTTCACGCGCCTTAACTGCATCATCAAAAGCATGCTGTACTTCTGTTGGAGGCTGGGCATCCTGCATATTGACACTCAGTATCATCAAGCCGGAACCATAACTATCCAGGGTTTTCTGAACTAGAATTTTAACCCTGTCAACAATATCACTGCGCCCCTCTTTGAGGACAAAATCCATATCGCTCTTACCAACAATCTCACGAATGGCACTTTCGGTAGCCTCCCGCAGCGTCAAATCCGGATCCTTTACCTTAAAGACATAGTCCGATGCTGACTTGATGTTGTACTGAATAGCAAACCTCACATCGACTATGTTTTCATCACGTGTCAACATCATCGACTCAACCAGAACAGGACTGCTCTTAGCCGAACGGTCACCAGCACTAGTACGATAGCCAATCAGAACATCCCGGTTCTGGGCCACATTAACGCTGACAACCTTCTCCAATGGACGTGGCAAACGAAAATTCAATCCTGGCTGCATGGTATCTACATACTTGCCAAAACGAATAACAACACCTCGCTCTGCAGGCTGAATAATATGAATCATGTCATAAACAAGCCAAACACCAACAATAAGTGCTACGGCAATGCCCATACCACCTGCACCGCTGCCTCCCCCACGAATGGGCGTGGCACCGTCACCACCCGTGCCTTTGGTACCCTTGCCACCAAATACACCGTTAAGCATTTGCTTTATTTTATTGACAATCTCGTCCAGATCAGGAGGGCCTTGATCTTTCCCACGATTACCCCAAGGATCTTTATCTTTCGATCCTCCCGGCTCATTCCAGGCCATACTCATCTCCAAATCATTAGTATTAAGTCAATAATTCTGGTCTTACACACCAGAACCGGGAATTCCAAAAAACACTCACGGCATAAAACATGCCGTGCTAAGTATTATGTAATAACACCAATCGTGTATTCATTCAAACAGCGACACCCCTCTTGGCGACAGTATGCCTCTTTCTGTCTTGGCCAAAGAGAAACATCAAGCAACCACTCACCTTGTTCGGTATGGGTCTCGCCCTCGATCAGACCTGCTGTAAACAGCTCCGTCCGTAACCGCCCCGCCATAGGAGCTAACAATAACTGATATCGCTGTTTAGTTGCCACTTCCTTCCAGGCCACATCATCATGCCGATGCTTTGCATCCTGCCACTGCAGATATTCAGTCACCACCTGACGCAACTGTTCCAAACCAGCACCAGTCACGGCCGAAACCCAAACACGCAACGGACGCCCATCATCGCCACGGTCAATATGTGCCTCTGCCGACTCCATGAGATCAATCTTATTGTACACCTCAATCTGCGGCACAGACTCAGCACCAACCTCTTTCAAAACCGAATTAACCTCAACAATACGATCCTGCCGCCCTTCCGTATGTGCGTCTATCACATGTAAGAGGAGGTTAGCATCTTGCGTCTCTTCCAATGTTGAACGAAACGCTGCAACCAGATTGTGTGGCAGATGGCGAATGAACCCAACCGTGTCAATCAATACTGTGTCGTGCTCAGTTTTCAAATTGAATTTACGCAACGTTGGATCAAGGGTTGCAAACAGCTGATCCGCCACATAAGCCTCTGCCGCTGTCATAATATTAAACAGTGTTGACTTCCCGGCGTTTGTGTATCCCACCAATGAGACAGTCTGCACCTGTGACTTGCGACGAGAACGCCGACGCTCCTCACGTTGCTGTGACACCTTTTCCAACCGCTTATTTAGCTGTTTAATACGCTGGGCAATTAAGCGGCGGTCAGTCTCAAGCTGGGTTTCACCCGGACCACGCAACCCAATCCCGCCGCCCTGTCGTTCCAAATGGGTCCAGCCTCGTACCAAACGGGTCGACAGGTGGCGCAATTGCGCCAACTCAACTTGTAGCTTACCCTCAAAAGTGTGTGCTCTCTGGGCAAAAATATCGAGAATCAGCCCCGTACGGTCCAGCACTCGACAACAGAGCAATCTTTCAAGGTTTCGCTCCTGTGAGGGTGAGAGTGCATGGTTAAAAATCACCAGTTCAGATTCAGTATCCACGACCGCCTGGCGAATCTCTTCCGCCTTCCCCATACCCACAAAGTATTTGGAATCTGGCCCCCGGCGACTCCCTTGAACCACCACCACGGGGTCCGCCCCCGCTGAAACCGCCAACTCTTTTAACTCATCAAGATCTTCCCGAGCACCTTGATCATGAAAGTTAACATGAACCAGCACCGTACGCTCACCCACTTGCGGGCGTTCAAAAAATTCCACTTAAATCAATACCAGCTGCTAACTATTCTATTCAACACTATCGTCATCATCAGTGCCCATGTTCAGCTTTACATTACGTGCTGGCACAATAGTCGATATCGCATGTTTGTATACCATCTGACTAACGCTGTTTTTAAGCAGCACTACAAATTGATCAAACGACTCAACCTGCCCTTGCAGCTTAATACCATTCACCAAGTAAATCGCCACAGGGACCTTCTCCTTACGCAGAGCGTTCAAAAAAGGGTCTTGTAAACTTTGCCCTTTGCTCATTATATAACTCTCCTTTTGTTATATTCTTGTCCACACCAGTAAGAACCATAGCCGCACTATCCAAACACGCCTGCACTACAACCGCTGAAGTCTAGCACAACAATGGCTTATACACTCAACTCCAGCTCAGACCGCAGATATTTCAATGTGTCATCAAAAAGCGTGGGGGACTCACCATCCAGCCAGACGGCCCCCACTTCTGAACGCAGCCAAGTTAACTGCCGCTTGGCAAACTGGCGGGTTGCCGCAACCCCTTTACTGACCATATCATCGTAGCCATAGTTCCCGTCCAGATACTCCCACGCCTGCCGATAGCCGACCGCACGCATAGACGGCATAGATAAATCAAGCCCTTCCATCCCCCGCAAACGGGTGACCTCTTCAACAAACCCTTGCTTCAGCATGGCATCAAAACGGAGCTCTATCCGTCGGTGCAATGTTGCACGCTCAGTGGGTGCTACAATAAGCTTAGCCAGCGCATAGGGCAGCTTCTGTCGCCGCCCCCCTTCACAGAGCTGGCTCATGCTCACCCCTGCCAACTCGTACACTTCAAGCGCTCGTTGGATTCGCTGACGATCATTGGGGTTGATTCTGGCCGCCGCCAAGGGATCAACCCCCATTAAGCGTCGATGCAACGCCGATAGGCCGATCCCTTCAAACTCAGCGTCCAGTCGAGCCCGCACCACCGGATCTGCAGCGGGCAGCTCGGACAGACCATACTCAAGCGCTCGATAGTAGAGCATAGTCCCCCCCACCAATAGTGGGATACGACCCGCCGCTGTGATTTCAGCCATCGCCAGCAACGCATCGTCACAAAAGCTGGCAGCTGAATAGGACTCAGTGGGATTGATAATATCGATTAAACGGTGCGGGGCGTGCGCCAACAGCTCTTGTGATGGCTTGGCGGTACCTATGTCCATACCCTTATATACCAGTGCCGAATCCACACTAATGAGTTCACATGGCAGGGTATCAAAGAGTCGCAACGCCAGATCAGTTTTGCCTGCAGCCGTCGGTCCCATCAGAAAAATAGCGGGTGGCTTGGACAGCACGTCGTCACGGCTCAAAGAGGGGAGCATATCTGAACACCTAGAATAAATTGGCCCCCACTTTAACCCAACATACCACTAAACAGCAGCGCCCTTTGCGCGGCGATTGAATTTAGGGCAGAATACGGCCCCTGATACAGGCACGGGTTTAAACCCTTACAAACCTCACTGGAGAAGCATCCCCGTTATGGCAAAAGAAGACGCTATTGAGATGGAGGGCACCGTTATTGACACGCTGCCTAACACTATGTTCCGCGTAGAACTAGAAAATGGCCACGTTGTCACCGCCCATATCTCAGGGAAAATGCGTAAAAACTACATCCGCATCCTGACTGGCGACAAAGTCACAGTACAGTTAACCCCCTACGATCTAAGCAAAGGCCGCATTACCTACCGTGCCCGTTAATTAATCAACTGACTCCGCCTGACGCGCCTCTTCCTCTATATCGAAGCTTAGTTCGCCGCCGTTTACACCGATACGGACAAACCCGCCTGAGGCCAGGCGGCCAAACAGCAACTCCTCAGCAAGCGGTTTTTTGATGCTATCTTTAATCAATCGCGCCATCGGCCTGGCCCCCATAACAGGGTCGTAACCTCGCTCACCCAGCCACTCACGTGCCGCCATGGTGATCTCCAAGGTGACATGTTTATCATGCAACTGAGCCTCCAGCTCAATAATGAACTTGTCAACCACGTGCCCCATAGTCTTACGATCCAGCGCTTTAAACTCAATGACCGCATCCAGCCTGTTACGAAACTCTGGGGTAAAGGTCCGTTTAATCGCTTCCATGCCATCACGGGCGTTATCCTGCTGGGTAAAACCGATCGAGGTTCGACTGATCTGCTCAGCGCCCGCATTTGTTGTCATTACTATAATCACATTGCGGAAGTCGGCCTCCCTACCATTGTTATCAGTCAATGTACCGTGGTCCATCACCTGTAACAACAGGTTGAACACGTCAGGATGGGCCTTCTCAATCTCATCCAGCAACAACACCGCATGAGGTGTCTTATTCACCGCATCAGTGAGCAAACCGCCCTGGTCAAACCCTACGTATCCAGGTGGCGCACCTATAAGCCGTGACGCAGCGTGTCTTTCCATGTATTCAGACATATCAAAACGGATCAAATCGATCCCCATTACTTTGGCCAGCTGACGCGTCACCTCGGTTTTACCCACCCCCGTTGGCCCCGCGAACAGAAAAGAGCCAATGGGTTTTTCATCATGACCAAGCCCTGAACGGGCCAGTTTGATTGCTGCTGCCAATGAGTTAATCGCTGGATCCTGACCAAAGACGACCATCTTCAGATCCCGTTCCAACGTTTTAAGTCTTTCGCGATCCGTGCTGCCAATATGTTTAGGGGGGATGCGCGCTATCTTGGCAACAATGCCCTCGACATCACGAACCCCAATAGTTTTTTTACGCTTTGACGGGGGTGCCATACGTTGTTGTGCCCCAGCCTCATCGATAACATCAATCGCCTTATCCGGCAGATGGCGATCCGTAATATAACGCGCCGACAACTCAGCCGCTGCCTTAATAGCTTGGCGGGTATATTTCACCTGGTGATGCTCTTCAAAGCGGGATTTCAAACCGTGCAGGATCTGAATGGTTTCGTTAACAGTTGGTTCTGGCACATCTATTTTCTGGAAACGGCGCGCCAAGGCGCGGTCTTTTTCAAAAATGCCGCGATACTCCTGGTAGGTTGTTGAACCGATACATTTCAATTCACCTGACGCCAGCGCTGGCTTCAGAAGATTGGAGGCATCCATCACGCCTCCAGACGCAGCCCCCGCGCCAATAATAGTGTGTATCTCATCGATAAAAAGGACATTGCCGGGATGTTTGAGCATTTGCGCCAATACTGCTTTCAACCGCTTTTCAAAATCGCCACGGTATTTAGTGCCCGCCAACAACGCGCCCATATCCAGTGAATAGACGGTGCTCTGTGCCAACACTTCGGGCACCTCACCATCCACAATACGTTTGGCCAGCCCTTCAGCCAGGGCAGTCTTGCCGACCCCCGCTTCACCCACAAACAGGGGGTTATTTTTACGACGACGGCACAGTATTTGAACGGTACGTTCAACCTCCTCGTGCCGCCCGATCAGCGGATCAATTTTGCCCTGCTTGGCGCGCTGATTAAGATTAACCGCAAAACTTTCGAGCGGCGATTTGGCCGCGGAGTCAGAACCGCCCTCCTCATCCTCGGAGCGACCAAAGTCTTCACTCTCTTCATCCCCGGCCACTTTGGAGATGCCATGGGAAAGATAATTCACCACATCAAGACGGGTAATGTTTTGTCCATTCAAGAGATAAACTGCCTGCGAATCAGGCTCACCAAAAATAGCCACCAACACGTTGGCACCGGTCACCTCCTCACGTCCAGAACTCTGAACATGAAACACAGCACGCTGCAAGACCCGCTGAAAGCCAAGCGTAGGCTGAGTCTCACGACCATCTTCGTTCGAAATGACAGGGGTGGTCTCATCAAGAAACGCGAGCAGCTCACGTTTTAAGTGGGAAAGATCTGCACCGCAGGCTCGCAACACACTAGCGGCAGCCAAATTATCCAGCAGCGCCAACAAAAGATGCTCAACCGTCATGAACTCGTGATGTTTATCACTCGCCTCACGAAACGCCGTGTTCAGCGTAAATTCCAATTCCTTGTTCAACATGACAAGCACCTCCTACGTTGCCTGGTACAGCACAAGCCTACAATGTCAGGCCTCTTCCATCGTGCTTTTCAGCGGATGCTGATTTTCGTATGCAAAATCATTCACCTGCGCCACCTTTGTTTCTGCCACATCTTGCGAAAAGACTCCACACACACCTACACCTTCAGTATGGACTTGAAGCATGACTTGTGTAGCCTTCTCGCGCCCCATGCCGAAAAACTTCTCCAGCACATGAATCACAAACTCCATAGGGGTATAATCGTCGTTTAGCAGCAAAACTTTATATAAAGGGGGGCGTTTCAGCTGAGGCCGCGCCTCCTGAATCGCCAGGTCATCGTTCACGTCATGATCTATTTTTTTTGTCATAGCAGGGACGATTATAACCAAATAGGCTCTACATGACAGCGCCTTTACCCAATAAAAATAACAAACACTTTCGATCAACTGTGTTATCTAAGCTGTTAAAAAACCATCACTTTTCTTAAAGGCCTCTGGTAAAAACAGGCGTCAATTAACCACCAGCTCTCTTACAAGACGCAACGCCAAGGTTAGACTTTACTAATAAACTCTTAACCGTACAGACATGGCCCACCGACAGCAATAGACAATCCTTAATGTTTTCAATCTATTGACATATGGTCATTTTTGATCAACATTAATCATCGAGTGGGGGGGGTAAATGCAGTTGTGGTCAATCCTCTACAGCGGGCCGGAGTTTCCGGCATGATTTTTGTTTTAGCCGCGGGGAAAGTAAGCATGGCAAAAGGCATCGTTAAGTGGTTCAGTAATGCAAAAGGGTATGGATTCATAGCGCCTGAAGAGGGGGGTGACGATATATTTGCACACTTCTCGGCAATCGACATGGATGGCTACAAATCTCTTCGACAGGGCCAAAAGGTCCTTTACGAGGTATCTCAGGGTCCAAAAGGGCTGCTTGCAGCCTCCATCAATCTGGATGGCAGCGATACAACCGCTGATGGTAGCGCATCAGGAGGCTCTGACTCAGACTCCAGCATGTAAATAAACAGAAGCCCCCGGCGCACATAAAACCTATAACAGTGGCCGGGGGCTTTTTTCGTTTCAGACTATTGCAATAGCCTTTTACATCTCGGTGACCATGGCATCACCGAACTCTGAACAACTCAACTCTGTTGCACCATCCATTAACCGGGCTAAATCGTAAGTGACTTTACCGGAAGAGATGGCACCGCTCAGCCCTTTGATAATCAGGTCAGCCGCTTCCAGCCACCCCAGATGACGCAACATCATTTCACCTGACAGAATGATTGAACCGGGATTAACTTTGTTCTGCCCTGCATATTTGGGCGCTGTGCCATGGGTCGCTTCAAACATGGCGATGGTGTCTGAGAGGTTGGCCCCCGGCGCGATCCCTATGCCACCCACCTGTGCGGCCAGCGCATCAGAAATGTAGTCGCCATTCAGGTTCAGAGTGGCGATCACGCTGTACTCCTCCGGACGCAGCAGAATCTGCTGCAGGAAGGCGTCAGCAATCACATCCTTCACAATAATTGTCTTGCCTGTTTTTGGATTTTTAAAAGAACACCAAGGGCCACCGTCGATCTCAACAGCGCCAAACTCTTTTTTGGCCAGCGCGTAACCCCAGTTTTTAAAGGCACCTTCGGTGAACTTCATAATGTTGCCCTTGTGCACCAATGTCAACGAGTCACGATCATTATCAATTGTGTACTCGATCGCTTTACGTACCAGACGCTCGGTCCCTTCGCTCGACACAGGTTTAATGCCAATGCCCGATGTGTCTGGGAAACGGATCTTCTTGACACCCATCTCTTTCTGCAGGAAATCGATCAGCCTTTTCGCTTCTGGCGTGCCAGCAGCCCACTCAATGCCAGCGTAGATATCTTCTGAGTTCTCGCGGAAGATCACCATATTGGTATGCTCAGGGGTTTTAACGGGGCTAGGGGTGCCATCAAAATAGCGCACTGGGCGCAGACAGACGTAGAGGTCGAGCTGCTGGCGCAGCGTGACATTCAGTGAGCGCATGCCACCCCCAACAGGTGTGGTCAACGGTCCTTTAATGGAAACGACATACTCTTTAATGGCATCCAGGGTTTCGTCTGGCAACCAGGTATCTTTGTCATACACTTGGGTTGCCTTCTCACCTGCGTAGACCTCCATCCAGGAGATTTTGCGACTGCTGCCATACGCCTTGGTCACAGCTGCATCGATCACCTTTTTCATCACCGGTGTAATATCCACTCCAATACCGTCACCTTCAATGAACGGTATGATCGGATTGTTAGGCACAGTCAGTACACCATTTGCGGCAACTGAAATCTTTTTACCCTCAGTTGGGACAACAATCTTAACGTACGCCATGGAGTATTCCTGTGTTTAAAAAGGTAGGATGCTATTCTACCACTACCGCCATTTAAGCGCTAAGCAGCTGTTTATGAGCCAGATCATTATTTTCAACAAGCCATACGACGTGCTTTCTCAGTTCACTGACAGTGATGGGCGTGCCACTCTGGCTGACTATATTGATTTAAAGGGCTTCTACCCGGCGGGCCGTCTTGATCGTGACAGCGAAGGATTGCTGATTCTGACCAATGATGGCAATACCCAGAGCCTGATCGCCGAGCCGCGCCACAAAATGGCCAAGACCTACTGGGCACAGGTCGAAGGTCTTCCTGATGAGGCGGCGCTAGAGCATCTACGCCGCGGCATTGAGCTCAAAGATGGCATGACTAAGCCGGCTGAGGCACGACTGATCACACCTGACTCACTCTGGCCCCGTACCCCGCCCATCCGCTACCGCGCCGAGATCCCCGATAGCTGGATAGAGCTCACTATCCAAGAGGGGCGTAATCGCCAGGTACGACGAATGACAGCCGCTATCGGACACCCTACCCTACGACTGATCCGCCAGCGTATTGGCCCGTGGTCACTGAATGACCTTGCCCCTGGCGAATGGACCCTCCAGGAGTGTCCCGCAGAGCTGCTGGCCCGCCACCCCGTTCAACCCCAACCGATGAGAGCCAAACACCATGGTCTGGAAACCCAACGTCACCGTCGCCGCCGTCGTTGAACAAGAGGGGCGGTTCCTGATGGTTGAAGAAAAGGCACCGGGAGTCAAACGCACTGTCTTCAATCAGCCTGCTGGCCATCTTGATGAAGGCGAAAGCATCATCAACGCCACTATCCGCGAAACCATGGAAGAGACTGCCCACAGTCTTATCCCCACCGCCATTGTTGGAATCTACCGCTGGATTGAACCCAAATCGGCCACCACCTTCCTGCGCATCTGTTTTACTGGCGAGATCACTGCTCACGACCTGACCGCGCCCCTCGACAATGGCATTATCGCCGCCCACTGGCTGACGCTGAACGAGATTCATCAACTGGGGCCACGGTTACGCAGCCCCCTGGTGCGACACTGCATAGATGACTACCTGGCCGGACGGCGCTATCCGTTGGCACTGCTGGCCGATATCGGGGTATAAGCGCAACCTGGCGTTTTATATTAAAATAGCCCCACTTTTGACTCCCGGAACTCCATCACCATGGCCCCAGACTCTCCTCAACGCATCATCGTCGGCATGTCAGGCGGCGTCGATTCGTCGGTGACGGCACTGCTGTTGCAGCAACAGGGGTATGTGGTGAGTGGTCTATTCATGAAAAACTGGGAGGATTATCCTGATGGTGAATGCCCCGCAGTACAGGATTCTCAGGATGTAATAGCGGTCTGCGATCAGCTGGGCATCGAGATGGACGGGGTCAACTTCGCCGCCGAATACTGGGACCGGGTCTTTGCCTACTTCCTCGAAGAGTACCAGGCCGGGCGCACCCCCAACCCCGACGTACTCTGTAATAAAGAGATTAAATTCAAGGCATTCCTCGACTATGCCCTGGCCCACGGTGCCGACAAGATCGCTACCGGCCACTACGCCAAAGTGGCGTTCCGTGACGGTTATTACCGCCTGCTCAAGGCCGCCGACCAAAATAAAGACCAGACCTATTTTCTCTACACCCTGGGCCAGCCGCAGCTTGCAAAAACCCTCTTTCCGCTAGGTGACCTGCCCAAACCGGAGGTACGCCACATCGCCGAACAGCACCACTTCGTCAACGCCAAGAAGAAAGACTCCACCGGTATCTGCTTTATCGGCGAGCGCAAATTCAAGGAGTTCCTCAGCCAGTATCTGCCCGCCCAACCGGGCGAAATGCGTACACCGGAGGGCGAACTGATAGGTACTCACGATGGGCTGATGTACTACACCCTGGGCCAGCGCCAAGGCTTGAAGATTGGTGGGCGTAAAGCGTCAAGTGGTGAGCCGTGGTTTGTGGTGGGTAAAGACCTGGAGCAGAATATTCTGCTAATCGCCCAAGGCGAACACCCCATGCTCTACAGTGATACGCTAGGGGCGAACCAGCTCCACTGGACCACCGGCATTGCCCCTCAAACGCCGTTACGCTGCACCGCCAAGACCCGTTACCGTCAGCCGGAGCAAAACTGTACACTCAGCTGGGTAGCCGATGGTGAGTGCCAGGTCATCTTTGATGAACCGCAGCGCTCAGTCACCCCTGGACAATCGGTCGTTTTCTACCAAGGTGATGAGTGCCTGGGCGGCGGCATCATCGAGGGCACCACCACTACACCCCCCTCTATCACCCGAGTTTTACACGGTTAGCCACAAGGAATACAACACAGCATGCAACACAGTTATCGCGAACAGGTCACCGCTTTTGCCGGCATCTGGCAATCCGTCAAGCTGGTACAGCAGGTGGCACGCCATGGCCGGGCTGACACTGCCGACATGGAGATCTGTATCAACAGCCTGTTTGAGATGGAGCCCAACAGTTTTGAGGACATCTATGGCAATGCCAAAGGGCTGACCACCGGCCTGAATACCATTCTCGATCAGTTTGGTGACGCCACCAATCAGCGTGACATGGAACTGACCAAATATGTCATCACCTTGATGCACCTGGAACGCAAGCTGATGCAGCAACCTGCCATGCTGGAGAAGATCAGTCGTGGGCTGCGGCAGGCCAAAAGTCAGGCCGAGCATTTTGGTTCCAGCACCCATGAAAACGTCTTTGCCAGCATCGGCGAACTCTACTCCACCACCATTAGCACGCTAAAACCCAAGGTCATCGTCCAGGGCGAACAGGGACACCTTAGTAACAGCAATAACGCCGCCAAGGTCAGAACCCTGCTGCTGGCGGGCATCCGCTCTGCGGTACTCTGGCGTCAATGTGGTGGCCGCCGCCTCGGGCTAATCTTCAGCCGCAAAAAGCTGCTCAGCCAGACCAAAGAATTATTGAATGAAGCCAATTAAGACAAAACATTTAAGACAGGAATCACCATGCAACTATCAGAACTGACCGCCATCTCCCCTATCGACGGCCGCTACGGCAATAAAACCGCCGACCTGCGCCCCATCTTCAGCGAGTTCGGTCTGATCCGCCACCGCGTGCTGGTGGAGGTGCGCTGGTTGCAGCTGCTGGCCGCCGAGCCTGCCATTACCGAAGTCCCAGCCTTGAGCGAACAGGCTAACAACGCCCTGAATAACATCTTTGCAAACTTCACCGTTGAGGATGCCCAGCGTGTCAAAAATATCGAAAAGACCACCAACCACGACGTCAAGGCAGTGGAGTACTTTCTGAAAGAGAAGATTGCTGGCAATGCCGAACTGGAAGCCGTGAGCGAGTTTATCCACTTCGCCTGTACCTCTGAGGACATCAACAACCTCGCCTACGGCCTGATGCTGCGCGAGGCCCGCACCCAGTCGCTACTACCGATGATGGATGAAACCATCAAGGCCATCAGCGCCCTGGCCCACAAATACGCCAACGTACCGATGCTGTCACGCACCCATGGCCAGCCCGCCTCCCCCACTACCTTGGGCAAGGAGATGGCCAACGTCGCCTTCCGCCTCAAACGCCAGCGTGAGCAGGTGGTGATGGTGCCGATGTTGGGCAAGATCAACGGCGCGGTGGGCAACTACAACGCCCACCTCTCCGCCTACCCGGAGCTGGACTGGCAATCCCTGGCGCAGCAATTTGTTACCAGCCTCGGACTCGACTGGAACCCCTACACCACCCAGATCGAACCGCACGACTACGTCGCCGAATTCTTTGATGCCACTGCCCGCTTCAACACCGTGCTGATCGACTTCTGCCGCGACATCTGGGGCTATATCTCCATCGGTTACTTCAAGCAGCGGACAGTGGAGGGTGAGATCGGCTCCTCCACCATGCCTCACAAGGTCAACCCTATCGACTTTGAAAATGCCGAGGGCAATCTGGGGCTGGCCAACGCCATCTTCGGCCACCTGGCCGCCAAGCTGCCGATCTCGCGCTGGCAGCGCGACCTGACCGACTCCACCGTGCTACGTAATCTCGGTGTCGGTTTGGCCCATGGCACCATCGCCTACCAGTCATGCCTCAAGGGGATCTCCAAACTCGAGGCCAACGAGGCACGCCTGGCGAGTGATCTGGATAACTGCTGGGAAGTACTGGCCGAACCGATCCAGACCGTGATGCGCCGTTATGCCATCGAAAAGCCCTACGAAAAACTCAAAGAGCTGACCCGTGGTAAAGGGATCGACAAACAGAGCATGCAGACATTCATTCAAGGGCTGGCCATTCCCGACGATGAAAAAACACGACTGCTGGCCATGACCCCCGCCAGCTACATCGGCAATGCCGTTGAACAGGCACAGGCGCTTTAGATCAGGCATGGGGTAAAATTTATTGCCCCATGCCGTGGCTTAATCCAATTCTGTGATAAGGAACACAGTTTCTTTTGCCCGCAACCACCATAATTCAATCGTAGGCGCTGCGTAACACCCCCCGCATCCACCCCGACGCTCCCGTTACACAGCGCCCTGCGCCAGACCCGGACTGCCTGATAAAGACAGCCCGGGTTTTTTTATTCACCCCTTTCAAAGCCGTTGCAAAGTTTATTTCACACCACACTAGACAATCGTATTGAGAATCACTATCATTATCACTAACATCACCATTCAATCCCTTTATGGAGCGCATCAATATGCAACAGATTATAAAAAAAGGCAGTGCAGCACTTCTCACCATACTCACCCTCGCCTTCTCCATGCAGGTGGTGGCCGCAGACGAATATCTGCTGGTGATCAAAGACCACACCTTTGAACCCGCCGAGATCAAGATACCTGCCGGTCAAAAGGTAAAACTGACAATTCATAATCAAGACTCAACACCGGAAGAGTTTCATAGCGACGACCTGAAACGTGAAAAGGTAATTCTCGGCGGCAAAAAAGTCACCCTCTCCATCGGTCCACTCAAGGCCGGCAGTTACAACTTTATGGGTGAATTTCACGAAGCAACAGCCAAAGGCCGTGTCATTGCTGAATAACTACCCCGTGTGAGGAGTAAAGTGGACCCCAGAGTCAAGACAAAACCTGCCTTAGTTTAAGCTGTACATTCGACTATACTCACAGCTGGACGGCGCTGCCCCGGATTTGTATTTGGATTGATTATCACCGTTGCTTCTGCAGCG
>JAKFXL010000025.1:20211-121427 GCA_021731365.1 Gammaproteobacteria bacterium | reverse complement strand
CACGAATACGCCACGGCAATCCCTGTTACGAGTTGAGAAGGGGCACATTATGGAACATTGGCAACAATTTTGGGTGATGGCGTTTGCTATATGTCGTCAAATTGTAGCTTCGCTTCCAATGGGCCAAGTTGAGAGCGGTAGCGAACGACGGAGAAATGCAGGAGCGGCTTTAGTAGCCGTAGAGTCATTGTGGTAGCTATGTTGAGTGCAACGAGAGAAAGAAAGTGAACAATGTTGTACGAAAACGTAGCGGACGCAGGACGGTCCGGGCAAAAGGAATCAGCTGTCGCGTAAGCGAGTCAATTGATGGCATGGACGCCATCAATTGGTCACGAGGTAGCGACACAATCTAAACTATTTAAAAAAATGTTCCCGGTAATATTGCAGTTCACGAATGGAGTCTCGAATATCATCAAGGGCCAGATGACTTCCCTTTTTCGCAAAACCATCGACCAACTCAGGTGCCCAACGTTTTACCAGCTCCTTGACTGTGCTGACATCCAAATTGCGATAATGAAAAAATTGCTCTAGTTCCGGCATATGGCGGTATAAAAACCGACGGTCCTGGCAGATACTATTACCACATATGGGCGATGTTTTAGCTGGTAAATACTGACTCAAAAACTCAATCGTCTGTCGCTCTGCTTCACGGGTATCAATGGCACTGGCTTTTACCCGCGCCGTTAACCCTGATCCTCCATGTTGACGGGTATTCCACTCATCCATTGTCGCCAATATGGTATCGCTTTGATGGATGGCAAAAACTGGCCCTTCAGCAATGGTGTTAAGATTGGCATCAGTGACAATAGTTGCCATCTCAATTATCACATCGGTGTCAGGATCAAGTCCCGTCATCTCTAGATCGATCCAGACTAGGTTATTGGGGTTTTGCAGCATGATAGCCCTTTTATGTGTAAGTTTTTGGTATTGCCATTTTACAAATGATACAACCTATAAGTGAAACACATTTGGATGTAATCAGCTAGAATGAAGGACTTTCCACCCATATGAGGAATTGTCATGAAACAAGTGCTTATGGTTGCTACGGTCGTCACTGTATTAATGACTCCTGGTGTTTATGCCTCTGATGTCGCTAGTGGCAAAAAACTTGTCGACGGACAGTGTCAGCAGTGTCACGACGATGCTATATATGTCCGCAAGGACAGCATTATACAGAGTCTACCTGAGCTAAAAGCACGTGTTGAGTTTTGTGAGAGCGCCAATAACAAACACTGGTCAGAGCCGCAGATCAATCAGGTTGTTCGATACCTGAATAACACTTTTTACAAATACCCAACCAAGTAATAGACAATGTCGCTCAAACGTCCACCTACACAACGTTCACAAACACCCTCAAAAACTAAAAACACCACCATAAACAGCGACTACCGTACTGGTCTGGTTGTCGCTAGTTACGGGGCAAAAATGGATATTGAAGATAGCGATGGTGCAAGCCATCGTTGCACTTCACGACGTAAACATGGTGCTATTGTCTGTGGTGACCGCGTGCTCTGGGAACCCACCCATGATAACCAAGGCATTGTGGTCGAATTATTGCAGCGCGACACCTTGCTCGCCCGCCCGGATGATATTGGCCGTGAAAAAGCCATTGCGGCCAATATAGACCAGCTCATTATCGTTACCACAGTCAAGGCCCTTGATGATGAGGGGTACCGATTTCATGCCAACCTGATAGACCGTTACATCATTGCAGCAGAGAGCCTGAAGATTACCCCCGTTCTGGTAGTGAACAAGATTGACCTGCTGAATAAAGAGGAGCAACAACAGTTAACACTGGATCTGAAAAACTACCACGATATCGGTTACCAGGTGTGTTACACCAGCACGACACAGAAAAATGGCCTTGATGAGTTACACGCCCAACTGGCCAGCCATACAAATGTTTTTGTGGGTGAGTCAGGTGTGGGTAAGTCATCACTCATCAGTGCACTCTTACCTGATAAAGCGATCCGTATCGGCGAGGTTTCAGCCAGTTCAGGGAAAGGTAAACATACCACCACCACCGCCGTGCTCTACCATTTGCCATGTGGTGCAAACCTGATTGATTCGCCGGGTGTAAGGGAGTTTGGATTGAGCAGAATAGGATTGGATGTGCTCGCTGACTGTTTTATAGAGTTCCGTCACTACCTGGGACAATGCAAATTCAACAACTGTGTGCATATACACGAACCTCTGTGTGCCATTAAAACCGCAGTGGCTGAAAAACAGATCAGCCAACGTCGCTATAACAACTATTTAGAGATTCTAAACTCGTTTATTGAGCCTATATCACATTCACACAAGTGATAGCTGGCTTAGCCCCCCTTTTGTCCACGCTGGATTTTTGGCAGAGCTGACGTGTCAATTCTCAAATAAACAGCCAGCTGTGAGGCGTTAGCTACCACATCTGCCAAGGTATACTCATCAAGTGTTTCGATAAACCTATTACGAGCTATTTTTAAAACTTTAATCAACGCACAAGAGGGCGAGATTGGACAGGTATTAGTTGTCTCATTAAAACACTCCACGATATCAAAATCTGGCTCAGTCTTACGAACAACGTCACCAATATTAATTAGCGCTGGTACCAGCGCTAATATCATGCCACCACTTCGACCACGAACCGTATCAATAAAACCAAGGTTGGCCAGATTATGTACAACTTTTACCAGATGGTTGCGTGATATACCGTAACTCTGGGCTATTTCGGATATGGTTGCACGATGTCCTGGATGTGCGCCAAGATAGATCAATACACGTAGTGAGTAATCACTGTACAACGTTAATTGCATAATACTTCCCCAAACAGTGTTTGAATGAAACGAATATGGCGTTACTCTGCACCAGTGGGGTCTATCAACATTGCTGCTGACAGTATCACCAGGCCTCGTGCAATTAAAATTCCCACACCTTGTGTGCGATGTTCTTTACGTGCAACCTCATCCCCATTGATCATCTTTTTAATGGTCATTATCTGGAGTCCATAAAGGGCATAAAGGGTAAGTACCAGAATAAAATGCATCCAGATCATAAAAGAGAATATCTCTTCCTGCTCTATCAACCGTTTATACCAATCCTTAGTAAGAATTAAATAGACTGGTATCAACAGATCAAACAGGATCGCAAGGACCATGACGGGCACATGGAAAAAGCGCCACTTGGCGAGAAAAAATGCCAGCACCATTAAGAGATAAATTACAATTGCAAACAGCAGCGCTTCTGACACACGTTATCCTTTTTATTGATTTGGTAACAGCAATCTGAAGCAAAACAGATTATTAAGATAGTTCTAAAATTAAATCAGCTGCCGACTGGCCATGGCATGTGACAACGTGCCACCATCCACATACTCCAGCTCCCCTCCCATTGGTACACCACGTGCTATACGACTGATATTAATTTTATATCCCTTTGCCAACTCTGCAATGTAATGGGCAGTTGCTTCACCTTCCACTGTCGAATTGGTAGCAAGGATAACCTCCCTCACCTCTTGCTGTGCCAGACGTGCAGAGAGTATATCCAGCCCAATCTGGTCAGGGCCTATGCCATCCAGTGGCGAAAGATGTCCTAACAGAACAAAATAGAGGCCACGATAGACATTTGAGTGCTCAATCGCCGCCACATCTGTAGGCATCTCCACCACACACAATAACGAACGATCGCGCCCGGTATTGGCACAAATAGCGCAGATTTCATGTTCAGTAAGGGTGCGGCACTGGGAACAATGGCCAATCTTATCGGCCGACTCCACTAACAGATGGGCCAAACGGCGCGCACCATTTCTATCACGCTCAAGCAGGTGGAAGGCCATACGCTGTGCAGATTTTGGCCCGACACCTGGCAAACAACGCAACGCGTCGATCAATTGGCCAATTAATGAAGTCTGTTTCATCGAATATCAAACACTAAATTCAGCCGCAAAATAATCAGGCACTATTTCTTCAGGACAACAGGCCAACATCAAAATGGCAGTTTCATTCCAGGTGGAAGGCCCATGCCAGCAGTCATGCCGGACATCTTTTCCTGGCTTACACGTTCGATAGTACGCACAGCATCGTTCACGGCTGCTGCCAGCAAATCCTCAAGCATCTCTTTATCTTCTTGCATCAGAGAGGGATCGATGGTCACACGACGCAGATCATGACGCCCCGTCATCACCACCGAGACCATACCACCGCCCGATTGTCCTGTGACTTCCATATTACCCAGCTCTTCCTGGGCCTTCTGTACGTTTTCCTGCATCTTTTGAGCCTGCTTCATCAGGCCGCCCAAACCACCTTTCATCATGATACTTTCCTCCTTTAATAAAGTAGATCGATGCCTACATCACCCAATGGGGCGAATAGACTCAGTAATCACTTCTGCGTTAAATGTTTCCTGGATACGTTGAACATTTGGATCATTATGCATAGCAGTGACAGCTGCTTGCTGCCGTTCATCGCTAGCACGTTGATTCAAATGGGCCGGACTCTCCTGCACCTCACCAATCGTAAATTTGAGTTTGACGGATTCATTGAAAAAACTCTGTAACGCGTCATGTAAGCGCAGCTCCATAGCCGGGCTGCGTAGAGTGGCGTGTTGTGATGAGAGCATCAGATGAATAACATTGCCATCACGCCGAGTCATTACCGAATTAACCGCCAGTTGTAGTGCCATGCCGCGCAGGTCAAGCTTAGATACAATCTCATGCCAGGGAGCAGCGCTGCTCAGCGGTGTAGTCTCGTTTTTTACAACATCATCCTGCTGCGTAGTTAAAACAGCATCAATAACCGTTGACTGTCTGGCAGATGCGGACGCCTGGGGAGGCGCGCCCGCTGTAGATCGTGCTGTCACACCCTGAGGATGTGATACCACCTCGCCCACTGCTACTGGGCGAAATGCCAACATTCGTAACAAAACCATTTCAAAACCACTACGCATATCGGGTGCGTAAGGGAGATCACGCCGCCCCAGAAGAGCGATCTGATAATAGAGCTGAACATCTTCCGGGGTAATAGCCGCAGCTAATGTCGTCATTACCGCATAGTCTGGTGACTGCTCCAGTGCTTGTGGAGAGATTTGAATTAAGGCCAGTTGATGCAGCTGTGATATCAGCCCCGCCAATACAGCCGTAAAGTCGACTCCTTGTTGAGCCAACCCATGAACGGTATCGAGAACAGATTGGCCATTGTTATCAGCCAGGGCCTGCAAAATCCTGAAGAGATGACTTTTATCAATGGTTCCCAACATAGTCGCCACTTCAGCGACAGTAAGTTTACCACCGCCATAAGCAATGGCTTGATCGAGCAGGCTCAGCGCATCACGCATGCTGCCATCGGCCCCCTCAGCAATCAGCGAAAGCGCTGCTGATTCAGCAGGAATCTGCTCTTTTTCCATCACATTAATGAGATGGCCGACAATCAGTTCCTTTGATAACCGCTTCAGACTGAATTGCAGGCAACGGGATAAAATGGTAACAGGGAGTTTTTGCGGATCGGTAGTGGCCAGCAAAAACTTAACGTGTGGTGGTGGCTCTTCAAGTGTCTTGAGCAAGGCATTGAAGCTGTGGCTGGAGAGCATGTGCACTTCGTCTATCAGGTAGACCTTAAAACGGCCTCGGGTAGGTGAATATTGCACATTTTCCAGTAACTCGCGGGTATCCTCAACCTTTGTGCGCGAAGCAGCATCCACTTCAAGTAGATCAACAAAACGCCCTTCATCAATTTCACGGCAAGCACTGCAAGTACCACACGGCACCGACGTTATGCCCTGTTCACAATTGAGTGATTTGGCAAAGATACGCGCCACAGTGGTTTTACCAACACCACGGGTGCCGGTAAACAGGTAGGCATGGTGCAGACGATCATTATCAAGTGCGTTGATCAGCGCCCGCAGAACATGCTCCTGGCCCACCATCGTACCGAAGTTACGTGGCCGCCATTTACGTGCCAGAACCTGATAACTCATCCGTTCACCTTTACAAGCGTAACCGGGAATGTATGGATAAATAATGACATAGGCCAAGATTTTAACGCAAAACTGCGCTAACTACACGACACAAAAATAGAAATTGGTAAGTTTTTACATGCGGAGTTACATATAGGTGGCAGCCCGCGCCCGCCGGGCCCCGGCACACGAATCTGCTGTTACCGTTGCTCCCTTCCGGGCCTGGCGGAGTTCACAGCATATCGTTGCGGGGTGACCGACGCGAGCCACCATAAAACGACTGATACTGGCGGTGCAAGTATCAAGAGTGGCGCAGTATACAGGAATTCCGGGCAAAATCGCCAGTGGCAAAATCACCGCCAGGACACCTCCATAGCGAGTGCACTGGCCACACGATCGATCACTTCATCCCACTCCCCCGCCTTTGATTGTCTGAAAAGGCGCATTGTTGGGTACCAGGGCGAATCATCGCGATCCAGCAGCCAACGCCAATCAGGAGGCGAATATATTAAGGTCCAAACCGGTTTCCCCATCGCACCGGCCAAATGAGCCACTGCCGTATCAACCGTAATCACCAAATCCAGATTCTCGATCACAGCCGCAGTCGTAGCAAAACTATCCAGCTCTGATGCCAGATCGATCAGCCGCATGGGGGGCGTTGAAACAAGCGCCTCCGTACCCCTCTCTTTTTGCAGGCTATAAAAACAGATATGGCGACTGACTTCACCCAACCGCTCTATTGCCGCCAATGAAAGAGAGCGCTCTTTATCACCCTTGTAGTTTTGATTCCCGGCCCAAACAAGCCCAACATTAAAACTGTTTTTGCCAATACGTTGAGACCAGCGCTCCACCAATCGTCGATCAGCATGTATATACGGGATGGCAACAGGGATCGAGTCCAGAACTGTATTCAACAGGTGAGGAAGTGTCAAAAGCGGAGCCTGAAGGTCGTAATCAATATCAGGCGGCACACTCCCCGCTGGCCGCTGAATACATTTGATATCCTTAAACACATTCGACAACAACGCAAACAGTTCAGGTTGACATTCAAAGATCAGATGTTTGACCCGCTGCATTACCAGTGGCAGATAACGACAAAACTGTAACGTATCGCCAAACCCCTGCTCAACATAGATCAATAATGTTTGATCAGTCAGTACTGATCCATCCCACAATGTTTTTGAAGAGTATCGCGCCTCAAGTTGCTGAGACATCAACTCATGACATTTAAAACGCCACTCATACTCCTCCCAGCCATCACTAAAATTACCCGCCGCCAGCAATAACAGTGCACGGTTCCAATGAGCCTCTGCACACTCCGGGAGTGCTCGAAGCCTCTCGTCAAAACAGTGCATAGCCTCATCATTACGCCCAAGCCCCAGCAGCAGGATACCAAGGTTTTGTTGGACATCTGAGTTCTGTGGATTAATATTCAGCGCTGCTATATATGCGGCTTCAGCAGATTCACTTCCCCCATTTTTTTGGAATAGCTTTCCCAGATTGCAATAGGCACTATCCATTTGCGGGTTCAAGTGCAGCGCACTTCGATAACACTCTAATGCATCATCGTAACGACCAAGATCATCCAGGACAATGCCAAGATTATTCACATATGCTGCATTATCAGGGGCGCAGCGCCAAGCTTCACGTAACGCCTGCTCAGCCTCTGGCAAGCGTCCCAAGCGGTGCAGCACTTTGCCTGTCTGTGAATAGGCCGCACCATCATTTGGCACCAGCTGTAAAAAGCGCTGACAATAGACCAGCTCCTCATCAAAACGACCTTGAAGATCACAGAGGCGTGCCAGATTAATATAGATTTGTGGATCACTGCTACGTAACGCAAGCGCTTTTAAAAATGTGGCCTCTGCAGCTGCAAACATCCCGAGTTTGCCATTAAGGGCCCCAAGGTTAAACCAGGAGTCATAATCATCAGGATCGTGCTGGCAAACCCATGTCAGTATGGCAAGTGCATCAGAAAACCGTTGGGCTTGCAGCAGCGTCGCCGCCTCCTGTTTTTTGGCATCCAGCAAAAGCCGCTCTGATGTAACCACTCTCTTCACACCAGATCTAGGTCTGGACGTTTAACATCAGATGCCACACCACGTTGTAGCACCATTTTCTGCAACTCCATGGCAACACGCTCAATCACTGCCGTCCAGTCACCACCCATCTCCTGCCTGAAGAGCCGCATCGTTGGATACCAGGGGCTCCCTGTGCATTCAAGTAACCAGCGCCAATCGGGGGGAGAGTAGATCAATGTCCAGACTGGTTTTCCCATCGCCCCAGCCAAGTGAGCAACAGCAGTATCAACGCTGATCACCAGATCAAGATGGGCGATCACTGCAGCAGTTGCTGAGAAATCATTTAGCTCCGGCGCAAGATTAATCAGATCTATACCCTCAGACGGTGTAATCGCCTCAGATGCGGCGGGGCCTTTTTGCAGGCTGTAAAAACAGACCCCACTCATCCCGGCAAACAGATTAAATACCTTCAGTGATAACGAACGCATCTGGTCACGTTGGTGATCAGGACTGCCTGCCCATACCAGCCCAACCTTCAACTTATTATGATTAAAATGGCGCTGCCAACGTTCCATCTGCTGTGGATCGGATTGAATATAGGTTGTCTCTTGAAATACCGGCCCCACCTCTGTCTCAAACAACCGGGGCAGGCTCAAGAGTGGAATCTGCACATCGTAATTGACGGTTGGCAACAGATCATCGGTAGAGCGGGCCACAAACTCAATGCCAGCAAATTGCCCTTGACCACGCAACAGTGCCAACAACTCAGCATGACATTCAACAATGAGATGTTTAACACGCCGCGCAACAAGGGGTAGGTAACGACAAAACTGCAAGGCATCACCAAAACCCTGCTCAACGTAAACAAACAACACCTCTGTCGTAAGATAAGCGCCATCCCATTGGGGCTTTGAGTAATACCTTGCAAGCAGATCCTGGCGCCTTATCTCATTACATTTAAAACGCCACTCATACTCTAACCACCCCTCATGAAACTGCCCCAGCAACAGCAGCAGCAACGCCATATTAAAGTGCGCCGCCGCATTATCAGGCGCTATCCGTAACGCCTCGCTAAAACTGTTCAGCGCCTCATCATTACGGCCGCTCCTGGCGTAATGAAATCCGAGATTCATATGTGTGGAGGCATTGTCTGGGTTAAGCGCCAGAGCACGGGCAAAATTGGCCCTGGCCATTTCACCATCACCCATGTTGTGATAGAGATTTGCAATATTGCAATACACCCCATCTACATCAGGCCTTAGGCGCAATACGTGTTGATAGTTTGTTAATGCCTCCTCATAACGCCCCAAGCGCCCCAACATAACGCCGAGATTATTATAATACTCAACCTCATCAGGATTGCGCTGAACGGCCTCGTGCATCGCCTGCGCCGCCTCTGGCAACTTTCCCACTTTATGCAACAGCTGGGCTATTTGTGCGTAACCAGCCGCGTCATCGGGCCTTAACTGCAGATAACCGCTCCAGTAGTGCAGGGCCTCATCAAATTGCTCCTGCAATTCACACAGGCGCGCCAGATTAAAAAACACCCTAGGTTCATCATTACGTAATTCAAGTGCTTGCTGAAAGGCCTGTTTGGCTGCTGCCAGTGAGCCAAGCATCCCCTCTACTGCTCCCAAATTAAGCCAGGCATTGTAATCATCAGGTGAGCGTAAACAAAGTTGTGAAAAAGCGGCCCTTGCTTCTGGCAGGCGCTGTTCCAGTAAAAGTGCCTCGGCCTCTTTTTTCATCGACTGTAACGAGGTAACCCCCAACTCAACCATTGGTCCATATACCTCAGCTAACTCAGGCCGTTGCCAACCACTTACAGTCATACTCGGCCAGCTGCTGGCGCATGTAATCAATGGCTGAGTGGGTGAGGATGTTACGGCGCTCGTCACAGAGTGAACCGCTTAAGTTAAGGTTGAGGCGCTGTGCAACATCAAGCATGATGTCAAATGCCTCCAGACCATTGCCCTGTTTATTGGGCAGCTGAATAAACAGGCTGACGCCGGGTGTGTTGAGTGACTCAATGGTTGTCATATCAAAAATACCCGGCTTGACCATATTGACCAAACTGAACAGCGGTGCATTGTCGGAATAGAGATGAAAAATCTCCATCTCACCATAGATCATGCCTAGCGATTCAATGGCATCCACCAATACGGGGCCGGCAAAAAAACGACCTTTGGGTGCCATGATGTTCAGCACCACCACCTTATCCGGTGCACCAGTGCGATAGTGTTTAATCAGTGTGTTATCGGACTCGACCTCTTGATCCAGATCATCACCCTTGTTATCCATACGCAGCTTATTCAGAATTGTACGAGCGCGATCTCTGGCAATGGGGCGTTCTTCATAGATAGGCTCGGGGCGATCACTGGCATCGATATCAATCCTCATATCATTGTCGCTACTGATATGTGGCAGATCTTCGTCAGCCATCGAAACGTCTATATCAGTATGTATTGGTGATACATCCGCCGTTTTTTCTGTTTTACGTACCCGTTTGATCTCCACATCATCATCGGCCAACACGTCGTTATTATGTTGGTTGTCAAAAAGAATGCTGTGATCAATTTCGTCCCGATGGTGGCGGCGATTACTACGCATCTTGGCGATACCCGCCAGAATCAGAACCACACCAATAACCGTTAATACCAGCAGTAGAGAATCCATATTTCCTTCCAAAATTAGCTTGCAACCATACTTATGGCTTCTTCGATGTCCACCGCCACGAGACGTGATACGCCGGGTTCGTGCATGGTGACGCCTGTGAGATGATCCGACATCTCCATAGTGGTTTTGTTATGGGTAATAAAGATGAATTGTACCTTCTCAGACATCTCTTTTACCATGCGGCAGAAACGACCAACGTTGGCTTCGTCCAGCGGCGCATCCACTTCGTCGAGCATACAGAACGGCGCTGGATTGAGCTGGAAGATGGAGAATACCAGCGCCACCGCCGTCAACGCCTTTTCACCACCCGAGAGCATGTGAATACTCGAGTTCCGTTTGCCCGGTGGCCGGGCCATGATTGTAACACCGGTGTCTAACAGATCATCCCCCGTCAGCTCCAGATAGGCATGACCACCACCAAAGAGCCGCGGAAACAGCTCTTTAACACCGCTGTCCACTTTATCAAAGGTATCTTTGAAGCGGGTGCGGGTCTCTTTATCGATCTTGCGAATGGCCGTCTCCAGGGTATTCAGCGCATCGTTCAGGTCACCACACTGTGCATCCAGATAGGCCTTGCGCTGCGACTGCTCTTCATACTCTTCAATGGCCGCAAGATTGATCGCACCAAGACGTTGAATGCCCTGGCCAATCTCGTTCACCTTGTTCTGCCAACTATGTTCGTCAGCCCCGTCGATCAACTGCCCAAAGATCTCTTCAAGATTAAAACCGGTCTCGCTGAACTGCTCATGCACCGTCTGGCTACGAACACGGATCTCCTGGCTGGCGATACGCAGCTGCTCCAGCTGGCTACGCATCTGTTGTGATTTCTGTTCAACACGAAGACGCTGTTCAGCAGATTGGCGCATGGCGTGATCCACCTCCTCCAGTGTCCGGCGGGCCAGCATCAGCTCCTCTTCAACACCCAGGCGGTGAGTTAATTGCTCTTCAAGTTGCAGCCCCAGCTCTGCCACCGGATCACCCTGCACCTGTTGTTGCGCCTGTAACGTTTCACGGCGACGCTCCAGGGTAGTCAGTTGACCCTGCATACGTTCAAGTCGCTGCTGGGTGCCATCGAGCTGGGCACGAATCGACTGCAACTTCAGGGCAATCTCATGGGCCTGATCACGATCAGTGCGCGACTGCTGGCGACTATTATCCAGCTGCTGGCGTAATGTTTCGCGCCGCTGGGTTAACTCATGGCGCTGCTCTTCAAAATTCTCTGTCAATGCCAGCGCTTCAGTCAGACGCGCCCGCGCTTCAACAACCGTCTGGTCGCTGCCGTCGCGCTGCTGACGCAGGTCATTGATATCCGCCTCAAGACGCAGTTTGCGGCTTTGAAACTGTTGCAGACGTTCATTACGGGCGCTCAGTTGCGATTCGATACGTGCCAGCAATTGAGTGCTCTGGTTCACCTGCAGTTGTAACTCGTCACGGCTACGCTCCAACTCCTGCTGCCGGCTGCGGCTCTCCTGCAACTGACCACTGACCTCTTCAACACGGGCACGTGTCTCATCAATCTCGGCGGCCAGGGTTTTCAACTCCTGTTCGCGCTGTAAAACCCCCGCCTTCTCCGTACTGCCACGCACTACGCGCAACCAGTCACGGCCTAACCAGAGCCCGTCACGGGTCACTATCGATTCATTGGCCTGCAGCTGATTGCGTTGCGCCAGTGCCTGCTCTAAGGAATCCACGGCGTAAATGCCACTCAGGAGTGAGGTCATAGAGTATTTTGAGGTGACCTTGCTCAATAGTGAGTCGGTCAGCACCCCTTGTTGCAGAGCAGTACCGGCATCCGCTGTAACATCAAAAAGTGCCAGTGAGCCTTGGTTTAAATCTTTTAGCGCGGCAGATACTGCCTCTATACCGTTGACACAGACCGACTCAAGATGCAGCCCCAAGACAACCTCAACCGCCTTTTCCCACCCTTTTTCAACCGTCAGGTTTTGCGCCAGGCGGCTGGCGTTATCGAGTCCGCACCCCTTGAGCCAGTGGTTGACGGCTTGATTGCCTTTGCCCAACGCCTGCTGCTGCAACGCCTCAAGTGAGGAGTTGCGCCCCTGCATCGCCTGCAAACGGCTGCGGTCACTATCCAGCTCACTACTCAGGTTTTGCGCCAGCTGTCGTTCATGGCCAATCTGTTCGACCTGTTGTTCCAGCTCATGGCGCAGCTGCTCCAGCTGCTCATCCAGCTCCGCACGTTCAAGCTGAAAGGCCTCAATCTCGTTATCAAGGCTACCGGGCGAGAGTGTCGCCAACTCATCCTCCATGCTCTTTATGCGCTGGTTAAGCTGGGTCTGACTCTGCTCAAGATGGTGGATACGTGCCTTCTCTACTTCGGCACTGCGAATGTGCGCCGAAGAGGTCTGGTTAAACTCATCCCACTGCTGCTGCCAGAGTTGCATGCCCTCTTCCGCCTGAGTCAGCATCGCACCCGATTCGGCCTCTTTTTCACGGGACAGCAACATCTGCTCTTCGTGCCCCTCCAGCGCCATCTTTAACTCTTCAATAGAGTCACTGTCGCTGGTGAGATGTTCGGTCGCCTCACGCCAGGCGTTGTCCACCTCGCGCAACTCGCGCTCCTGCTGCTGGCGTGACTCCTTGACGTGGGAGATGGTCTGTTCAAGGCGTGCAATCTCGGCCCCCAAGGCATAGTAACGTCCCTGGACCTCGTTAAACTTTTCATTGACCTCAATCTGCTGTTCGCGTTGACTCTCAATAGTGGCCTCAACACTCCGCAGCTCGGCAATCTGCCCCTCCAGCGTCGTCTCCTGACCTTTGATCTGTTTGTCACGCTCCTGCACGGTGGCATCCAGGTTATGGAATCGCAGTGCCAACAACTCAGCCTTGAGCTTGCGCTCCTCATCCTTCAGCTGTTTGTACTTCTCCGCTGTTTTAGCCTGTCGCTGCAAGGTGGCAATACGTTTTTCCAACTCATCACGCACGTCATTAATACGGTCGATGTTCTCGCGGGTATGTTTAATGCGGTTTTCGGTCTCACGGCGGCGCTCCTTATACTTGGAGATGCCGGCCGCCTCTTCAATAAAAACCCGCAGCTCTTCAGGCTTGGCCTCAATCAAACGTGAGATGGTGCCCTGCTCAATGATGGCGTAACTGCGTGGCCCCAGGCCGGTACCGAGAAAGATGTCGGTGATATCGCGACGGCGGCAACGGGTATTGTTGAGGTAGTAGTTGGATTGGCCGTCACGGGTTACCTGACGTTTAATCGAGATCTCGGCGTACTGGGCATACTCACCACCCAGACCACCATCGCTGTTATCAAAGATCAGCTCAACGGTTGCTTGGCCTACTGGCTTACGTGAGGTGGAGCCGTTGAAGATAACGTCAGCCATGGAGTCACCGCGCAGGTTTTTGGCTGAGCTTTCGCCCATCACCCAGCGCACCGCATCAATGGTATTGGATTTGCCACAGCCGTTGGGGCCAACGATGCCAATCATGTTGCTGGGCATAGGAATAGAGGTGGGATCAACAAAAGACTTGAATCCTGCCAGCTTGATTGTCTTAAGACGCATTCACTCTCCAACCTGATTTAAGCTACTCAACAACCCTATTCCAGCCCACTTTCTGCCCCTAATGGCGCTGACACAACTTATTGCGGTACCTTAAAACCATTTTCGCGTTAAAATAACGCCCGATCATACCAGAGTGCAGCGCCGCACTAAACCGCTGTTAACAAGCTCTGGCATCCAACGAGCTATATTTTTTAACTTATTGAGTCCTATACATTATGTCATTACAGCCAAACACAACCCCTAGCAAGACACCGAGTAAGACCTTGGAGACCTTCGACAACCCCATGCCGGAGCGCGACTACACCAT
Organism: Gammaproteobacteria bacterium; assembly: GCA_021731365.1. Taxonomy (GTDB): domain Bacteria; phylum Pseudomonadota; class Gammaproteobacteria; order Tenderiales; family Tenderiaceae; genus JAKFXL01. Next base: position 106,968 of record JAKFXL010000025.1, on the reverse strand, counting down.
TCGTATCACCGTGCCCGAGTTCACCTGCCTCTGTCCCAAAACTGGCCAACCCGATTTTGCCACCTTTAAAATCGACTATATCGCCAACCAGCAGTGTGTCGAACTCAAGTCTCTCAAACTTTACATGTGGTCATTCCGTGAAGAAGGTGCCTTCCACGAAAAGGTCACCAACGACATCCTTAGTGACCTGGTGGCCGCCTGCAACCCACGGTTCATGCGCCTGACCGGCGAATTTAATGTTCGTGGCGGCATCTACACCACCGTGGTAGCAGAACATCGTCAGCCGGGTTGGGTGCCACCTGTGCCCGTCACACTGCCCTGATGATCCCCCCTCATTTCCATGGAGATGAGGGAGGTAAACAACAGAATGTTCATCGGTATCGATCTAGGCACCTCCGGCGTGCGCGCCATCGCCATCAACGACGCCGGCCAGATTGTCGCTGAAGCCCGCACCGCACTGGCCGCGCCAATCAACGGCGAACAAGAGCCTGCGCTCTGGTGGCACGCCTGTGGCGACACGCTCACCACACTGCTGGCACAGCTCGATCCAACACAAATCCAGGCCATCGCCATCGACGGCACCTCCGGCACCCTGTTATTGGCAGATGAGCATGGCCATCCCATCGGCCCGGCGCTGATGTACAACAACAACCGCAGTCAGGCCGAAGCCCAACAGATAGCCCAGGTCGCGCCCAAAGAGAGCGCCGCCCATGGCGCCACTTCAACCTTAGCCAAACTGCTGTACCTCAAGCCTGGCCCCGATGTGCACTACGCCTTGCACCAAGCCGACTGGATAATTGGCAATCTCACCGGCCAACACGGCATCAGCGACGAAAACAACTGCCTCAAACTCGGTTACGACGCTATTAATCGATGCTGGCCCGCCTGGCTTGATCAGTTACATATAAATAGAATGCTGCTACCCAAGGTGGTGATGCCCGGCACAGCCATCGCCCCTATCACCGCAGCGATCAGCCAGCGCTTTGCACTACCCGCAAACACGCTAATAGTCGCAGGCACCACCGACAGCACCGCCGCCTTCATCGCCACCGGCGCAAACGAAGTGGGCGAAGCGGTCACCTCGCTCGGCTCCACACTAGTGATAAAGGTAATCAGCGCCACGCCCATTTTCTCACCACCACACGGCGTCTACTCCCAGCCGCTCGGCGACAAATGGCTAGTCGGTGGCGGCTCCAACAGCGGCGGCGCGGTGCTGCTGCACCACTTCAGCAAAGAGCAGCTCGCCGCCATGACCCCCAAATTAAAGCCAGAACAACCGACCGGCCTCGACTACTACCCACTCATCAAACCCGGCGAACGGTTCCCCATCAGCGACGCCGCACTGCCACCGCGCCTGATACCACGCCCCGTCGCTGATGTGATCTTCTTCCAGGCAATGCTCGAAGGCATGGCCCATATCGAAGAGCAGGGGTACAAACTACTTGCAGAACTTGGCGCACCCTATCCAACATCCATCCGCAGTGCTGGCGGCGGTGCCAACAACCCAGCTTGGAGCAACATCCGCCAACAACTGCTCGGCGTACCATTTGTACAGGCAGTGCAGCAGGAGGCGGCATATGGAACAGCGCTACTGGCAAAAAGAGGGTGGGATCATGCAGATCAAGTCATCAGTTAACCGATATTTAGTCTTGCTTCTCAGCGGCGGATTGTTAAGTGGCTGTGCACTGCTTCAAACCATCACCGGCGCGTCTGACAACAGCTCACCCACGGTAACTTCAGTGACATGCCCAATCAAGGAAGATGAGACATACAGTTATAGTCGCGCTCAAGAGGTCTACTTGCGTTTATCTGAACGCTGGTGGGGCAAAACCACACAACGTCAAGTCCCTGATGTAAGGGCAGCACTGCAACGCAGGGTTAACGCCATCTACTCTCACGCACAAACTACCAACCCCTGTCTTGAGGGAACCATCGACTGGCTGTTGGTATTCAATAACGATGGAGCGGTCACAGAGACTCACCTGCTCTGGAGCAGTCCCGGTATGAGGCCACTGGAATTCGAGCTCCGCCAAGCCATCAACGACTTAAGGCTCCTGCCCATCGCAGCGCCCAGAGGCGCTGTCTATCTCTTGCCAATCACACTCCAGGCCGACGCAAAAAATGGCCCCATACTTAACATCCGGGACTTTATGCTCAAATGAATCCATTCGTCGGCCTGCACTATATAAACAAAGGTTTTAAACTCATTCGCCGCCCTGGTTTGCGCCGTTTTGTAATGATACCGCTACTGGTTAACATCCTGTTATTTAGCGCGGCCATCGCCCTTGGCAGCCACTATTTTGAGAGCGCCATGGCGCAGATAATTCCGACAGGATGGCAGTGGCTCGAATGGCTGCTCTGGCCACTGTTTGCGATCACCATGTTGTTGGTTGTTTTTTACAGCTTCACGCTCATTGCCAATTTCATCTGCGCCCCCTTCAACAGCCTGCTGGCCGAGGCCGTTGAACGGGAACTCACCGGCAATGTCACGGGCAGCCAGACAACCCTTATGCAGGCGCTTAAACAGACACCAACCATACTTTGGAATGAAATACGTAAAATCGGTTATTTTTTACTGCGCGCCCTGCCACTGTTAGTACTTTTTTTCATCCCTGGCATCAATCTATTCGCCCCCTTTATCTGGTTCGCATTTAGCGCCTGGTTATTAAGTCTGGAGTATCTCGACTACCCTATGGGCAACCGTAATATCCTGTTTTCACAGCAGCGGCAAATACTCAAACAACATCGCATCAGCAGCCTCAGTTTTGGCGCAAGTGTGCTTACCCTTACCATGATTCCCATCATCAACTTTATTGCAATGCCACTGGCAGTTGCCGCAGCAACAGCACTCTATCTGGATAAAATTGACACCCCACAAAAGCAACCGTTAAATTGAGAGAGCCCCCTTCGCCATGAAACTGACAATTAAAAACATGGTATGTGACCGCTGTATTCTCGTGGTCAAAAATATTATGGCACAAGTAGGGTATCCCACCGCCACAGTGGTCATGGGCGAAGTCACCTTTCACGACCAACAGCCCGACAATCAGACTATTGATACCATTCGACAGGCCATAGAACCTCTCGGCTTTGAACTCATCAGCAATAAAAAACAGGTGATGATCGAACATATAAAAACCGCGTTGATCGAGCTCTCTCATGGCAATGTACGGTTGGAGAGCATAAAACTCTCTGATTACATCGCTGAAAAACTCAAGCAGGACTACCAATCACTCAGTCATCTATTCTCAGCTGTTGAAGGAGTGACTATCGAAAAATATTTTATTCAACTTAAAATTGAAAAGATCAAAGAGCTGCTGGTCTATGATGAGCTCAGTCAGGCAGAAATTGCTTATCGCCTGGATTATAGTAGCCCGGCACACCTGAGCAACCAGTTCAAACAGGTGACGGGCATGACCCCTGGCGCATTCAAAAAACTAAAAGATAGTAAACAGCGCCGCTCACTGGACCAGATAAAAACACCCCATTGAATGTAGCCGAGTCCGTAAACTCTCTGAATTCTGTAATGGATATCCAGAATTTTGTAACACGTTTTCCCCTCCATGCTCCTATTATTTACTCGCAGTTCACTCAATAATCATATTTGGAGTAAATACCATGTCATCACAAAATCACCATGTATCAGTGCCAACAATGACCTGTTCCGGTTGTGAAGCAAACATCAAGGGCGCACTATCGAACCTTTCAGGGGTTGACTCAATCAAGGTCAACCTATCCGATCGCACCATCGTTATTAGTGGTGACGCCCAAATTGAAGCGGTCATCAAAACTATCGCGATGGCTGGGTACCATGCCATTGAACTCAGTTCAGCCACGGAGTAATTGATTATGTCTGACCAAAATATTCGTCTGTCAATATCGGGAATGACATGCGCCGGCTGTGTAGCCAGTGTTGAAAAAGCGATCAATCAGGTGCCAGGCGTAACAACAGCGGCGGTGAACTTTGCTGAGCATACTGCCAATATCACAGGAGACGTCACTGCACAGGCACTGGTAACAGCCGTCAAGTCGGCGGGTTACGATGCAGCGGAACTCACTTCAAGCGAAGCCGATCAAATAGCAGAAAAAGAGCAACTTGATCTGGTGAATTACAAACAATCGATGCGGCAGTCACTGGCCGCCGCATTAGTCGGTTTCCCATTGATGCTGGCAGATATCCTCGGGTTTTTACCCGGACTGGAGACCATGGTTGATCGTGGCATCTGGTTCCTGATAGGTCTGCTTACACTAACGGTGATGGTATATGCCGGTCGCCGTTACTACACCGGTGCGTGGAAAGCATTGCTGATTCACAATGCCAATATGGATACATTAATCGCACTGGGCACCGGCGCAGCGTGGGTATTTTCCATCGTAGTGATCATCTTTACTCAGTGGCTACCACCATCGGTACAGCATGTCTACTTTGAGGCCGCCGCAGTCATCCTATCTTTAATCAACCTCGGTTCTGCACTGGAAAGCAAGGCGCGTGGTAATACCTCACAAGCGATTAAACGTCTGATAGGCCTACAACCAAAGACTGCGCGTGTAGTGCGTGATGGCAAAGAGCTTGATGTCCCTATTGCTGGTGTTGGCCTACAGGAGACATTACGTGTACGCCCTGGCGAAAAAATACCGGTTGATGGTCAAGTGATTGAGGGTACCTCCAGTATCGATGAGTCTATGCTCACGGGCGAACCCATGCCTGTTGAGAAAAAAAAGGGCGACGCTGTTGTTGCAGGTTCAATTAATAAAACCGGATCCTTTCTATTTATCTCAACACGCATCGGTAAAGATACCGCATTGGCACAGATTATCGGCCTGGTGCGTAACGCACAAGCAAGCAAGCCCGCTATCGGAAAACTGGTTGATAAAGTTGCATCGGTATTTGTGCCTACGGTATTGATCCTGGCGGTCATCACTTTTCTGGTCTGGCTTAACTACGGCCCCAGCCCAAGTTTTAGCTACGCATTAGTCACAACCATGACAGTATTGATTATTGCCTGTCCCTGCGCCTTAGGTCTCGCCACCCCTATATCCATTATGGTTGGTGTTGGCAAAGCCGCTGAGTCTGGCATATTGATTCGTAATGGCGATGCCCTGCAGCAGGCAGGAAAACTCACCACCATCGTGCTTGATAAAACCGGCACAGTGACTGAAGGCCGCCCGTCTGTGACCAATGTTATGGCACTGCCCCATAGCTCTGACGATGAGTGCCTGAGCTTATCAGCCAGCATAGAAGTTGCCTCAGAACACCCGCTTGGTATTGCAATTGTGGAGGCAGCCAAGCAACGCGCATTAACTCTGCATGAGATTAGTCACTTTAATGCCATCACTGGACAAGGTGTATCGGCCACGATTAATCAACAGCAGGTTCTATTGGGCAATATAAAATTGATGCAGCAGCATAAAATTGATATCAGTACGCTTGCTCAGGAGGCAAAATTGCGCGCCCGCGAAGCAAAAACACCGGTCTATCTTGCCGTTAATGGCAAGGCTACAGGGGTCATTACTATTGCAGACCCGATCAAAAAAGATTCACGTGATGCCGTTGCCCGGATTAAAAAAGCAGGACTCAAGGTGATTCTGCTCACGGGGGATAATAGCGTCACCGCACAAGCGGTGGCAGACGCTGTAGGTATTGATCAGGTATATGCCGAAGTGCTACCCGGTGAAAAAGCAGACCATGTGAGGGCGTTGCAAAAACAGGGCGAAATTGTCGGCATGGTTGGTGATGGCATTAATGATGCCCCTGCACTGGCAACAGCTGATGTTGGCTTTGCCATTGGCACAGGTACCGACATTGCCATCGAAAGCGCGGATATCACGCTGATGCGCGGCTCATTGAACAGCGTGGTTGATGCCATTCAGATATCGCGCGCCACTGTACGCAATATTAAACAAAATCTGTTTGGTGCATTTATCTACAACACACTAGGTATCCCCATTGCGGCCGGAGTCCTATATCCCGTCATCGGACTATTGCTCAATCCAATGATCGCTGGCGCTGCCATGGCCATGTCATCGGTCACTGTAGTGATGAATGCTAATCGATTACGGTTCTTAAAGACAACGCAATCCGTAAAAGGAGAAATTTCATGATGATTGTCACAAACCTATTAGGTGGAGTTCTAATTGTAGCCATTATCTGGTGGTTCTGGTTGACTAAGAAATAGAGCGACCACAACATTTTGTCCATGATGGTCGAACAGGCAATGGCGCGAAAATATTCATTAACCTGGGGTTGGTGCGCCTGCTTTTCGCCCGTTGGCGGAAAGCAGGAAAAAAGGGGATAGAACAAGAATTCTTTGACTTTTACTTTGTCGGTTCAAAAAAATTTATTCGACTAAAATGAAAATATTGGGCTATTCATGGCTTTCTTAATACAGAACTCAAGAGGTTCACCGACCAAGAATGGCGTCTGGATTTGCTGACTCGGTAGAAAATTCGACTCCAAGTGGACCGGCCCGAACGAGCGACTCAAAAGTTTTTCCTGCGCGACTCATGACGACTGGAACCCAGTCCTTTGTGGCTGGCTTTGTACGCAAATCTGTCATCGCAAAAACCTTTTCCCCATCATAGGAGACAAAAACGTCGCCTGGCATTATGCCGGCTGTTTCGAGTGCTTCGCTCACTACTGATGATCCAACCACCAACCTATTGGGCAGGTCGGCACCACCCAGATATCGGTCATAGTTGTCATCACCTAACTCCTGACGAATCGCGCGCACCTGATCATCAACAGCGGTTAAGGCTTGGGCACGTTCTTGAGGGGACAGCCCTTGCGCTACAGAAAACTCGACAAGCTGTTGACGTTTTTTGTCTATCTTGTCAAGCCGAGAAACCAAATCATCAATAACGGCTTGGTCTAATTGCCGTTCAACCAGGGTCGCTTCCGCCAATGAACCACGATAACCAGACCTCATACTCGGTGGCTCGAGCTGATCGCCGTCGTCAAGAAACGCATCGAGTGAGGCACTATCGTCAACTACGCTAGTTTCCGTAACCATAACCACACCTTCCTGGTTAGACGATTTATTTTCCTGGCTGACCACTTCGCTCCCAACCCGAGTTTCGCTTGGTGCCACAAGTGTCACATCCCGCCGATCGTTATCTGCCGCCACAATCCGTTGTACTTCTCTGGCGCTCTCCGCACTACCCAAAACGTACCCCCCATAGACACCAACAAGCCCGATGGCCACACACCAAAACAACTGCGTACTTCGAACCCCCATCAATAGAGGCGCAACGGATTTGGTTTTGGCAGTCATACTATTACACTCCTAATCTTTAATTTTTTGTTGCAGAGGTCGAACAATCTTGATGTGCTTAAAATTAGTGTTGGCGCGTATTCAGGGAGATATTCAGAATATCTCGATGTTTCGTACCAAAATTCCAGAACTCACTGAACATCCACACCACACGATGAGAGCATCGCGATTGATTATAAAAATCGTTAGACATCGAAAAACAAACCTCCATTAAAAAATACTATTTCGAGTATTTTCAACACACCATTATTTCATTGCAATCGATTCCCCTACTTCAATTGCCAAACGCTCAAGTTCATCGATTTTCTCATACCCACCGGCTGATACTTCAAAACGGAACCGATCAGTGAACCACATTAACGTCGATACAACTTTTCCATCTCTTGCCTTTCGAGTAACTAGCGATCCAGGATAATCACCCAGTGTAACATTTGCAAATTCCGCATATAACACCGTCTTCGACGATGTCATCGATTCGTCGACCTGTTGCACAGCAACTAAAATATCCCTTGATGCATTAAAGTAAACAACAGCAATGTCGTTAAAAACATCAGGGGCAATGACATCAAACTCATCCACATGTGCCGCAAGAATTCCACGCTTTTCTAAGCCATCAATATGCAAATTAAAATCTGCATATGGAAACGATAGGCGATCTTTTATATCCTCCTGCAGATAAAATCGAGCAGATAACGCGTTTATCGAAAATTGTGTTGCCGCCTCCATAGACAAATCGAGGTACCCTATCTTCTTCAATCGATCAGCATCACTATGTACCTCTCTCCGAATCTGTGCTATTTCCTCTACACTTTCACCTTTCATCAATTCAGCCATTCGATGAGAATCGATAGAAATGACATCCGCGCCGCCGGCCCACACGAACGCGGATATCCATGTTGATGCCAACAAAACAGACATCGTTTTTACAAAAAGACTGAGCGTTTTATTACACCAATATCGCACTTTCTTTCCCCCATCCTAGAGCCGCTGTGCCAATTACTAACGATGAATCTAACTACGGTTCCGTTATTTGTCGAAACTTATCAAACATAATCAGGAATACAATTACATTGTAGACAACGCACGACTAATAAGAGCACGTTGCAATAAGTTTTGGACCACAATTCACTACCCACGTGGTTTGGTTTCTCTTGCAGCCGTACACTTCTAACTTGTATAACGATGGAGTTGAAGCAGAATAACTAGGAAATGTGATTTGTGCCTTGCCGTTCACCCATCCACTAGACACAGTATTATATACGAGACTTCCATTGTACTTCGTCCACCCATAGACCTTAAACCGGTGTGGATCGAGAAATATGGTTCCTGGTACCGCTTCCGCTGAAGCTGATGCACTGCACGAAGACCCCGACCCCAGATTGCTAGTGGCCGTCGTAAGAATATAGCTGTAATCTTGTGTAACAGTATTTGCCAACGCGATTTCACTTGCAAAAGCGGAGGCACCTAAAACACCAATACAAAACACTTTTGATAGATTTTTCATAATCCCCTCTCCATTGTTGTTGATAATTTTCACGGGTTATGCAGCAAAGTTTATACTCTATACCCGCAGGAATAATTACCTAGAGTTAAACATTTGCCTTACAAACCTAGACTATTGTGAGGAGGTGTCAAGGTATGGACGTAAATGCATTGAATATAAAAAATCAAATAAGACAGATCTATCACAACAAGATGTTAACGAGGTTAACAGTGATATATAAAAATATTTAATTCATGAAAAAAATTAGCTCTTATACTAGTGAATATGGTTATCGAGTTAACCGTTTAAGAGTAATATTGGGAAGGTCAAACATTGACCCATAACAAAACAATAATAAAACAATAATAAAACAATAATAAATTAATAATAAAAATGAGATTAGATACGGTTATTTAATGTCCCCTACAGACCTGAATATCAATTTCTATGAACGTTCATGGTCCATCTTCCCGCCACATTATCCTCAGTCAGCTGCAGCACACCATCCAACGGGACCGCAACCGGTAAATCATCTGCTGCCGTGGCAGATTATCAATTTCTCCGCGAGGCCTTAGTCGAGGCCGCTAAGAAGCATGAACTGATCATTCGTACCTACGCTGGATAACCAACCACATTCATCTGTTGCATCAGTAAGCTCTTCCAGTCTGCTGAAAGAAAATATGTGCAATACTCAAGAGCAACATCTACAAACGCAGTGGACCTTACAAGATAAGCGCTGCCGGGCAACGGTGGTGTGCAACGAGCAATATCTGCTGACTTTGATGCGCTATATCTAACTCAATCCTGCACGAGCAGGTATAGTGACGCACTTCATTGCTGCAGCCGTTTAAGCCCCTTGTTTTATACACTGCTCCTCGTCAATGACTGCCAAAGCCCATATAGTTTATGCGGTTAGCTCTTCGACTGATCGTTAATCAGCGGGTATGTGGCATCGACATATCCCAATTAAATAGCAGTGATGAGTATGTCGAACGCAGATAGACTCCCGTTGTGGAAGTTATCCAACGCAGTAACTCTGGTTTTTAAAATAGATACAGGAGCAGACGTCAGGCCATCTGATGTTTTTAGAGGCCAATATAGGGCTTTTTAAAGCAAAGGGGACTATTCCGGTTACACTGCTAATGGCAATGGCAATGGCAATGGCAATGTCTGATGGCTTGTGGTGCTTGTATCGATTATCTGGCTATTATCCCCCCGCCCCTTGTGAAATAATGCCTCTCATCCACATCTTTATCAACAGGTAGGACGCTATGATCGTTATTCTTAAACCCAGCATCGATAAAACGGGGCCTGAGTATACAACCCTGATGGATTATCTCAGCAATCAACCTGGCATTCAGGTGCGTGTTCATGAGGAGAAGGGGTCGCAGCAGATACTAACAGAGCTCTATCTGGTGGGAGATACCAAAAGTCTGGACCAGGATGATATCAAGTGCCTGCCAGGGGTTGAGCGTGTCGTCCGGATCTCTCAGGAGTACCGTGTATTGGGCCGCCACAAGGATGCCAACCGCTCCACAGAGTTTGAATATAACGGGGTAACGTTCAGTCAGGATAATCTGCACATCTTTGCCGGCCTGTGTGCCGTGGATAGCCCAACCCATGTTGAGCAGATGATGAAGGTTCTGCAAGAGCATGGTCTGGAGACTACACGGATGGGGGCGTACAAACCACGCACCAGCCCGTACGCCTTTCAGGGACACGGTAAAAACTGCCTGCCTTATGTGTTTGAGCTGGCGGGCAAGTATGGAATTAAGGTGATTGCCATGGAGGTCACCTGTGAACAGCATGTGGCCGAGATTAAACAGGCACTGGAGTTGACGGGCAACCCGACAGGCGTGATGTTGCAGATTGGCACGCGTAATACCCAGAACTTTGAGTTGCTTAAGGCCGTGGGCCGTCAGCAGGAGATGCCGGTGCTGCTGAAGCGTGGTTTTGGTATTACGCTGGAAGAGTCACTCAACGCGGCAGAGTATCTGGCCAGCGAAGGGAATCGCAAGGTAGTGTTTGGGCTGCGTGGCATGAAGACCAATATGGGGGATCCACATCGGAATTTTGTCGATTTTGCCCATGTGCCAGTGGTAAAACGACTCACCCGGATGCCGGTCTGTATTGACCCTTCCCACTCCGTGGGTAGCCGCGATTATGCACCGGATGGCCTGCTGGATGTATTCCACGTCACTGCCCAGGGTATTATCGCCGGGGCCAATATGGTGCTGGTTGATTTTCACCCCAACCCCAGCAAAGCATTGGTGGATGGCCCGCAGGCGCTGTTGATGAGCGAGCTGCCCTACTTCCTGGAGGATTGCCGTATCGCCCGCGAGGCGTATGAAAAACGTCAACAGGCCATTCAACGCATCCGGCCAGCCTGATCTCTACCTGTTGTTTATTTTTAAACGTAATAAAAAAGCCCGCCACTCATTATAGTGACGGGCATTTTTTAATGCGCCGACTCTCTATCGGATTAAGTCGAGTTAATAGCTAACGATAGTGTCACCATCATTACGTTGGGCTGGGGAAATCAGCTCCACCGATGCCACCATCTGCTCCAGCAGTGCCGTCGCGGCAACCTCTATTTGGTCATGACGAACGTAGTATGTGTAGTCGCCAATAAATACTACACGCGCCGAATTGGTATAACCCTTGCGTTGACTGGTCAGCTGGCCTTTACTGATAAAACCATGGGTGGCATCCACCTCATATACACGAGCACCATTTTCATACCAGTATGAAACACCATCTGTCCGCCAGGAGTCCATCGGCAGCGCCAGCAACCTATGTTCAGCCCAATAGTTAAAGGCCAGTGGATCGTATACCGCATTACTCCATTCACCTGATGCCCACTCCACCTTATCCATCAATAGTGGCTCGGAAAAATCGCTGATATCAAACAACGAGATTTGAGGATTATTCGGCGACAAACCTATAGATAACAGACGTGTATCACTGATGGGATGCAGGTAGTTTGAGAAGCCGGGGACCTTCAACTCCCCTACCACCACCGGTGCCCTGGGGTTGGAAAGATCCACTGTAAACAGTGGATCCACTTGTAAAAAAGTGACCAAAAAGCCACGATCGCCTAAAAACCGTGCCGAAAAAAGCCGTTCGCCGGGGGCAATGTTTTCTACTTTACCCACCACCTCGAGTGCTGCATCCACCTGCTCCAACACATAAACAGCCGTATCGGTATTCCAGCTATTGGTTGCCAGTCGTAAAAAGCCGTTATGTTCACCCAGAGAGTATTGATTCAGTATGCTGCCCGGCACAATACCGCTTGCACTTGCCTGAACAGCCCCGGGCAATAACGTAAATTTGTGAATCTGTGTTGAAGTGGCCACAGGTTGTATAGATACATCATCCCCACCGGAAACAGCAGAATAGTCACGCTGAACGATGTAGAGCGCCTGCGGCGATGTATAGATTGTATAACTGTCTCCAAGATAAGACAGCGCACCAGGCTCACGGTTGGGTTGTGCCAGATCCAGACTCACTACCGTCACAAAATTTAACCAACCAGGATTATCAGGATGCAAAATATTGGCCGCATTAACCAGTGCACCAAGATCGGTGGTCACTCCGTTACCATTCACACGGTAACGTTTTGGCAATAGCGCTGCGGGTTTGGTCTCGGCAGAGATATCAGGAGGCGAAAACTCCAATGCCAAGTGCAGCGTACCATCTACCCTACGTGCTGCATTCAACCAGCCATCATACATCTCATGTCGCTGTGTCACTGGGGCTTCAGGATTGCTGACATCAGCAATCAACACCCCAGTGCCCTGAAACGAGATAGGGCCAATCGATAGCCTGTCCGCGTTGATGTTATTTGATATCTCCGCTGACTGGTCTACATATCTTGTATAGATAATGACCAGCCTTTTTTCATGCAGGAATATTTTCGAAACACTGCCCGGCACCGTGATCTCAGCGATCTTATGTGACTCCAGCGCCGGAACCGCGTCAACAATATGAACACTTTTGTTCGATACTACATATAAAAACTCACCATCGGTTTTAACCACATCCGGCTCATCAACCCCCTCTTCCTGAAGATTGGTCCGTGAAAAATCCCCGCCACCAGACCCACTTGAAAAATTAGAAGTTCTATTTTCATTCAGTATAAAACTACCGTAGGAGTTACGATTAAAATCATGTTTTTTAGTAAACTCGTCATAGCTCTCTTCTGAGCCAAACGGTTTTAACAAAGAAGTACTGCTCACCCCATTATTATCGTTACAGCCACTTAACAGACCGATAACAACCAACGCTGATACCCAAAGCCAAACTGATTTCATGTAATGATTCATTATGTTTATCTCCCTATACTTATATAGCTCGCCCCCATCAGGGACTCACCAGTACTCCGGCACGCCCCGTATAAGTGGGATATTTTCCCTCTCACAATATTACTTTATGCGGGATTTTTTCCCTTGTCAAGGATCATCCCAACATGGGAGAATACGTTTTCAAACAATTACCCTAGCCATGAATCGGTATCACACTGTTTGTTTCTCCCTCGCTATCTGCGGTACCACGCCTGCCTCTGCCAGCGGGGATTCCGTAAAAAGCTTACAGCTTTCCACTGGGGTCTATTGGAGCCAAGGCGACTACCGTGAAGGCATTAACCGCTCGATGGCTGCCATCCCGCTCGCTGCCCGTGTACAAGCAGATACATGGAGTGCCCGCCTGGCCACCACACTCTTAACCAGTGAACAGCTTGGGACAGAAGCCAACAACAAGGAACAGAAAGAGCGCCAGTCGGGTATGGGCGATACCTGGTTATCCGCCACCCATCATCTGCCACCACAACAGACCAACTCCCTGTTCATCGACCTGACCGGCAAGCTTAAATGGGCCTCTGGCAATGATGCAAAAGCGTTGAGCAGCGGTACAACCGATACTGAATTACGCATGGATGGGTTTAAACGTTTTGACTCGCTCACACTCAGCAGTGGTTTTGGCTATCGTTGGCGCAGTGGCAATGTCACCTATAAAAACTCGGCCAATGCCATTGTAGGTGCAGATTGGCGCTGGACGCCGGGGAATAACGTAGGGGTTACGCTATCTGCCGGGGAGCCGTCGACGGCATCCAGCAGTGGGCAGCGTGAATGGTTAATCTACTGGTCAATCAAGCGTGCATCCAATACCCGCTGGACACTCTACGCACTGCATGGCACATCCACCAGCACACCTGATATAGGTGCGGGAGTGACTATATCCCGCGCATTTACCATCAATTAATCTATTTTAATTACTGGTATTTTGACTATCCACGGCAGGAGGGTTCCCACCACTAAAATTATTAATCACATCACTCGGACGTTCATTAATATCAACACCAGAACGTTCAATAGCAGGACGCTCAATACGTTCTGGCACTTCCGGACGATGCATGATTTCAGGACGATCCAGGCGCTCTGTACGGCCCGTGCCCACAATGCCCCCCTCATCATGTTCATCCGCAGCATGGCCATAAGCAGGCAATAGTGTCATCACTACACAGGCACTGATTACAAACAGTCGTACCATTGTTATCGCTCCTTATCCGTTGCTGCTACATCTTCACGGTTAAAATAGATGCCCAGGGTAAAACGCTCTGTCGCCGCCGGTTTACCACTATCACGGCGCTGCATCTCACGTGCCTTACGATCTACCGACTTTAACAGTGTCATCGCCTCACCTTGAATCAAGGTATTTAATTTATCCACCGATTCAGGGTGCAGATGGTTGTAATAGACACAACGATCCAGCCGTGGTGGCTCTTCACCCAACAGGTTGTGCACTGCGGCCGTCAGATGGTCGTGCTGTGTCATACCAAAAATATAGGCCTTCTCATCAAACCCTTCAGCGGGGATAAACGCTTCAGCACGCAGATGTACCTTGTCATGCTCATCCACCGTAATCACACCCAGGCGCAACCACTCATCCAATACCGAACGGGCACGTAAATCCTGTTTACTGGCGGACTCAACCAGCGACTCAAAACTGGGTTCCCCCTCCGTCGCCAGCCGAAACAGCGCCCGTGGTTCACCGGCACTATCTACATAATCGGGGGTTGTCAGCCAGGCACTGGCCACCTGGGCACCCAGGGCAATATGCCGGCCAACGTCAGACACCTCCTCCGGGGCATCACGCAAACGGCGCACATCCTTACGATGTACCCCCGTCAACATTGTGATACGACTATCTGTCACTGTTTTTGAGGGGTGTGGCACATCATGCTCCGCCACCTCCACATACACGGATTTCAACAACTGTATTAAATAGGGGTAAGAGATGTGGTAGTGCACCAACAGTTTAACCAATGGCCGCAACAGACGGGTTAACGCCTGATGCAGTGCAACCGGAACATCTTGGGGAGCTGTACTCATAGTCTCATGATAGCAGAAAGAGGGAATATTTCCCTCTGATTTTACAGGCTCAAATTATGTGAGAGAAATCCTGAATCATATTTTCGTTTGTCACTAGCACTACTCAGACTTAGGCAAAACACGCTGCCGTTCCGGTGGCTGTGCGCCGATGTGGGGTTCATCACGCTGCTTTGCCAGCTCCATCTGTTTCTGGCGCTCCTCAAAACGGGCGCGCTGCTCTGGCGTCTGGCTGGCATAACAACGGGGACAGGTGACACCCTCTACATAGTGTACTGACTGTTTATCGGCCTCCGTAATCGGCAGGCGGCAGCCATGACACAGGTCGTAATGCCCCTTTTCTAACTGATGGGTAACCGAAACCCGGTTATCAAAGACAAAACACTCACCCTGCCACAAACTGTCTGACTCTGGCACATCCTCCAGATACTGCAAAATCCCGCCATCCAGATGGTAAACCTCCTCAAACCCCTGTTCTTTCAAATAGGCGGTAGACTTTTCACAACGGATACCCCCGGTGCAGAACATCGCCACTTTTTTATGTTTGGCCGGGTCCATCTGCGACGCCACATAATCTGGGAACTCACGAAAACTCCCGGTATTCGGATTCACCGCCCGTTTAAAGGTCCCCAGCTCCACCTCATAACCGTTGCGGGTATCCACCACCAATACCTCAGGATCAGAGATCAACCGGTTCCACTCAGTAGGCTTCACATACGTGCCCACCACATGCCGCGGGTCGATGCCCTCAACCCCCATCGTCACAATCTCTTTTTTAAGCTTCACCTTCATCCGGTAAAACGGCTGCGCCTCGTCATAAGAGGACTTGTAGTCGATATCCCGCAATCGTGGATCCTGGCGCAGATAGGCCATCAGCGCATCAACCGCCTCACGGGATCCCGCCACCGTGCCGTTAATCCCCTCAGCAGCCAGCAACAGCGTCCCCTTAATCGCCAGCGCCAAACACTGCTCAAGCAACGGCTCACGCATAGCCGCAAAATCGGGCAACGCAACAAACTTATACAACGCGGCAACAACAACCTTATTCATATCGCTACAGATCCATATCCCATAAAACGGCAAAAGCGGGTACGATAACATACCAAGGGGCCCCAGCGCCGCCCCCTCAATCCAGCATCAGGAACCCATGTGTGATCGACTTCCTACATAAAATTGAGTTTGGCCTTAGCCCCGCAGCACTGCTGCTACTGCTCACCTACCACCTCTACCTTTTCAGAAAAATCAAAAATAGCCCATTAGAAACCGCCATCGGCGCAGCCGACCAAGTGCGCGCCCTGTGGGTCGATGATGTCATGAAGCGCCAGCGCGACATCCTGGCAGTACAAACACTCCGCAACTGGACCATGGCCGCCACCTTTCTTGCCTCCACCGCCATCCTCATCACACTCGCCGTCTTTAACTTCATCCTCACCACCGACCGGCAAGGGGATCTCGCCACCCTCTTCAACCAGCTAGGCAACCAGACAGACGTCTGGTGGATCACCAAACTCACCCTCGTCGGCATCAACTTCTTCTTTGCCTTTTTCAACTTCACACTCGCCATCCGCTACTACAACCAGGCCGGGTTTGCACTCACCGTGCCCATGCAGGAAGACCACAGCGTCATCAGTATCCAAAGTGCCAACAGCCTGCTCTACCGTGGTGCACGCCACTACACCATGGGCATGCGGGCGTTCTACCTCGCCATACCACTGGCACTCTGGCTACTCGGCCCTATCTGGTTTTTTATTGGCAGTGTGGTTTTACTTGTGGTGTTAAAACATATTGATAAAAGACCGGGGTGTTAAGAAACGATGTGCAAAGTATATTGGAGCTCTGTTTTTAATCTGCCAAGGCAATCGTTAAGCCACTTGTAGCAACGTCAGAATTCTGGTTAATACCAACACCGCATCATCAGGAACCTGATCAACCTGGGCACGGATAATAGCCCCATCTATTGCTAACGCTATAGCCTGTGCATCTTTAGTTCTCTGCTTAGATTGCGGCAATACATTCACAATAGCAGTGGTCATCTCCAACTTGTGTCGTTGCGTGATTTCAAAAATCTCAGGGATGGCCTCTCCCAGCTCTGCGACACTATTGATGAAGGCACACCCTCTAAAATCCACATCACTGAACCACTCAGCCAAGGCGGGAACAATTGAACTACTGCTGTTACCATGGCGCTGTAATGAATCCATGAACCAAGCCATCCAACGTTGATGCCTAAATTCCAAGTATTCGCGAATGAGTTCATTTTTACTATGAAAATGCCGATAGAAAGTGACCTTGGTCACACCAGACTCGGCAATCAACCGATCAACCCCAGTCGCTCGGATACCATTCCTATAAAATATTTCGTGGGCAGTTAGCAGGATGCGCGTGCGCGCAGAAAGACCCTTTTTGTCAGGTACATCAATAATGCTCATTCGAATATTATAATATATTACAATCAACATCCCAAGAGATGATTCAAACAAAGCCGTCGAACAGCCTCCTAACACTCCACCTCAGTATTCTTGCTATATCTATACGAATCCGTTGGCAAACACTTGTTGCTGGGACCATTAGATAACGACATTTTGTAGCAAGACAATCAACCCACCGAATAAACCTCTTCATTACCGCCAGCAAATTCATTCCATAAATCGGGACGCTGCCTTACCTTCATATAGCGCGATGCCAGAATTTGGCAGCCGCCACGCGAAGCCATGGTGTGGTACGTCCCTGGTGAGCGCAGAATCAGTGAGCCAGGTAGATAGGTCACACCGTTCTCGATGTAATCACCGGTCAATACCAGCACCATTTCGTGCCCAATATGTTCGTGCAAAGCCACAAACGCACCCGGTCCATAACGCAAAATCGCCAGATCCGGGCCTTGTTCATTTTCAGCCAGCGTACTAAAAATCACATGGATATTAATATCCTTGCGAACCTCAGGCTGATACGGCACAAACTCAAGGTCGGGTGGCACCGTGACATTCTCAAAACCGTCAAACACAAATTCACGGTCATTGATCGAGTTATAGGGGAATGGATCATACTTGATTTGCCCATTGCTCATTAAAACCCCCTTATGAGGCTGCGGCCCATTACCCATATGTTTGCCGTTATAAGCCCAGTTCAGACGTTTGGTCATTTGATCATCAGACATTTTTCTCTCCATTGCTGATTGTTACGTGGTATCTGGGCCGATTCCTGGCACCAAGGTGGTTTTTATAATGCCACTCCTAGGGGCAGGCATGGACATAACGAAACTCTTGAGTCTCCCCGCCAAAACCCCATGCATCAGCCCGAACATCATGCACCACAATGTAGCTAGCCGAGTGAATTGGGCCCAATAACGTTTCAAATTCAGAATATACTTTCCTAATAAAGGCCGCTTTATTTTTCTTGAGATTAGTGCCATCAGTAATCTTAATTTCAAGATGAAAGGCTACTTTTCCCTGCTTCGCCAACGTTGTACCACCGATAGCCCAGTGTGTAGGCAATAAATATTCGATAGCAACTGAGGTTAACTCAACTCTCTTTTCCAGCAGTGACACCGTATGTTCAGTTAAAAATGAAATAATTTTTGACGTTGTTTCCTGAGACTGCTCAGCAGAAACTGTCACTCTTAAAAATGGCATAACAACCCTTCCCCTAATCCCGATAAAAATCAACACCCACCAAAATTTAATGTTGCATCACATCAGCAAAGATGGAAATTCATGAAGAGCTTTTCTGGCA
Source organism: Gammaproteobacteria bacterium (assembly GCA_021731365.1). GTDB lineage: Bacteria > Pseudomonadota > Gammaproteobacteria > Tenderiales > Tenderiaceae > JAKFXL01. The sequence continues at coordinate 88,099 of JAKFXL010000025.1, read as the reverse complement.
TAGTAATAAAAGGTTGCCTGTACTCGACTTTCGCACAACAACCAGTCATGGGCCTCTTTTCCTAGTTCAGGAGTGATCTTTTGACACTCACCAACCGGACTTGCCAATAACTGCAACTGGGCGGCACGCTCAATTTGCAACGCCACGATACAAGCTTCTTCAACGCTACAACAGGCGGTCAACAATCCATGATGCGCCAATAACAGAGCGCGCTTACCGGCCAATGCTTTTGAAATAAGCTCACCTTCACCATCGCCAATGGGAACACCAGGCCATGTCGGTAGAAAAGAGATATCGTCAAACAGTACACAAGTATCCATATGTGCGATTTCAAGTGGATGCCCCAACATGGACCACGCAGAGACATGCAGCGCATGAGTATGGATAATACAAGTGACTTCAGGATGCTCGCGATAAATCCAGGCATGAAACCTGTTGGCTGGGTTTGGCATACCACTACCCTTCAGTACTCTCAACTCTTCGTCCACCGTCAGCAAGTCTGACAACCTAATCTCATCTAAACCTTGCCCAATTCGCTGTGTCAAGAAGTGTGATGAATGGTCGGCGCGGGCAGTAATCTGTCCCGCAAGGCCGGAGCCATGGCCATGTGAATGAAGAATGTGAGCTGCCAGTACGATTTTTTCCGAGACAGACCACTCAGGCATCGTCAAGTGCTCTCGCATCTGGGCCACTGCCTGTGTCATGAGTTCAACTTTTGTCATGATGAATGTGCCTATTAAGTGCCAAGTCTTTTAATCAGAATCTGAGTATCAACTCAAATATTTGACCAACATAAGATACAACCCAGGTGTTTCATTCTGCTAATGGATTGCATTTTTCAAAAATCTTTTCCACCTGAGATAACTCCTGTCTGAATATAAAATAGAAATGTATAAGACCGTTGCAATGACACTGAACATTTTTAACTATGTAGGCATTCAGATGTGGAATGTTTGGTGTTGCTGGCTATGGCCGTATCTTTAAGCCGCAGTTTTACTTCTTCGCGTAACAGGTGTTTGTGCGTCTTTCCAGTGCTGGTCTTAGGTAAAGTCCCGAAAAATACCAGTTGTGGTCTTTTATACTCAGATAACTTAGCTTCGCATAAAGCCTTAAATTCAGACTCGGAAATATCCGATCCAGGCTGCCGCTCCACAAAAACCACTAGCAACGGGCTTTTATTATCCCCATCTGGATCGGCAACACTCAGAATAGCGACATCCTGGATTGCAGGATGACCACTTAACGTATTCTCTATCTCAATTGAGGAAACATTCTCCCAGCCGTAGTCCGTTTCAACGTAAATCACATCATTGACACGGTCTCGTATTTCCAGATAACCATCCTTGTGTACAACAGCCATATCTCCACTGTAGAACCTGCCGCCACGAAAGGAATTTTCCGTTGCCTTAAGGTTCTTAAAATATCCGATCGCAAGAGTGTTTCCCACCATAGTGACCTCGCCAAGACTACGTCCATCATGCGGCACTGGATTTCCCAACGTATCCAACACCTGCACTCCAGTGCCTGCATGAATAGCAGGAATACCCTGCCGCGCATATAATTGTGCGCGCTCTTCCGGTGTCAACATATCCCAATCCGATTGTGGTTCACACACCACAAACGGACCCACCGTTTCATTCAATCCATATTGGTGAATCAGATTAACACCAATACTTTCCAGCTCCTGAATCAGACGTGGAGCAGGTGCCGAACCACCGGTCATAACGGTCATACCACTCAAAGCACCAAATGGCTGATGTATTGCTTTCAAAGCCTTTGCTAGGCGCGGAGCACCTGCCATATGGGTAATGCCATGCAACCGCACGAGTTCATTGAACTCGGTTGCTTGTTCCTGCCTGAAATTAGCCGAGGGTATGATCTGGGTACATCCTGCGGCAATACACGCCCACATGTGTCCCCAGCCATTCACATGGAACATAGGCAATGTCCATAAATATTTCGATTTCCTGTTGAGGCCTAACATTAAAACTTGCCCCAAGGAGTGCAAATATCCTGCCCTATGACTATAGACAACCCCCTTGGGGCGACCAGAAGTGCCAGAGGTAAAGTTAATCGCTATAGGATCAAACTCCGAGACTACCGCAGCCTCCAGTGAAACACTGTCGTGTGCCATATCCAAACATTGCTCGTAATCAAGAACACCCTCTAATGCTTGGCTGTCAGACTGCCTAATCAACAGAACACGAAGAAACTGGCACAGCCGCTGGCGAGCCACGCTGGACAAGTTTTGATATAGTCGCTCCTCAGAGATTAAAATTTTTGCTTCGCAAAATTCCACCTGATTGACAAGATCAGTTTCTGACATCCATGGGTTTAACGTTACCAATACAGCCCCCGCCCCAGGTACTGCAAAGTGTGCCTCCACCATCGGGGGGCCATTTTCAGCCCATATCGCAACACTATTACCATGTGTTATCTGCAACGTACCAAGTGCCCTGGCTAAACGTCGGCTACGTTCTCGCAGCAATTGATAGCTCATAACGCCGTCCGAATAAATTAATGCAGGCCGATCAGGGTAGGCATTGGCACTGCGCTCGAGCAATGTTACAGGTGTAAGAGGCACCCCAGAGTGCATTTTATGCCGACGCCTCCGACAACTCTGCTACCTCATTAATCGATATCGTCTTGGGTGGTTTCCGGGATTTCATGATGGCAGCGTAGATGCCATCGTAAACGCCAGCCCGCGCCTCCAGCATACGCATGGCACCCGCAAATACCTCTTGAAAATCCTTTTGTGTCTTCACATAAGGCATACCAGAGGCAAACCAACCCTCACCGTGATCCTCATCCAGTTCGCAATGTACGACAAAAAACTCCTGCAACTCCTTGCTAATCCCACGGCGACGTAAATGCGCCAGTACGCGCCTCTGTTGCATTGGGATCGACAGCTCCAACCCCCCCATACCACCCAAACCATGGGTTAAACCGTCCGCGAACCAGCACAAACTGATCTTAGTATTCAATAGATGACACGTTTCAGCATTAATATCCTCTTCGCGAGCACCACCAAAATAATCCATCAATGGTTCAAATAGATTGGGATGTGCTTTGCTAAAATCCCCCTGCCCAAATTCATCATACAAGTTATGATACAGCTCCTCTCGCATTTTGAACGGAACGGTTAGGCTGTATGCTGCTACGTGCAGATGAAAACGTTGCATATTTACACGATAATTGGCTAGAAAAAACGAATCTCTTCTGTGCTCATATCGTCATTATCGAACAAGTCAAACAAGGGGCTATGATTAACTCGATGAGAATAGATACGCTGTTTCAGCCAGGTTATGAACTCCTGTGAACTTTTGATCTCCTCAGGAATTTTTTCAAATTTCAAGTGCTGCTGCTCGATTCTCTTAATAAGATTACGCAACGCCCACTCTTTCTCTGCATATCGATTACCCAGTTTGAATCCTTCATTCATCATCTTCAAATTCAGGTTATACAGAAAATATTGTATCTCTCTCCACGTCTTATCACCTTTCTCTAAAAATGCATCGTGCACTATTTGTTCGGTAATCATTTCATTTGTCAGACTATTCCTTGCGTTTCCCGATATTGAATTCATATTATCTATCAGAATTTCTATATTTGACATCATAGTTTTTCCCCCTTATGTTTATAATTAATGTTGTTAAATTAACTATTTAATAAAATCAGTTAACTACCAATATTTTGGGTATGATCGCCCCTTAGATAAATTATTAAAAACAACTGCCACTAGAACCAAAAGCAATGCGCCTATCAACGTCGGCGTTATTAGGAATTGCCATGCTGGCTCTGTCAACATCACTATGACTGGATTAGAACCCGCAGGAGGATGGACGGTGCGTGTAATCTGCATAAATGCAATTGCAGTCCCTACCGCCAAAGCAACACACCACCACTCGTTACCGAGTAACGTCAAGACGCATAGACCTACAAAAGAAGAGATAAAATGGCCGGCGACAATATTGCGCGGCTGAGAAAATGGACTGTCTGGAAATCCGAACACCAAAACACAAGTAGCACCGAAAGATCCTAATACTAAAGCAGTATTACTGAAGTCTGCCAGATAGGCCACAACTGCAATCGCCAAAAAACCACCAGTCCAGGCAAGCAATATTTGGCGCCATGGCGCTCTTGCAGGAATATCCCCTCCCCCCATTATTTTGGTAAAAAAAGGTGAACGCTGAGGACTAACATCTTCATTAGATACTGGCATTATTAAATCTCCGACTACTGGAATATATTTTTATCTCCAAAAAAATTATCATATGTAGACAGCTCTGTCTACATAAATAATAACAACTATTTTAAAGAGATAAAAACCAGCGCTGGCGGCCATGGAGAGCAAAATGAGGGCCGCCAGCGTTGGAAAATTAATTTAAGCCAAAAGTGTAGGATTTATTTATGGCACATCGTTTAGGCAGCACGTATTCGGAATTTCAATACGTAATAAAATCCACCAACGCTAGTCGAAAGCGACTGTCGGCAACGACAATGCCTTTTAAAAATAGACAAGCCGCACTATCTGTGCGGAATAAGTCACAGGATGCAATAAACACAGGTGAATTACATACAGGATTGAATCGGCAATATTGAATTTGATGTTAAATCACACTCGCCATCCGCTACTATAACTAGGCCGAGTTTGCACTCACCGTGCCCATGCAGGAAGACCACAGCGTCATCAGCATCCAAAGCGCCAACAGCCTGCTCTACCGTGGTGCACGCCACTACACCATGGGCATGCGGGCATTCTACCTCGCCATACCACTGGCACTCTGGCTACTCGGTCCTATCTGGTTTTTTATTGGCAGTGTGGTTTTACTTGTGGTGTTAAAACATATTGATAAAAGACCGGGGTGTTAGCTCCATGACAGACGTATCACACCAACCTCATTAACTACATTGCCTGTTAAAATCAACAACATCCAGCCAACCCTCACTGGATTTACAAGGGTCATGCTCAATATATATTTTTTGAATGTCGCCAGAGTTAAAAAAGTCATTACACTTCATAATCTGCAACGATCCACCTGATTGGCTCGGATACTCCTTGGCCAACCAGCTATCCACCTTAGACCTCAACGCTTGGTACGCCTCAAGTGAAATATTACCCTGCTGCATATAACCATTAGCCGACCTATTGGCATCCTCTCTGACCACATCAACATCAAAGGCGCTGCCTATACAGATAGCATAGGCATAGTTTACAAAGTTAATACTCTCTGGTGTCTCTCTTTTTACAGAGCCACCTGAACAGCCCAACACACCTAGCACAACAACAATAGATATTAATTTTTTTATGTCCATACGTAGGATTTCTTTGATAAGGACCATGAATTAAGGTGATGACGTTAGCTTTGGATTCGGTTTGGTGTAATAAACTCTCGCGGAATCAACTCACAAGTGCAACTGGTGGGTTGATGCCTAAAAATGCCTGATTGGGTGTTTGAAATTCCAAGCAATTTCTAGGCCGATTATTGAGTTTATCCATTATCACCAGCCCTTCTACAGCCTCACGCTTTACAGCATAGGCTGCATGTTTTTGTTAGTTTGTTGTTCTGGTTAGTTGCACCAAAGGCATGCCCACTTCCTTCTCGATCTTTTTGTATTCATCCTCTACATGGCCTAGTAGATTTCCCAGGCTCATTAAGTACTCCTCGTGATCCTCCACATCTCTCAACGTCTCGCTTTCCAAAAGAGCCTGGTTGAACTTAATCGCATCAAGAATGGCTTGAACGACCAAAGGAGCCATATTATTGCTTATATTCATCATGCACTCTCTCTAATTAAAACGTGTGCCAACATATTAAGACAGTTTTTGAATTGACTTAACGGCATATCAAACGCCGGTGCAATTGTATAATGCTTAGCACCAAGGGCAATATTGAATCCATCTTCGACGATTGCTAAGCCATTCGGAATATCCGTTCCTGCGGGTATTTTGTAGTAATTTCACCTTCCTCGTTTGAAAACATTGGGCTTATCGAAAGTACTAATCCCGCGCGGTCGCTGCTCTACGGAAACCCAATCTGCTCCATTTTTTTATAGATGGTAATATCGGCAGGCCGGACTTTTCCGTTATTTCTGATAACTTTCTACTCAACCATACCGAAAATTGACTCCTTGGCGCCAAAGTTTTTTGCGTGCCATAAATTCACAGGCACTTTATCTTCGAAATATCTGTCAATTCCTCCTGCACTAATCAATACATCTTTAAGACTTTTCATGATCTTATCCTCCGTATTGTGATGTAAAGCTAACAATAGTATTTTCACTCACTGCAGACGCTGCACCGGTAAAAGGCAGTGCTGCTCCAGATAACAGACCCACTATCCTTTTTATATCGTTCTCCTTGTTAATCGTTGAATAAAAAAGGCTCTATCGATAACGACAAAGCCCTTTTTAGAGTACTACTCACTACACCTTACGGCCTTGCCAGACTTTTTAAGTTAAGCCCCGCCACCCCAAATGCCATCCCTATGGTACCGGCACCCGCTGCGGCTACAGCCGCGGTAAAAAACATCAAACAGCCAGATAACACTCCAGTAATTTTTTTCATGTTGATCTCCTTTCGAATGTGTTTGTTAAAAAACTCCAGCTTTAGATTAAAGAGGTCCTGATTAATCAAGTTGCCAATAATTTCGGTTACCAGAGTTTTGGCAAAGGTGGACTGCATAGTTCGTATTGATTACCAGAGCTCCGGGAATAAATTGTTATGCATTCACTACCCTTCCAGGCACGTACAGTGTAGGTATCTTCGCCGAGTATCTGCACAGGACTATTAATGGGTTCTTTCTTCTGCTCCTTCGAAAAATCGAATGGGGCACGACACTTAACCTCCCCGCCGCAGGGCGGGATGAGTTTACCGGTATTGGCGTCGATCACAATAAGTTTGGGGGCAATTCCATCCTGCGTCGCCTCATAACTGATTAACAGCCCTTGCTGCACATTGTTTTCCTTGATAACTCGTTCCAAACTTTTCGCCCGTTCACCGTCACCGCCCCCTATCTGCCCTTTAAGGCTGGCACAACCACCAAGGGCAATACCTGCCGCCAACACTACCGCTATTTTTTCTATCTCTGCTTTTCTCATCACTGCTCCCTTTTAATTAAAAAGTTGTGTACGACTAGTTATCTTTAACGCCGCCTGGCCTGCATACCCGCTGTAACAGTTACAGCAGAGGTGGTGCCTTAAAACTACCTAAACCACAGGCGCAGCTCTAAGGCGATCTGGCGTGCTGGCGGGTACGCCGGCGGCAGTGCCGTACCCGTGCCAAAGTTCACGCTTTGAAATTTAAAATCCTTGTTGAACAGATTGTCGATACGCAGGTTGATCAGTCCACGATATTTTGTCATTCGATAACCGACCGTGACGCCCGATAGCCAAAAATCGGAACGGCCCTTGTCGGTCAATCGGCCAAAATCGATCTGCTGCTGAACATAGGTCGAACTCCAGCGGCTAAACCAACCTTCCGGGTGATAATAAGCGATGCTCAGGGGCAGGTATTGAGTTGTTAATTCATAGGGGTCAACAACATTGCGCCTAGTAAGACTGATGGGGCGACTAAAGTCTTCGCGGCGGTATTCTGCACTCAACCCCAATGCCTCCTGCGGGGTCCAATAGATATAAAGTCGATCTACCCGCGCATCCCTCGCCCCACTGCTCGCCACATTAATCGATGGATCAAAATAATGGTTTGTCAGCCTACGCTGCAATGCCTCAGCGCCAATCAACAGCTCCTTTGACAGGGTGTGATCAAGGCCAATACCGTAGACCTTGGTATCGGCGGCGTTGCTGTCATCAAAAAACTGGTTGAAACCGGCCACCTGGGTCGGCTCGATGGTCTGATTGGCCAGCAATGGCCGCTTCAGAGCGCGGAAGGCCGCCAGCCGCAGGGAGGTTGCAGGCGACATCTGCCATGCCAGCCCGGCCTTGGGGTTAAGCTGATTCCGCTTTAAGGAATTAATTTGCGCCTCGTCTATATTATCAAAAGCATCATAACTCAGCGCCAAGGTCAGTGTCATCGCATCGGCCAACGGCACGTAGCTGTAAACATAGGCGTTACGGTGTTTGATGTCGCTCACCTGATCGGAAATGGGGAAGATCAAACCATCCGGTAGCACAATGCTAAGCTGCTCGTTAATGCGCTGATCAAAATAGCCCAGCCCCACCACCGATCTCAACATGGCGGTACGCCCAATGTATTGAAGCTCCGCCAACGTACCACGGCTCTTGCCTGAAAAATTACTGAATCCGGTCTGTATATCATTCTCGATCTCTTTATAAATCACAGACCCAATAACATCTTGCTCAGGACTCGGTATGTAATGAAAACCCAAACGCGAAGTTTTAGAGTCCAGTTGATCGCGCAGGGTGATATCAAAAAGTGATGTATCAAACAGCTGTTGCAAATCGCCGTTACTGCTCTCACTTTGGCGATACTCAAATTGGGTGCTGAAGTTTTCTGTGATGTTGAACTGGGCAAAGGCGTTGTAGATGTTCTGTTTGTAATCACTGTTTTCACGAGCACCATCGCTGGCGGAGTGAAACTGCCCCAGACTGTAAGATGCCCGGCCCTGTATGCCGCTCACTACGATTTCATCGCCGACTGTATTGTTGTTGCCAACGGTGCCGCTGAGCCGCAGGGCGGCACCGTCGCGGGTGAAGAGCGGACTGTATTCGTTTAGACCGGCCAGGGCGATGCCGGCACTTTCTGATCCGGCCAGGGTGCCCTCTGTGGCTTGTGGGCTGACGGGCACAATGTTGATGGGTTGCAGCAGTTGTGCCTGTAGCAGTTCGCTGACCCGTGCGATCTCGTGGCGCGGGGTGTTGGCGTAGGCGTCGGCCAGCAGGCGATGGGCGGCGGCGTTGCCGGGGTCACCGTTCAGTGAACTCCATCCTTGCAGCAGGGCAGCGCGGTTAAAGCCGAGGTCTTGGTATATTTTGGCAAGGCTGGCGCTGCGGGCGGCTTGATCACCATCGAGCAACAGACGCGAGCGGTATACGGCACGGTTGTCATTCAGTTCTATGGAGGTTTGCAGCGCTTGCAGCGCCTGTACCGGGCGGTTGCTGCCCTGCTTTAACATGGCGTCGTAAAGCCAGGGGGTGGGGTCGTTGGGGTCGAGCATTTTGGCCATGCCTAGCTGGGTTTCGGCCAGGGTGTCGCGCCGCTCTTCGTAATAGGCCTTGCCGAGATAGCTTCTGATGATGGCGTTGTTGGGGTCGAGGCTGGCGGCGTATTCAATTTGACGCCGCCCCTCTTCCAGTTGGCCGCTGCGAATCATGGCCAGCCCTAGCCCCATGCGTGGCAGTGGGTCGATCTGGTCCAGTGCAATGGCTTGTTGAAAGCGCTGTTGTGCCTGCGGTATTTGTGTGGTGGTGAGGTGGGTGAAACCAAGCACGCTCTGGGCGCGGCCCAAGGTGGGGTTGAGTTTGACAGCCGATTGGGCGGCATTGACCGCTTCGCTGCGTTGCCCTTGTGCGAGGTAGAGTTCGGCAATGCGCGCCTGTGTGAGTGCACTGTTGGGGCCACGCACGGCGGCTTGTTGCGCGGCCTGGAGTGCGGCTTCAATATTGAAGCGGGCCTGTTGTGCGTAGGAGAGTGCCAGATAGGGGGCGACGCTTTCTGGACTGTTGGTGACGGCCTGTTGCGCCAGGGTGAGGGCCTGTTCTGAGTGGTTGTTGACCAGGGCTATGATGGCTTGCAGGGCGATGGCGTTGCCGTTGTTGGGGGCCTTTTGCAGATCCAGGCTGGCTTGATCCGGCTGCCCCACCCCTAGCAGTAGCGCTGCACGATATATATAGAGGTCGGTATTGGCCAGGTCATCCGGCAGCGGTTGAAGGATGGCCAGCGCGGCGGTGAGTTCACCCTGTTGGTGGTGTATGAGTGATTGCGCTACCTGTTGTGGCCACGGTTCCGGCAGGTTACTGAAGTCAAACTGGGTCTGTTCGGTGATCGGTGGGTAGTAGAGCGCCCACTGCACTGCGTCACGCGGTTGCAGTAACAGGCGTGTCACCGGGGGTTGGTTGGCAAGGGTGCGGGCGGACTGGCCATCGGTTAAGTGCTGTTCGCCCTGCCCGTTGCTGGCGCGTACGTGGCCTTCAAAGACGGTGATGTCGGTCTGCTGCTCATTTACGGCGACCACAAATTCCGTGCCTTCAACGGCGGCGTTGACAAAGGGTGTGGTGACCTCAAAGTTCTGTTTTATGCGGCTGATGAAGTGGGCCACCCCTTCGACCAGATTAAGCCAAGTGGAGTGATCACTGTTGGCAGCGGGCAGTGTCACGGTGGTGAGTTGGTCGAGGCGCATGATGGTGCCGTTGCTCAAATAGAGTGCAGCGCGGCTTTGTGCCTGTACCCGAACGGTTGCACCGGGGCATAAGGTCTGTTCCGGTGTTACCGGGTGCCAGATACCACTATCCCCTTGCCGCAGATCCACATTGCCTTGTACGGAGATGACCCTGGCGCTCTCGGGTGTACACGGTTCAGCCTGTGACGCTGTTGCCATCAGGCAACAGAATAGCAAGAGCACCGCCTGTTTTAGAGCATGAGACGCGGGGTGTGGTCTGCTGCTGTTTGTGGAGTTCGTCTCAAACATGGTTCGTCTCCCTTCTTATAGTTATGTGTTTCATGATTTCAAGCCGGGTTTATTCGCTATGATGGTTTGGGTCCACCGTATGGAGTGTGGTTGCCTGACGTTGTAACGTGCCAGTGTAAATCAATTTCTCTTTGAAAAAAATGTAAAAATTCACACTAGTGCGCTGCAATTTGATGGCCCCTTATATGCTTGTTTTAGCTGTCCAACACGCTGAACCCAATAATTAATTAAATGCTTATATAGGTTTGTAATGCCTATTATGATTCATTATTAATGGCTGCCTGATATTGGTGCGCGGTGATCACGGAGTGGTTGACCACCACACCCCTTCCGTGCACATTCCAACAGACTCACCCTGTATGGACAGCTATCTTCTGACCGATATTGGCTACGTTTAACGCTGATCCTGTTTAAGCTGGACGCCGTTTAAACCGTTCATGATTTTTTCAATCATCTCATTGGATTGGCTGGCGTGCATTTCAGACAGGCGTGGGTCAGACATGAAGCTATTAAGATCAAAGTTTTCATCCAGCACATAACGTTGAACCTCCTGTTTAACCGTTTCGTATGTCATTATCTGGTCCGAGGTTGGCGGCGCGTCTACAAAGGCCGTGGCACTGCCAAGCAGTGGTTGCTGTTGCGCTACTTCTGCACCCTGCCCTGTTTTATTTTCAATATTGCTACCATTTTTTGTATTGGCAGCTGCTACGGTAAAGGGGGCTGCCACTACGGTTTTTTGCTGCACTGCCAGTGGCGATTGCGGATTGAGTTCGCTGGGCGACACCTGCTCCGTATCTTGCACAGCCATTGTGCCTTGGTCGTTCATAAAACTGAATGCAATAACGATGGCACCTGTTGCCACTATCCCATACGCCATGTATCGAGATGATATTGCCTTTTTCATATACTATGCCTCTCTTAAACCCTATTAAAAAGCCCACTCCATAATAGATATAGAGTGGGCTGCCAAATGGCTACCAGACAACACCAATGGAATCCAGATACGCCCCTGACCGACCTTTAATCCCCGTCAATCTTCCAGGCACATCATATTGATAGTAAACACCTGCTGCATTACCACGGTAATAGGTGTTGCCCAGGTTGGTACGGAAGTTGAGTGCGTTGACATATGAGCCGGAATAGCCCCAAACCGTCGTCACATACTCATTGGCTGCCAGAACTGCCAGACTAGGACCGCCACCCCAGCCACCACGATGACCGCCATTACGGTAAACACCCGTGACGATATTGCGATAGGTTAATTGTATTGAATCAATCCATGCGCCATGTCGAACAGAGACGTGAGAAACCACTTCGTTAGCTGATGGGCCATCATAAAACGCACCACCGCCGGTACCACCACTAGGACCACTGGATCCAGCCACACTTATTGATACGTAAAAAAGTGAGGCCACCGATAACAACGCTGCTACTGATTTTTTCATAGAGACTCCCCTATTCATGTTGAGATTATTTGTTAATGATGCTTCACAGCAACATCAGCGAGAATTCTCTGCCTGTTTTTATTTTTCTGGTTATGATTTATTCAGCTTTTTATATGTGAATTTTTCACACTTTCTGGTGGCCATGGAGTGCCAAGCAAGAGCGGCCACTCTTGAGCAGGTTATCTCATCTACCCTTTTTAATTAGGGAGCCTCTGAATAACCCCGTTCGTCCTGATCCTGCCGAAGGGTTGATGACATAACATATTGAGTATTAAGAGTTCTCCATTAATGGTTCGACAAGCTCACCACGAACGGAAGAGTTATTCAGAGGTTCGCTTAGAATCGCTAATGGGTAGCAGAAAAGTACAGGAGCGGCTTTTTATGGCATGGACACCATAAATGGGTTACGGGGAGGTGACACTATATAGGGTTACCTCTCGATGATTTTAATAGTGAGCGAACACTTCCATCAGAACAGGTAACCCCATTTTTACGTCGGGTGCTAAATCAAGACTGGAGTAATACACAACATATCGATGCAGTATGTTTTGGAGCTTTAGACGGGAAAGATGTTTGATCCCAATATGTTGGTTTTTCAACAGCCTGCCAAACCTATTATTTGCTTTGATCGCTGATGTTGATTTGGTGCCCTAAATCTTTAGTATTTTGCTTTGCATGGTGCTTGCGGTAATTTTCCAAAAAGCGGGCTATGCGCCCAATGGCCTCTTCCAGGTCATCCATGTTGGGCAGAAATACGATGCGTAGATGATCCGGGTATGGCCAGTTAAAGCCACTGCCTTGCACCACGAGTACTTTTTCAACTTCCAGTAGTTCCAAAATGAACTCCTGATCATTTTTGATGGGGTACATAACAGGATCAAGGCGCGGAAACAGGTAGAGCGATGCCTTTGGTTTTACGCAGGTGACACCTGGTATCGCCGTTAGTAGTTTATAGGCGAGGTCACGTTGTTTGGTTAATCGTCCGTTGGGGGCCACCAGGTCGTTGATGCTTTGATAGCCACCGAGTGCGGTTTGAATGGCAAATTGCCCTGGCACGTTGGAACAGAGGCGCATGGATGCAAGGATTGCCAGACCATCGATGTAGTCTTGTGCGTGAAGTTTGTCTCCTGAAACAATCATCCAGCCGGCACGATAACCGCAGGCGCGGTAATTTTTAGAGAGTCCGTTTAGGGTGACAAATAAGACATCATCGGCCAGTGAGGCGATGGAGGTGTGTGTGGCACCGTCGTATAACATTTTGTCGTAGATCTCATCGGCATAGATGATGAGTTGGTTTTGCCGCGCAATATTAATGATCTCTTTTAATAGTTCATCTGAGTAGAGTGCCCCGGTAGGGTTATTAGGGTTGATAATGACGATGGCCCGGGTGTTGGGTGTGACTTTGCTACGAATGTCATCCAGATCGGGCATCCAGTCGTTTTTTTCATCACAGAGATAGTGACGTGGCGTGCCACCCGCAAGGGTCACTGCTGCGGTCCAAAGGGGGTAGTCTGGTGCTGGAATGAGTACCTCATCGCCGGTATTAAGCAACCCCTGCATGACCATGACAATCAGTTCTGATGCACCGTTGCCAATAAATATATCTTCCATGCCGACTTTGGCGATATTTTTCTGCTGGGCGTAGTGCATGATGGCTTTGCGTGCGGCGAACATGCCCTTGGAGTCGGAGTAGCCGGATGAGTTTGGCATGTTGTGGATGACATCTTGCTGAATCTCTTCGGGGGCCTCAAAACCAAAGGGGGCCAGGTTGCCTATATTGAGTTTGATGATGCGTTGACCATTCTCCTCCATCTGTTTTGCACGTTCCATAACTGGGCCACGAATGTCATAACAGACATTGGCCAGTTTTGTGGACTTTAGTACAGGACGTATGGGATCAATATCGGATGGTTTGGTGGGCTTCATTTTGTTCTCGTATGTTGATCTAAAACCGTGGCTGAGCATGCTCTAATCCACTATATAACTGCAATTCTACCTTAGCGCACGGCTGCTAGAAACCCGCATGGTCTATTTAGGTGTCGGACAGTGATGTAAATAACTGTAAACAAAATAGATGTTCAGGATAGATTCAGTCTCGCAGGTCTAATGTAATAGTTGAGTAAGCAGTACTCTCTCTTAAAGTGTTGTACGGGGGGAGCCTAAATAGGCACCAACCCACGAGGGTTGATTACATTAAGTAATGAGGAGAACTAAATATGAAAGCATTTGTTGCTGTTGTTGCCCTGGCCTCTGCCATTATCGCTGCCCCTGCTATGGCTGATCTGGAACTGGCTAAAAAGAGTGGTTGCCTGGCGTGTCATAGTGTTGATGCTAAGGTTGTAGGACCCGGCTGGAAAGATGTCGCTGCCAAATACAAGGGTGACTCAACGGGGCGTGATGCACTAATTGCAAAGGTTAAGGGCGGTGGCAAAGGCAACTGGACAGCCGTTACTGGTGGTGTACCTATGCCCCCCTACTCGCCCCGTGTGGCGGATGCCGACATTGAAAAGCTGGTTGATTTCATCCTGGCCTTATAAACAGGATAGCCAAAAACTGTTAAGCAGCTTTGGCAACCCAAGCCCGAACAACAGCAGTGTGCTGGGTTCGGGCTTTTTGATTACTGACGATCAGATATTCGCTCTCTCACGGTTGGCTCCAGACTTAACAACCCCCAAAGCTTGCCTTTGGTGATAGATTCTTCAGCGGTTTTACCATTGATAACGTTCTCACTCAGAGCTACCAGCGCCCCAACCCGGTTACTGCTGGAGCAGTGTACTAATGTTTTGTCTGTTCCCGTTTCACCCAGAAGTTTGGCCAGTTTTGTGGCATTTTCAACGGTTACATCAGCCGCACCTGCGACGGGGATCGAGTGATATGCCATTCCCAACGCCTCAACATACTCGGCCTCATTCCAATCCAGTTCTGCGGCAGGACGTAGGTTAATCACGTGTTTTATCCCTGATTTAGCCAATGCATCAAACTGTGCTTTTGTGGGTTGACCGCTGGCATAAACATTATGTTCTGGATGGCTAAGATTGCTAATCTCCAGCTGGCTGATATTTTGTGAGATGTGGTGGCCGCCAGTATGGTGGGCACAGGCGGTAATCAGCAAGAGCGCAGATGCGAATATTACAATTTTTGAGAGTCTTCGGTTTAGCATGGGGCTTTCCTTTTTGATGTTATGGATGATGGTTATTAAAACATGTAGTTGACGTTTACAACGTCATCCACGATTGCCCTACCTCTCGCTCCACCTTGATACCTGTGGCAGTGAGCCGGTAGGTTAAAAAGCAGCAGACCTGAGGACTGGACAGGACCGCCGAGTTGAGCACGCCGTAGTTCTCACCTTCACAACGCGCCGAACGGGCTATTAATCCTGGATGCCCTTCCCGTTTTAAACGTGCCCCAATCGATTGGCCAAATAGATGGCTGTCGGGATTGGTCAATTCGGGGAATGAATCCCCCCGCCGGCGAAGGTCAACCAGCGCTGCATCACACCGTACCCAGTAAACTTTACGTTCGCTCACTATTTCCTGACGCTTACCCTGAGCCAGGAGCTGGTCATATCCAGCATCTGCAAGCATTCCGTCATGCCAATGGTGGACTGTTTCATGTACGGACGTTGCAACACTATCTGCACCATACCAGATACCAAAGCTGCCATCACAGAAACGGCTGGCCATCCAGTGTTTAAAAGGAAACTCAATGGCATTAAACCAGTCCGCCTCTTCAAAGGGACGATCAATACTGACTATGGGTGAGAGGTAGCTATGGGGTTTGGTGGCCATTTCGTGGTGTTGAGCCACTGCCCAGTCGCCGGGAGCCTCAGATAGATCATCAAACAGGTCTTGTGACACCCGTATTGACTTGATATTTCGCACCAGCTCCTGGTGCACATCGGCCAACGGCAACCCTGCAAAAAAGCCATCCATTAGATTTAGTTGCCCCTATGCCGATCCAGGTAGGCTCTTACCATTAGTACGCCGGTAAACCCCCACTCCCGTATCGCTTCTACGGGTGTTCTTCCTTCGAAGGCGCGGTTACGCTGGCTCATCCAGCCATAGGCTAGATCGCGATCCTGAGGAAAAATCAGCCGCAAGCTCTTATGAATGGCCAATAGATGGCCAACACGTTCCAACAGGTCGCGATTGACGGCCAGTGGCTCGCCTTTGCGATAGCGGCTTAAGGCCGCCCGGTTGCTGACAGACAACCCCAGCATGGCTAGCTGGTCCTCACTACTAAGCCCCCAATGTTCAAACAGGCGGGTTACCATTCGTGCTAAAGCGCCCCGATCCTGCTCTTGCCCATTCAGTACTGCGCTAGGTGTATTCATGGCGATACTCCTCTCTCAATCTATCAATAGTAGCAGAATATGTTGCAAATGCTACTAGATTTCGATTAAAAGCAACTGTCAGCCCGTTCAGCGCTCTCAAGGGACGTGTTGCCGTAAGTAAGACGGCCAATGCGGTTCGATAAAACAAGCCCTCGTTTGTTGGATCTTTTTGCTGTTGCACTAACAAATGGTGAAGAGGTAATACTCAATGCTTTAGTAGAAAAGCCATTCTGACCTTATATTTACCCCCTAAATATGAAAACAGCCTCGCCAGTAGCCGTTGCATATCTCGATAAGTATTACTATAGTTCTGCCATCTGGAAAATCTGTTAGTTACAAAAAATGTTGGTGGGGCCAAGAGTGCACATTGTCTCGTCATCGCTCATTTTTGTTATGGAAAACGTTAATGGAGCCAATAATGCCTCGTTCAAAACCAACATTAGCGGCGTGGCTGTTTACCTTAGCCACCTCAATACTGTTTAGTACACCACTCGCAGCTGCAATCACCAATACACAAGTAACCAATAACAGCACACAGATTTATTATAGTTACACCTATAGCGGAGCCCCCACCTACAAGCGGGCTTATATTGATACTGACCGTAATGCAGGGACAGGATTTCGAGTGGGTACAATTGGTGCCAATTTTCTAATTGAAAACGGGAGTTTATATAAACACGCTGGAGGGGGTTGGAACTGGCAGTTTATTAAATCTGTCAGTTATTCAAATACCAGTAATACTGCAAAATGGACTGTTTTACGTGCTGATATTGGTGAGTCCGCGCAGCCAAATGATGCTGACCTACTATTTCAGACAGAGTCGCCATTGGATACGTCAGCCAAAATAACACATATATATAGCGGCAATACAACGGTCTCTTACGCAGCAGATAACACCTTGTTTATAAATCCTGAACGTGGTTTTTATCACCATACTGGAGACTGTGATAAAGATCTATTTGATCTGAACACCTTAAAAAACTATCGTACCAATGAGGCCATCTCACTGGTTATGTGCGTGTTTTATCTTGATGGCTTTCAAAACAGCCTGATCAGCCAGGCCACATTGGATCGACTGCAATCCCAGTTAAATACGGTCCGCACTGCGGGCTTAAAGGTTATTTTGCGTTTTGCTTATACATCCCAGACGAGTGGTAATGATGCACCACTTAGCCGTGTCTTAGACCATCTCAACCAACTGACCCCTATCTTTCAAAGCAATAGCGATGTCATCAATGTTGTACAAGCAGGAATGATTGGGGCGTGGGGTGAATGGTATTACACGCAGAACTTTGGCAACGAGGGCAATGTATCAGCGGCCGACTGGCTTAACCGTAAACTAGTTGCTGACAAATTACTCTCGGTATTGCCTGCATCACGTATGATCCAATTGCGTACCCCAACGATTAAACGCACTATGTATGGGACAACAGCAATAACAGCCAGCCAAGCTTACAATGGTTCTGCCAATGCCCGCATTGGCCATCATAACGACTGCTTTTTAGCAAGCGCCACAGACTTTGGAACATATCAGAATATTGCTGTTGAATACCCATATCTGGCTGCCGAGACACAGTACTTACCTATAGGGGGCGAAAGCTGTGCAGTTAATCCACCCCGCTCCGAATGTGCCACGGCGATGGATGAACTTGCCAGATTCCACTGGTCATATTTAAACACGGATTATAATGTGGGAGTGCTGAACAGCTGGCAAACAGGCGGGTGTTTAACTGAAATAAAACGACGTATAGGTTACCGATTTGAATTAAAGAGTGGCACGTTTCCTACAACAACAAAAATTGGCGGCTCGCTGCCCTTTACCCTATCACTACAAAACATAGGATTTGCTGCTCCATTCAATGCACGTAATGTGGAATTAATACTGCGTAATACATCAACAGGTGCTTTATATCGATTCCCACTCCCCGTTGACCCACGTTTATGGTTGGCAAGCACTACAGTAAGTCTAAGCCATGCCATCACACTTCCGGCCAATATACCTGCGGGTGATTACTCGCTGCTGCTCAACTTGCCTGACCCTGCAACAACACTGAAGAACTTGCCTGCTTATTCAATCAGGCTTGCAAACAATGGGGTTTGGGAGGCGGCAAGTGGTTTTAATAAGCTGTTACATACAGTGACTATTACACCTTAACCCTGTAGTGTCAGTAAGGAGAACTGCGTCATCCCGATAAAACTACCCATACAGAAACGGTTGTCTATTGTCTTTTTGGTAGCTATTTAAGGTAATAACTTGTGATTTTATAGTAAATTATTACCTTTTTTTAGAACTCCCATTGGGGCAGAATAAAGATAGATAGTCATTGAAGGGGAGTATTTATGTCATCACATATCAAGAAACTGGCACCATCTATGGGTTATATGGATGTTGAGTTGCCTCTATCAGTAAGGGTTAATGCCCTGGGTGATATTAGTGGTATATTTAATCACCACGTTGGAAATTTCTTTCCATATGATTTCTCTGTTATTGGCAAGGCGTATTTAAGTGGTAATAGCATCGAGGTTAGCGATATTTTTTTGCAGCAGGGCGAACTTCATAATACACATACACGTTTAATCACGGACTGTAATTCACTGCTATCTATCTGGAGAGTGATGCGGCAGGTCTGTCTGTTGGATCTAGGCCCATGTGGATGTATTGGGAGTTTGCGCAATAGTAATACTGACATTAACAAACGAAGTTTTATGGTTCATGGGCACAGCACAGATGAGCTCCATGTTATATTTATCATTCTCAGCACCCATCAGCGATCTTGTAATAATACTGACAAACAGTTTCTTCAGGATATTATGCCTGCTTTAGCACAAACATTAGAACAGCTGTCTCAGAAGGGTGTGACTGCAGAAGAAAAACTGATTGCATATGATCAATTGCGAACCTCCCAATCTATACCAGAATTAATATCGCCACTATCAGCAAGAGAGATAGAGATAGTCAACTGTCTTGCCGAGGGAAAGACAAATAAGGAGATTGCCCGAAACTTAGGCACAAGCCCGTACACAGTGAGAAATCAGGTATCTCGTTTATCCCAAAAAGTAGGAGCACGAAATCGTACTCAAATAGTCTCTTTAACAGCACTTCTTCAACAAAAAAATTTAGGGACCATCAAATGAGCTGCGACTATTTAAACAACCCCCTCATTCTAGAATCGCCACACCGCTTCCAATTTTATCCGATCTAGCTCATCAAATGCAGAAAGATCTGAGTTACTGTTTACATAAAACCAATCTACCCCCGTACGCAATTCAAGATTCTTACCCCACTCATAACCTAATTTAAGGGATAACCACTCTTCATCACCACCTATTTGATGCCACCAGAAGAGACGTATATTCCCACGATCCTGTAAAAACTTATATTGTGTTAACAATGAGATATAGCGCTGGGAATGATTTGTCGTATTATACGAACCAGGTGTAGTAGCCTCCCAATAGAGTTGTGGACTAAAAAAAAGATGCCCGTACCCCCAATCAAATCCAACAAGTGCCTGCTCTTGGCGTTGTGGTATGTATGAAAAATCCGTATTAAACGTATCCGTTTCGCTATGTACCCATTCAGCACGAATAATCCCCGGCCCTGCGGGCCAATCAGCACTTGCCCCCCATAAATATCGTCGTGCACTACCCATTTCAAAATCACTATCTGAAAGCGGTTTCCATAACGGTTCATGATTCCAACCATTTAGCCAATACAAACCAATATCCAGCTCCCCCATCTGACGGCTCAGACGTGCCCCAGCAACCCCACGCTTTGATCTGCCCTTAGGGGTTTCCAATGAGTGATGAAAGGCGGGTTGCAATAGTGGAAAACTCGGATCGATAGCATTGAGGCGTCGGTCAGGTCCAGCAAATAGCTGCCACTCCCACACACTCACTTGCCCATCCCATTGCACCATCCATAACGGGATTCGTGCATCTTCTGCAACCATATAAAAAGCATCCGGGTATCGCAATGGATTAACAGTGTCTAACAAGCGAAAAGCATCTGCCCTCCCCCAAGCAATCTGTTGGCGGCCAATACGTAATGTACTTTGATCAATCTGCCAGGTTAAATAAGCCTCGCGTAGTTCTATTTCTGAGCTTTGCCCCCAGGGAGTATCTATTATTTCTGCACGTATACCAATATAGGCACGGCCTCTAAGTAGATTATCCTTCCAGTTCAGACGCAAATCACCACGCCCTGCCACCTCATTTTCTTTGGCACTAGGATAATAGTCAAGGCCCGTGTGTATCTCAATATTAGCCTCTGAAGAAAAAGCGTGTGTTGCATATACTGCAATAAATATAACCAAAAACTTAAAAAACATTTAATCGGCACGTAAATAACGAGAAGAGACGTAATAATCGTCAAGAGTAATGTCCAATACACGCTCTTTTATGGTTAATTGCGTCACTCTTTTATTAACCATATTTTCCATCGTAATCACTTGTGGCCTCCAATAATCGCCCTCTTTTCTTATGCCACTGGTTGTCAACCTCTTTATCAATCCCCCAGAATGGTCAAAGTATTCGATAGCGGCCGGGTATTGAGAAGATATGTCAATGTAGTACAGTTTTTTAGAATATCCAGATGCTTCACGCTCATGATTATTATCAGGCTCCGCCAAAACAACAATACAACGGCTATCACCACACGCAGCTTCTTTTACAAGACTAAATTTGTATAAATTAATTTTATAGTCCTCAAAATCCTCATGCGTAAACTCTGTCCCCATAAACCAGTTTGTTTTTTCACTACCCGATATTCGTCTCAATTTACGCGTTGCTGGCAAGTACAGCCAAATATCATTAACCTCCTTATTCCTATCTTCAATTAACAACCCAGTACCTTGTAAAATAGGAGGTGATATAAATTTTATAAGAGAGACCTCTTTGTCTGCCCCATGTTTATAAAAAAACTCCATATCACGCGACTGAACAAGTTTTTTATCTTGGTCAAAAATATCCATCTGAAATAAAGATTTCTCTGTCAAACTCTTAGTGGTTTCTTCAGAGCGCTCCATTAATTGACGTCCATCCTCTGCAAATGCAGACATTGATGCAATCAGCATTAAACATACAGTTATTATCTTCATCCAAAACTTCTCCTGCGTAATGTCTCTGACATCGTCATACTTTTGATTTTTTTAATCACTGGAATGGTCGTCACTGGTAACAGAACCAGCGCAGGTATCATGACAAAAACAGGATCACGCCAATCAAAAAGTGTTGGCACATTAAACCATGCCTGCCCCAAGATACTATTTAATATCATCGCCAGCACATATCCCGTCGGGAGCGATAGGATAATCCCCATAACACCCAGGATACCCACTTCAACCTTCATCATTTTAGATAGTGTTTTCTGCTCAAATCCCAATATTTCAAGCAAAACAAAGTCAGACTCACGCTCCATAAAGGTAAAAGAGCTACTGGTAAACAGAAACAGTAGTGCAACACCAATACTAAAAGCGGCAGCAAGGTAGACAATACCCGCAATCTCTTTTAAGTGAGCAATTACCTCCGCAACAAGCTCTGAACGTACAGTGACCTTCCCCACTCGACTATCTTGATAAAATACTGAACTAAGATTGCTATTTTGATTAGCAGAGACCAGCACCCCTGTATTCTGATCATCAAGATCTAACCAGTGTCGTGCTGCATTGATAGTTGTAAATGTTTCACCCGGTAATGCACCAGAGAAGACCCCCACTAAAACAGCCTCCACATCACCTTGTTTACCCTGTACGGTGAGTGATTCACCAATGGTTATACCCAGGCTGCCTGCTAACTTTCTCTCCATAACCACTGAATTGGTATCAGAAGAGTTCAACCCCCTGCCCTCTAAGATTGTCAAAGATCGTAAGCTATTATCCGGCGACACCCCAATGAGCAGTCCACTTTCACGTTTATCATTCACAGTAAACCTGGCAGGACCACGGACAAACAGATCTAAACGCTGAACACCTGAAATATTATTCAGATCCTCCAACTCGTCATCCCATACGGGTGATAAGAAATCGACGGCATACTCCCAGTTATCCTTAGAGAATCCATTAACAATCGCCCCCTGAAAAGAGCTTAATGCAACAAAATAGGCCAGCGCTGGTGCCAATGCCAGCGCCACCGAGACAACCGTCATTAAACTTGCATAACGGCGACGAAGTATCGATTGTATGGAGTAACGCCACACGGGAGAACTCAATTTTGATGCAGAGGTACCATGATCAGGCGGAGGTGCCTGTGGAGAGTCACGCACCGCGCTGAGCGGTGTGATTTTCAAGGCCTGGCGCAATGGATAATAGACCCCTGCTATACAGGCGAAGATAAGACCGAAAAAGGCCCATACAATATGTGGTGAAAAAAGTACTAAATTGGGTGAAGGCAAACCAATCGCGTTGGCATACTCCATTCCAAAACCGTACAGCATAACAAAAGATATACCAATGCCACTTAATGTCCCACCGATAGCAATCACAGATACCGGTACAAATACCCGTAATGCCATCGATCCTTTGCCATACCCTAACGCAGAGAACACACCTAACTGTTGACGTTGCCGTGTGACCCATTGGTATAAGAGAAAAAATAGAATAGTCACCGCACACACCGCAAAAATCGCAACAATCGCGGGGGTAAATATTCTAAATGCACCTAAGTCGACATTAAGGAACATATGGCCAAATTGGTGTGATAGAGGAATATCTTCATCAATAGAGAGCTTGCTTTTTGCCCGATTCAGAACCTCTTTTGCAACATCTTCAGGAAGATCATCAGCAGAGAGATTACCCGTAAACAAAACACTGTTGACAAGATCAAAACCCAAACGTTGATGCATTAATGCACGCGGAGCAAAAACAATACCTAAAGAGCCCTTTGAGGGTAAGAAAAAATTAGGATTTGCACCATCAACTAGGTGTTCTACACTGGTAGCGATACCCCGTACTGTTAGGTTAAACGTAGCCTTACCAATATTAAGGTGTAATTCATCGCCAATTTTATAGTCATAGTGGCGCGCTAAATTTCTATCTATAACAATTTCAGAGGGCTTTTCATTGTCTAAGTCCTCACCCTCTGTGATCAATAATTTATTGATCTTTGCATCAGCTGTAACGGTTACCATTAGACTGGAGAGTGGTAGACCATCTTTAAGCACAATATTTCCCGGTAATAATAGTCTCTGTTCAATACTCTCTATACCTGAAATATCGCTCCAATTTGGAATATTTTTACTATCTTCTGGCGTAAATCGGATTTCATGGGCGGCAATATTGGCTTGTTGATAAAGACCATCCCGAAAAGAGAAGAGACTATCGATGGCTGAATACAGTCCGGCATACATTCCGAAACCGGCCCCCATAATCAACATTACCGCGACGGTTCGCCAGCGCATTCCCCATAATTCACGTATTGATGATCGGACTGGCAATAATCCATTCATGCTGGCACACATGGGTGAACACACCCATCAATCAATGTTAGGGAGCGATCTGTATGCCGCGAAATTTCTGGGTTATGGGTAACAATAATCAGTGCCGACCCTGCTTTACGGCACTGATCAAGCAGTACTTCAAGAACCTGCTCTCCAGTATTGGGGTCTAGATTTCCGGTGGGCTCATCAGCCAGAATTAACGGTGAATTCTTCACAATTGCACGTGCTATGGCAACCCTCTGTTGTTGTCCACCAGATAGTTGTGATGGGAATGAGCGCTCATAATTAGACAATCCTACAAGATCCAGGCTATTTAAAACCTTATCACGCGCCCCTTTAGGTAATGGTCCAGCAGCATCCAAACCCGCCAGTACATTTTCAAATACAGTGAGCGATGGAATTAAGTTATAAAACTGAAATACAAATCCAACATTGTGGCGTCGATGGTCAGCCAAGTCTTGTGATTTCATATCAAGAAGCGCCCCATTAATATGCAACGTACCTGAATCAGCCGTCTCAATTCCACCTAAGATGCTCAATAATGTTGACTTGCCAGTTCCCGATACACCTAATAATGCAATAGATTCGCCACTAGACATCGATAGATTGACATCTGACAATACTGTAGTTTCAATAGCCCCCTGAAAGTATGACTTTCTAATTCCGGATGCCTGTATAAATGAGGATTCAGTACCTGTCATGATAAGGACTCATACTGTTCTGTTATCGTAGAGATAATTTTCCATTCTACACTCACCTGAATATCAATAGCCGGCTTCAGGGATGAGCTGACAGTGCAGTAATTTTGAAAAACATCTTCACAACGTTGTCTACGCGGATTGTCGACAGTTAAAAGGGGTTTAAGTATCACCTCTACCCGACTTATTCTGGGATTTCCTTCAGCATTAGGTATAACAACGGCAGTGGCCTCTGTTTCAATATTCACTATTTTAAGATGCGCACGTCTACTTGTTTCCAATAAACTTGCACTTAAACAATGCGCCACTGCCGTGGCCAACAGTGCAGGTGTTGCCGGTCCTGATGCATCCCCTACTGGGTCTGGCTCATCAGAGACATAGGGCAATCCATGAGGTTTTTTATCTTCACTGGCCTGGGTAACAAAACGATAACGATCCAGATATTTCATTGAAATATCAAACCTACGCTCTTGTTGATTACGCATTTCCATGTATATCTCCTAACAGTTCAATATTACTCTGAAACAACTTTTCGTGTGAAATTTAATCTATTCTCTAACTTATAACCAATTAAACTAATAACCATACCCACTACAGCAAAACCTGCAGCCATAACTAAATAAGAGATTAACATTTTGTTTGGATTACGCTCAGCTGCAATCAACCCAGACTGCATTAAATCAATCACACCTACAACATAGATAACGGCTGTATCTTTGAAAAGAGAAACGGCAAAACTTGCGCTTGCAGGTGTCATTCGACGTAACCCCTGAGGAATTACAATATTAATAAAAACCTGGCTCTTTGATAACCCCGTCGCTTGTGCCGCTTCAACTTCACCCGAAGGTACTGAGGAAAAACCAGCACGAACAATTTCAGCTTGATACGCTGATGAATAGAGTGTTAATGCTATAAATGCACTCCATAATGGCGGTATATTGATGCCAATTATGATAGGTAGTAAAAAATGGCACCAGAAGAGTAGAAGTATCAATGGTGTTGATCTTAATACTTCAATAAATGCTGTGGCACAAAAGCCACTTATTCTCCCACCTGCCATTCTTAATAGTGCAAGCGGAACCGCAAATATGAATCCCATTAAAAAACAAGATACTGCTAATCCGATATTGATTAGAAGTCCCCCAGGGGGTCCATCCGGCCATCCGCCGATCATCATGAAACTCAACCAATCAAGACTCATGTTGTTGGTACCGATAGAGATGGTTTATTGAGTACATCTTTAGCACTGTATCGACATGAATTAAGTCTATTTTCCATTTTATGTGATACAGAGCCAAATATTAAGGAGATGACAATATAAAAAATGGTTGCTACAAGCGTTGCTTCTAACCCCCTAAAGCTCAACGACTCTATCTGCTGTGTTGCCCATGTCAGCTCAGTGACACCAATAACCATACATAGTGATGAATTTTTAAAATTATGAATGGTTCTATTGGCTAATGCGGGAAGAACAATTCGAGTTGCAAGGGGCAATAAACAACATACCCACTGTTGTTTTGATGTTAATCCACAGCTTTTTGCCGCCTCTCTTTCACCAGAAGAGATGGCAAGCACACCATTTCTTAATATATCTGATACATACGTTCCATTATCAATACTTAATGCAACTATTCCGGCTAAGAGTGCATAACTTCCCCAGCTGTGCAAAATACTGCCTAGTGAATCAGGCAGTATTTCTGGAAAAACAAAATAAAAAAACAGTATCCAAAAAACTGCGGGGATATGTCGTGCGACGCCGACCCATGCACTACAGGGCCAGACAAAATATTTCACCGGTGATAGGCGCCCTGAAGCAATAACAATACCTATCAGTATTGATAAAATAGTGCTAAAAAAGGCGATAATAAACGTGTATGCAACGCCATAAAGCAGATAATCCCGATACTCATGACGGGCAATAACAGACCAGTCAAATTCGTATGTAAACTCCATATTATCTACTTATACCATCTCTAACATCGATGATTGACGTACACTGTTTGCCAATCTTCCCACCCGATCAGTCGATTGACAGGCCAGAGTATTACAATCAACTTCAGTTAATGTTCCATTGTTGAGCATAAAAAAACGATTCCCTGTTGCACACGCAAAATCAAGATCATGGGTTACCACTATCTGCGCTATATTGAGATCTGCAAGTGATTTAATATTATCTGATACTTCATCACGTAGACGCCAATCCAGTGCTGATGTAGGCTCGTCAAATAACATCACATCCGGGGACATGGCTAAACACCTTACAATCGCAATTCTCTGTTTTTCTCCACCAGAAAGGCTGTCTGGATATATATCTCTTCTATGAGAAACCGAAAATTTATCCATTAGGTCAATAGCAATATTGATGGCTAATTTTTTAGTCAGTTTTTTAACCCTAATTAGCGGTAATGTTATATTTTCCAGTGCGGTCAAGTGGGAAAACAGATTGCAATGTTGAAAAACAATACCTACACGTGACCGCAACTCACAAAGATTGATTCCTTCATCATAAAGAGATACTCCATCAATCATAATATCCCCGGAGTCGATAACCTCCATTCTATTAATCGTCCTTAATAGTGTTGTTTTGCCACTGCCGCTTGGGCCGCATATCATTGCAACCTCTCCACGCTGTAATGATAGCGTCACACTATTTAGGATTGTTTTTCCAGAAATTATTTTCCCCACTGATTTCAACTCAATCATTGAAACATCCTCGAGTTATTAATCGGGTAATACATAGGCCATATCACCAAATGTATCTGAAGGTAAGCGCGGGCGTGCATTGTGCGGCATCGGATAGAGCCCTTTTTCACCAAACCATTTTTGGTATATTCTTTCGTAACTACCATCTTTAATCATGTCTTGTAATACAAAGCTCACTGCATCTCGCCATTTACTGTCATTCGGTGGAACACCTATTCCATACAGACCTGGACTAAAACCAGTGCCTACAACCTCAAACTCTGAGGCTGACTCTCCAGCCAATGCCGCTATAATAGGACTGTCTTGACAAAATACATCTATTTTCCCTTGCTTTAATGCCAAAATTCCCTCGGCATTTTTTTGAAATGCGATGATCTTTGGTTCTATCTTGCTATATTTCATGATCTCCTGAGGTGCCGCTGTATAAGCATTTGATCCTTGATTTACACCAATTTTCTTTCCTGCTAGATCAGATATTTTCTTAAACTCATTTTTTCTTGCATAGAATATCTTGGCCGTCCAAAGATATGGAGGTTCTGCATAATCTATCTGCTCTTCACGGCCCCGTGTCTGTGATAAATTTGAAATGGTCATATCAATCTGTCGGTTAGATAGATAAGCTATCCGTGTTTTATTGTTGACAACAACAAGCTCTACTTTAACACCGAGTTGTTTTCCTATTTCGCTACCTAAATCGACATCAAAACCTGTCCAGTTTCCTTTTTCGTCAATAAAGTTCATCGGAGGTGTATCATTCCCCGTCCCTATACGGACAGTATTTGATTTTTTTACTTGATCAATAATTGACTCTGCATTAACAATGCTTGAGTTAATCGCACAAGTGAAAAGGAATATAAATAAAGTATTTTTAAATAGCTGGTTCAATTTCATAGTGATTTATCTCTTTAATTTTATTTTCAGGAAACTCTTTGCTAAATTTTTCTTGATAAAGGGCCATTTCTTTAGAGTTTTCAATAAATAGATTTTGACATCGTTCTACGCTATCCATTGTTCCGTTATAAAAAATAAGCCCTTTTTCTGATAAAGGCCCCATCCACTCTCTGCAAAAATCCCACTGGTGTGTCCCTATTTTCAGGTTGACCTGTGCAAACGTAAGGTATGCACGTTGACGGATATCAATTGACTTAAGATCAACATCCTCAAATTTTGAATAGTAGTGAACACGATGTGGCCTGACTACTTTTATCCACATCTCCCATAAATTTCTCATACTCGGCGAACTGTTATTGTCTGATACCAAATGACATATTGAGGCATCAGGCAACCAGCGATGTGCATATAGAAATGACTCTTGGAACATATCTTGGTGTATTAAATTCAGTGGTTGATTGGGTGCCACAGTATGCATATCTGAATGGTATCGATCAGTCATCAATCGGGCTAACCCCATCCATTGTTGGTACAATCCGTAACGTTTTCCTGAGTATCGGCCACTTTCCCAATCACCGATCAAAATAGAGGGTCTAAGAATCAGATAAGGCAACCCACTCTGGGCGACCAACCATTCAGCCTTTCTTTTTGATGATGTGTAAGAAGTTGGGTCTTTTTCGGGGTCATCATGTAATACCTCTTTAACATCTCCACTAACATAACCAGAGCTATAGGCTGTAGAAATAAATGTAAAGCGCTGTACCCCCATACTTTTACCGATAGAGAGCATCCATTTTGTTAGCTGGATGTTCACCACGTCCAAATCGGCCTCATTGAAATAGTCCAAGCATCCAGCACAGTGCACTATTTCATCTATCTCATAGGGTCTTAATGCTTCCTCAAAATCATCATTACCAATGTCACTGCTACCATTCCAAGGGATGACTTTTACATTTCCATGAACACTCTCTAAAGACTCTCCAAATGCTGATAGCTCATTGTTAAGACGAAACAGAAAATTATCTATGGATGACGAGTCACGCAATGGAATAACTATGTTTTCTACGCCTGATGACAATAGTTTGGCAGCAATCAGCGTACCTAAATAACCACTCCCCCCTGTTAACAGCACTGTTTCTGGTCGAAACTCTTTTGACCTTAGATCATTAACCGTTTTCATCGTTATGCCACCTCTTCAGAAGGTAACAATTTCTTCTCAATTTTTTCTGGCTCTGGAATTCCACCATAAAATGCAATTTTTCTATTAATTATTAATATGGGAAATATATTAAACCCTTGTGTCGATACAAGAGACTGTATCTGTTCAACCAGACGATGTTCACTTGGCTCAAGATCACCACTCTTTATTTTTGACAGTGCTTTTTGAGCATCTGTAATTGAAATTGTCATGACTGAGATATTAGATCCTGAGTTTTTTAATGCAATATCAACATTATTTTTTAGCTTCTCATCACTCTGTGATGCTAATGGGGAGCAACATTTTGCAGAGACAATACCAACACCGCCTTCATACATTACGGATCTTAAGTGAATCAGTGCATCGCCACTGTTGCTACTACCACAAAAAAGTTTGCATAACGAATCAAACATATAACCCTCCGGTTCAGAAATTAGGAATTGTCCACTGCGCGAGAAAACCCAATATCACGGCCGCTGTTACTACAGCGACAATATGGGCAACTATTAGTGGCCAACGAAACAATCTTAAAAGCAGTATCATTTCAGGCAAACTTGTTCCGGCACCAGAGATTAACAAGGCAACCAATGGTCCCGGATCCATCCCTTTCTCTATCAGTGCATAACCAATAGGTACAATCGCCATAGGCGATATGTATAAAGGAACAGCAATCAAGGCAACCAGTGGGATTAATAGGTAGGGAGGAAAAGTATGATCCAGGTCTGTTAATATGTTCTCGGGCATATAGCCATGTATTAATCCGCCAATAACGATGCCTATTACTAGATAAGGCATGATCTGACGTAACTCCATACGTGCCGCTCCCCATGAAAAAGAGAGTGCGGTACGAAATGCCGGGCGCGATACCTCGCCCGTGGAGCCCCCCATATAACCCTCTGGAACGGCCACCGTACCTAAAGGGCGCAGAAAACGTATCATGCCTGTGCGCTCTACAATGATGCCGGCTAAAATAGAGAGCAGTGCTGCTGATAAAACAAATATCACAGCACTGCCAAACCCTGGACCACTGACCAATAATATAATGACACCTTCATTAATCACGGGTGATGAGATCAAGAAGGTAAAACATGAGGCCAAACCAATTTTTGACCTCAACATGCCACTTAACACAGGTACTGTAGAACATGAACAGAAAGGGGTAACGGCCCCACCAATAGCGGCTAATGTTGCACCGTTCCAAGATGATGCGTTGGCAAGTTTCACCTCTATTGAGCGCCCTAATGAAAATTGCTGCGCCAGCAATATCAACATTGATATACCCAAAAACAGTATGACCAACATTAAGCCATCCAAAAGAATGAAATTTATAACGTCGACAACTTTATCCATAACATCGCTCTTGAACAGGTGTTTTTTTATATGTTAAAAATTATATTATTAACAACACGACTCAGTGGTAGCACTGTTTTTTGTTTGCGCCAAACGTAAATCAGCAGATGGCATTCCGCCATAACTGGACATGCTTGCTATCAGTGGTGTTGTGACTTTTACATCAAACCCAACTTCATCTAACGTTTCAATATAGGCATCAAGCGCTTCTATACGAATATCTTCAATATCTGTACGTATGCTATCCAGACCAATATCACCACAATTCACGCCAAGCTCACCACAAAGAGAGTGACAGCTGGTGCTAATCATGCTGAAAAGTTCTGGCATGACACGATGATGCGCCCAGACAAGGCTGTCATGAACACCATCATAGTCACTGGAGAGCATCTCTTTAAGCCGTCTGATACCGATGCCAAGATGTTCAATTTCATCGCTAAGTATGGATTTTGCAAGATCGCGTGTATCAGGGTCTGTATCGCGCTGAAGAATTTTGTACAATACAATGGCCATTGTCTCTGTCATCAGGTCCTGAATAATCAGACATGCGGCCAGATCTTTCTTGGCAACTGCTGCTGAGAACTGTTTGCGTATATGCAACCACTGCGGCTCGACAATCCGTTGCTCAACAGGAAAGTCGAGTCTGCGCCCAAGGCTGGAGAGCATTTTGATATGTTTGGTCTCTTCAAAGGCCTGTTTTGCGGTCTCAATTTTTGAGTTGGTATCTTTCCATAACGGCACCATCTCGGAATAGTTTTCTACAGCCATAATCTCCCCAGCTACTGCATTTGAGACTATGTAGGCCATCAAGTCATAATATCTTTGGTCTTTACCGTGCCGCTGATTGCGCATCTCTTTGACTTCATTTCTATCCAATTCGGTAATATTCACACTATTCATTTCTCTATCTCCGTTATGGGATTCCTGGAAATGTTGGTTCCCGGGTTTTTTTGAGACCCGATAACTTGGGCGTGATACATATTCTCATCTGTCAGAGATCTGTTAAATAGTACAAATGTACCCATCTGGATATTTATGGTGTAGCTGATTGGTGACATCGATAAAGGACATGATGTTTTAAGAGGAATATGAGAATCTGAATTTAATTTTAATCCTTCGAATATTTTTATTGAATTGAAGGTGATTTCCCTCCTTAAGCAGATAAAATAATCCACAAACATTGACTATCGCGGGTATTCCATCGTTACCAGATACCATAGGGCTGTGTGATAGGTGTTCTCCCGTTTCTATTACAATAGCCCCTGCATTAAGAAGTAGGGGATCTGCGTAGGGAACAACAAAAACATCCCCCATTTCAGGTGATTTTCCTTTCCAGGGAGGGGGTGCTTCTCATTGCTCATGACTCTAATGCACTGTATTTACATGAGTTAATAGTGATTTCCAGTTCTGTTGGTTGACAACATCCAGCGCCTCACTTACAGTGCGCTCCTGCTTCAGGTGTCCTAAGGGCTATCGCCTAATGGATGAAACGGGAAGCCGGTGCGCTCTGGTAATGACCAGCGCTAACCCGGCACTGCCCCCGCAACGGTAAATGAGTTTAAGGTTCTGCTGACGCCACTGTGCTTTGCACGGGAAGGCGCAAACCTTGGGAAAAGACCCCCGCTCGTGAGTCCGGAGACCGGCCTGTGGCATAAGTTCGGCATTGCGGAGGGCGATGCACCGGCATGTGTGGCCTATTTTTTTACCCCTCCACCCTTGCTATCACTCCTCCTCCATTTGCCATATGGCCTTTAATTATTCAGTTCGTGCCCCGATGTGCGCGAAGGAGAGAGATATGCAGTTGCGTTCATTGTCAGCAGCGGTTGCGCTGTTGAGTGCCCTTCCCCTTTACTCCGTTACAGCCATTGCTGCGGATACGGACGCTGTGATTGTGACAGCAACACGTACAGCTCAGACCGTTGATGACTCACTTGCATCGGTCAGCGTCATTACTCGTGCTGATATCGAGCGGCTTCAGGCCCAATCCTTACAAGATCTGCTACGTGGTACAGCAGGTATCTCCGTTGCCAATAATGGCGGCGCAGGTAAATACACTGCACTATTTATGCGTGGTACCGAGTCTGACCACGTACTGGTTCTGATTGATGGTGTAAAGGTCGGTTCTGCCACCGCGGGTAGCACCGCATTTCAAGATATTCCGCTGGCTCAGATAGAACGTATTGAGATTGTACGTGGACCGCGCTCCAGTCTGTACGGTTCAGAGGCCATTGGCGGTGTGATTCAGATCTTCACCCGTAAAGGAAAGGGCCAGATCACCCCGTCCATGAGTATTGGCGCTGGCAGTTACGGTACCTACAGCGCCCAGGCAGGTGTAACCGGGGGCAGCGATAGCAGCTGGTTCAGCGCCAATCTTAACAGCCTCAATACCAAAGGTTTTAATGCCTGTAATGGTTCACTCACCAGTGGTTGTTATGCCGTTGAGCCTGATAGGGATGATTACCACAATGTGGCGGCATCACTGCGTGGTGGCTTCCGCTTTGGCAGCAGTGGTACCGCAGAACTGAATGCTTTACGTAGTGAAAATGCTACATCCTATGATGGATCATTCTCCAATGAGTCATCATCCGTGCAACAGGTATTGGGTGGCAATGTCAGTTTTGCTGCAGCACCATCCTGGCAGGTAAGCCTGGCGGCGGGTCAGAGCCGTGATATGTCTGATAGTTTTAAAGATGGCAGTTTCAAAGGCGATTTTAATACTCGCCGCAATAGTGCTACCTGGCAAAACGACATCACGGTGAGTGACAGCAATCTGTTAACCGTGGGTCTGGATCGTCAGCTTGATTATATTGAGAGCACCACAAATTTTGCTGTCACCTCTCGTGGCAACAAGGCTGTTTTTGCTCAGTATCAATCTGCGGTCAGTGATACCTTTGATATGCAGCTATCGTTACGCCGTGATAGTAATGAGCAGTTTGGTAACCAGGGTACTGGCGGTGTGGCATTTGGGGCCGATCTTGGCCATTCGATGCGTCTTACCTACGCCTATGGGACTGCCTTTAAGGCTCCCACCTTTAATGAACTCTACTATCCCGGATACGGCACTGCCACACTGGTCCCGGAAGATTCGCGCAATATTGAGGTGGGTTTGGAAGGTAAAACAGCACAGGGACACTGGGCTGTTAACCTCTACGAAAACCGCATCAGTAATCTGATTGCCTACGACGCCTCCACTTTTGCCCCTAACAATCTTGATCAAGCCAACATTCGTGGCATTGAGGCCATCTGTGGTGTTGATATGAGTGGTTGGGCCATTAATGCAAATCTAACATTACTCGATCCTGAAAATCGTGCCAGCGGTAGCAATTACGGCAAAGCGCTGCCACGCCGTGCTAAAAAATCGTATCGCCTTGATGCTGACCGTGCTTTAGGTGCGTACCAGGTAGGTGCCAGTTTGCGTGCCGAAGGTAGCCGCTATGATGATCTGGCCAATAACCGTCGCCTGGGTGGCTACGCCACTGTTGATCTACGCGCCGGTTATGATATCAACCCAGCGTGGCAGCTTCAGGCACGGGCTGAAAACCTGCTTGATAAAGGGTATGAGACTGCTGCCTTTTATAACCAGCCAGGCCGTAGTCTGTTTATCACCCTACGTTACCAGCCGTAAATATTGGCACAACACCCTCCCCTGTTTAAGGAGGGTGTTGTTATCACACTGAAACACACTTACCTTTAAAACAGGCGCGATACCATGTTAACGCTCTCTACTCGTCATCAGATTATTATTGCTCTGTCGCTATTACTGCTGATGATCACCACCCGTGGTAACCACTTTGCCTCTTTACAACATCTACCCAGCGCGTCATGGGCGGTGTTTCTATTAGCGGGTCTCTATCTACGCCCGGTGTGGGTTTTTCCTGCGCTGTTAGCGTTGGCCGGTTCACTCGACTATGCAGCGATCACCTGGGGTGGCGTCTCCAATTTTTGCGCCAGCCCGGCGTATCCGATGTTACTGCCCGCCTATGGTTCACTCTGGTTGGCGGGGCGTTGGTATGCCAAACAGTATCATGCTCACTGGAGTACACTTATGCCTGCATCGTTGGCCATTTTATTGGGTGCAACGGTGTGTGAACTCTTCTCCAGTGGGGGTTTCTATTTTCTATCAGGCCGTTTTGCCGATCCAACACTGACTGAGTTTGGGGCGCGGTTTATTCAATATTTCCCCGGCTCCTTACAATCGTTGCTGTTCTACGTCGCCATTGCTGCTGTGATACATCTGCTATTGGTATCGATACACAGCATCACTACCAAACACAATAGAACCGAGGGTTAATTTTATGGATGACAATGATAAATCCACACGCCATCGTAACCGTATGCAGCGTAAAAAAGAGGTGGTGGATGCCTCCATCGCCCGCGCTGATCAAGACAAAGGGTTGCTGCTGGTACTCACTGGCAATGGCAAGGGTAAATCAAGTTCTGCTTTTGGCATGGTGGCACGCGCCCTTGGGCACGGTATGCAGGTGGGTGTGGCGCAATTTATCAAAGGGCGCTCTGATACGGGTGAGGAGGCCTTTTTTCGTCAGCAACCCGGTGTGGTGTGGCATGTATTGGGTGAGGGGTTTACCTGGGATACACAGAACCTGGAACGTGATATCGAGACAGCCAATCGCGGCTGGGGCGTTGTACGCGAGATGTTACAAGATGCCACCATCAGTCTTGTGGTACTTGATGAACTCACCTACCCGATCAAATATGGCTGGCTCGATATTGAAATGGTATTGAGTGATCTAGCCGCCCGCCCACCCATGCAGCATGTGGTGATCACCGGTCGTGGTGCTGCCGAGGCGCTCTGTGATATGGCCGATACAGTGACTGAACTCGACGATGTAAAACACGCCTTTCGTGCCGGGGTACGGGCACAAAACGGGATTGATCTATGACCCAAAGGGAAAGACAGTGCCCGGCACTGTTTATCTCGGCCCCCGCCTCTGGTCAAGGCAAAACCACTGTCACTGCGGCACTGGCGCGCTACCATCGCAACAGAGGATGTAAGGTCCGTATCTTTAAAACCGGTCCTGACTTTTTAGATCCGATGATTTTGGAGCAGGCTGCTGGCACGGCGGTATACCCACTGGATCTCTGGATGGGCGGCGCTGACCACTGTCGTGCGCTGCTCTATGACGCGGCGGCCGATGCCGATCTGATTCTGATTGAAGGGGTCATGGGGCTGTTTGATGGCAGCTCCTCCAGTGCGGATCTGGCACGATTTTTTGGCATTCCCGTGATGGCGGTGATCGATGGTTCAGCCATGGCACAAACCTTTGGTGCCTTGGCACACGGCCTGGCTACCTATTGTGATGATCTGCCCTTTGCCGGTCTCTTTGCCAACCGGGTGGGTAGTGAAGGCCACTACCAGATGTTGGCCGATAGTGTGCGACCACCACTTACCACTGTTGGCTGGCTGGCACATGATGAGGCAATCAGCTTGCCGGAGCGCCACCTCGGTCTGGTGCAGGCAGATGAGGTGGCTGATCTTGAGTCACGTATCAATCGTGCAGCCGCCGCACTCAACCATGTTCCCGATCAACTGCCGTCTGCGGTGACCTTTACCCCCGCCGCTACCCACTCAAACGTCACTCCATCACTGCAAGGGGTGCAGATTGCAGTGGCCAAGGATGCCGCATTTGCTTTTATCTACCACGCCAATCTTGATCTGTTACGTGCACACGGTGCCGAGATAACATTTTTTTCACCCCTGAGTGATGCCACACTGCCCGCTGCGGATGCGCTCTATCTGCCCGGCGGTTATCCAGAGTTACACTTAAATACCCTGGCAAACAATCAACCGATGAAAGCGGCAATCACCCAACACCACATGGAGCACAAGCCGATCGTTGCCGAGTGTGGCGGTATGCTCTATCTACTTAACTCACTCACTGCTATCGATGGTCAGCGGGCGGCGCTGGTCGGGCTATTGCCAGGAGAGGCCACCATGCAAAAGTCGCTCTCTAATATTGGTATGCAGAGTGTGCAACTGCCGGAGGGTGAGTTGCGTGGCCATACCTTCCACCACTCATCAACAGCGTCTAAGATGGTGCCACTAACCCACTCTCAGCCAGCTCGACATCATGGAAAACCCGAGGCTGTATATCGCACAGCACGGCTGACTGCCTCATACCTGCATCTCTATTTTCCATCCAACCCGGATGCAGCGGTAAAACTGTTTCAACCATGAGCCGCTACAGCGATGCTGAAATTGCCGCACTCTACCGTGTGATCCGCGAACGGCGCGACATGCGCCACTTTCTGCCAACCCCTATCGACCCGGAGATGCTAAACCGGCTGTTACACGCGGCACACTGTGCGCCCAGTGTTGGGCTGATGCAGCCGTGGCGTTTTGTCCGGGTGACTGATCGTGCGTTGCGCCAGCAAATACATCAGCTCGTGGAAGACGAACGTATTCAAACTGCCGCCGCGCTGAATGAGCGCAGTGATGCCTTTATGAAACTCAAGGTTGAAGGCATTTTAGAGTGCGGTGAACTGATTGTAGCGGCCTTGATGGAGCAGCGAGAGCAGCACATCTTTGGTCGTCGTACACTGCCAGAGATGGATCTCGCCTCTGTGGCCGGTGCTATTCAAAACCTCTGGCTGGCCGCCCGCGCCGAAGGTATCGGTATGGGCTGGGTCTCGCTCTTTGATCCTGTTGCTTTGGCCACACTACTCAACATGCCAACAGGCAGTAAACCAGTGGCCATCCTCTGCATCGGCCATGTAAAGCAGTTCTACTCTGCCCCCATGTTAGAACTGGAAGGTTGGGCCAAGGGTCGACCATTGGAAGAGCTGCTTTTTCATAACAGCTGGGGCAATACTATGACGGAGAGTTCAACATGAAATTTAACAGTGCCACAGGTCCGCAACGGATTATCTGCCTGACGGAAGAGACCACCGAAACACTCTATCTATTAGGCGAGCAGGATCGTATTGTTGGCATCTCCGGTTACACCGTGCGCCCCCCTGAAGCGCGCAAAAACAAACCCAAAGTCTCAGCCTTTACCAGCGCCAAGATCGACAAAATTTTAGCGCTTGAGCCAGACCTGGTATTGGGGTTTTCTGATATGCAGGCGGATATCGCCGCGCAGCTGGTCCGTGCCGGTGTGCAGGTCCACATTTTTAATCAACGCAGCATTGCCGAAATATTTGAGATGATTTATATGGTGGGGGCCATGGTGGCAGCCCCGGCTAAAACGGAGCAGCTGATCACTCAATTAAACGCTGAGTTGCAACAGATTAAAGAGTCCGCCAATCTCTTGCCACGCCGTCCATTGGTCTATTTTGAAGAGTGGAACGATCCACTGATCTCCGGTATTCGTTGGGTATCAGAGCTGATTCATATTGCCGGTGGTAAAGACTGTTTTGCTGATCTGGCCACCTCTGCAGGGGCCAAAGGGCGCATCATTGCTGATGGTAACGAAGTGGTTCATCGTGCCCCAGATATCATCATCGGCTCTTGGTGTGGCAAACGGTTTCGGCCTGATGAGATCAGGGCACGTGCTGGTTGGCAGACTATTCCTGCGGTGCGTGATGGTCACATTTACGAGATCAAATCTCCCGATATTTTGCAACCTGGCCCCGCAGCACTGACTGATGGTGTGCAGCAGATTCACACCTACATTCTACAATGGGCTGCCACTCAGCCGTGATCACTGCATTCATCGTCATAGCAGCACTACTGCTTGATGCGGCGTTAGGAGAGCCACGCCGCTACCACCCACTGGTCGGTTTTGGCCGACTGGCACAGGCGGTTGAACAACGACTCTATGGTGACTCTTTTATACGCGGCGCTGTTGCAATAACAATATTGCTACTACCGCTGGTAGTCATCACGATGATGATCTCTATACATTGGTTTGTTGAAATCATACTGCTCTATCTAACCCTCGGCTGGAAGAGCCTGGGTGAACACGCCAACCGTGTTGTTACGGCCTTAGATGCCAATGATCTTCCCACCGCCCGACAACGGGTTGGCGATATGGTGAGCCGCGATACCAGTACGCTGAATGAGCGTGATGTTGCCAAGGCAACCGTTGAGTCGGTACTGGAGAATGGTAATGACGCCATCTTTGGTGCCCTCTTCTGGTTTGTGGTGGCCGGTGTGCCTGGCGTGATTCTGTTTCGCCTCAGTAATACACTCGACGCCATGTGGGGCTATCGTACCCAACGATACCTACGTTTTGGATGGGCGGCGGCACGGCTGGATGATCTTTTAAATTACATCCCGGCACGACTTACGGCACTCAGTTACGCACTGGTAGGCAACTACTCACGTGCCATGCGCTGCTGGCGGCATCAAGGCAGTGGCTGGAAGAGTCCCAATGCCGGTCCGGTAATGGCGGCAGGGGCAGGCAGCATTGATGTGCAACTGGGCGGCACTGCAATTTACCAGGGCGTTCAACAACAACGCCCGCCACTGGGTGAAGGTGATGCCCCCACCACTGAACACATTGGGGCGGCACTGCAACTGATTAAACGTGCCCTGCTCCTCTGGGTAACTGTGTTGTTACTGGGCGGTTGGTTTGTCTCTTAATCTGCAGCAGACACCTCCTCATCACGGTGGAAAACTGCGTGCTGCTGCTGAACAGTACGCTATTCCATTGGCACAGTGGCTGGATCTCTCCACCGGTATCAACCCCAACGGTTGGTCCGTGCCCACCATCCCGGCAGAGTGCTGGGCGCGTCTGCCAGAAGCGCGTGATGGTCTGGAAGAGGCGGCACGTCACTATTACGGTGCAACATCCTTACTCACAGTAGCCGGTTCACAAGCCGCCATACAGGCGCTGCCACAGCTGCGCCCCCCTTCACGGGTGAGTCTGCTCACCCTGGCCTATGCAGAACATAGTTACGCCTGGCAGCGTAGTGGTCATACCGTTGTCTCCTTTTCTGTAGATGAGATAGAGCGTGCCGTGGCTACATCTGATGTACTGATACTCATCAACCCCAACAACCCAACCGGTGTGCGATTCAGTCAGACGCAACTGCTTCACTGGCACAAAATAGTTGCCAGCCGAGGTGGCTGGTTAATTGTGGATGAAGCATTTATGGATAGCACCCCTGACGAGAGCCTCTGTCACCATAGCCATCACACCGGTTTAATTGTTTTACGATCGTTGGGGAAATTTTTTGGCCTGGCGGGTGCGCGCATCGGCTTTGTCTGTGCGGCACCACCACTACTGATGCAGCTCAGCCACCTGCTTGGCCCCTGGGCCACCAACGCCCCGGCCCGTTATATTGCCACCTTGGCACTGCAAGACCAGGCGTGGCAACAGCAGACACAACAACAGCTGCAGCTGGCCAGCATACAGATGCAACAACTGTTGCGGGAACACCATCTACCTCCCGCAGGAGGCTGCCCCCTTTTTCAATGGGTGCTTACTCCAGAGGCAGAAAAAATACACCAACACCTAGCCAAACAGGCCATTCTCACACGGCTCTTTATCGAACCCATGAGTTTGCGTTTTGGGCTACCAAAACATACCGCTGATTGGCAACGACTGGCAATGGCGTTAACCTCGATCCCCGGGTTAAAACAGCAATAGCGATAAACAGAAGAGATAATATGAACAGACCCACCGAGATCGAATGGCTTAACATCCCCGTCGCCGTACCTAACAGCATCACCCAAGGGGCAGCCGAAGCACGCCAAGCAATACTGACTAAACCGCCGGGGGCGTTGGGTCGCCTGGAGGAGATCGCCATTCGCCTTGCTGCATTGCAAGGGACCCACACACCCAGTGTTGAAAAGATACAGATTACCGTTTTTGCCGGGGATCATGGCATCGCTGCAGAGGGTGTCTCTGCCTTTCCCCAGGCGGTCACCGCTGAAATGGTTAAAAACTTTGCCCGTGGCGGCGCCGCCATCAGTGTTGCTGCCCGCAAACTCGGTGCAGCGCTGGAGGTAATCAACCTCGGCACCGCATTTGATACGGAGCCACTGGAGGGGGTAAAAAACTATGCACTTGGCCCCGGCACAGCTAACTTCGCCGTTGAGGCCGCCATGAGCGAACATCAACTGGCCTGTGCACTAGCAGCCGGTCGCCATGCCGTCGAACGGGCCAAACTAAACGGCGCACAGCTTTTTATCGGTGGTGAGATGGGCATCGCCAATACCAGCGCCGCCACTGCACTCGCCAGCCTGTTACTGAATATCGCCCCAACACAACTCACAGGACCAGGCACAGGACTGGATGCTAGCGGCGTCACCCACAAAGCAGCGGTCATCGAAGCTGCGCTGGCACTACATAAACCGTATATCCAATCACCATTAGAGGCACTGCGTAGAGTGGGTGGATTTGAGATTGCGGCACTTGCCGGGGCCTACATCAGCTGTGGCCACATAGGCATTCCGGTATTGGTGGATGGTTTTATCAGCAGCAGCGCAGCACTTGTCGCAAGCCAACTCTGCCCCGCTGTAAAAGAGTGGCTGCTCTACTCCCACACCTCTGCGGAACCGGGACATCGATTAATTTTGGAATCACTAGAGGCCCTCCCACTGCTCGATCTTGGCATGCGGTTAGGTGAAGGCAGTGGTGCAGCCGTCGCTGTGCCATTACTACAAATGGCCTGTAATCTACATAATGAGATGGCAACCTTTGCCGAAGCAGCGGTGTCAGAAAAGTCCTGAAACGTTAAACGAAATAAAACCGGCACACCGCCACAACCCTATAGACAACCGGTGCCGTGGCGGTGTAAACGGTAATAGTTAGAACTGAAAAATCCCATTCAACGAGAACATATCAATGTTGGTATCAGAAACATCCTGGTAACGATCCCAGCCGCCACGCACCGCGAAGTTACGTCCCATGATCACCTTCATACCCAAACCGATCGTCAGGCTGGTACCGCTATCGCCTGTTGTCAGATTGTCATCCAGATCCCAGTTATAAAAGCCAAAACTACCATAACCGTTCAAACCCTTGCTGAGAAACAGCTCACCAATTGCGTTCAGCTGAGCACCATCAACAGAGTAGTTGTTAATGCTGTTCTGTTTAAATCGACCAAGATTGACATAGGCCAACTCCATACCAAACCCTTCCGCATTGGCACCAACAAAAAATTTTGAGCTGCCTGCGTTATCGTAACCACTACGATCAGTACTGGCACTACCCAGGCCGCCCCCCAGATAAACAGCTGGCTCGGCTGCGGCAACAGGGCCACCCACAACAAACAGAGTTAATAGCAACGTAGACTTCATTGTTAATCGTTTCACACCTGGCTCCTTTAATAACATCCATCACAAAAGCACATTATACCCACTATCCGCGATATAAGGCTCGCCCAGTGAGATTAAAGTGAGATTAAATAGTCGTTGATCAATACGCAATACCCCTCTGCAGATTTATAATATGCCAAAGTAAATATTCCACATTAAGACCGTAAATAGGAAACAGACAAAAAATATTAAATGCGGACAATAGAATATGCAGCGATGTGAATGGGAAGCTAGCTTTTAAAGCACGCACAACTCACGTAACTGCTTAAAACCATTTACATATTAAGGAGAGTTTATTATGCCAGTAGTCAGTGATTTTATACACATCGTA
Source organism: Gammaproteobacteria bacterium (assembly GCA_021731365.1). GTDB lineage: Bacteria > Pseudomonadota > Gammaproteobacteria > Tenderiales > Tenderiaceae > JAKFXL01. The sequence continues at coordinate 45,884 of JAKFXL010000025.1, read as the reverse complement.
GGCGATCAGAACATTCGCATTGGAGACGGAGCGAATGAATCTGGTTATACAGACACGTTTAATACCGGTGGTCGTAACTCCAACAGCAATGCCTTCATTACCTTTATGATCAAAGGTATGACCATAACCAATGACAATGCTGATGTCTTTGTCAATGACTCAAAAGTGGGGGTTTTGTTTAATAACAATGGAGGTAATAGCAACCATTGGCACACTCAAACGGTCTCACTCAGGGGGTCGACTCTAAAAAGCGGAAATAACGTACTAAGAGTCAGCCCTGTACCAAATCCAACAAGTTCAAGTGATGACTTTGATGACTATTATATTCGTAACGTAATATGTCATTTCCATCAAAGCGCGTAATTGAGTGATGCAGTTCTGGCCCCGTCCGCTTTAGACGGGGCAACCTTTATCTACCCAAACAGAATTTTTAAGACATCGATCATATTGACACTTCAGCTCAGTGTGTAACAGCTTCCTTAGCAAGCGCAGACAACACCTTGCTCAAATTATCGATGTAGTGGCAAAAAAGACTTGACCACTACAATGAGCGCCCAACAATTGTTGATGAAAAGGGGCGTGTGGGTGATTGGGAGATCGATCTTGTGATTGGTAAAGGTCACAGTGGCGCTCTGGTGACCATTGTTGAGCGTGCAACAAGTTTCACCGTATCAATGCGCATTAATGATAAATCAGCACATACGGTGACCATGGCAACGATCGCCTTGTTAGCGCCCTTCAAAGACATGGTGTTAACCATCACCGCCGATAATGGCAAAGAGTTCGCATACCATGAGCTGATAACCCAGGCGCTGGGTGCGCAGGTCTACTTCGCCGACCCTTACAGTTCCTGGCAGCGTGGATTGAATGAAAACATCAATGGCCTTTTACGACAATACTGGCCGAAAAGTACGGACTTCAAAAAAGTCTCGGCGAATGATGTGTCTGCGGTTATCATTGAACTTAACGATCGACCAAGAAAAAAACTAGGGTATAAAACGCCGGCTAAATTAGTGGTGGAACATATGGCTGCAATTGCAGCTTAGGTGGTTATGCACTTCGGGGGTGAGTCTGCCAGAGAAAATCCACCATTTGAACCAACTTTACAATCGAAATCAGCTACGAGGACACCTCAATAACACAGTTCCTACCACATTTTTTAGCCCTGTATAGCGCTTGATCGACACGTTCCATCAATAGAGAACCTACCTCACCATCTTCAGGGAAAGTAGCAACCCCCATGCTAACACTAACGCGCCCCAGTGGCTGTGCATCGCCGCCCTTGAAATCGGTAGATTCGATCAGCTTTCGTAAATTTTCCGCCACAATAATAGCGCCTTGTTTTGGGGTTTCCGGTAATAAAAGCACAAACTCCTCACCACCATAACGACAAGCAAGATCAGCATGACGTAAACGTTCTTGCATCAATTGACTAAGATGTATCAACAGGGCATCTCCATCAGGATGGCCATGTGTATCATTGTATATTTTGAAGTTATCAACATCGATAAAAACCAATGAAAATTCTCGCTTATGACGGAATGAACGAGCAACTTCCACTTCTAGACTATCCTTAAAGTGACGATAATTATAAAGCCCAGTCAGCCCATCACGAACCACCTTCTCACACAGCTCAACATTAAACTCAGAGAGTGCCTCATTGTTGTTTTTAAGCTCCTGTAACAGTACACGGTTACCAACAAGCTCACTGCGTTTCTCCAGCCCCCTCTTAACAACAGACGAGATATCCTCAAGCTCATTAAACGGTTTTACCAGATAATCAAAAGCTCCCTGCCGCAATGCAGAGACCGCCGATTCAAGTGAGGCATGGCTGGTAATAATAACGACCTGAACATCATCACTTAACTCCCGGAGTCTATTCAGTAACTCAAGGCCGCTCATACCTTCCATCCGGACATCTGTAATGACCAAGGGAAAGGGTTCATTTATAAATAGAGCCATTGCCTCTTCAGCACTCTCTGCCGTGGTCACATCATAGTTATCATCCGTCAGAACCTCCGCAATCAGATTGCGTAGACTCATCTCATCATCCACCACTAAAATACGAGACCCACAACTCATGATTAACCTCAACGCATCTATCGTTTTTATTAGAAAACTCTAATGAAAACAAATCCCCTCACCTACAAGGTTTTCGGCAACATCGGCAAAGCCTTAAGCCATATTAAGCAGTAACACTGTCACCCAGATGAGCAGACTGCTCGTCATAGGCTGGAAGAGTCACTATAAAAGTGGCCCCTTTACCGGGTTCACTCTCAATCTCCACCGTACCTTGATGGTCTCTAATGATGCCAAACGTGACAGAAAGTCCCAACCCAGTCCCTTTGCCTGCTGCCTTAGTGGTGAAAAAAGGCTCAAACACACGTGCTTTCACCTCATCGGTCATGCCAGGCCCACTATCAGCGACACGGACTTCCACCCTACCTGAAACCAACAGACAACTGCTTATTCTCACTTCACCCGGCACACCATCCATAGCCTGTTGGGCGTTAATCATAAAGTTAATTAATGCCTGCTTTATCTGGTTACCATCGGCATAAATTTCAGGCACCTGATTATCCAGCACCTTCACTATTTTTACCTGATTAACACTTAACTGATGATCAACTATAGCAATAGTCTCCTCAATAATCAGGTTAACATCGGTTGGTTCTTTCTTAACATCCTCTTTGCGAGCAAATTTCATCAGATTCTCGATAATATCTTTACAGCGTTTTGTCTCTTTTTCTATAACAACAAGGTTGTTATATACTGAGCCATCTTTTTCGACCTTACGCTTTGAAAGCTGTGCATAGCCAAGGATTCCCGCCAGTGGATTTTTTATTTCATGGGCAATACCCGCCCCCAGCTGGCCAAAAGCAGCCATTTTTTCAGATTGAACAAGGGCGGATTGTGCCGATTCCAAAGCCACTTCACGACTATGCAACTCCGTCGTCATAGTATTAAATGAACTAGCCAGAGCACCTAACTCATCCCGTGACTCCACATCAAGTCGTATATCAAATCCACCTTGCCCAACCGCCTTGGCTGCTTCGGATAGTCGTTCAATCGGTCTGGTAATACGCTGTGCCCATATAATCCCCAGCAACGCAGCAAGAATTAGCAGCCCTAACGCAACCCAAAGAAGGTTTCCCAGCAGTTCTCGTGCCGTCAGGTATGCAGCACTTTTAGGCACTTGAACGCCCGCTATCAGCGAACCATGTTTGGCACGGGCACGGGCATACCCGGCAACAACCGGCTCCCCTTCTACCACATACTCCACTATGGTGGCAGTACTCTGCATATCTGTTAGAACCTTCAGCTTTTCACGAGCCTCTAGTGGTATCCAATCTACTATAGTGTGCGCCACAATCAGATTAAGATCTTTATGTGCCAAAATGGAACCCTTATGATCCATTAAAAAAGTCTCAAAAACTGAAGATCGATTCACTACATTTAATAGCCTTTCCATGCGAACCATGGCAGAGACAACATGGAAATTACCCGTTTCAGGTGATTTTATTAATATGGCAATAGTTAATGTGGGGAGCGATTCATTTAGAGTCGAGTTAACTATATAGCCCTCTTCATCAATAACCTTATCACTTGGCAAGGGGTTAGATTGCCGATAATTTGATAGCTCTTCTCTACTTAATCCAGCCTTTTCTAAAGAGTCACTATCATAAATAGTCACCTGCTCTTTACCATTATCATAAAGTGAGACTGAAACAAACTCTCCAATGTCCTCAAAGAGCTGCTGCAGGAGAATATTTTTCTCATATTGTGGCAAACCAGAATCGATCATTATTCTTGAAAACAGACTCAGCTTCTCTTCATACCCAAGATGCAAAGAGTAAGACTCTTCAGCTACATGCTGAGCAATAATAGAGGTCATATCATAAATATAGGTTGTTTTGTCGGTATGAAACAAAGCCGCCATCGTATACGTTATGATGCTCACAACCAGCGTAATCACTAGTAGCAATATACTCATCAATTTGAATCGAATGGGAAAACGCAAGTTCACTAAAATTTTCCGTAAACCATCTGCGAATGGTATGTTACGTTTCCAGCCATATCCACAGCCTCAACCACCAAGATATTTACCCCTTGTTGCAATGTCAATGCTTTAGAGAAAGTTCCGTCAACTGCTATCGATATAGGTTCTCCTGTCACAAAAATATTGACACCAGGCTCACTTACCCCAGTCAATATAAAATCAGAATTATTGATTATCTTATTAGGAAAATTAACTTTTAATAATGGAGGAACCTTATCCTGAACAACGCTTATCTGTCCGATTTTGCTATATGGTCCGTGCGCCCATGAATGGGATGCATTAACTCGCCAGAAATAATCCCCCATATATAAATTTCCCAAGCTAAAATTGTTTGACCTAACAACATCATCAACTATCAGAATATTAAAATCTTTATGTTTTGATATTTGGATACGATAATTATCTGCTTGTTTTACATTTTTCCATTTAAAATCAATTTTTGTGGGTAAGTCCCGATAATAAAACAGGGATTTATGAGAGGGACTATCCAGTTTAACCTCTGGAGGTAACTCTTCTGCTTTCTGCATAGGAACACCTTCTTTCGCTGTTATGGATTGATTTTCAGTCACCACAACCCGCTGCCCCATAGAGGTGAATTCTGCTGTTCCAGAGTAGACAGTTAACGTTGATGATTTATCAGGATTCACTTTTATTGTGAACTCGGCCACTTCTCCCTCACCAGAAACGGCAGCCACCGCATTTGAGGTCGCCACTTCAACCCGCAATCCCTGTTTATTTGACCCACTAATAGTGCCGCTCAGCTCACCATCAACAACTATGATCTGAGAACGCCTCTCATTACGGAACATATCCTTTTCCAGATGCTGAACGATAATCAGTGAATTTTCGCCAATAGAGAGGCGGTTACTTTTATCAAAAACGATGTTTGCCCCTGATCCACGGAAAGTCTGTACTGCATCCTGATCAAATAGAGGAGCACCTGCATCAACACTTTCCCATGCTATTCCACCAGCGGGTTTTCGTTTAACTGTCTGTTTTGTTCTATCCAATACAGCCGTCAGCCCCTTAATATCCAGCAGTCCTGCCTCATAGTCGCCCACACTGACAACCATATTGCGTTTTCCATCTTCACCTTTTTTATGGTCTTTGTTGAGAATTCCAATCAAACCACTTCCAGTAGGAAAAACATTATTAATCAATATCATAATAATGCCAAATGCAAAAAGGACCAAAATCAAGGCAATTAATACCTCGACTATACGAACAGATACTGACATTGACTTTGTTTTTTCTGTCACGGGTCATAGTTACAGCCCAATCACATATTCAGGCTGATCCCCCCTGTAAAATAGCTAAAAATAATAAGAGATTATGGTATATATCGGCATTGGAAGGCCAGCCATGAACACAGTATTATCAAAGCATCGTATCCATTAATGAACGTCAGGCTATCGTGGATAGTCCAGTCTCACCTGGGAGACTGAGAACTCAATGCGATTATTGAAAAAGGCCAAAAACAGGCCGTTGTCTCTCGCTGGCGGCCATGGAGAGCGAAGCGAAGGCCGCTAGTCCCCGATAGGCCACGCCGTCTGCCCTTTCGTAGTTTAGAGCGCTAGCGAACGACGGAGAAATGCAGGAGCGGCTTTAGTGGCCGTAGAGTCATTGTGGTAGCTGTGTTGAGCGCAACGAGAGAACGAGAGTGAACAAGGTTGTGCGAAAACGCAGCGGACGCAGGACGGTCGGGGCAAAAGGAATAAGCTGTCGCGTAAGCGAGTCAATTGATGGCATGGACGCCATCAATTGGTCACGAGGTAGCGACACGATCTTTAAGTGAGCAAAGATCATTCCTGATTTCCTTCACTAGAGACTCATAATTTAAAGAAACAGATCATTTAATATTTACCCTGAAGTCGCAAGAACCAGCCGTAGACAGAGTAATCATTATCAGAACGCTCATTGTCTGAAAAGTCAGTGAAGTTAAACCCAACACCCAGGCGAACGTGTCGGTTTGCGCGCCACATCAATTCTGTCAGCCAGCCATCACGCTGATCTTTTGCTTCGCGTTGTGACAAACTACGATATTCCATTCCAAGATCCCAGTCAGTAATAAACTGGTAATTCAAACGGTGAATAGAAAGCCAAGTATGACTAGTAAATGGAGATTGATCATTGTCATTCTGGCTTTTACGTTTGTAAGCAAGTTTATCTACCCATTCCAGATTTGGCGTTAACTCGTAGGACCATTCAACAGAAAGTATTTCTGCCTGTGATTCCTGGCCATCCTGAACATGCAGTGTTAATGGTCGTTTATCATAAATACCCGTATAACGGGACAACATATTAAACCGGTCACTCTCTACCGGGCGATACGCAAAACCGACACTATGTTCATTAAGTTCAGCTTCTGTTACACCCAGATTTAGATCCTTTGTTTGGCTAATCAAATATTTAAAAATCAATGTATAATCTGGATTTATTTTTAGTTCCAATAGAGTATTGCTAAGATATTGAAAGCGTTCTTTATCACCACTCTCACGCCTGAACTCATTTTTTGTTGAGCCGCTTAATCCTGACACCCCTTTGTAACTTAAGCGGGTTGATAGTGTATAACGTTCACTGTCATTCAAGGCCCCATTGATAACACCCTGCTCAACTGCCAGCTTCAGACGAAATCCTTGCTGTATATCCCAAAAGCGATCTATTCCTACCATTGAGACCTGTCGATCACCAGCAGTGGAATTCTCAATCTGATACTCACTATATATCCGGCTATTTTTAGCTAACTGGCTCTCTCCACCTATAACTGTGCTCAATGAGGATTGACCCAGTGTATTTTGGCGCATACGTTCATCTAGATAGATGCGTCCACCATCAAACAACCATTGCACTCCCACTTTTGCCGCTGTGCCCTGAGTCCCATTTGCGAGACGGCCAATCAACTTAGTTGATTGGCCTATTTTATAATCGGCACCGATAGTTGTCTGATCGTCTTCATTGCCAGATAGTGTTTGCTGCTGATCAACCTGTGCATCTAAACTATCGTTAATCTTATATCGAAGTTGACCACTTATATAATCGCCACTTGATACACTATCACCCGCTGAGTTGACTGCATCGCGGTTCTGATACTCAGTACTGACTCCCCAATTGTTAGCGTCATAACGCCACTGCAGAGAGAGTTTTTTTGTCTCTACAATAGAATTGGGATTTATTGTCGTTACTGAACTCTCCTCCATACTGCTGCTTGCCAATAGTTTACTCTGATTGCTCAGGGTATACAGCATCGTTATCCCGATTTTACGTGTTCCTTTTTCAAGGAAATTACCACTAGATAGAAAACCTTCACCCAGTTGTTTAACATAGCTATTTATCAACATTCGACCTGGATCATTCAGGAATTTACCTATATCCAATTCCATGGCTGCTTTCCAAGCTTGGCCTTCCAATGTTCCCGCGGGTGTCAGGTCATCAAAGCTTAAACCACCGTCTTGGCTGTAATACGTATGACTGGCAATGCCTCTGCTTTGTGCCAGCTCCGTCACTACTCGTAAACCACGTCCAATGTCTACTTCGGCATCTATTCCTGTAAGTTGATATTCACCATTATTGATCTCATCATTAATCTGGGTGATGCCCACTGCAATATTTTCACCCAATGCCTTACTAGCCCGTACGCCGTAGGATTTTTTATCAAAGCTACTTAGATTTGTCTCATAGTCAACAGTTAATATTGTTTGATTCCCTGACAACAGAGAACTATCAAATAGAGAATGGCTATCCACCACGCTGGCAATAGGATCGCTGGTGATCAACCGTCCCTGATCATAGTAGATCCGATAATCAATATTTCTCTGCAAAATGGTACGGCTCAACATCAAACCGGTATCACGATCTCTTACCACGATGGATACCTGCTCACTTCCCTCAATGATGTCACTATGACTAAGGTAATAGAGTGACCCACCTGTTCCATTTAACTCATCATGAATGGGAACCTGTTTTACTTCTGCCGCAAATATAATTGCCTGAGCATTAGGCCGCTCACTTATGTTTCGGGCTGTTGATGTATAACTACCACGTATGCCATAAAGTGTACGCTGATAACTTGCGAGCTCTGTTTTATCAAAATTAATCGCATAGTTACCCACAAAAACACTCATCTCATCACTTGTTAATGCAAGATAGAACTTTCCTTGACTATTAATCTCATCTACCAAAGTGCTTGAATCACCATAAACAGGATAATATTTATCAGGATCAAGATTGGTGAAAAGCTTTAAACTCTCTTGTTTATCAATATTATTTAGTAATGAATCATTATCACCGGTATCAAAAGATGAAGTGATCAGATATTTACCTTTAATCACACCCTTTAAATAGTAAGCCACCCTCCCTTCACTATAAAATGAGTTACTCTTTTGCAATCCGGATGCCTCAAGATAGCCATTACCTTTTAACTGCCCCAATTTCCCATCTGCAAAAGCCATAAAAAACATACGATCATCGCTAATTTCAATGTTCCGCTCAATCACCCCGCTGTAACCCTCCGGATCAGTTACCTCAATCCGGACGCTATTTTCACCTTTAGGCAAAACCAGGTTCGCTACAAAGTGACCATTAGCATCAACAGTAATACGCTCACCATTAATGGTTATCCGGTTAAGCGGATTGGTCACGCCCGAGACAGGTAGTTCAGGAACGGTTCTTAATACCCCCATCTGTGGTAACTTAACGGTTAGATTTGGTATTGGGTCCACCAACAACATTAATTTACCATCAACATTGCGATCACTTAATGTAGCTTGTAAATCGGCAATGCGGCTATAACCTTGCGTATTGGTGACCATAACAGCAACGCTGTTCTTTCCTGAATGCAACGTCAATGGATGATTGAAAAATCCATCATCGGTTATTGATACACCAATACCATCTATCTCTACGCTATTTCCAGGGTCGGTACGACCACGTAACTCGTACGGCATTAAAAATCCATGCTGACCCTCACTATTAGTTCCCACTGTTTCAACGTCATCATGGATTTCTGGATAGGGAAGCGTCTCTTTACCCTTCATTGTATAAAATACTAATGATGGAATATTTACAATCGCTTTGAATTCACTACCACTACTGTTAACCATCTCCATAGTTAACTGAGAGATCTCTTCAGAAGGGTAACTGCGCTGAAATCGACCAAGGCCATCTAACGGCAATAACTCTCCATTTATTTTTACCTGTGGCGTCGTTCTATATTGGTCATAAAGCTTAACATCAGACTCCGTACTAAAATCACCCTTTACCTCAACACGACGGTTAATCTCCCGACCCATATCAGTATTATTACTAACAATTGGCCTACTCTCACCAAACCAACGAATAATCAGCTGTTCACGAGGTACGCCCTCTATATCAATCATGAAATTGGCGGCCTCTTCTGCACGCCGTTGTGACAGAATCATGTTAACGTTATCATCCCCTCTATTATCACTATGCCCTTCTACTAGCACCTGTTCGCCTGGGAACTGCTTTAATACTTTTGCCGCACCAGATAATATTTTCTTTGCATCGTCTGAAAGCTCTGTTGATCCTGTTTTAAATGCACCGCCAGACATATTGACCGATAATACTTCCGTACGATTAACCCCAAACAGTTGGCTAGATGTTTTAATACTCACTCCATCTAAATAGTTAATTAGAAGTTGATACTGGAATATTTTTCCACCTTTAACAGTTTTTCCGGAATCATCTCGGCCATTCCATTCCAACATACTGGGAATAGGACCTCGACCAGACAATGTATATATATGTTTTCCATCGACCTCATTAATGACAAAACTCCACGATTCTGCTCTATCATTATCATCAATTTGCACATTAAAAATGGCCGGTTCCTCAAGTTCTCCGCCCTTTATTTTGATTGTATTATCCATATTCAAACTATTCAGATTCACATCTGAATTAGCAAGATGTTTAACCGTACCATTGATGACTGCAAGCATAACTTCAGCATAGCCTTGTATCTGGATTGGCTTTTGGCTGCTGTCACTCTCTATGGTGACTCCTTTTACTAACTCTCGGCCAATACTGTTTTTCTCAAATAGATAACGTACACCAAAATTCGCTTTTGCCAACAAACCTGGTGTTACCGAGACAATTATGGCCTCTTCCGTAGTGGCTACAGCATTATCCGCCAAATGGGGAAGATTGATTTTCAGTAGTCGATGCCCAGGTGCTACGGCGGGAAAATGGTAACGACCATATTCATCAGTAAGCACATAACTGCCATTATCAAGCACCACCATAGCGCCACCAATACCAGCCTCTCCCTTTGATTGATGGCCATCGCCATCATGATCTCCAAATACTTTTCCAATGATAGTTCCAAGATCAAATATTGGGTCAATCACCACTTCAACTTTAGATTCAACCCTATTTGATATCAGGCAGCGATCACACACATCAATCGCATACGCGTTATTAATGTAATCACCTGGTTTTGCACCAGAACCTATAATAAGTTGATAACTCAACATCTGATAACCAGGTTCCCCTGCATCAGCTTGACCATTACCATTTTTATCAGACAGTGCATCAATGTTACCAATTGAGAAATTAAGCTGATGTATGCCTGATGGATCTTGAGTTTGAATACCATTTATTCGACTGCTGCCTGGCAAATATTTAAAATTTGGAGGGATGCGGTCTAACAAAGATACCTGCTCAATAGTCTTATCAGTACTGTTTTTTATCTCTACATAGTAAGTCACCAGATCTCCAATCATGGCCTTTTCTTTGTTTGCACGTTTAGTCAAACGCAATATTTCACCTTGGCTAAAATATATTAATGGACGTGATAACAGATCAAACCCATCGTTTATATTAGTAGCTGATACAGTAGAAATACCTGGCTTAGTTGAGTATATTTTTCCCATAGTTATGCCATTGGTCAGAGTTGTACCTACAGGCTGCTCAATATTGTCAAAAACACCTCTATTGGTTGATAAAGCTATCTGTTTATCGGTGACTGGAGAACCATTTGAGTCTAAAAGGGTGACTGTTACTTGGCTGTTACTAATGCCGTCTGCAATGACAATATCGGGTACTACGACAACTGTAGAGAGCAAAGGATCCGCACTCGTGACAACAGAAACCTGACGGCTATTATTATCCGTCACATCACCATCAGCATTTCCATCAACGCTCTCCATTGGACTAATATCTGGTGTATTAACATCATCTACGTAACTAAAAAACAATCCAACACCTGCTTCAAGCGGTGTATCAGCCTGTATTTCAGCACTAATTCTGGATTTATCTACCATTACTTTGATACCAAGATCAATAGTCACCTTAGTTCCATCTGATGTTGCACAGAATGTATTGACAGAAACTGCGGGGCATGTTTGTGTCCATGGATCTCCAGCTATAGAGATCCAATTCAATGAGATATTTTTATATCCTGATGGTGAAACTATAGTAATTCTATTTATTCCGGTATCATTAACTCCTATTGAGGGCAATAAATCATAGATAAAAACTTTTGATTTTATATTGGCAGGAACAGTATTTGGATATATTTCAGCGTGAACGATAGTCGCAGAATTATTTCCACCAAGAACATCAAATGAAACCGTTGCTTGACTCAGGTCTAGCGGGTAACCATTGAATGTCCCTGTTACACCACTTTGAACAACTGCTGCCTGTGAAACACAGATAACAAGATTTGCCCATAGGAAAAACAACAGGGTTCCCATGAGTATCTTTGACTGATTAAGCAGGTGGTCTCTCAACACTTTTAATGCAGGCGTTCTGTTTGCCTGAGACCTTCTTTAAACAACAAAATTTTGCCGCCTATAAACGAACAAAACCAGCACAGGGCTGGTATTACAGTCCGGCTTGTTGTTCTCCTCCTCACGAGGATAATCTCAATATAAACATCACTTCCTGACTCCATCTGTCAATTAATACGCGCACGAAACATGAACGAAACAATTTTCCCAGCAGGAATATTAACCATCCCATTGGTCTGTCCTGTATGTGCTCCCATAGTGATCAAATCAGGTGAGACAGCCACATTAGCAGAGGCCACATCTGCATTAATGGCATCACTCAGAGAAATTCCGCTGCCACTTGCATTGGTATCGTTAAATATTGTGGCTACAGATGCAGCGCTATTGGTAGTATTGTTATTCCATGTTAAAGAGCCTGTTTGATAAGTAAAATCCGTATCATTAAGTTGATCCTCAAGCCTGATATCAGATGATTGAGTACTAGTGGAGTTATCTATATAAATTATGAATTTTACGATACTGCCCTTTACAACGGAGCTGCCACTAACAATTTCCGTGCCCGTGTTATCATCCAGAAATGCTTTTTTTACTACGGCTAACGTAGTACTGGTAATTGTTAGCGTTGCAGAGTCCGTAATGTAATCAGTGTCTGACAAGGTAGGGTCAGCGCCTAAATTAGCCCGCCCGATATTAGTCGCAGACCACACTAATGAAGATGCTGAAAGTAAGTACAAAGAGAACATAGAGCAGACTAACTGTGTTTTTAAATTTGGTCTCATAGGAAACCCCTTATACTGCTTTCAGAGAAAAAATCCTTCGTTCTCTGGCACTGTTAATATGTGTAAAAATCCATGTAATACACAACAAACAACGTATTTAAATAGTTGTATTAAAATTAATTCATTGTGACTCTGAAACGAACAGCAACTCGACGTGGGTCAACTACAGGGTCAGCTTGTGTTGACTTCACTATATTAAGCACTGCGTTACCACCACCAAGCCCCACAGTCACCTGATTGGCTGTTGAAACATTCCAGTTAAGTTGATCGGCATCAACAGCCGCCGTCATGGCATTCCATGTCAAACCATTCCATGTTCCCCCACCTGTTCCAGAAGTTGTCCACGCGGTATCGTTGCCCGCTGTCATCTCTATGCCGGGCGATGCAACTGTGTTAAGAATTTCAAAGCTGGTAGGTACAACAGTGAAGGCACCCGTATCGATGGCATCTATAAAGCGCACATCACTAATATCCACAGATGAACTGTTATCCACATAGAGTACAAAATAGAACTGCATTCCTGAAGGTATGCTGGAGCTAGCACCTAGATTATTACCATTAAGATCACGCGCCTCTTTGGTAATCCCAAGCGCTGCTGCATTAATGGTGATAACCCCAGAGTTAGTTAAACTGACCCCGCCCCCTCCCGGATAAGTAGCCTGATTGGTTGCGGCAAAGGCCGATGTACCAAGAAGCATGGGTAAACTTGCTATGCCACTTAACCATAGTTTTCTACTTCCAACTCCGCTCATAATTCATCTCCTAATTTTTTAGCCACATCCAATACAACTCCAAGCCTCATATCTCTATAAATGCTTAAAGTGTCACATGTTTTTAACGACACTAATTAGCGCTATCTTAAGTAAGATCCGCATAGAAATAGGGATAAAAACCATTAACTTGAAAGATTTATTAAGGAACTTACAGGTGCTGCCGACAGATAGAGATAAACTGTACTTTAAGGTGCTATCGTTAAACAGCTAGTTTCAGAGAGAAGTGGGATAGAGAAAGAATTACCTGCATCAGAAGTAAGGTGTGGGACAGTGACTGTAGATTACGAATCCTCCAGAACAATAGGATTGCTCTGGAGGAGGTGTTGTTTCATAGATTGACCTTAATAGTTCGCTTTAATCTCAGCATCAACCAAGTTGACTAACTGATCATAACCAAAGCTGGGAAGTGGTTTACCGTTAACAAAAAACGTTGGAGTCTTGGTGGCTCCCAACAATTGACCATCACTAATATCCTGTCTAATTGCATTGGCTACTGCCTGGCTGTTCATATCTTGTTGTAACTTAAAGAAGTCGATTGTAGTTTGTGTCCGGTTCAGATGGTTCCAAAATACTTCTGGCTGGGCGACATGGTTGATTGTCCAGTTGCGCTGAGTAGAAAACATTAGCTCCAGCACTGGCCAGAACTGCCCTTGTAGTTTGGCTGCCTCAAGAATAGCGACCATTTGGTCGGATCCTTGATGTAATGGTGCATAACGAACCACCAGGTTAACCTTGCCACTATGTTTTTCAAGCAGTTTTTCAACTAGCGGATGAAATTTTGCACAGGTTTCACAGGCTGGGTCCATAAATTCAACTATGGTTACTTTGGCGTTAGAGCTTCCTTCTCTGACTGAGTGGTCTCGTATCAATGACTCCCTGTTTTTTGTGGCTTGCTGTTCAGCTTTTTCATTCTGTTCTGAGTTGTATACAACGGCTACCAGTGTAAAAGCGATGCCTATCAAAAGAAGGGCGATGATCGTAAAGTGACTCTGTTTCATTATTGAAGTCCTGTCGAGTATGTATGTGGTGATATTTTTGTAGCTATAGCCGATTACTAAACGTACGTGCCTTTAACAACAAGGCTATTATGATGATAAACGATAACAATGACAGCAATGGGATGGGTAAAAAACCAAATAGTTCCATTGAGGCATCGGCACAGGAGACCCCTTCGCTGCACGGTTGCATGTTTTCAGGAATGAAGCCGTAAAACAGTAAACAATGGTAGAGGGTAAAAAGCAGTCCAATGACGGCTAGAGGCAACGCATAACGCACCACGTTAAGATCTAATGGGTGCAGTCCTAATAGTAGAATAATTGCCAGAGGGAACATGAATATTCGCTGGAACCAGCAAAGAAAACAGGGCACAAGATCCATTACTTCGCTAAAAAAAAGACTTGCCACGGTAGATACCATGGCAATCAGCCAGGCACTCGATAAATATGACCAACCAGCCTGTTTCATACCTGACTTATCTGTCATTAATGCACCTCATATTGAAAGTCTTGGGGTTATGCGCCGTCAGGGATTTCAGGTTCAACTATATATGACAGGAGTGTCAGTGACTCTTGCCAACCGAGATAACAGAGCTCTAACGGAATAACTGATGGCACCCCCTCTTGAGTGATGGTCAGTTCACTGCCACAAACCACTTCCCTTAATGACACCGTCACCAACATCTCACCAGGGAGATGGGGGTCATCAAATTTATTCTCATATCTAATCTGTTTGTAGGGTAAAAGTTCAATGTACTTGCCACTGAAGGAGTGGCTGTTTCCTGTACTGAAGTTTATAAACGACATATGGTAACCATGATCAACACGGGCATCCATGTGATGGACTTTACCAATGAATCCATGGGGTGGAAGCCATTTCACCATGGCATCCGGATCAATAAATGCCCGATAAATACGTTCAGGCCTGGCTCGAATCACACGATGAAGATGGATGGTATTTGTTGTATGGCTCATAACAGACTCCTTCACGAAGTGGGTTATATGGTGGTTGGTTTACTCAAACTAATCGCTATCTTTTTTATCTTCTTTGTTTAACTCTCCCTGCTCGGTATTTTGGAGTGCCTCTTTCTGTTGCCGCTCAATACGGGCAGCTTCCACCATGCTGGGGGTCTCCAACGTAATGCGGCCAATAGCACCTGCCCGGTAATCGTGCAGCAGAACTTCAGAGGCCTTGTGTAGATCGATAACGCCACCTGCCCTCAGTCCACCACGTTTGCTGCCAATAAGCTCCAATAGCTCTACTTCGCTTTTGGGCAGCTCTTTTAGTTTATAGCGTGCTATTAATGCATCAGGGTATGTCTGCAATAAAAACTGGGCGGCATACATCGCAACATCTTCATACTCCATGGCGGTATTACGAATGGCACCGGAGATCGCCAGTCGATAGCCGCTATTAATATCTTCCATACGTGGCCAGAGAATGCCTGGAGTATCTGACAGATCCATGCCTTCACAAAGGCGAATCCGCTGCTGCTTTTTAGTCACGGCTGGCTCATTGCCAACTTTGGCCAATACCCTGCCCGCCAACGCATTCATCAGGGTTGATTTGCCCACATTAGGAATACCGATGATCATGATACGTGTCGGTTTAAGTGCACTGTTACGTTCAGGTACAAGCTTGCGCACCAGATCCAGCAGCTGTCGTGTTTGACCTTTCTGTTCTGCGACTAGCGCGACTGCCTTAACGCCTGCTTCCTTTTCAAAATGGTTTAGCCAGAGCTGGGTCACCAGCGGATCTGCCAGATCATTTTTATTCAGGACCTTGATACAAGGGCGATGTTGTCGTAACTCTGTCACTACCGGATTTTCACTGCTATAAGGGATACGCGCATCCATCACTTCGATAACAATATCGATCTGAGGCATGACCTTTTTGATCTCTTTGCACGCCTTGTGCATGTGTCCGGGGTACCACTGTACTGCCATAGCGCTTCTCGTTATTTATAATTGAAGAGGTGGTACGAAATTGAGCTGCCAGCGCTGATGATTGAAGACCTTTAACGCCTCAAACCACCAAAAACCTCTGCAAGATTGATATCCCCTTCCTGAGAAAAAGGCAGTGCCATGGCAGACCCGGACAGATGGGCCTTACCGGAGAGTTTATAACTGACCACTTCTGCCTTTGTGGCTGTCACCCCTTTGAGCTGTTGCAGCAACCCGGCAAGGGTGCTCACCGCTTCGACTTCAACCAGCGCCGTACCAAAACGGGGCACGGTGACTGGGGCTGCGCTCACGGCTGTCACAAAGGGTTGATTGTTAAGTTCCAGGCGCAGTTGCAAACCATCAATAGGCAGATCAAAGTTATTCGGGTTTTGAACACGTACCTGCACACGGTAGCGCTGCTCCAACAGCGTACTCTCTATTAGCGTAATATTGGTTAGGCTAACCTCAGGTCGCTCAGCCTGTTTCATCATACTGGCGCAACCCGCCAGCAACAGCGCTGCTGCCACAACAAACAGACCTTTCAACAGATTTTCATGCCGCATATATCATCTCCAGATAACCATTGGGTGGCCATTTTACATCACATCAGAGAACACAGTACGATCATCCACCCTGGCAGGGGCCTGTTGCCGGTATAATGCGGCCCTATGAATAACCCAACAGCCGACAACCCCGCCCTTCACATCCTCCGTACCGTTTTTGGTTATGAGCAATTTCGCGCCGATCAGGCCTTGATTGTTGACCAAGTGATCAATGGCGGCGACGCCCTGGTGCTGATGCCCACTGGTGGTGGCAAGTCGCTCTGTTATCAGATTCCGGCACTGGTGCGCGAAGGTGTTGGGGTGGTGATATCACCACTGATCGCCTTGATGCAGGATCAGGTGGCGGCGTTGCGCCAGAATGGCGTGAAGACGGCCTATCTCAATTCGAGTCTCTCCGCAGCCGAGGCCAATGAGGTTGAGGCACAGCTGTTGCGCGGCGAGCTAAGCCTGATCTATGTGGCACCCGAACGGCTGATGATGCCCCGCACCCTGGCACTGCTGGAGCGGCTCACGATTTCACTGTTTGCCATCGACGAGGCGCACTGTGTTTCGCAATGGGGCCACGACTTCCGTCCTGAATACATCAAGCTCTCGGTGCTGCATGAGCGCTTCCCCACTATTCCGCGCATTGCCCTCACCGCCACAGCAGACGAGCCAACACAGCGTGAGATCGTCGAGCGGCTGGCACTGCAACAGGCGCGGGTCTTTAACAGTGGTTTTGACCGCCCCAACATCCGCTATCGCATCAGCGAAAGTGTCGGTACCGCCCGCGAGGCACTGCTGCGTTTTATCCGCAATGAACATGAGGGCGAGGCCGGTATTGTCTACTGTCTGTCGCGCAAGCGGGTTGATGAAACAGCCGAATGGCTCTGTACCAAAGGGCTCAATGCCCTGCCCTATCACGCCGGTCTACCCACCAATACCCGACAGATGCATCAAGAGCGTTTTCTGCGGGATGATGGCGTCATCATCGTTGCGACCATCGCCTTTGGCATGGGTATCGACAAACCCGATGTCCGTTTTGTCGCCCATCTCAATCTGCCCAAGAGCATCGAGGCCTACTATCAGGAGACCGGCCGTGCCGGGCGCGACGGTCTGCCCGCCGATGGCTGGATGGCCTACGGCCTGCAAGATGTGATCACCCTGCGACAGATGCAGGAAAATTCCGTCGCCGATGAGCAGCATAAACGGGTTGAACGCCACAAACTCGACGCCATGCTGGGGCTGTGTGAACTGACCAGCTGCCGCCGTCAGGCACTGCTGCGCTATTTTGGCGACCGGCTTGATCACCCCTGCGGCAACTGCGACAACTGTCTGAACCCTCCCGCCACCTGGGATGCCAGCGTGGCGGCGCAAAAGGCATTGTCGTGTGTACATCGCACCGGCCAACGTTTTGGTGTTAACTACCTGGTTGATGTTTTGCGCGGCAGTGACCACGAGCGCATCAAACAGTTTGGCCACGACAAACTCACCACCTATGGCATCGGTAAAGAGCTCAGCGCCAACGAATGGAAAAATCTCTATCGCCAGCTCATCTCACGGGGACTGTTAAACGTTGATATCGAGGGACATGGGGGACTACACCTCACCGATGCTGCCCGACCCGTATTGCGGGGCGAGGAGACACTCCATCTCCGCAAAGTAACCAAGGCCGAAAAACCAGAACGCAAACGTAATGAAAAGCAGTTTAAGCGCGAGGCGGACAGTGCATTGTGGGAGGCACTACGACAAAAACGCAAACAGCTGGCCGAAGAGCAAGGGGTGGCGGCGTACGTTATCTTCCACGATGCCACACTGATGGAGATGGTGGAACGCCAACCACAAACACTGGAACAGCTCGGCCTGATATCAGGGATCGGGGCACGTAAATTGGACGCCTATGGTGAAGCCTTTTTGGAGGTTATTTGTGAATTGGCCAGCCCCATCGCCATTACCGACACGGTAGCCGAGACCATCAAACTACTCTGCCAAGGATTAGACCCGATTGCCATTGCTCAGCAACGCAACCTGACCCTAAACACTATCCACTCCCACTTGGCAAAAGCGATTGAGAATGGCGAGCTGGCGCTGGAAGATGTGGTATCACTACAAAAACATGAGTTGCTGGCGATTCAGCTCGCCTTTGAACAGAGCGACGATGGCAAAATCAAACCCATCTATGAATTACTGGAAGGGGCATACGAATATGGTGTATTACAGTGTGTCCGGGCAACCTTAGCACCGCAACCATAAACTTCCCCTCACACCAGCAAGGGGAAGATACTCATTCAACACTTAACGTCGTGCGGCAGTCTTAGGCTTCTTTTCCTGGTCTGGCAGCGTGATATTCAATTCCAGAATATCAAACCCACCTTCACGATCCAGATTGACCTTAATGTCACCCAAATCGATATTGGCATATTTACTGACTACTGCCAGCAGCTCCTGTTTAAGGGCTGGCAGATAGTCTGGCGCATCATCATTGGTATGTTCATGGGCAAGGATAATCTGCAAACGCTCCTTGGCCATAGAGGCGCTTTTTTTGTTGCGATTGCGTGTCAGGTAATCAAGGATAGACATGGTTTAGGTCCCAAACAGTCGTTGCAGAAAACCCTTTTTCTCGGGTCCCATGAAGCGCATCGGACGCTCTTCGCCCAGGAAACGCGCCACCAGGTCCTGATAGGCCTGGCCACTGTTACTGTCATCATCACGCACGACCGGCACACCAGAGTTGGAGGCCTGCAACACTGCGGGGGATTCGGGGATGATACCGAGCAGTTTGATACCCAGCAGCTCCTGGATATCATCAATGCTAAGCATCTCACCACTCTCAACACGGCTGGGTGAGTAGCGGGTCACAACCAGATGCTCCTTGATTGGGTCCAGACCATCTTCAGCACGTTTTGATTTGGCACTAAGAATACCGAGGATACGGTCAGAGTCACGCACTGACGAAACCTCGGGATTGGTAACAATCAACGCCTCATCGGCAAAATAGAGCGCCATCAATGCACCCCGTTCAATACCGGCAGGTGAGTCACAAACGATAAAATCAAAACTCTCTTTCAGCTCGTCAATCACCTTACCCACACCCTCCTTGGAGAAGGCGTCTTTATCACGGGTTTGTGATGCCGGCAGGATGTAAAGATTGTCGTAGGCTTTATCGCGAATCAACGCCTGTTTCAGCGTTGCCTCACCATTGATGACATTGACAAAATCATAGACCACACGACGTTCACACCCCATGATAAGGTCCAGATTACGCAATCCAACATCAAAATCGATAACAACCGTTTTATGACCACGCATGGCCAGACCGGTAGAAAAACTTGCGCTGGTAGTAGTCTTGCCTACCCCACCCTTGCCTGACGTGACGACAATTACCTTGGACAAGGTTGCCTCCTTAATTCACTCAAAATGGACTCAATCACTGTTGCATCTATTCGATGCAACGACCGTTTTATTATTCGCTTCCTAACACCTGCTAACCACACACGCACCTTAAAGCAGTGGCGCGACTAACAGCTGCGTGCCCTCAAGGTACGCCTGCACAGGTTTGCCACGTAGAGTGGCTGGTTGTGACGCCTCATAGACCTGATAGTTGCCCGCAATAGCCAGCAGCTCCGCCTCCATGGACTGGGTAAAGATACGGGCACTCTCATCCCCCAATACCCCCGCCATCGCACGACCACGCAAAGGGGCATATATATGGATGTTGCCGTCAGCAATCACCTCCGCCCCGGCGTTAACCTGGGCCATCACAATAAGATCACCACCCTGGGCATAAATCTGCTGACCTGATCGCACCGGCTGCCGCACCACACGGGTAGGACGGGTCACCGCCTGCGCCAGAACCGGCGCTTCAACCCTGGGAGACTCTTCTGTCTGCTTTTTGGTCACCGCCGTCGGCACAGCCCCACCCTTAAGCACAGCCAAGCCGGCGGCTATTGCTGCCGCGTTTTGCATCTCTGTTCCGTGACGAATACCAACGGGGACCAGTTGATGGCAGCGTAACAACGTCGCCAGTGTCGACAACTCAAGCACACCATCATCATCCCTCAGGTGCTCAAGATCCACCACAACCGGGGCATTTTCAAAAAATGCGAGATGTTTGGCCAACTGTTGGGAGAGCGTTTCACCAATCTCCTGCACATCGGCGCTATATAGCCGCAGTACAGGCAGTGTAAACATCGATCCTTTAATTTCGACTGCACGATGAGTGTCAGATGTCACGGATGCCTCTATTTTCCTAGCATCGGATTGCAACGTTGCAAACCCTCCAAGTTGTTCAGCCACTTTAGTTAAGCCTGACGAACGCCAGAATTTGCGGCTACTTTAACATAGCCACGACTACGACTGGAACCATATTGTCCTAGCCACAACAATCGAACAGACACACTCACACACTTAAGCGAAGCTTTATAACCACACCGCAACTTCCGCCACTACCTTATAATGGGTTCTAGTGTGTGAAAATCGAGCAGCCTGATGGCCATTCCTATCAACAAAATCCAAACCGAAAACCTGCTGAAGCTGGCAACCTACGCTTCTGTTGGCACCGCGCTATTACTAATTTCAGCCAAAACAGTCGCTTATTGGCACACCGATTCTGTCAGTATTCTGGCATCACTCATTGACTCCCTCATGGATGCGGGGGCATCGCTAATCAACCTGCTGGCGGTGTACTACGCCCTGTCGCCACCAGACAAAGAACATCGCTATGGTCACGGCAAGGCTGAATCGGTGGCCGGTTTGGCGCAGGCCACCTTTATTGCCGGTTCTGGGGTCTATCTCATCGTGCATTCGGTTGAGCGGCTGCTTAACCCGCAACCGATCATGGCGCTCGATATCGGCCTCTGGGTCATGGGGTTCTCTATCGTTGCCACCACCATATTGATGTTTTTTCAACATCACGTCATTCGTCAAACCCAATCCACAGCGATTCGGGCCGATGCCCTGCACTACAAAACCGACCTGTTAACCAATGTGGCCATCATTGCCGCGCTGCTGCTGTCGCAGATTGGCTGGCTGGGTATTGACCCACTCTTTGCCTTGGGGATTGCCGCTTACGTCCTCTACAGCTCGTGGCAGATTGGCAGTGCGGCCTTCCATGACCTGATCGACCATGAACTGCCCGATGAAAAGCGCAAGCAGATCATGCAGATAGCCAAATCACAACAGGGTGTTCTGGGTGTACACGATCTACGTACCCGACTCTCAGGCCGTACCGAGTACATACAGATGCATCTGGAACTGCCCGATGAGTTATCCCTGATACAGGCACATATCATCGCTGACGGTGTGGAAAAAGCGATTAAACGGGCCTTCCCAACAGCAGACATTGTCATTCATCAGGATCCCATCAGCACGGTTAACCTGGATCGGGTGCCTGTTACAGGTAAAAACGGCTAAACAACCGTTATTCATACCCGCCATCACGGATGATCTTGCGCCCTTCAGCGCTACCGATAAATTGCCACAATTGTGTCGCCACCGGATTTTGCCTGCCGGTTTCCAACACCACCATCTGCTGTTCGATGGAGTTATGCAGGGTTGCCGGCACCAGCCAATAGCTCCCTTTGCCTGTCCACTCTGTCTGTTTGATCTGCGCCAGTGCAATAAACGCGCTATCAACACTGCCACTGATTGCAAATTGAAATGTCTGGGCGATGTTCTGGCCACGTATCAGGTTTTTTTGTAATCCGCGCCACTGATCAAGCTGTATCAACGCCTGCTGTGCAGCCAAACCATAAGGGGCCGTTTCGGGGTTGGCAATCGCCACCCGGCCAGCCAACCCTTTTTTTAACACCCCCCCTTCACTATATATATAGCTAGGATTACTGCTCCAAAGCACTAGGCGCCCCACCGCGTAACGTATGCGGGTAGCGGCCAGCGCTTTGCCTTGTAATACCAGCTTTTCAGGACGCTCTGCATCGGCTGAGAGAAGCAGCTCATAGGGGGCTCCATTCATAATCTGTGCGTATAACGCACCGGTAGAGCCAAAGCTGGTGGCTACCTTGTGGCCGGTTTTCTCTGTAAAACGGTCGGCAAGCCGCTCAAAGGTGGCTCCAAAATTAGCCGCCACCGCAACACTCACCTCACCCGCCCAACCGCTTCCACTACCCATCAAAAGCAACACCACTGCCAGCCACCGCTTCATCAACCACTCCCAATTTTTACAATACCGGCAGACTGGCGATACACATCCCATCCTAATCATTCCCGGCCATATCGATTACAATGCCACTAATATTGATCTGATTGCTATTTTTAAGGACACCCCTTTGAACGACACCCCCTTCTCCACCCTGAAGCTCAACCCGGCCCTGCTGGATAACGTCCTATCACTGGGATATGAGGCCATGACCCCCATACAGGCACTCAGCCTACCGCCCATTCTGGCTGGGAAAGATGTCATTGCCCAAGGCAAAACAGGCTCCGGCAAAACAGCCGCCTTCTCCCTGGGGCTGCTCCAAGGGCTCCATATCAGACGTTTTTGCATTCAGGCACTAGTGCTCTGCCCAACACGGGAGCTGGCAGACCAGGTCGCCAACGAAATCCGCAAGCTGGGCAGAACCCTCAATAATTTAAAGGTACTAACACTCTGTGGCGGCACGCCGTTTGGGCCGCAGGTCGGCTCGCTGGAACATGGTAACCATGTAGTGGTAGGCACCCCGGGACGTATCGCCGACCACCTGCGTCGAGAAACACTGGACCTAAGCAACCTGCAAATATTAGTGCTGGATGAGGCGGACCGCATGCTTGATATGGGATTTCAGGCGGAGATCGAGGCGATTATCGAGCAGACCCCCACACAGCGTCAAACCCTGTTATTCAGCGCCACCTTTCCGGAACAGATTGATACCATCGCCCAACGGATCATGAACGACCCCGTCACCGTGCAGGCCATCAGCACCCATGACAACAGCACCATCCAGCAGCACTTCTATCAGGTGGAGGATAGCGACCGGCTGACAGCCCTGCGTCTGCTGTTATTAGAGTTCCGCCCCGCCTCGGCGGTTGTCTTTTGCAATACCAAAGTGAATACCGCAGCGGTGGCCGACGAACTGCGTGGCCACGGTTTTAGCGTATTGGCACTGCACGGTGATCTGGAGCAGCGGGACCGCGACCAGACCCTGGCACGGTTTGCCAACAAAAGCGCCTCCATCCTGGTTGCCACCGATGTGGCAGCCCGCGGCCTCGACATCGATACCCTCGATGCCGTCATCAACTACGACATCGCCCGCGACGCCGAAACCCACGTCCACCGCATTGGTCGCACGGGTCGGGCCGGCAGCAATGGCATCGCCTGCACCCTTTATAGTGAAAAAGAGCGTGGCAAAATCGCCCGCATTGAACTCTACCTGGACCAGACAATGGAGAGCCTGCCACTGCCACCCCTCACCCTGCTCGACCACCCCCCCTACACACCGCCCATGACAACACTGCAGATAGATGGTGGCAAAAAACAGAAAGTACGCCCCGGCGACATCCTCGGGGCGTTAACCGGTGAGGCCGGCATCACCGGCCAACAGGTAGGCAAAATTCAAGTCTTTGAAAATTTTGCCCTGGTTGCCGTCAACCGCGATGCAACCAGAGCGGCACTCCAGAAACTGACCGACGGCAAACTCAAGGGTCGCTCATTCCGGGTAAGAGAGATACGGGGCTAATCCCCCACCTCACGGCTCCACCGGATCAGCGGGATGAATCTTTGGCTCCTGATAACCGGTGTTGATGGTATATCCCTGTGCCGCCAGGGCTTTTTCCTTGGCGTAACGTTCCCGTTTCATCCCTTTAATCTTCTCAACCCAAAGGGTCTGCCACTGCTCACGCTGTTCACCGGCAAACTGTGCGCGCTGCTGCGGGAAAATCAGTTCTTGGGCATACATTTCCTTACTATATATATCCAACGTCAACATGTAAGAACCTGGTTTATCCAAGTCGAGACGCCTAGGATCACGACGGATGCCGAGCGTCATAAATATATCATCCGCATAAAGAAACCGAAAACCTTCAACAGACATCCACTGCTCCAGAGTGGGAACATAATCCACTGGCAAGCCTACCCCCATCTCCTCTTGGGAAAAGTAGCTATAAGCCTCTTCACCACTCAGTCTGGGGGAAAGATAGAACATATTTTGTCTCCACCCAGCCTTGAGCAGCATCTGTAACAGTAATGTGTGGTTTTTTCTAGCTTCATCATGAAATGGCTCACGTGTGGCTGTGATGTCTGCAGCAATATGATAACGGTAGATACCCTCTTGCAGATTGGCGACATCTTCCACACCTGTCATGTACATAACATGAGGGATTTCAATACTGTGTTCGCCATATTCAATATAAACGGTCCCCGGTTTTTTGGGATTCCAGTCATGACTATAGGTATTGCGATCCGCTGTTCGAATGACATTTTCTTCACTATCCTCCAACCCCGTGCGTTGTAGAAACTGAGTGCCGGTCTCACCAATTTTGACTCGCATGGTCATGAGTTTTTCTCCAAACGTATTACTGCAGGCAACCAACAAAAGCAATGATAGGACCCATTGACTCAACGGCCAGCGCCACCGATGCAGCCGCACAACGGCACCCCCCTCCCGAATCATGGCTCCACCGGATCAGCGGGGTGAATTTTTGGCTCCTGATAACCGGTGTTGATGCTATACCCCTGTGCCGCCAGGGCTTTTTCCTTGGCGTAACGTTCCCGTTTCAACTCTTTGATCTTTTCTACCCAGAGGGTTTGCCACTGCTCACGCTGTTCACCGGCAAACTGCCGTTTGGCGTACTCCTCCTGACTATGGACAGAGAAGCTCAACAGATAGGCGCCCGGCTCAT
>JAKFXL010000025.1:0-20111 GCA_021731365.1 Gammaproteobacteria bacterium | reverse complement strand
TTCAACTCTTTGATCTTTTCTACCCAGAGGGTTTGCCACTGCTCACGCTGTTCACCGGCAAACTGCCGTTTGGCGTACTCCTCCTGACTATGGACAGAGAAGCTCAACAGATAGGCGCCCGGCTCATCGGGGTCCATGCGCTTGTAGTCGCGGCGGATGGCAATCTTCATAAACAGACCGTCGGCATAGAGATACCAAGTGCCTTCTTCTGACATCCACTCTTCCAAGGTGGGAAGATAGTCCACCGGCAGCCCCAGCCCCATGTGCTCTTCGGCAAAGTAGCGGTAGGACTCCCCACCACCCAGGCGGGGGTGGTTATATAGGATATTCTGCCGCCACCCCGCCCTGAGCAGTGTTTGCAGAAAGCCGAAGAGATGCTTTCTGGCGTCGTCGTGGGAGATGAGACCTGTGGGGGTAATGCTGGCAGTTCCGTAAAACTCCTCAATCCTCACTGGTGGGTGGTTAAGGTTCTCCATGCCCGTAATACTCAGGGCGCGTGGAAACTCAACGCTATGCTCCCCATGCTCCAGGTAGACGGTACCCGGTTTTTTTGTCTCCCAGTCAAGCTCATAAAAGTTGACACCACCACCTACCGGCTGGTGGTCGATGTTGTTGTCGTCCAGCCCGGTACGTTCGAGGAACTGGGGACCGGTTTCACCAACCCTGATACGGATGCTGGTCGGTTTCAGGGTGTGCATGGCGTTGTACATGGGTGTCTCTCCAGGGGGGGTATTGTTGCAGGCGACTGGCAGCAGCGGAAACAGTAATAGGCCAAGAATCCAGCGGCTCATAGTCAGTAGACCCAACGGGCATCAGGGGCATCCACCCAACGGGCGATGGTGGCCAGCTCATTTTCCATCAGCTGAGCGTCTGTCCGCATCAATCCATGAAATTTCCCAGCTGCTTGTTCAATCCACTTCATTCGACTCTCAAAATCCTCCACCACCATGTCGTCGGGGGCGACCGATTTGAGTTGTGGATTGCGGGTGGAGCAGGCGTGGGTAAAGACAATTTCATAGGTAGGAGAAAGACAGCGCCAGAGCCTGCCACGTTGCGTTACCAGCCATTTTTTAAAGATCGGGTCTTCATAGATCAGCGGTTGCAGTATCTGCTCCTGCTCATGGTCGGCGATGGCCATCAGGTGTTTGAGTTGAATGTCTTCACGTTCATACGAAGGGGCCATTTTCTCGATCTGCACCACATGGAGGAACCCCTTTATCAGGGGGGAGGTGGACTGGAAGTGGCCCATCTTGCCCAGGGATTTGCTGGCCCAGGGCAGGTCGTTGACCGCCTGTTTGACTGGCGGCTCCAGCTGGTTGGCGTGGCGTTTGTCGACACAGGCCATGCCGTTGAAAAAGTGGTCCGGGTAGTGGCTGTAAAACCAGTGGGCGGGGGCGATGTCGCTGTAGAGCCAGAGGTTGCCCTGCCCCAGGCCGTTGGCCACCTCATTGGCGTCAATCGGGGCGGACCTGCCAAGCAGATAGGCGGACTGCATCTGGAAGGTGTCGAGTGAGTGCACCTTACTGCACCTTACACACCACCCGCCTCACGGCTCTACCGGATCAGCGGGATGAATCTTTGGCTCCTGGTAACCGGTGTTGATGCTATACCCCTGTGCCGCCAGGGCTTTTTCCTTGGCGTAACGTTCACGCTTCAACTCTTTGATCTTTTCTACCCAGAGGGTTTGCCACTGCTCACGCTGTTCACCGGCAAACTGCCGTTTGGCGTACTCCTCCTGACTATGGACAGAGAAGCTCAACAGATAGGCGCCCGGCTCATCGGGGTCCATGCGCTTGTAGTCGCGGCGGATGGCAATCTTCATAAACAGACCGTCGGCATAGAGATACCAAGTGCCTTCTTCTGACATCCACTCTTCCAAGGTGGGAAGATAGTCCACCGGCAGCCCCAGCCCCATGTGCTCTTCGGCAAAGTAGCGGTAGGACTCCCCACCACCCAGGCGGGGGTGGTTATATAGGATATTCTGCCGCCACCCCGCCCTGAGCAGTGTTTGCAGAAAGCCGAAGAGATGCTTTCTGGCGTCGTCGTGGGAGATGAGACCTGTGGGGGTAATGCTGGCAGTTCCGTAAAACTCCTCAATCCTCACTGGTGGGTGGTTAAGGTTCTCCATGCCCGTAATACTCAGGGCGCGTGGAAACTCAACGCTATGCTCCCCATGCTCCAGGTAGACGGTACCCGGTTTTTTTGTCTCCCAGTCAAGCTCATAAAAGTTGACACCACCACCTACCGGCTGGTGGTCGATGTTGTTGTCGTCCAGCCCGGTACGTTCGAGGAACTGGGGACCGGTTTCACCAACCCTGATACGGATGCTGGTCGGTTTCAGGGTGTGCATGGCGTTGTACATGGGTGTCTCTCCAGGGGGGGTATTGTTGCAGGCGACTGGCAGCAGCGGAAACAGTAATAGGCCAAGAATCCAGCGGCTCATAGTCAGTAGACCCAACGGGCATCAGGGGCATCCACCCAACGGGCGATGGTGGCCAGCTCATTTTCCATCAGCTGAGCGTCTGTCCGCATCAATCCATGAAATTTCCCAGCTGCTTGTTCAATCCACTTCATTCGACTCTCAAAATCCTCCACCACCATGTCGTCGGGGGCGACCGATTTGAGTTGTGGATTGCGGGTGGAGCAGGCGTGGGTAAAGACAATTTCATAGGTAGGAGAAAGACAGCGCCAGAGCCTGCCACGTTGCGTTACCAGCCATTTTTTAAAGATCGGGTCTTCATAGATCAGCGGTTGCAGTATCTGCTCCTGCTCATGGTCGGCGATGGCCATCAGGTGTTTGAGTTGAATGTCTTCACGTTCATACGAAGGGGCCATTTTCTCGATCTGCACCACATGGAGGAACCCCTTTATCAGGGGGGAGGTGGACTGGAAGTGGCCCATCTTGCCCAGGGATTTGCTGGCCCAGGGCAGGTCGTTGACCGCCTGTTTGACTGGCGGCTCCAGCTGGTTGGCGTGGCGTTTGTCGACACAGGCCATGCCGTTGAAAAAGTGGTCCGGGTAGTGGCTGTAAAACCAGTGGGCGGGGGCGATGTCGCTGTAGAGCCAGAGGTTGCCCTGCCCCAGGCCGTTGGCCACCTCATTGGCGTCAATCGGGGCGGACCTGCCAAGCAGATAGGCGGACTGCATCTGGAAGGTGTCGAGCAGGCAGGCGACGGTTTTGCTGGCGAAGGCGGCCAGCGCCATCCAGTAGTAACGGCCCCGTTTGTCGGGGTTGCCGCCCGCCTCTGTCTCCAGATAAAAACGGGCGTAGGTGGCGGCAATGCGACGGGCGCGGGCGGCATACAGGCCGATCAGCTTGTACTGGCCATTGCCCTTTTTATCCGATAGACGCAGATAGGAGAACTGCTGCGCCTGTGACCAAAGCAGGTCGCAGTTGGCGGTGATTGTATGTTGCTTGTTGGGGGCGTCGTTGCGGGCGTTGATCGGGTATTCAAGTGGCATTGCCGTTACCCCTCCTGGCCATCTGGGGTGGCGCTGAAGTTTTCCCAGAGGATGTAGCAGTCGATGCTCTCATCCTTTTCGGTGGAGGCGATGGTGGTTTTGCCGTAGAGGGTGGTTTTTTGCGGATTCTCCTGCCCGTCCACGGGCGTGGCGGCGGCCACGGTCTGGTATTTGATCCCCTGCAGGGGTTGCCCCAGCTCATCTACCACCTGAAAGCGCAAGGTGTAGAGGGGTTCGATCACATCATCGGGGATATCCACCGGCGCGGTGGCGGCACCGTAGGTCATGCCGATGGTATTGCGGTTGTTCATGGTGGTGGCGTCCATGTGCCGTACCACCCCCTCCCCTTCGGCCTTGACGTCGAAGGAGTAGCTGACAAAGTGGGTTTTGTCGCCGGTGGTGCCGGAGGCCACCCCGGTGGCGCTGCCTGCCTGGTCGCCGCTGCACCGGGTGTGAATGGAGCTGGCGATGGCGGTGGGGTGGCCGTCGATGGTGACGGTGGTGGTGGCCCCGGCCAGATCACCCGCCTGGCTGCTGACACCGTAGGGGATCGGCGGGATGCTATTGCCCATGGGGGTTTTGCAGACATCCGGCGCACTGGAGAGTGAGGTATCACCACTGCCGACGTGGCTGAAGTTGCGGTTGTTGGCAAATACGCTGCGGGTCATGGAGGCTCCCTGCCTGTTGGTTATCTAGCTGTGGCGAACAGTTTATACCGCCGTCAGGCAGAGTGCACTCCGATAACCGCCATCGGAAGAGGCATATACCAGGGTGCTGTGATTGCCCCCTGCTTTTATATCCAGCGTCGCCAGACCGATGGCCACTGGGGCGGAGGCTGCGCCGATATCACCAAAATGTTCCGCCGGGCGGTAGATTTTGCAATCAGCGGTGATGCGGTGTTGCAGCCGCTGGCGGGCGACGGTCAACTCCTTGGTGTAGTGCATCTCGCCATTTTCTGAGCTGTACAGGGCACTGATCATGCCCGCAGTGGCGCTGGTCCCGTGCTGAAAGGCGGTGGCCAGTGCCTCTGCGGTGTAGGGGGTGCTCCCCAGCAGGTGGCCTGGTTCATAGACGGTGGCGGGCAGGTGCAGCACCAGCTGGCTGTTGGCACGTACCGCCGCGGGGGCGTGGGGGGAGGTCAGGAGCAGAAACCCAGCCCCCTCCCCCGGTACAAAACCATCAAAATTGCCGTTGCCGCTCAGCCGTCTGGTGTCACCCAGTATGCCGAGTGTGCGGAGGTCATAAAAGCTGTCGATGCCCCCCACCAGGGCGTAGTGTGCGTCGGTGGCACTGAAAAACTTAAAGGCGGTGGCAATCGCTTCGATCGACCCGGCACGCCCCAGGCTGATGCAGCGGCTGTTGCCGGTATCCAGCATGACACCGGTGGCCTTGGCCAGATGTTCAAGAAAACCCTGGTTGAGGGCGGTGTGTCCATAATAGGGCTCAGGGCCAGCGAGAAAAAGTGGCAGGGGTACGTTGGGCAGTTGTGGTGCCAGATCGGCCAGTGCAAACGCCGCCAGTCTGAGCAGGCGGATGTGGGGGGGCGACATGCCTGGTAGCCTATCGGGGAGGCGGATTTTCAAGGCCCCCTCCGGCACCGGTGAAAACTGGATGGGCGGCTCATCTCCACCGGCCAGGGGGCAGTACTGGTAACTGCTGATGCCTGCATCGATGGCTGTTTTGACCATCACTGGATCGGCCCCCAGCGGGGTCAACATGCTCACGCCACTTAGGTATAGCTGCGTCATTGCCCTCTCCTTTGGTAGAGTGTCGCCTTGGCGTTTGGGTAGGCGGCGGCGGGTGCCAGCAGGGCCAGTTCCGTGGCGGCGGCCATCCTGTGGCGCTGCCGTCCGCGCATCAGGATGTGCTGAAGCCACTCCGGTTGCGGTGGCCGCCCCAGCAGATAACGCTCCCCTTTATTAAAGTGCTGGCCTATCTGCTGCCAATGCTGCTGGACTTTGTCTGCGTCTGGCTGGGGCAGATTGATATCTTCAGCAAAAATGGGGGATTCACCCTCCATCGCTGTCTCATCAGGCTCATCTGGCGGCGGGGCGGTCAGAGACATCTGCAACAGATCAACACCAGTGATAGTGCTGAACGCCGCCCCTGCCGCCCTGGCGTATTGCGGCAACTGCATACGCCCCAAAAGCCACTCCATGCCCAGAGGATCGCCATGGGTGGCCACGGCGGTCATCGCCTGCCGTATCTGCTCCGGGGCCAGTATCAACCCGTTTAACCATGACCAGAGTGGGGTGTCACGTTTCTGCCGGAAGACCAGATCAATCGCGGCGACCTGCCAGGGGCCGGGCTGCATCACGTAAGGTTCAAGGCCCGCCAGTGCGCCCTGCTCCCCCAGCAGCAAGGCTGACCAGCCACCCCAAAAGGCGATGGCCGGTTCGCTACTGCGCTGGGCATCCATCAGTCGCGGCAGCAGATCGTGACGTTTGATCTCCCCCGCCAGTCGTAACATCCGGCTATACAGGGGGATGTTTTTCACTGTCTGTTCATCGTTAAACAGCGCATCTAAATAGTGAAGCGGGTCCAGACGCCGGACACTACAGGTGGCGATGGCGAGGTATTGGTGCATCCCGTCTGAGCCCCCTATCCAGGGTTTTAACCAGGGGTAGATACACGCCTCTGGCAGCCAGCCCAGGGCCGATACCAACCCTTTAAGGGTCTCGCTATTCTCCGTACCGATCGCCAGTGCCGTCTCTATCTTGCCTTGATCGTGGCTGCTGAATGCCAACATCGCCAAAACAAAACACTCACCGCCCTCTTTAAACTCCGCCGCTTGCAGGGCGTATCCCCACGCCGCTGCCGACGCAGCCATCAACCCATTGAGATGAGCGTTAATACGGTGCTCCAGTTTTTCAATGGTGGCGGCCGTAGGGTCTGTGCTATCGCAGGCCTGGGCGCGCAACATCCAGAGAAACGCGGCGTCGCTGGCGTGCTGTTCAACCACATGGCCAAACAGTGCAGCTTTATCAATAAGCAGATTCACCATGGTTTCAACGCCGGAGATAGAGCGCGATGGTGCGGATCAGGGGAAAAAGATTGCTGCATGGGTAACAGGCCTTCCAGGTGAACGAGAGCTGCATGGTATTCAGGTCGATGATGACGGTCTCCATCACAAAGTGCAGCGCCTGCTGCGGCTGCCGGATGGCTTGAACGTGACCCGCCAGGCCGACCCGTGGTAACAGAAACTGGACCACACCGGAGGGGTGCATGTTGCTGATCACCACCTCTTCCCCACCGGTCAGGGGGCTTTTACATATCAGCCCCTCTGGCGCAGCGTTTTGAAAACGCGGCTGGTAATCCAGCGGTAGATAGGGTGCTCGGCTGCGCTGCCACGACTCATCATAGGTACCGGCATAGTCAGCACGGGGCGACCAGTGTGGTGCAATGAAACCAGACCCCGCAGGGGCGGGCTGGTCATTAAGCTGCTGGATCAGGGCGGCTGGATCTTCAATATTTGGCAGTGGCTGCCCCTCCATCGCCGCCGCTGAGCGCCCCCCACAGTACCCTTTGCCAACCGGGTTTCTCTGCTCCAGGCTGATCAATTTATCCTCCACCCGCACCTCGCCACCAAAGGCGTTTTCATAACAGAGGGGCATCTCGGTAAAGGCCACAGGTGGGGTGATGCGCCCCTGTCGCCAGAACCGGTCGCCAAATACCCGCAGGCTCTTCTGGCAGGGGCCAATGGCGAGGGCAACATCCAGTTGTCGCACCGCTTTACCCGCCGCTGCCCAGGCGCTGCCCAGCACCGCGATGTCAGTCCCCCGCTTGCCGGGATGTACATCACTGGGGTATTTAAGGCTCGACTGCCCAGGTGCCCCCCAATAGATATCCTCACCCACTGGCGCGGGCTGCGGCTGGCTTAATATCCACTCTGGCCCGATATCAAAGGTCGCTTTAACGTTGACGTACAGGGTATCTATCCCCTGTTCATTAGGTAGCAATACATAGTGGGCCGCAAAAGGGGTGCTGTTGTTTAACGCTAACATTCCGTTGAGCCTTCTCTCCTGTGGCGGGTAGTATTACCTATCCAGCCGTTTGTTTGCCACATTTCAAAAAACCGAATGGCGCAGCGGCGTTACTATTCCCCAGCGGTCAATCGTCTCTCACTAAAGAGTCTGGTACTCTTCACCCCATCTATTAACCTGTTAAATAAGTAACACCAACAGAGCCTGCCAC
Source organism: Gammaproteobacteria bacterium (assembly GCA_021731365.1). Classification (GTDB taxonomy): domain Bacteria; phylum Pseudomonadota; class Gammaproteobacteria; order Tenderiales; family Tenderiaceae; genus JAKFXL01. The sequence continues at coordinate 12,455 of JAKFXL010000025.1, read as the reverse complement.
ACGCTCAGGCGATATCTGCGAGGTAAATATGGAAAAGATCGACACCCTGATCCAGGGACGCTGGGTGATTCCTGTAGAACCACAAGGGGTTGTACATGAGCACCACGCCATTGCAATTCGCGATGGCCGCATCATTGATATTCTGCCCACCGCCGTGGCGACACAAAAATATCAGGCCGATACCACACACCACTTTGAAAACCACGCCCTGCTGCCGGGCCTGATCAATACCCATACCCATGCGGCCATGTCACTCTTCCGTGGTCTGGCCGACGATCTACCGCTGATGGAGTGGCTCAACAACCACATCTGGCCCGCAGAGTCGACCTGGGTGAGTCGTGAGTTTGTGCGGGACGGCAGCCGTCTGGCCATCGCCGAGATGTTGCGCGGCGGTACCACCTGTTTCAACGATATGTATTTTTTCCCGGATGAGACTGCCCGTGTCGCCGCCGAGGCCCACATCCGCGCCACCGTCGGCATGATTCTGATCGACTTTCCGACAATCTGGGCCAGCAACGCCGATGAGTACATTCGCAAGGGGTTGCAGCTGCATGATGAGTACCGCCACCACCCGCTGGTCCGTACCGCCTTTGCCCCACACGCCCCCTACACCGTATCCAATGCACCGCTGGAGCGGATGAGAGTATTGGCGGAGGAGCTGGATGTTCCCATCCATATCCATCTGCATGAGACAGCCGATGAGATCACCACCAGCCTCGAACATCACCAGCTGCGACCGCTGGCGCGACTGGAACAGCTTGGGCTATTGTCGCCACGGCTGCTGGCCGTACACATGACCCAGCTCACGGACGGCGAGATTGCCAGCCTTGCCCGCGCCGGCAGCCACGTGGTGCACTGCCCGGAATCGAACCTTAAGCTGGCCAGCGGCTTCTGCCCGGTGGCCAAACTACTCAAGGCAGGCATCAACGTTGCCATGGGGACCGACGGTGCCGCCAGCAACAACGACCTCGATATGTTTGGCGAGATGCGTACCGCCGCCCTGCTCGCCAAAGCGGTGGCCCAGGACGCCAGTGCCGTGCCCGCCGCAACCGCCTTAAGCATGGCCACCCTCAATGGTGCCAAGGCATTGGGCATTGATAACGAGGTGGGATCGTTAGTGGTGGGCAAAGCCGCTGATGTTATCGCTGTCGACCTCGGCCAGCTGGAGAGCCAGCCGATCTACAACCCCATCTCACAACTGGTCTACGCCACCAGTCGCGACCGGGTCAGCGATGTTTGGGTGGGCGGTAAGCACGTGGTCAAAAATGGTACACTCACCACCCTTGATGGCCCCGCCATCCTGCGCCGCGCCCGCGAGTGGGGCCTAAAGATTAATGCAGCAGATCATAAGCTAAGTCACCATAGTTAAGGTAGAACATCATGACGACCACGCAGCAACGTACCAACGTCGATCAGGCTGAAGTGAGTAAATTTGAAGCGCTCGCCTCGCGCTGGTGGGATCCACAAAGCGAATTCAAGCCGCTGCATGAGATCAACCCACTGCGCCTCAACTATATAGATGAGCGTGCCCATATCACCGGCAAAACAGTACTGGATGTGGGGTGTGGTGGCGGCATTCTGGCAGAAAGCATGGCACGGCGCGGCGCGCAGGTCACCGGTATTGATGCCGGACAAGCCCCTCTGACTGTGGCAAAACTGCACGCCCTTGAGTCCGGCATCCAGGTCCAGTACCGCAACATCACCGCCGAGGATATGGCCGCAGAAGCGCCCGCTAGCTACGACGTAGTCACCTGCATGGAGATGCTGGAGCATGTGCCCGACCCCGCCTCGGTCATTGCCGCCTGCGCCCAGCTGGTAAAACCGGGTGGTCAGCTCTTCTTCTCCACCATCAACCGCACACCCAAAGGGTATCTGTTTGCCATTATTGGCGCGGAGTACCTGTTAAAGATGCTGCCCAAAGGGACCCACGACTACCAGAAATTTATCAAACCCCATGAAATGGACAGCTGGATGCGAGCCGCCGGCCTTGAGATGCAGGAGGTCATCGGCATGAGTTACAACCCGCTCAGCCGCCAGTACACCCTCGGTAAAGAGATCCAGGTTAACTACATGATCCATGCTGTTAGCCCGCAGTGACCAACAGGAATCATCGTCCGAAATGGATAGGCCCATGACCTACGTCAAATCCAAACAGCGCGTCGCCGACCACGGCGAAGTCTTCACCCCGGCATGGATGGTCGAGGCGATGCTCGATCTTGTGAAGGCCGAGACCGAACGCATCGACTCCCGCTTCCTGGAGCCGGCGTGCGGGGACGGCAATTTTCTCGTGCAGATCCTGCGGCGCAAGCTCGCCGCCGTGGAGCTTAAGTACGGCAAGTCCGACTTCGAGCGGGGCCACTATGCGCTGCTCGGACTGATGTGCATCTACGGAATCGAGCTTCTGGCAGACAACATCGCCGAGTGCCGTGCAAACATGCTGAAAATCTTCGCCGACTACCTGAACCTGCAGGAGGCAGATGATCTCTACCGCGCTGCTTCCTACGTGCTATCGCAGAATCTAGTCCATGGTGACGCCTTAACGATGTGCGCCAGTAGTGGCCAACCAATTACCTTTGCCGAATGGGGCTATCTGGGCAAGGGCAAGTTTCAGCGCCGCGACTTCCGCTTCGACGTTCTCACCGGTTCGTCAGCCTTCAGTCAGGAAGGGACGCTCTTTGCCCATCTCGGCAAACACGAAATCTTCATGCCGACGAAGACCTGGCCGCCGATGACGGTGAGCGAACTGGCCGGTGGCAAAGGGGAATGACCATGGCAAAAATCAACATGAAAGACGCAGCCAACCCACTCATGTCTATTGAATACGAGGGGTTGAGGTTAAATTATGGCGGATTCGCCACAGTTGGAAACGGGGGTTTCTGATGAGCAAGAACAGCCAGATTGTTGTGTTAAATGAAACCGTCCGCATCCAGAGAATAGATCAGGATGATTATATTTCGCTGACGGATATCGCCAAGTTCAAGAATCCAGATGATCCGAGGTTTGTCATTCAGAACTGGATGCGTACGCGTTCATCCATCGAATTCCTGGGTATTTGGGAGCTGCTGAATAATCCGGACTTTAACCGTGTCGAATTCGATACGGTTAAAAATCAATCTGGCAGCAATGCATTTGTAATGACCCCCTCAAAATGGACTGATTTGACAGGCGCCATAGGCATCAACTCCAAAGCGGGCCGGTATGGCGGCACTTACGCCCACAAGGACATCGCCTTCGAGTTCGCCTCTTGGGTGTCGGTCGAATTCAAGCTCTACCTCATCAAGGAATTCCAGCGCCTGAAAGAGACGGAATACCAGCAGATGGGCTGGGACATCCGCCGCAACCTGACCAAAATCAACTACCGCATCCACACCGACGCCATCAAGACCCACCTCATTCCGCCGCAACTGACACCGCCGCAGATCAACCTCATCTACGCCAGCGAGGCGGACTTGCTCAACATGGCGCTGTTCGGCAAAACCGCGAAACAGTGGCGCGATGAAAACCCCGGCAACAAGGGCAACATCCGCGACGAGGCCAATGCCGCGCAACTGGTGTGCCTCGCCAATCTGGAAACGTTGAACGCACATTTCATCCACCAAGGGGTGGCGCAGGCCGAACGGCTGAAGCTGCTGAACCAGACCGCCATCCAGCAAATGAAGCTGCTGTTGGCGGATGCAGGCGCACGGCGACTGGAAGGGAAACAGCCATGACCGAACAGGTCAGCTTCTCCTTACGCGGCCGCAATCCCGATGTGCTGACCTGTATCGCCAACCTTTCTAACGACGAGGTATTCACCCCGCCTGAGTTCGCCAACGGGATGAGTTACATCGAATGCAGCCAGATTGATCAAACGGGGTGCGATTATGCCTGTCTCTAGAGTGGGACATTAAGTACGGGCTTTGGGAAGTTCGAATAGTCTGGACTCGGCCAAAGGAGGCTTCATCCCTACTGGCATAATTGACAGCAAAGAGTTAGTAAGCTGGCATCCGCTTGGGATTTTCTAAGTTGTTCGGGTTATGTTACTTTGCCCTTGGCAGAAGTGGATCAAAGCACCTGGCATAGGAGCAATTCTCTAATGGGCACCTCTATTAATTCAATTTCAACCAATGCCTACCTATAGAAATCAGTTGGTTACGGCCGGAGCTGTCGAGCAAAAGGCAATTAATAGAGGTGCCCTAATGAATGAAAAATCGAGTGGAGTCACTGTCACGGAGAAGATGCTCGCGGAATTCTGCGAGCGGTCGTTCCTGAAGCTTTGGAGCTATCCTAATCCGTACAAGGACGACGGGCACGAACTGTGTGACCTGCTCGCGGTGTTCGGAGACACAGTGTTCGTCTTCTTCGACCGGGAGAGCGAACTTCCCGAAGCCCCCGAAAAAGATCCACAGGTCTTGTGGGATCGGTGGAAGCGCAACGTCATTGACCGCCAGATCAATACCGCGCACGGGGCCGAGCGCTACATCCGCAGCGGTAGAATGATCTTTCTCGACGCGAAGCGGGAGACGCCGTTACCGGTACCTTTCGACCAAGACAAGGCAGTCATCCACAAGATCATCGTCGCCCACGGGGCGAAGGAGGCCTGCGAGCGGACATCGCCGCAGAACGTCTACGGCAGCCTCGCAATCACCTATACGGAAGCCAACGGAGACACCACCCATCCGTTCCACATCGAGATCGACAAGCGCAAACCGATCCACGTCTTCGACAGCCACAACATGCCGATCGTGTTGCAGGAGCTGGATACAGTCAGCGACTTCTCGGCCTATCTCGACGAGAAGGTCCGGGCCACCGCTGCTTTCGACTATCTGAGCTATTGCGGCGAGGAGGACCTACTTGGCCACTACTTATTGAACTACGACTCCGCGACTAAGCGCCATGTGATCGGACCGAAGGGCAAAGACACCAGCAAGGTCAACCGCGTAATGATCAGCGAGGGCGAGTGGCACGATTTCGTGCAGACCGACCTCTACAAGAACACCAAGAACGAAGACCGCATCTCGTACTTCTGGGACAAGCTGATCCAGCGGACGTGCCAGAACAGCCTGGATGGGACGCTTGGCGGTAACTCAAACATCGCGCGCCGCGAGAGTGCGATCCACGAAATGGTGAAGGAGCCGCGCTTTGTGCGCCGGGGCCTCTCCGAGAAGATGCTCACCGCCGTCGATCGCTTCCCGGACACGGGTTCGTTCGCGCGCCAGGTGACTTTCCTGCCATCGTTCGAGCCAAATGTGGGCTACGTCCTCCTGCAATTGCGCGCTCCGGAGGAGTTCCGCGCGGCGGCGGATTTCCGCGAGAAGCGACAGACGCTGCTGGAAATCGCCTGCGGCGCGGCGAAGAACAAGTTCCCGAACCTGGTGAAGGTCGTCGGTATCGGCATCGAGGCCCCGAAGTTCTCGGGCGGTACGGCGGCCGAAGACTTCATCCTGATGCCGTGTGAGACTTGGCCGAACGAGAGGAAGACCTACTACGAAGAGCTAAATCGGGAGTGGAATTTCTTCGGAACGCCCGCACTGCGGCAGTTCAAGGATCACGTCACACAGTTCGTGCAGCCCCCGCGTCCAGAAAAACCAACGAAGAGCGGCAAGACCGGGCGCAACGATCCATGCCCCTGCGGCTCAGGTAAAAAGCACAAGAAATGTCATGGCGGAACCCGAGCAATTGCCGCCACGAGCAGTTAAGTGGCAGCAAGCTGCTGCATTTCTAACATAGCACCCACGTCGGCTATGGCCGATAAGCAGAATTTTCCAGCAGCAAATTCTGAGCACACTGGCGGCTGGGAAACTTATTCTGTCACCCTGCCGCGCAATGCCTTGACCGAATTGCGGATGTGCGCGTGCCGCCCTATTTACAGTACGCGTTCTGGTTTTTGCCCAACGTCGCGGCCTGCCATGCGATGGGGAACCTGCTGGCCGAGAAGCACAATGTGTTCTGGCGGGAATACACAGTGGCCGTCGCAGCGGGCGCTGCGGCGGGGATCGGACTGGATGCGTTGCCGCCGGTGCGCAAAGCCATCGGCAGCGGATTCGACACCAAGACCATCACGCTCTCGTGCGGCAAGCTCACCACGGGTGTCACCGTGGCGCAGTGGTCGTCGATCTTGATGCTGCGCAATCTCAAGTCACCCGAGACCTATTTTCAGGCAGCGTTCCGTGTACAGTCGCCGTGGTCGATCAAGAATCCCAACGGTGACAACCCGAACGAGGAGGAGATTCTCAAACCGGTCTGCTTCGTGTTTGACTTTGCGCCCACCCGCGCCCTGCGGCAACTCTCGGAGTACGGGATCGGCCTGTCGCCCAACGAACCAAACCCGGAGAACGCGGTAAAGGAGCTTGTGTCCTTCCTGCCCGTGCTGGCCTACGACGGGGCGAACATGACGCAGATTGACGCAGGCGGCATTCTCGATATCGCGATGGCGGGCACCTCGGCCACCCTGCTGGCGCGCAAGTGGGAAAGCGCGCTGTTGGTGAACGTGGACAACGACACCCTGCGGCGCATCATGGACAACCCGGAGGCCATGGCCGCCGTGGAGCGCATCGAAGGGTGGCGGACGCTGGGTGACAACATCATCGAGACCATCATCAACAAGAGCGAGAAGGTAAAGGAACTCAAGAACAAGGCCAAGGAGGGTGATCTCACGTCGAAGGAGAAAAAGGAACTCTCCGATGAAGAAAAAGAGTACAAATCCAAGCGCAAGCTGGTTCAGGAGAAGCTGATCAAGTTCGCCACCCGCATTCCGGCGTTTATGTATCTCACCGATTTCCGCGAAAACACGTTGCGGGATGTCATCACTAAGCTCGAACCTGACTTGTTTCTGGCCGTGACTGGCTTGACTGTGAAGGACTTTCACCTACTCGTCCGCCTCAAGGTGTTCAACACCGAGCAGATGAACCAGGCCGTTTTTGCCTTTCGTCGCTATGAAGATGCCTCCTTGCGGTACACTGGAATCAAGAGCCACGAGGGGCTGAGCCACTACGGACTCTATGACACTGTGGTGTCCAAGGAATGAAGTGCAGCCTCATGCGAACCTGCGGGCTAACAAGAGCAAATTAAAAAACTGATAACGAATCGCGCCATAGCGCCGATACCCTGAAGAATATTTTGAGACAATTTTCATGACAAGCAGCCACATCCGCACGGTTTTATTTGATCTGGACGGGACTTTGGCCGACACCGCTCCCGATCTTGCTGATGCCCTGAATCAGGTGCTGGAGGAGCGCTGCCGCCGGACGCTCTCCTTCGATACCATTCGCCCCATCGTCTCTCACGGCAGCCATGCCTTGATCTATCTCGGTTTTGAGCTTGCCCCCGGTGATGAAGGTTTTGCCGAGATTCAACAGCGGCTGCTGGAGATCTACCGTAACAACATCGCCAACAAAACCCGGCTCTTTCCCGGCATGGCCGAAGTGCTTGATGAGATTGAGCGCCGTGGCCTGAGCTGGGGTGTTGTCACCAACAAACCCAGCGCCTTTACCGACCCACTCATGGAGGCGCTGCAGCTGCATCAACGTGCTGTCTGCACCATCTCCGGCGATACCACTGCCAACCGCAAACCACATCCGGAACCGATGCTGTTGGCGGCCGCACAGGCCGGCACCGATCCTGTTCACTGTCTATATATAGGTGATGCAGAGCGGGACATCATCGCTGGCCGTGCTGCGGGCATGTTTACGCTGGCGGCACTGTTTGGTTATGTTGGCGACCACGACACCCCTGGCCAGTGGGGCGCTCACGGCATGATAGAGCAGCCACACGAGATCCTGCACTGGCTGGGCAAAGAGATTCCACCCCTCAGCAAACAGGCTGCCTCATGAGCGAAACCCTTGTTTACACCGCGTTAACTATCATTGGTATCATCGCCACCGCCTTGGGTTACACCCTCTCTGCACTGCGTAACCGCATCCAGCTCGACACCATGAAGGAGAAGTATGTCTCCCTCAACGAACGGCTAGACCAGCAGCGTACTGAAACCAGCGAAAAGTTCTCCTCCGTCGAGCGGGTTAAACATGGACTGGAGCAGACCCTCTCCTCTTACACCCCGCCCGATCTGTCGCTCAGCAATAAAGAGAAGTTTACCCAGGCGATGTTGCAGCCGCTGCAAGAGACCCTTAAAAGTGCCGACATCCAGGTTAAACGGATCAAACGTGAGGAGGAGAAGGCGCAACAGCTGATCGAAAAACAGCTGGCCCTGCTGCAGGCCCCCGAACAGCTGGGACGTGGCAACCCCAAGGCCGCCACCGCTTCACTAAGCGATAGCGAAGCGCGCCGTCAATGGGGCTTGACCACGTTAAAGATGCTGCTGGAAGTCACCTACATGACCGACCACTACCGGATCTGCAACGGCAAAGAGGGCGAACCGGATAAAGGGGATAAAACACATCCGCCCTGCCTGATTCAGATGATGGGTAATCGCCAGATCGCTATCGACATCAATACGCCGCTGGAGGCCTACGTCAATGTCTGCCACGCCCCCGACTCCTCGGTACGCAGCTGGCACCAGGAGAGCCACGCCCGGAAATTGCGAGATAGGATCATGACCCTCTCCAGCCGCGCCTACCTGTCACGTTTCGAACAGCCGCCAGAACTGACCATCCAGCTGATTCTCAATGACCACTACCTCACCACCGCCATGGAGAGTGACAGCGACCTGATTCAGCTGGCCGCCAACCAGAAGATCATCCTCGCCACACCCTCAGACCTGCTCACCCTGCTACAAGCCATCTCCTTCAGCTGGCAGCAACAGCTCTTTGCCAAAGATGCACACAAACTGCGGGAGACCGGTATCCAGCTCTACCGCCACTTTGGCACCTTTATCAAACTGATTGCCGAACTGGGGTCAGAACTCTCCGGCGTAGTTGACAGCTACAAGCGGGCCGTTAACTATTTTGAGTCCGACGCCAGCAACCCACCCGCCACAACTACCGAAACAGAAACAGAGACCGAAACAAAAACCACCACGGCTGCCCCTGCCACAGAGAAAAAAACCGCCTGACCCCCACACTCATCCCCTACAACAGCAGAGTTGATTCGCTTCAACCCTGTGGCTGCGTTATCCTATGCCTCTCACAAAGCAACTGAACAAGACCCATGACCCCAGATCAATACTGTCAGGATAAAGCGGCCAAGAGCGGCTCCAGCTTCTATTACAGTTTTATGTTTCTACCCCCCGAACAGCGTCAGGCAATTGTTGCCCTGTACGCCTTCTGCCGTGAAGTGGATGATGTGGTGGATGAGTGCAGTGACCCCACACTGGCCCAGACCAAACTGGCGTGGTGGCGTCTTGAGATTGATAACCTCTTCAAGGATGTGCCGACCCACCCAGTCACCCAGGCGTTACAGACGGCCATTCAGGGGTACAACCTGCCGCAGGAACATTTCCTTGAGATTATTGATGGTATGGAGATGGACCTCAGCCAGTTCAGCTACCCCAGCTTTAAGGACCTGAGTCTCTATTGCTACCGGGTCGCCTCTGTGGTGGGGTTGATGGCGGCAGAGATCTTTGGTTTCAAGGAGCGCCAAACCCTCAAATATGCCCATAACCTTGGCATGGCCTTTCAACTGACCAATATTCTTCGTGATGTCGCCGAGGATAGCCAACGGGGTCGTATCTATCTGCCCCTGGATGAGCTGGAACGTTTTGGTGTGAGCAGTGATGACATCCTTAATTTTAATAACAGCGACAATGTAAAACAGCTGATGGCGTTTCAGGCACAACGTTGCCATGAATATTACGACAAGGCATTTGCACTGCTGCCGGAAACCGACCGTTACAGCCAGCGCACCGGCATCATCATGGCCGCCATCTATCAGGCCACACTGCGCGAGATTGAACGGGATGGCCTGAATGTACTGCGAGAGCGGGTTTCACTAACGCCGATACGTAAACTCTGGATTGCCTGGCGCACGGCACGGGCGGAGAAAAAGCGTTTTAAACGCCTGCCCAAATAACCGTCCGACTCACTCATTAACCAGCGCCCGCAACGCGGGCAGCAGATCCGTTGCCAACATGCCACGCTCGCCATCCTGGGCGGCTCGATCCGCCGCCGCCGCGTGCAGCGCCACGCCACACTGCGCCGCCTGTTGCAGATCCAGCCCCTGTGCCAACAGCGCACCGATCACACCCGTCAGCAGATCCCCCATACCTGCCGTTGCCATGCCGGGATTACCATCGCTGCACACAGCGGTTTTTTCACCCTCCATAGCCACCAACGTACCAGACCCTTTAAGTACCACCACACCGCCATAGTGTTGGGCAAGCTTAGCCGCAGCAGCAAACCGGTCCCGATTGACCTCCGTGGTTGCACACTGCAACAGCCGGCCCGCCTCGCCGGGGTGAGGGGTCAATATCCAGCCACGCTGTTTGCATGGCTGTTGAGCAAGCAGATTCAGCCCATCGGCATCCACAGCCCGTGGCAGACCCAACGCCATCACACGCTCCAATAGCGCTGCGCCCCACGCCTGTCTGCCCAACCCTGGGCCGATGGCCACCACCGTGGCACGCTGCAACAGCGGCTGCAGATCGGCCGCTGACTCTACCCCCTGCCACATCACCTCCGGGCGTGCCGCCGCCATCGCTGCCAGATGGTCTGGACGAGTGGCCACAGTGACCAACCCACAGCCAACCCGCAACGCCGCCTCAGCCGCCAACCGTACTGCCCCGGCCATGCCGTGATCACCGCCAATAATCAACAGATGACCAAACGCCCCTTTGTGAGCACTGCGACGACGCGGTGGCAATAACGATCTCAGCAGAGGCCAGTGAATACGCTGATAAGAGGCGGGGCGTTGCTGATAGAGCGCCTCTGGCAAACCAAGATCATCCAACAGCAGCTCACCACAGTAGTCCCGCCCACTGCCCGTAAACTGACCACACTTCAAACCGATAAAGGTAACCGTCACCTGCGCCACCACCGCCCGACCCAAGGGTTGCCCGGTATCGGCGTGCAGTCCGGAGGGGATATCCACCGCCAGCACCGGTACACCACAGGCGTTGATGGCGTCGATAGCCGCCGCCCACTCACCACCCACCTCCCGGTTCAGGCCTGTACCCAACAGCGCATCCACAATCACATCCGCACTGTTCAGCAAGGCAGACTCCCATGCCATCGCAGACAACCCCACTGCCTGCGCCGCTTGCCAGGCCGCCTTGGCATCGCCACTTAAGGTTTCCGGATCACGCAGCGCCAGTAGCGTTACCGCCAACCCTCGCGCTTGCGCCAGCCGTGCCACCACATAACCATCACCACCATTATTACCAGCGCCACAGACCACCACTATCCGCTGGGCGTCGGGCCAACAACGGCACAAGGTATCAAACAGCGCCGCACCGGCGCGATTCATCAAGGTCAGGCCGGGGATGCCATGCTCCTCAATGGCGATGCGATCCAGCTCACGCACCTCCGCAGCACGATAAAGGGTATAGGGCAGATGGCTCATAGGCGTTATCATTACTCGGATATGACAATAGATCAGAAACTACCCCAGCCGACCCCCGATGTCGACTACCAGCAGCTCGCCACCCTGATCAAAGCCAAGGGCAAAACGTTGGGGTTTCAGCAGATCGGTATCAGCGATATCGATCTGACCCAAGCCGCAGAGCAGCTACAGCAGTGGCTCGCCAACCACTACCACGGCGAGATGGAGTACATGGCGCGAAATACCCACCTGCGCCACCACCCCGACCAACTACTGCCCGGCACCCTCACCATCATCTCCGCACGTATGGACTACCTGCTCGATACACAGGACTCCGAAGCAGTGATGCAGAACGGTGAACTAGGATTTATCTCCCGCTACGCACTGGGACGCGACTATCACAAACTGCTGCGCAAACGGTTACAGAAACTGGCCGATTACATAAGCACCATCGCCGGTGAGTTTGGCCACCGGGTCTTCACCGACAGTGCGCCAGTCATGGAAAAAGCGATTGCCGAAAAAGCCGGGCTGGGGTGGATCGGCAAACACAGCAACCTGCTCAACCGCGAGGCCGGCTCCTGGTTTTTCCTCGGCGAAATTTTAACAACACTGCCACTGCCCATCGATCAACCGGTCAGCCAGCACTGCGGCAACTGCAACGCCTGCATCGACATCTGCCCCACCCGCGCCATCGTCGCCCCCTATCAGGTCGATGCCCGGCGCTGCATCTCCTACCTCACCATCGAACTGCGTAGCGCCATCCCCGTTGAACTGCGCCCGTTAATGGGCAACCGCATCTACGGCTGCGACGACTGCCAACTGGTCTGCCCCTGGAACCGTTTTGCCAGCTACACAGCAGAGCAGGATTTTCTGCCACGCCACGGACTGGCCGCCCCACAACTGCTGGAGCTATTCAGCTGGACCGAAGATCAATTCATGAAACGGTTAGAAGGGTCACCCATCCGCCGCATCGGCCACGAATGCTGGCTACGCAACATCGCCGTCGCCCTCGGCAACGGCCCCAAAACCGCAGCCGTCATTAG
>JAKFXL010000017.1 GCA_021731365.1 Gammaproteobacteria bacterium | reverse complement strand
CTGGTCGTGGTGCGCACCTCCGTTCATGGTTCGATAAGCTCACCACGAACGGAGGAGCTATTCAGCGGTTTCTTAAAGTATCCGCCCCAACGGTCGAAAACCCTGAGGACACAACACAGGTAGAGAGCTGATACTACGATGAACGGCCTTGCACTTACCGGACTGGCACTGCGCCTTGTCAACGACGGCTTGATCAGCAGCGAGACCGCACAAAAGGCGGCTGCCGATGCGGCGCAGGAGAAGATCCCGTTTGTGCGCCACCTGGTCCATAAAAAACTGGCCAATGCCAAAGAGATTGCCAACGCCGCCGCCAACGAATTTGGTGTGCCGCTGTTTGATCTCGACGCCATGGATATGGAACAGGCCAATACCACGCTGATCAACGAAAAACTGATCAAAAAACATAACGCACTGCCCCTCACCAAACGTGGCAACCGCCTCTACATCGCCATCTCTGACCCCACCAATATCCTGGCACTGGATGAGTTTAAATTTGCCAGTGGTACCAATACCGAGGCCATTCTGGTGGAGGAGGACAAACTCTCCAAGCTGGTGGAGAAGATCCTTGAGGCGATGGATAAAACCATGGAGGGGCTGGATGATGCAACGCTGGATGATCTGGACATCACCGGCGGCGATGAGGAGCCACAGGGTGACAATGTTACTGAACAGGATACCGAAGATGCCCCGGTTGTCCGTTTTGTAAACAAGGTACTGCTAGACGCCATCAATAAAGGGGCGTCCGATATCCACTTCGAACCTTACGAGGCCCTCTATCGTGTGCGCTTCCGCCAGGATGGCATGTTGCACGAGGTGACCAATCCCCCCGTCGCCATGGCGGGTAAACTGGCGGCACGTATCAAGGTAATGTCACGCCTCGACATCTCTGAAAAACGTGTACCGCAGGATGGACGTATCAAGCTGAAAATTTCCAAGAGCCGTGCAATCGATTTTCGTGTCAGCACCTGTCCGACCCTGTTTGGTGAAAAGATCGTCATGCGTATCCTTGACCCCAGCAGCGCCAAGCTCGGCATCGATGCCCTGGGGTATGAACCGGAACAGAAAAAGCTCTTCATGGATGCACTCAACATGCCCTACGGCATGATCCTGGTGACCGGCCCTACCGGCAGTGGTAAAACTGTCTCACTCTATACCGGGCTGAATATCCTCAATACATCTGACCGTAATATCTCAACGGCGGAAGACCCGGCTGAAATCAATCTGCCCGGGGTGAATCAGGTCAACGTCAACCCCAAGGTGGGGCTGACCTTTGCGGCGGCGCTTAAGGCATTCCTGCGCCAGGACCCGGATGTGATTATGGTGGGGGAGATTCGTGATCTTGAAACGGCGGAGATCGCCATCAAGGCCGCACAAACCGGCCATATGGTACTATCCACCCTGCATACCAATGACGCACCACAAACACTGTCACGCCTGATGAATATGGGGGTCGCCCCGTTCAACATTGCATCGGCTGTTTCACTGATCATTGCACAGCGGCTGGCACGACGACTCTGCTCACACTGCAAGACCACCCATGACATACCACGACAGGCACTGCTTGATGCCGGGTTTCGTGAAGAGGAGGTTGATACCCTGAAAATCAACCGCGCCGTTGGCTGTGACCAGTGCGGCGAAGGGTATAAAGGGCGTGTCGGTATATATCAGGTAATGCCTATATCGGAAGAAATGGGTAGAATCATCATGGCAGGGGGGAATGCCATCAATCTGGCCGATCAGGCCAAAAAAGAGGGCATCCCTGACCTGCGTGAATCGGGGCTAAACAAGATACGACAAGGAGTCACCAGCCTGGAGGAACTTAACCGGGTTGTTACGGAGTAACCATGGCTGAAAAAGCGGTAGCAAAAAAAGCAAAAAATCAGGACACCTATCTCTGGGAAGGGAGTGACAAACGGGGCAACCGCGCCAAGGGCGAGGTGCGTGGCCTGACGGTGACACTGGTGAAGGCGGAGCTGCGCCGCCAGGGCATCACCCCACTTAAGGTAAAAAAGAAGTCTAAACCGCTTTTTGGTGGAAAAGGGCGCAAAAAGATCACCGCCAAGGATATTGCCATCTTCAGTCGGCAGATGGCCACCATGATGAGCTCCGGTGTGCCCCTGGTACAGTCGTTTGAGATTGTCGGCCGTGGCCATGAGAACCCGGCCATGCAGGAGCTGTTGATGAAGATCAAGGGGGATATCGAAGGCGGTAACTCCCTGGCCGAGGCCCTCTCAAAATTTCCGGATCAGTTTGACGCCCTCTACTGCAATCTGGTGAATGCCGGTGAACAGGCCGGTATCCTTGAGGGGCTGCTGCATAAAATCGCCCTCTACAAAGAGAAGATTGAGGCAATCAAAGGCAAGATCAAAAAGGCACTCTTCTACCCCGCTGCCATCATTATTGCCGCCGCCATCGTCACCACCATCCTGCTGGTCTTTGTCATCCCGCAATTTTCGGTCCTATTTGAAGGGTTTGGTGCCGACCTACCCGCCATGACCCAGATGGTGATCGACATGTCGGACTTTCTGATTGAGTGGTGGTACGTCCTGCTGGGTATAATTATTGCCGTTGTATATGCCCTGATGCAGGCCAAACGCAAATCACAGGCCTTTCAGGACTTTCTCGACAAAACCATGCTCAAGCTACCGATCTTTGGTGACATCTTTCAAAAAGCGACCATCGCCCGTTTTGCCCGCACCCTCTCCACCATGTTTGCCGCCGGTGTGCCACTGGTTGAAGCGATGACCACCGTGGCAGGGGCCTCAGGCAACGTAGTCTATTCCAACGCCATCCTGCGGATGCGTGATGAGATTGCCACCGGTATCTCCCTGCAGCTCTCCATGCGCCAGACCGGACTATTCCCCAACATGGTCTGCCAACTTATCGCCATCGGTGAGGAGGCCGGCTCCCTGGATGCCATGCTGGCCAAGGTTGCCGACTTCTATGAGGAGGAGGTGGATAACGCCGTGGACGGCCTCAGCAGTCTGATGGAGCCTGTCATCATGGGGGTGTTGGGTGTCCTGATCGGCGGCATGGTCATCGCCATGTACCTGCCCATCTTCAAAATGGGTTCAGTGGTATAAAACGCCCATGACACTTGCGAGTTACTTTGAACAGAACCCCGCCTTGTTTATCACCTGCATCACACTGCTGGGGGCGCTGGTAGGCAGTTTTCTCAACGTGGTGATTCACCGCCTGCCGATCATGATGGAGCGGCAGTGGCGGCAACAGTGTATCGAGATCAACCCCCCAACCCTGGCAACGGAGCCGAACGGGGAAACACCTTACAACCTAGCCCAACCCGGCTCCAGCTGTCCCCACTGTGGCCATAAGATCCGTCCGTGGGAGAACATCCCCGTCATCAGCTACCTGATGCTGCGGGGCAAATGTTCCGGCTGTGGCGTACATATTTCACTCCGCTACCCCATCATTGAGACGGTCACCGCACTCCTCTCCGGGTTTGCGGCCTGGCACTTTGGGTTTGGCTGGGAGAGCGCCGCTGCTATAGTGCTCACCTGGGTGCTGATCTCACTGACGGTCATCGATCTGGACCACCAGCTGCTGCCCGACAGCATTACCCTCCCTTTTTTATGGGTGGGACTGGCACTCAACCTGTCTGGCACCGTTACCGACATCAACAGCGCCGTGGTCGGCGCTATTGCCGGCTACCTTGCGCTCTGGTCGGTCTACTGGGGCTTTAAGCTGGCCACCGGCAAGGAGGGGATGGGCTACGGCGATTTCAAACTGCTGGCCCTGCTGGGGGCCTGGATGGGGTGGCAGATGTTGCCACTCGTTATCCTGCTCTCCTCCCTGGTCGGCGCGGTGATTGGCATTGGCCTGATCCTGCTGCGTGGCCGTGACCACAACATCCCCATCCCCTTTGGCCCCTATCTCGCGATTGCCGGCCTGATTGCGCTCTACTGGGGCGAGACCATCACCGCTGCCTATCTGAGCGTGAGTGGTTTGTGATCTATTAAATGTTCATCGTTGGCCTCACCGGCGGCATCGGTAGTGGCAAAAGTGCGGCAGCGGAGCACTTTGCCAGACTTGGCGTGCCGATTATCGATACCGACATCATCGCCCGCCAGGTGGTGGAGCCAGGCCAACCAGCACTGACTGAGATCGTCCAAACCTTTGGCGCTGAGATAGTGACTGATGCTGGCCAGCTTGATCGCCCCGCCCTGCGCCAGCTCATCTTTGCCGACAGCAGCAAACGCCACGCACTGGAGGCCATTCTCCACCCACGCATCCGCGCCGAGATGTTACGTCAGGCCACGCTGCTCAACACCCCCTACACTATCTTTGTCATTCCACTGCTGATAGAAACAGGACAGCAGGCGCTGGTGAACCATGTTCTCGTTATCGATTGTGATGATGAGATTCGCCGTCAGCGACTCAAACAGCGCGACCAGATGAACGATGCTGACATCACCAACGCCTTTGCCGCCCAGGCAAGTCGCGAACAGCGCCTGGCTGTCGCCGATGAGGTGATCAACAACAGTGGTGACATCCAGCAACTCCTGCACCAGGTTGAACAACTTCACCACCATTACAGCCAATTAGCGCCGCAATATCAGAAATAATTCCACCAAACCCAGCTGACAACCTTTGTTGCATCACAATGATGGCGTACACTGACCCCTGCTTTTATTTAAACGAAACGTCGTGATGTGGATAAAGACGGTGCCACACCCGGCCATTGCAAACCACCGCTGCACAACCAGAGACCACCGGGGAGACAGAACATTACAGTGCCAGATCAAATCTGCTACGAACAACCGCTCAACGAACGCATTCGAACCCTGCTACGACTAGAGTTTCTGTTCAATCAGGCCTTTGCCCACAGCCACCGCGACTCCCTGTGGGACAGCCGTGCGGCAGTCAACAGCCTGTTTGATATTGCCGAAGTCTTCACCCGTACCGACCTCAAAAACGAAATTCTGAAAGAGATGGAGCGTCAGGCTTCGCTGCTGGAACGGCTCTCTGAAAATCCACACGTGGATAAAAAACGGCTGGAGCAGATCCTGAATGAGATGGACATCCTGATCGACCGTCTCTACAGCCTCAAAAATCAAGAGATGGATATCCGCACCAACGACTTTCTCAGCGGTATCAAACAGCGCACCAACATCGCCGGTGGCTGTTGCGATTTTGACCTGCCCGCCTTCCACTACTGGCTCTCGCAACCCCCAGCGCGACGTACCCTCGCCCTGCAGCAGTGGCTGACCCCTTTTGATGCCATCAATCAATCGGTACGGTTAATCCTGCGGCTAATTCGCGACAGTGGCCAGACCACTCAGGAGCTTGCTGAGGATGGTTTTTTCCAGAAGTCCCTGGACGCCAGCAGCGGTTGCCAGTTAGTACGGGTCATCCTCGCTGCCGAGATCCCCTGCTTTGCCGAAATCAGCGGCAGCAAACACCGCTTCGCTATCCGCCTGCTGGAGCCAAGCCTTTATGACCGCCCCACGCAGGTAACAGAGACCATCCCCTTCCAACTGACCTGCTGCATGTTATGAACAAGACACCACTTACCGTTACCTGCCCCACCTGTGGCAACAGCGTTACCTGGGGACCACAATCCCCCTTTCGCCCCTTCTGCAACGATCGCTGCCGCCTGATTGATCTGGGGGAGTGGGTGGAGGGCAGCAACCGCGCCATCCCATGTGAAGAGCCGCCCTTCAGCAGTGATCTGGACCCCACCCCGTAGACTCAGTGGGCCGCAGGCCATAACCCCCGAATAGCAGCAATGCCCTGCCCGCCGTGGCTAAAAACAGTCTCCAGATCATCTCGCCCCATCCCCCCCAGGGCATAGACGGGAATAGGAACGTCGGCCATCAGCACCTGCATCTGCGCCAGCCCCAACGCCGCTACACCCGGATGGGAGCGGGTCGGTTTCACCGGCGACAGCACCACAAAATCAACCCCAATCTGCACCGCATGTTGCAACTCCGCCGCGTTGTGGCAGGAGGCCGCCAGCCACCGCCCTGACGACGGCTCGTAACCGGATGGCCGCGCCTGTAACGCCAGCAGTCGCTGGCTGCTGAGATGGACACCAGCCGCGCCCACCTCAATCGCACACTGCGGTGTGGCATTCAACAACAGGCGGGCCTTGTAACGCTGGCAGAGGGCCTGCGCGGCCACCGCCAGTGATCGATAATCATGCTCCGCCCACCCCTTGGCACGCAGCTGCACCAGGCGGATCCCCGCCTCTAACGCCTCAGTTAGCTGCTGCAAAAACTGATCCTGCTGTGTCGGCTCTGGGGTGATCAGATAACACTCCGGCAGCCGTGCCGCTGTCACAATCGGTTGATTGGCCGCCGGAAAGGGGCGGAGCGGCAACTGCTCGGGTACCACCCACTCCACCACCTGCCCTTCACGGCCATGGGCGTCGCCCTCAAACCTGTCAACCCGCCAGACATCCAGCATTACCGACTTATCGGGGTAGCAGTGCCGCACCTGGATCAATGGCCGCGCCTGAGTCACATTAATACCCAGCTCTTCATACAGTTCACGCTTGAGCGCTGCCAGTGCCGCCTCCCCCGGCTCTACCTTGCCACCGGGGAACTCCCACAGGCCGCCCTGATGTTTATCCTTGGGACGCAGTGCCAGGAGCACCTCACCCGCCGGGTTAACAATCACGGCGGCAACCACATGTATATATCTCATCAGGGGATCAACAACCTCTGCAGCTGCTCCACCGCCAAACGGTGGCTACTGCCAAAACCCTCCACATAACGGGCAGTTTGTGGCGTTAGTTTGAAAAGGGAAAAGTCTTTAAAACCAAACAGCATCTCTGCGTCTGGCAGGTGCGCCAGATAACATTGTCGCGCAGCATGATAGGCCTCGTTGTCACTGGCCAGCGGCTCCACCACGCCGTCAAGGGAGATGCGCGCCAGGGTTTGTGGGTCGCCACGCCCATCATCCGGTTCAGTCAGTGCCAGCGAAACCCGCCCATCCACCAACAGATTACGGGTATGTCTGGCCAGGCGACTCAAGTGCAGTAACAACGCCCCCTGCCCATCCAACGCACAGGCCACCCACGACAGCGCTGGATGGCCACCATCAAGCGTACCGAGACATCCCCAGCGCTGCCCCTGTAGCAGGCGCTGTAAACGCACCTCGTCGAGGGGTTTCATCCTGTTCTCCTGACTCATTAGACGTAGATATCCACTAGATGGGGCGGCCCGACCTTGGCAAGGCCATCCAGAAGGGCCGTACTTTGATAATGACGAATAGCGGGATTGTTACTCAGCGGATTTGGCGGCGGTGGCGGTGCGCCCTGCTGACGCAGTACCGACTCATCCACAGAGCCATTTTGAGACTGGGCCTGCTGGCGCTGGCGCTGCTCGTTGAGCAGCTCCCCCTCCAACACCTGTTCACTAAGGGGCTGGGGGCGTGGGGGAGATTGAAGTTGCTGGGCAGCCCGTTGTGACTGCTGCGCCGCCTGACGATCCAGGGCGAGCGCTGCATTGCCAACGTAGTAGGCTGCTACTGAAGAACCCGGAACTTTCATCGCTGCGGCCCAGCACCCTCAATTTATGCCATTAAAATGACATCTTCAGACCAATGTGCGCGCCCTTATCCATGTCGATATCAAACTTGTTGATCTCCATGCGTGCGCCAACATCACGGTACCCCAGATAGACAATCGCTGCTGGCAACACCTCAAACTCAACACGGGCGTTAAAGTCCCACAGGCGGTCAGCATCACCCACGGTGGTGATGTTCGGGGCATAGTTCAAAGAACCCACCAGACCTACACGGTTCAAGCCTGGCAGTACATAGCGGAGCATTCCACCAATCGTTACAGCACCAATATCGGCACCATTGTCCATAGATACACCATAAAATTTAAAACCAACTCCCCCGTCCAATCCTGGCACCTGGCTGCCTGCTTCGCCGCTCATGGCAATACCGGCCATAATCATCAGGTCATTGTCCTCTGTGTAGAGCACACCAAAATCAGCATCGGTACGGCCAGCCGGGCTATAGCTGATGGGCATGGTGTAGCTGAGCAGGGCGGTATCATTGCTCATGCTCAGGTCGATCTGCTGCGCTGAGGCGGCCATGCTTGATGCACACATCACCGCAGCCACTGCTGTCATCTGCAACTTCATCATTGATACTCTCCAATATTGTCTATTCGATTCAGGCGGCATACCCACCTGCCGGGGCGCTATACTAACACGGGGCCGATTGCCCCAGAGTATCCAGCGCCGTAACAAAGTTTCTACTGTTAAAACCAGCGCTGGCGTTTAAAGACCCACACCTGCAGGATCACCAGCGCCACCACCAACCCAATCACCCAGACAAAGCCGAGTGTGTTCTCAGCCCCAGGAATGCCACCCACATTCACCCCCAGCAGCCCGGTGAGAAACCCCAGCGGTAAAAACACTGCTGTCACCATGGATAACATATACATCCGTTTGTTCAACTGTTCAGAGAGACGACTGGCCAACTCCTCCTGCACAACCGCCGCACGGTCACGCACGGCATCAAGATCCTCAACGTAACGGATAATACGGTCACTCACCTCACGCAAATGGACCTGGTCCACATCACTCAGCCACTGACTCCTCTCCTGGCTCAGCCGCACCATCGCTTCACGTTGCGGGGATAGATAACGGCGCAGCGCAATCACCTGGGTACGCAGGTCTGCCAGTTCATGGCGCAGGCGTGGATTTTCCGACTCCACCACATCGCTCTCAAGCCGGTCGACATGTTCGTCAATCTCATCAATCACCACCGCCATTCGCTCAACCAGACAGTCTGACAGTGTCACCAGCAGCTCACCGGGGGTCATGGGGCCATCATTTTTATCGATGGAATCACTGACATCCATAATCGACAGCAGGCGGCGTCTGCGAGTGGTCACCACCCGCCTATCCTCCACCCAGATACGCAGTGCCACCATATCCTCGGGGTCCGCGCCAGGGTTGGTATTCACACCCCGCAGCATCACCAGCAGGCCATTTTTCATAAACGAGCTGCGTGGCCGTGTCTCGTCCGCCAGCAGCGCCTCCGCCACCACCTCATCCAGGCCACTCTCGCTACCGACCCAGCGCTGGGCAACCGGGTCCGTCAGGTCCAGATGGACCCAGAGAAACCCTTCGTCACCCCGCCACGCACGCACCTCATCCCAACCAAGGGCCGTGCCACCCCCTTCGCCATTAAGCGCATAGGCCACCACAAGACCACTATCAGAACCCATCTGCTTCTCCACAATTATCAATCAATGATACAGATTTCAACGGGATGCTGGCATCATTAGCGCCCATATCATTCATTTGTACACTTTTTAATCCATATGAAAATAATTGAAATAATCACTCATCGCGACCACATCGACACCATCAAAGCGGTCGGCAAACAGCATGGTGCCATCGACCAGTGGGTAATCAGCTCGCCGGAAGGGGAGGATCGCCAGGTGATACGTCTGCTCGTCGACGACCCCCATAGACAAGCGGTAATGGATGGCTTGCAAAACGGCATGAGTCTGGATACAAACACCCGCGTTGTCATTCTGCCCGTTGAGGCCACACTGCCAAAGGCTGACATCGAGGATAAAAGCAGAGAGAAGAACAGTGTCGGCGGTGCCACCCGTGAAGAGCTGTACCACAGCGTCTCAAAAAATACCGAGCTGAACAGCAACTTCCTGCTGCTGGTCTTTTTGTCCACCATCGTTGCCGCCATTGGCCTGATCGAAAATAACGTCGCCGTGGTCGTTGGGGCCATGGTCATTGCGCCACTGCTGGGGCCCAACATCGCCCTCGCTCTGGCGGCGGCCCTGGGGGACAAACCGCTGATGTGGGAGGCGTTAAAAACCAACTTCGTGGGGCTGGGGTTGGCGCTGCTGCTCTCCATCATCATCGGTGTGATCCTGCCTATCAACTTCGAAAGTCAGGAGCTGATGTCACGCACCTCGGTAGGCATCGGCTCTGTGGTGCTGGCGCTGGCATCGGGTGCGGCGGCCGTACTCTCACTCACCACCGGACTTTCCAGCGTGCTGGTCGGTGTAATGGTCGCGGTAGCGCTACTCCCCCCCATGGCAACGGTGGGGCTGATGCTGGGATCGGGACAAATGACACTGGCGTTTGGTGCCGCACTGTTACTGGCGGTGAACATCGTCTGTGTCAATCTGGCGGCCAAGACGGTCTTCCTTATCCGCGGCATCAAACCCCGTACCTGGATTGGCAAACGTGCCGCCAAACAGTCCATGACCACCTATATGGTCTTCTGGGTTGTCTCACTGCTGATACTGCTGCTTGCCATCTATCTGCGAAACTAACCACAGACAGGTTACTTGCCACCTGCCCGTACCAGTCCCCCCAGTCCGGCGGCGATCAGCACCTCGTCCAGATAGCTGCGGATCTCTT
Source organism: Gammaproteobacteria bacterium (assembly GCA_021731365.1). Lineage (GTDB taxonomy): Bacteria > Pseudomonadota > Gammaproteobacteria > Tenderiales > Tenderiaceae > JAKFXL01. The sequence continues at coordinate 114,872 of JAKFXL010000017.1, read as the reverse complement.
TGGCCGTCTCCAGCAACAGCACGTCGGCCAGCAGCGCCTGCGCCTTGCTGCGCTCAATATTACGGATCACCCATTTAATCCGCGACAGGCTGGAGGCACTCATACTCAGACTATCCACCCCCAGGCCGAGCAACAACAGTGCGGCCCGTGGGTCACCCGCCATCTCACCACAGACACTGACCGGGCGCTGGTGGCGGGCAGCCCCCTCCACCACCAATTTGATCGCCTGGATCACCGCCGGGCTCAGGCTGTCATAAAGGCTAGCCACACTGCTGTTATTACGATCCACCGCCAGCAGATATTGGGTCAGATCGTTAGTGCCCACGGAGAGAAAATCGACCCGCTGCGCGACGGCATCAATCTGGTAGACCAGGGATGGCACCTCAATCATCACACCAATAGATGGTTTAGTGACCTGTTCACACTCCTCCCGCAACTCGCGGTAGGCCTGGTGGATCAGAAACAGCGCCTCATCCAGCTCCGAGATATTGCAGATCATCGGCAACAAGATGCTGGCATTTCCATACCCGGCCCCAGCACGCAGCATGGCACGCACCTGGACCAGAAAAAGCTCCGGGTGGTCCAGGGTGATGCGAATGCCACGCCAACCCAGAAACGGATTATCTTCAACAATCGGGAAATAACTCAACGCCTTATCTCCCCCTACATCGAGGGTACGCAGTACCACCGGGCGCGGCGCAAACTCCTCCACCAGCTTGCGGTAGATGCGGTACTGCTCATCCTCGCTGGGGAAGCGGTCACGGATCATAAAAGGAAACTCGGTGCGATAGAGCCCCACCCCCTCGGCACCGCTCCGCAACGACGGGGTGATATCCGAGAGCAGTCCGGTGTTGGCGTACAGCGGCATGCGGTAACCGTCGGGGGTCTCCGCCGGCAGATCGCGCAACTCCTCCAGCTCTGCCACCAGCTCCGCCTCGTCACGGGCCAGTCGCTCATATTCGCGGCGGATCTGTTCCGAAGGGGCCACATAGACCAGGCCGTTATACCCGTCAGCAATCAGCTCACGGCCATCCATCCGTGAAACCGGAATATCCTGTACCCCCACCACCGCTGGAATGCCCAGCGCCCGTGCCAGAATGGCCACATGGGAGGAGGAAGAGCCTTTGGCTGAGATCACCCCCACCAGACGCTCCACCGGTGCCTCAGCCAGCATGGTGGCGGTAATCTCATTACCCACCAGGATCGTCCGTTCCGGGTAGGGCGGCGGATTATGGCGACCCTTTTGAATGCACATCAATATCCGGCGGCCCAGATCCTTCACATCCACCGCCCGTTCACGCATGTAGGGGTCATCCATGTTCTCAAAGACCCGCACATGGTTGGCAATGGTGTCACGCAGTGCGCTGGAGGCCCAACCACCGTTGCGGATACGTTCGATCACATCATCCACAATGCTGGCGCTGCCAAGCATCTGCAGATAGGCGTCAAAAAGCGCCTGGTCTTCACTGCTCAAGACCGTTTTCAACCGCGTCTGGAGTGTACGGATATCCGACTGCGCCTGATCCACTGCATCCCGGAAACAGCTCACCTCCAGCTCCAGATCAGCAGGCGGGGTTTGGCGGTCAGGCACTGAGTCCAGATCCGCCGGCGGATAGACCACCAACGCCGTTCCAATCGCCACCCCTGGAGCGCCTGGCAACCCCTTCAGCGAAATGCCATCCGCCACGCTCCCCGGCAGACTGCTAATGCCACCAATACCACTAATGCCACCACTCACCTCCGCATGGGCAATGGCACCCGCCAGCTGGGCAGCGATGGTGAGCAGAAAGGCGGTTTCATCCTCCAGAAAACGGCGCATCGCCCGTTGCTGCACAATCAGCACCCCCAGCACTTTGCGGTGGTGCATGATGGGGACACCTAAAAAGGCGTGGAAGGGGTTCTCTTTTGTCGCTGCCAAAAAGAAAAAACGGGGATGGCTGGGGGCATCTTCAAGGTTGACCGGTTCTGCCCGCTCTGCCACCAGACTCACCAACCCCTGGCCAAACTCGAGCCAGACTTTGCCAATCGAACCAGGATTCAGTCCATCGGACGCCATTAAAATATGGCGCTTCTGGCTCTCACTGGCCAGATAGACCGAGCAGACATCCACACACATCTTCTCTTTGACCCGGGTCACGATGATATTCAGCGCCTGCTCCAGATCGCTGGCCAGGTTAACCTCTTGAATAATACGGCGCAACGTCTCCAACATAACTAACTATTACCTTTTGCGCCCAAGATGGAGGATCGAAAAGCTGCGTCGCTCATACCCCAGCAGCGGTGCCAGCTCCTGCAGTGCCCGGGCATACACAGCCCGTTTAAAATGGACCACCTCACTGACAGGTTCCCAGTAATCAACCCAGCGCCACAGGTCAAACTCAGGGTGGTCCGTCAGATCAAAGCGAAATTCGCTCTCCTGCGCCTGCAACCGCAACAGAAACCAGACCTGTTTCTGGCCAATGCAGACCGGCTTGCTATGGCGGCGCACCATACGCCGTGGCAGGCGGTAGCGCAGCCAGCCACGGGTGCTGCCCACCACCTCCACCTGCTCAGGGGAAAGTCCCACCTCCTCAGCCAGCTCACGATACATCGCCTCCAGCGGGGTTTCGTAAGTACGAATCCCCCCCTGTGGGAACTGCCATGCATCTTGTCCGATTCGTCGCGCCCAGAACAACCTGCCATCGCTGTTGCTCAGGACGATCCCGACATTCGGTCGATATCCATCAGAATCAATCACTTATAACCTGCTTCAAGTATCTCTAATATATAAAGCATTGTTTCACGAATAGAACAAACTAATCAATTGCTTGCAGAGTATGACAGTACAACAGCAAAACGTTCGCCATTTACCTTTAACAACCAAACGCCTATTCTTGTGCCCCCTCAAACACAATTCAGACAAAACAGGAGTTATCGCCGTGGATCTGGCCATTTTTGACCTCGACAACACCCTGCTCGGCGGCGACAGCGACTACCTGTGGGGCCGCTGGCTGGTACAGCACCAACTGGTGGATGGTGCCTTTTACGACCGGGAGAACCAGCGCTTTTACAGCGAATACAAAAATGGCACCATGGACATCTTTGAATTCCTCCGTTTTGCACTACAACCACTGGCCAACAACGATCTCGACAAACTGCTAGCACTGCGCCAGCGCTTTATGACTGAGGTGATCCAACCCATCATGTTGCCCGCCGCGCAACGTTTAGTGGACAGACACCGCGCCCAGGGCCACACCCTGCTGATCATCACCGCCACCAATCGCTTTGTCACAGAACCCATCGCCCACGCCTTTGGCATCGACCAGTTGATCGCCACCGATCCCGAGCTCAAGGATGGCCGCTATACCGGTGAGGTGAGCGGCACCCCCTCATTCCGTGAGGGTAAAATTATCCGGCTCAACCAGTGGCTTACTGACAATGGCTACAACCTCGCCTCCAGCTGGTTCTACTCCGACTCACTCAACGATCTGCCGCTGCTGGAAATCGTGACCCACCCGTTTGCCGTGGACGCCGACGAAACGCTCACCCACCACGCCCAGACCAAGGGCTGGCCAGTGATCAGCCTGCGTGATGGGTTCACCCCGCCCAACGATTAATGGCCAGCCACCCGCAAACAAAACTCATCCTCACCCTCATCAGCCTGACCGCTGCCGCAGCCCTCAGCTTGGTCTGGTCACTGAGTCGCGGCAGCCTGCCCTTGAGTGTAAGCGAACTGTGGCAGGCCTGGAGCCATGCCGGCCCGGAACCACTGATGGCGCAACAACTGATCACCGAACTGCGTCTGCCACGCGCCCTCAGCGCCTTTGCCGTGGGCGGCCTGCTAGCGCTGGCCGGGGCGTTGATGCAGACCCTGCTGCGCAACCCCCTTGCCGACCCCTATGTGCTAGGGATCTCCGGCGGCGCCGCGGTTGGCGCGCTCAGTGCCATGTTGCTCGGACTCGGCTCGTTCTGGCTCACCAGTGGCAGCGTACTGGGTGCCCTACTCTCGATGCTGTTAGTCTTCAGCCTTGCCCACGGCAGCGGCAGCTGGACCAGCAACCGCCTGTTACTGACCGGTGTGGTCATCTCCGCCGGATGGACAGCGCTGATCAGCTTCATGCTCGCCGTCAGCGCCGACAATACCCTGCGTGGCATGCTCTTCTGGCTCATGGGTGATTTTGGCCAGTCCGGCAACCCCACCGTGGCCCTGCTCACCCTGGGCATCGGGGTACTGCTCTGCCTGCCCCTGGCACGTAATCTCACATTGCTAGGACGGGGTGAACTGCAAGCCCAGGCACTGGGGGTCAACGTGACGCGACTGCGCTGGGCCATCTACTTCATCGCCGCATTTTTAACCGCCGTCGCCGTCACCCAAGCCGGCAGCATCGGTTTTATTGGGCTGGTGGTGCCACACCTGATCCGGCTACTGCTGGGCAACGACCAACGGCTGCTACTGCCCGCCAGCGTACTGCTCGGCGGCACACTGCTGCTCTGCGCCGACACCCTGGCGCGCACCGTCATTGCCCCGCAACAGCTGCCGGTAGGCGTCATCACCGCCATGCTCGGCGTGCCGGTGTTCCTCTATCTGCTGCGCCGCGGTAACCACCCATGACCAAAACAAGCGCACTGCTGACAACAACCGCGCTCGACGTCACCATCGGCCAACAGCCGATCTGCCACGCACTGGAACTAGAGATCAAGGCGGGCGAACGTTGGGCCATGCTCGGCCGCAACGGCGTTGGCAAAAGCACACTGCTGCACACCCTGGCCGGACTGCGCCCCGCACTCTCAGGTGAAATTGCACTCCAGGGGGAGCCGCTCAAACAGCTAAAACCACAACAGATCGCCCAACGTCTCGGCCTGCTGTTCCAGCAACAGGACGACAGCTTCCCCAGCAGCGTCATGGAGACCACGCTGATTGGTCGCCACCCCTATCTCAAGCCGTGGCAATGGGAATCAAAGATTGATCAGGAAAAGGCGCTGGCAGCACTACAACAGCTCCAACTGGAACCACTGGCAGAACGCATCACCACCACCCTCTCCGGCGGCGAACGGCAACGACTCGCCATCGCCACTTTGCTAACACAAGAACCAGCCCTGATGCTGCTGGATGAACCCACCAACCACCTCGACATCCACCACCAGATCGCCGTGCTCAACCAGCTGCAACAGTGGTCACACCAAGGCGAACGGGCGCTACTGATGACACTGCACGACATCAACCTCGCGCTGCGTTACTGCGACCATGCCATGCTGCTGTTTGGTGAGGGTGAAGTTGTTGCGGGGAAAAGCGAAGAGGTGCTGACACGCGCCAATCTGGAGCGGCTCTATCTGCACCCGCTGTTTAGCATCAGTGGTGAATGGGGGCAGGCGTACTTGCCCCGTTAAAACACAAAAACATCAAAAACCACACCCGCAACAATGGTTAAAAGTCGTCTATCAGACAACACATGAACATACATCCACCCCCCTTTTTATCGCTTTGATTGTATGAGAAAACGAAATAATATAAATTCCATAACAGCATTTATCAAAATATGGGAGAACTTAAAAAATGACTCTATCAATCAAACAGTCGGTTGGCATAAACGGAGTGAATCAACGCGCTGATGTTAAGTTAATTCAGGTCTTACTAAATAGTCATGCTGCATGGCAATCACCTTTTACCAACTTAAAGGTCGATGGACTCATTGGCACCAAAACAAACAACGCAATAAAACGCTACCAACGTGAAGCGGTCGGCATTATGTCTCCGGACGGGCGAGTGGACCCAAACGGCAAAACTTTTCGTTATTTGACAATGTATATAAACCCAGAGCATGAACCTATAATTCAGCGACAAATTCACACAGGAACAATAATAAATGGGGCACCTTTAATCGATAAAAAGACAATCCTTGAGCATGCTGGATTAAAAGGCCTTTCTGTAATTTACAGTTCAGATTTAAAAAAAGACAAACAAATAGTTTCCAACTACAGCGCCGCGATCATAAAAGTTGCGTTAAAAGAGACAGGGATAAAAACTGCCGTCATCACAAGTACCATTAGAACGCCGGAAGAGCAAGCCTCAATTATGCTAGAGAATGCAAAGAAAAACTTGAAAAAGCAATACCAACTTTATGGTACTGACGGCGATTCCATATTAAAAATTTATGAAAAAAATAAATCCAAGCCTGACGCCGAGATAAAAAATAAAATGGCCGATAAAATAAAGGACTTGGACAAACAAGGAAAACGTGTCTCAAAACACTGCGTCTCAAAAGAAACATACCTGCAAAGCAACATAATAGATATTGGCTTAAACTCCATGAAAGCTGCCAACAAAAATTTTGATCCAAAAAAATTTACTTTAGCACTTCAAAAACTCAAAGATGAAGGTTACTTGGATACTTTTATCGACGAAACAATGAAATCAAATTCAACTTGGCACATTGAAATAACTGTAAATAAGAAAGTTCTATCCAGCTACGAAAAAAATACCATTCTCAATACCACTTTCTTTACTCAATAAAAGACATCATCTTGGAATAATCATGAAACAATTGATAATACTAGTTATGGTTTTATATGGCCCACTCGCCTGTTCGACAGAAAACACAAAATGCACGTACCCCGCAAACATTATAAAGCAGGGACCTCCATCAAATCTTAGCTCTATAACATCCTACACTTGGGATGCCGGGCAAGATATACGCAGCGATGAACATTTAAGAACACTACGCATCCTTTTCAACAATGGCGATCATGCTGTAATTCAACATAAATACTGCAACATGTACAACATAGAGGTGATTTATTTTCGAAACAGCCAAGCCAGCTATCTTGATGAAACAACCATATCAAAAACCGTCGCCGGACTATTTGAACAATACTCTGTTATAAAAGTTAAATTTTCCACACCGCTTACTGAGATTATCTCATCATCACTTAAAAAGAATCATTTCGATACAGACAAAGACATCTCTATCGGACTACCCGAAAGTAAAGCAACTTACAAAACCTCACGAGTAGAGTATTCAATCAACTACAAACCCCTTGACGAGTTTAATAGCTTATATTCAAGTGCAGTTAAATTTTATGTGGGTGTCGGCGGCGAAAGCTAATGACAATAGAAATACAAAAAAAACAATAAACGAAGTTACGGGGCAGGCATACCTGCCCCGCTGATTTGAGTGGTTACAGGAAGGAGTCTTTATTAGATGCCTTGGTCTGGGCATCCTGTTTGGTGATCACCCCCTGACGCACCAGCTCAACCAGGCACTGGTCGAGTGTCTGCATGCCCAGCCCCTGGCCGGTCTGAATGGCGGAGTACATCTGCGGTATTTTGTTTTCACGGATCAGGTTACGGATAGCGGGGGTGCCGACCATGATCTCGTGGGCGGCCACACGACCACCCCCGACACGTTTGAGCAGGGTCTGTGAGATAACTGAACGCAGCGACTCTGACAGCATTGAACGCACCATATCTTTTTCTGCGGCGGGAAAGACGTCGATGATTCTGTCTATGGTTTTGGCGGCGGAGCTGGTATGCAGTGTGCCAAAGACCAGATGGCCGGTTTCGGCGGCGGTGAGCGCCAGGCGGATGGTCTCGGGGTCACGCATTTCACCCACCAGGATGATGTCCGGATCTTCACGCAGCGCCGAGCGCAACGACTCGCTAAAGCCGAGTGTGTCGCGATGCACCTCACGCTGATTGATCAAACATTTTTTACTCTGATGCACAAATTCGATCGGATCTTCGATGGTGAGGATGTGGCCAAACTCGGTATTGTTTTTGTAATCGACCATTGCCGCCAGGGTGGTGGATTTACCGGAACCGGTCGGGCCGGTGACCAAGACCAATCCACGGGGGTTGTTGGCAATATCCTTAAATACCGTTGGGCACTTCAGCTCTTCAAGTGAAAGGATGTTGGAGGGGATGGTACGAAAGACACCACCCACACCTCGGTTATGGTTGAAGACGTTGACACGAAAACGGGCCAGTCCTGGAATCTCGAACGAAAAGTCGGTTTCAAAAAACTCTTCAAAATCCTTGCGCTGGCGGTCGTTCATGATGTCATAGAGCATGCCGTGTACGGCCTTGTTCTCCATCGGCGGCACGTTGATGCGACGAATGTCACCATCCACACGGATCATCGGCGGCAGACCTGCGGACAGATGTAGATCCGACGCAGCATTTTTGACACTAAAAGCCAGCAGTTCGGCTATATCCATTGTGTTCCCCTGGTTAATTTAATCCTAAAATGGTGCGACCTGCCCAGTGAATGAGACGGCACCCCTACTAATCCCTAGCGATAACGGCAAAAAGATCTACTTCTTAATCTGGCTGTTACAATAGCCCGCTCAGCGCAACTGGGCAATTGTAATGCAGAATATCAATAGACGATTGGAAAACGTTAAACAACGCATCCATCATGCCGAAGAGCGCTTTGGCCGCCCCGCCAACAGTGTTCGCCTGCTGGCGGTGAGTAAGACCTGGCCGGCGGCGGCACTTTTAGAGGCCGCTGCCGGCGGACAACATGGCTTTGGCGAAAATTATCTGCAAGAGGCGCTGGCAAAAATGGCCACACTTCAGCATGAGCCGTTTGAGTGGCACTACATCGGCACGATTCAGTCCAACAAGTGCCGCGATATCGCCACCCACTTTGACTGGGTGCAGAGTGTAGATCGGCTCAAGATCGCCCAACGACTGAGTGAACTGCGCCCGGTTGGGCTACCACCACTCAACATCTGCCTGCAGGTGAATATCAGTGGTGAGGCCAGTAAGTCGGGCATTGCCGCCTGCGATGCCCTTGCCGTGGCCCAGGAAATTGCCACCCTGCCACGTCTAAAACTGCGCGGTTTGATGGCTATTCCGCAGGCTACCGCCGATTTTGGGCAGCAGCGTGCAACTTTCCGTCAGGTATCTGACCTGCAGACGACGTTAATCGCCCAAGGTATAGCGCTTGATACACTCTCCATGGGTATGTCCGACGATCTGGAGGCGGCAATCGCTGAGGGGGCAACGCTGGTGCGTATCGGCAGCGCCATCTTTGGCCCGCGCCACAACACCCGTTGAAGAGGTGCGCTGGACTTTTGCTTACCGCTCCCTTCATCATGGTCTACTGAAACTTTTATTATAGGATTTAAACAATGAGTACTCCTAACATCAGCTTTATCGGTGCCGGCAATATGGCGCGCAGTCTGATCAGCGGCCTGATTGCCGATGGCCGCGACCCGGCCACGATCTGGATCTCTGATCGTAACGATGATCAACGCCTGCTGCTGGAGCAACAGTTTCATCTGCATGCCACTGCCTCTAACATTGAGGCGGCCGAGAATAGCGACATTGTCATTCTGGCGGTCAAGCCACAGGTGATGCAGACGGTCTGCCAGGAGTTGCGTGACACTGTTCAACAGAAGCGGCCTCTGGTGGTTTCCATCGCTGCGGGGATCCGTGAGCTGGACATCAACCGCTGGCTGGGGGGTGATGTGGCCATCGTTCGTGCCATGCCCAATACCCCGTCACTCATCAAGACCGGCGCTACCGCCCTTTTTGCCAACAGCCGGGTATCCAACGCACAACGCAACAACGCCGAAACCATCCTCCGGGCCGTTGGTTTGGCGCTGTGGATAGAGGACGAGGCGCTGATGCGGGCAGTCACCGCCCTCTCCGGCAGTGGTCCGGCATACTTTTTTCTCTTTATCGAGGCGATGGAGGAGGCGGCCCGCGATCTCGGCCTGGCCGATGAAACAGCCCGGCTGCTGGCGTTACAAACCGCCTTTGGGGCCACCAAGATGGCACTGGAAAGTCCTGAAAACTGTGCCACCCTGCGTCGTCGGGTGACTTCCCCCGGCGGTACAACAGAGCAGGCCATCCTGACCTTTGAAAATAATGGCTTGCGGGCGCTGGTCGCCAAGGCGCTTAGCGCCGCTGCCAACCGTTCTGATGAGCTGGCACAGGAACTGGGGGCGCAATAGTACGATGAGCCCTTACCTCTCCTCTGCCGCGGCCTTTGTGATCGAAACGGTGTTTGGCATCTATATGATGCTGGTTCTGGTACGGCTGCTATTGCAGCTGGTGCGTGCCAATTTTTACAACCCGGTCTGCCAATTCATCGTCAAGGCCACCAACCCTCCGCTCAAACCGCTACGCCGTATCATTCCTGGATTCATGGGCATCGATATGGCGGCGGTCGTGCTGCTACTGGCGCTACAGATGTTAAAGCTCTTTTTGCTGGCCTTAAGTGCAGGGATGTCTCTATCATTTGCCGGTTTGGCGGTGATGTCACTGGGTGAGCTGATCGCCATGCTCCTGAACTTCTACATGATCTCGATCCTGATTCAGATTGTACTGAGCTGGGTCGGCCAGGGCGGTAACAATCCACTCATATCGCTGCTTTACGCCTTGAATGAACCGGTTATGCGACCTGCCCGCCGTATTCTGCCGACTATGTCAGGCATAGACTTCTCACCAATACTTATCTTTCTGGCCATCGGCCTGATTAAAATCCTGGTCGTTAGTCCCATCATTAATCTTGGTGGCAGTCTGGCGTAACGTCGACGTAAACAGTAATAAGTGGCACTTGATGGTGCCACTTATCACTGCGAAGGCTGGCAAACATCGCCGTTTGTCGCGCCGCCACTACCACACAAACCCGCCCGTTAGATTCCGCTAAAGACCCTCGTTACTGCGTCCGATAAGGGAGTGACGCTCAGGTATTACGGGCCGCACGGCTGACCGCCGCTGCCAATTTATTACAGCCAGATAACCATGGAAAGAGCAGGAGCTATGGAGGAAGATATTTTCAAACAGCAGATGAGGGCGTTTGATCGCTGGAAGGCGGAACTCATCCAGGTGATTCAGGACTATCACCACTGGCTGGAGAGCCAACAATTAGGCAGTCCCGAGATCGATGTACGGCTGTTTGATGTGATCGAATCGCTCAAATCAGATCACCTTACCATCGCCTTTGTGGCTGAGTTTTCTCGCGGCAAAACAGAGTTAATCAACTCTATCTTTTTCTCTGACTACAAACGTCGCCTATTACCCTCCGAGGCAGGCCGCACCACCATGTGTCCCACCGAGCTCTTCTATGATCACGAAGAGGAGTCCGCTTACATCCGTATGCTGCCGATTGAGACACGCCTCAGCGACAAAAGCATCTCTGAACTGAAAAAGGAGAAAGAGCAGTGGCAAACCATCTCCCTTGACGTCAACTCACCAGACCAGATGGTGGAGGCGCTAAAAGAGGTGATCAAAACCAAAATGGTGCCACTGCAGCTCGCCGCCGATCTCGGGTTATACGATATCAACGAAGCCCCCAGACGGCGTAAAAGCGATGCCCCACCCCCCACTGAAATTGAAGTTCCGCTGTGGCGTCACGCAATGATCAGCTTCCCCCACCCTCTGTTACAACAGGGTCTGGCGATACTTGATACACCCGGACTCAATGCCCTGGGTACGGAACCCGAACTGACACTCAATATGTTGCCCAACGCCCACGCTGTGCTCTTTGTGCTGGCCGCCGATACTGGCGTCACACGCAGTGACCTGGATGTCTGGGAGTACCACATCAGAGAGTTCCGTGGCAGCGAAAAAGGTCTGGTGGTTGCACTCAACAAAATAGATACCCTCTGGGACGAGATGAAGACCCCGGAAGAGATCGAAAATAGCATCAGCACACAACAGCGCGAAGTGGCCAACGCCCTCGGCATCAACATTGGCAACGTCTTTCCGGTGTCGGCCCAAAAAGCGTTGCTGGCCAAAACCAAAGAGAACGACCAGCTACTCGCAAGCAGTCGCCTGTTGGCGCTGGAAAACTATCTTGCACAAGAGATCATTCCTGCCAAACAGGGCATCATTCGCAACAACATTGCCAATGAGGTCGGGGCATTGATCAAAACCAACCGCGACAGCATTGCTGCCCGGTTAAAACAGATCGCCGACCAACACCAGGATCTGGTCTCAATCAGTGGCAAAAATACCACCCTGATCCAACACCTAATGCGAAAAGCGCGTGAAAAACAGGCCGTCTACAATACCAACATGGAGTATTTCCAGTCGAGCCGTCGCACCCTCAACCAGCAAGCCAAACTGCTGCTGGATGAGCTAAGCCTGAAAAAGTTTGACCACCTGACCAATACAGCACGTAAGCAAATGTCAGACAGCTGGACCACTGGCGGTCTTAAAACCGGCATGAAAACAATCTTTGATGGCATCCGCGACACCTTGCAGGTGGCCACACGCCATGCAGATGAGACACACCAGCAGATTGTCAGCATCTATCAAAAATTTGAAAAAGAGAACGAGCTTGCCGCACTCCACCCCAAGCCCTTCTCCACCGACAAATATGAGGCCGAAATGACTGCCCTCCATGCCCAGGCAGAGGAGTACCGCAGTAGCCCTGTCACCACCATGACCGAGCAGAATTTTGTCATCAAAAAATTCTTCATCTCCCTGGTGAGCCACGCCCGTGATGTCTTCTTCCAGGTCAACCAGGAGGCCGAAACGTGGTTCAAAGATGTTATGGTGCCACTGGCCAAACATGTCACCAGCCACAAGCAGATGCTTGAACAACACATGGAAACACTCTATAAAATTAACGAGTCCAAGGAGAATCTGGCTTCAAAAACTTCAGAGCTGAGAGGCCAGCACAAAGCACTGGAGGTACAACTGGAGACCCTTGAAAAGATGTACCAACAGATACACAACGCCGATAACCATTCACCATTGCCCGTCAGACAAACCGCCAGTGGATAAACAGCAGGTGCCTGTACAAAACCCTGCCAAATCCCCCGATACATTAGCCATCTCTGGTGGCTACGCGTAGAATGTCAGGCTAACTAAAATTTGTGACGGAACGCCTTTTATGAAGCCTTATCAACGTGAATTTATTGACTTTGTCATCGCCACCAACGTCCTTCGCTTTGGTGAATTCACCCTTAAATCGGGCCGCATCAGCCCCTATTTTTTCAACAGCGGACTCTTTAACAGCGGCACGTCTATTGCCAGACTGGGGCGCTACTATGCAGCTGCCATCGAGAACTCGGGCATCGGCTACGACATGATCTTCGGTCCCGCCTATAAAGGGATTCCGCTGGCAACCAGCACCGCTATTGCACTGGCAGATCACCATGGACGCGATCTGCCCTATGCCTTTAATCGCAAAGAGGCCAAAGACCATGGTGAAGGTGGCACCATCGTTGGTGCACCACTGGCTGGCCGGGTATTAATTATCGATGATGTCATCTCCGCCGGGACCTCTGTGCGTGAATCCATTCAGATGATTGAAGCGGCAGGGGCGACTACCGCCGGCGTCGCCATCGCCCTTGATCGTCAGGAACGTGGCCAAGGGGCAACCTCTGCCATTCAGGAGGTCGAACAGCAGTTTGGGCTTCAGGTCAGCAGCATCGTCACACTTGACGACCTGATCAACTACCTGCAAGAGCGTCCAGAGCAGCTGGACGACCACACACGCATCAACCACTATCGCGAACAGTACGGGATAAAATAATGGTGTATCCGCACGGCACAGCAGTCAACGTCTCCCGCTTATTGCAAAGATCGATCTCACTGGCCTTACTGATGGCCATCGCCCCCACCGGTTTTGCTGCCGATCTCTTTCGCTGGGTCGACAAAAAGGGCAATGTTCACTACACCGACCGTGTCCCACCCGAGTATGTGCAGAATGGTTACCGTGTCATCAACCAGCAGGGGATGACCATCACCACCATCGGCGCACAAAAAGATGATCCTGCAGACAAAGTGATGGATGCCGAAGCAAAGGCACAACTCGCGCGCGATAAACGGCTGCTCACCATCTACTCCAACGCCGACGAGATCAGCGCCGCACTCAAACGCAAACTCACCGAGATAAAAAATGGTATCAACTTACGCCATGAGAGTCTCACACTGCTGGAGCGCCAGTTCCGCGAGCAGGCCCGCGAGGCTAGTGACTATGAAAAACAGAACACCCCTATCCCTGAAACACTGGTAGCCAACATCAATACCACCAAAAAGAAGATCACCGCTTACGAAGAGGGGATTAAACAGCAACAGCAACTACTGCTGGACACCCAAAAACAGTTTGCTGATGATCTGGAACGTTATAAACAGATCTCACAGGCGATGGAAAGAAACCTGGCACCTAAATAAGATTAGCACCGCGACCATAAGCCACTGGTTAACTCCATCCGCGCTACAAGCCATCAAAGGAGATACAGGGCACTTCATCTACTGACACCCCATTGGTGAGTCTATCGAGTCACCGATGGGGGGGGGTCTGAACGTTATTATTGAGCTTTTAAGACTCCTATCAACCACGTATCAACGTGCCAACCCCCTGATCGGTAAACAGCTCCAGCAGTACAGAATGTTCAATGCGACCATCAATAATATGGACAGCGCCCACCCCTCCCTGAGCGGCTTCCAGCGCACAGCGGATCTTTGGTAACATGCCACCATAAATGGTGCCGTCAGCGATCAGCTCGTTGACCCGTTTCGAATCCAGCCCAGTCAACACCTCACCCTCTTTACTCATAATACCGGCGATGTTGGTCAACAGAATCAATTTCTCGGCCTTTAGTACCTCAGCCAATTTGCCTGCCACCAGATCAGCATTGATATTGTAGGACTGGCCATCTTCACCCACCCCAATCGGGGCGATCACCGGGATAAAGTCACCCTGCACCAACATGTCCACCACCCCGGTATTAATAGCAGCAACCTCTCCCACATGACCAATATCGATGATCTCCGACGCGTTCATCTCCGGGGCATTTTTTGTGAAGACGAGTTTTCTGGCACGAATAAGATCACCATCTTTACCGGTCAGACCCACGGCACGACCGCCCTGGCGGTTGATAAGGTTGACGATCTCTTTGTTCACCTGACCACCCAGCACCATCTCCACAATATCCATGGTTTCGGTATCGGTGATACGCATCCCTTCAAAAAATTTTGACTCCTTACCTATCCGCTCCAACAGTTTGCCAATCTGTGGTCCACCGCCGTGCACAACAACCGGGTTGATACCCACCAGTTTCATCAGCACCACATCACGGGCAAACCCCTTTTTCAACGGCTCATCCACCATGGCGTTACCGCCATATTTGATGACAATGGTTTTACCGGCAAAACGCTGGATGTACGGCAGCGCTTCGGTTAATACATTGGCGACGTTAACTGCCGCATCTCTCTCCAGGGTCATAACCGATCTCACACTCTGTTAATCAAAAGGGTAATTTTAATCCCGGCTCAATGGCCAGTAAGGCCACACGAAATATCGTCTGAATCCGTTGCAGTGCCTCGGCACTCTCCGCTTCAAAACGGAAACTCAAGTCAGGCGTGGTATTGGAGGCGCGCACCAAGCCCCAGCCATCTTCAAACTCTGCCCGTATACCATCCAGCGTAATCAGTTGGGCACCCGCAAACTGTACCTGTGACTTGAACCGTTCCATCAACGTAAAGGGCACCCCTTCTGCCAGCGTAACGCGCATCTCAGGGGTGCTGATTGATTCCGGTAGCTGCTTAAAGAGCTCCGCAGATGGACGACGGTCCTTGGCGACAATCTCTAACAGTCGCGCCATGGCATAGAGTGCATCATCAAAACCATACCAGCGGTCATTCAGGAAGAAGTGGCCACTCAACTCCCCTGCCAACAGTGCACTGGTCTCCTTCAACTTGGCCCTCAGCAACGAATGCCCACTCTTCCACATTAACGCCTGGCCACCGTGTTGCTCTATCACCCGGCGCAGGTCACGGCTGCATTTGACATCATAGATGATCACGCCGCCAGCCTGCTCTTCAAGCATGTTGATGGCAAACAGCATCATTTGACGATCCGCCCAGATTATTTTGCCACCACTATCGACAACACCCAGCCGGTCACCGTCACCATCAAAGGCAATACCAATATCTGCATCATGACGCTTCACTGCGGCAATCAGGTCCTGTAAATTTTCCGGCTGACTGGGATCAGGGTGATGATGGGGAAACGTACCGTCCACCTCACAGTGAAGCTCGATCACATCACACCCCAGCACACGCAATAGCTGTGGTGCAACATCCCCAGCCACGCCGTTGCCACAATCAACCACTACCTTCAACTCACGCACCAGATTCACATCACCGGCAACACGGGCCATGTAATCTGCCGACAGTGACTGCTGACTCACAGAACCACAGGAGACTGAGTCAACATAGTCACCATTCACAATCCGGTGGTAGAGCTTCTGTACCCCCTCTTCGGCAAGCGTCTCACCTTGCAATACCAGCTTGAGCCCATTGTACTCAGTGGGGTTATGGCTACCTGTGACCATCACGCCAGAGCGGGCACTAAGATAGTGGGTAGCAAAATAGAGCACCGGCGTGGGCACTTGGCCAATATCGATCACATCACGGCCAGAGTCGCACAACCCCTCGATCAACGCCTTGGATAGCGCCAGGCTGGAGGTGCGGCCATCACGTCCCACCACAATCGTCTGCGCCCCCTTATCCTTGGCTTCACTGCCAAAGGCGCGGCCAATGTCGTAGACAATATCCGCCGTCAGGGTCTGGTCCACCACACCACGAATATCGTAAGCACGAAATATCGAAGCAGGAACAGCTGGGTTTGTCGCATTTTTTTCCAGACTGGAGAGCACTATCTCATCCACCTCTTCAACTTCAACCACCCTGTCAGTCTGATACAGCAGATCAGTAAAAGAGATTGCTGTTTCGGCATTTGAATCAACAGACTCATCAGTCAACCCTGTTGCCAGATCATTCGACATAGATGATGCCCCACCACCGCCGGCCATGGTTGACCAACTCAGGTTTTGCAGGCGGTTCAAGGTTGACTGCACCTCAGAAAGCTCAGATTCGTAACATTTGCCCATCCAGTGGCCATTCAGTCGATCCCAAACGTATTCATATATCTTATTGGCACTGGCACGGGTCTTTTTATCCAGCAGCCGCCACAACACCGCCATCGCCAGAGCCACCACTACCAGCACCCCACAGCTCAATACCCAATAGATAACCCGCCAGCTGATACCCTG
The DNA here is from genome assembly GCA_021731365.1 of Gammaproteobacteria bacterium. GTDB lineage: Bacteria > Pseudomonadota > Gammaproteobacteria > Tenderiales > Tenderiaceae > JAKFXL01. The sequence goes on along the minus strand of JAKFXL010000017.1, from coordinate 97,871 downwards.
CACCTGCCAGTTGCGAGGTGTCTGCCAGTAACTCAACTGCCAGCTACTGTTTTTTATCGCCCCCGAATAGGCTGTAGTCTGCGCCTTTAGCGCCACATCGCCCCACCCGACAAAGAGTTGTGTCCCACCATCACTCAAGGTTTGGCTCAACTCAATACGATCCATGGAGGGGAAAAGCGTCTGCAATCCGCCAAAAAAGGCCGCACTGTCGTAACGGGCCAGCATATACCCCACCACCACCGTACCCAGCACCACATCCTGCCGCACCACCGCCCGCACAACATCAATATGCGACTTGCCTGGACTCAACTCATGAAACTCAACCTTGGTGGCCTGTGAGTGCTGAGCTGCATAAAACAGATCCAGTTCGGCATAACTCAGGCGTGGATGATCCCCCAGCAGCCCTTTCTCCTCCCCTGCCTGAACCAACATAACGGATGTAGCACCCGTCATAGCCACCAACTCCTGCTGCCGCTGAGGCAGCGCATCCGGGGTATTAAACAGGTCATACAAACGCGGATCAGCCGTCACTATCGACACCGGGCGGATATAGTCATCCAGCCGCTGCTGTACCTGCTGAAGCAACAGTTTATGTGCCTCGCCACCCTGATGGTGAGAAGCATCAGCGGCCAGACGCTCCACCACAAAATACCCCAACAACGCAAAACAGATGACCAGTAACGTCACACCAACGTAAACCTGACCCATCAACAACACCAGCGAATCAAACCGCCGCTTTGGCGTGGTGTTCAGCATTTTTTCGTTGTTACCCAACATCGCCTGCCTCTGCCCAAATAGGCTAGTGTCTACCTGTATGACCAAAACCACCTTCACCACGATCACTGGCGGTGAACTCATCAACCACCTCAAGCTCGACCTGCACTACCGGCACCACCACCATCTGTGCAATACGTTCGCCCACATTAATCGTAAAACTCTGCTGACCACGATTCCAGCACGAAACAAACAGCTGCCCCTGATAGTCAGAATCAATCAGCCCCACCAGATTGCCCAGCACAATCCCATGTTTATGGCCCAGCCCGGATCTTGGCAACAATACTGCTGCCAAACCAGGATCAGCGACATAAATAGCCATTCCTGTAGGAATTAATGTGGTTTCGCCGGGATTCAGCACCAGCGGCCCATCCACACAGGCCCGTAAATCCATACCCGCTGAACCCTCGGTGGCATAACTCGGCAACGCAATTTCATTGCCAATACGGGGGTCCAACACCTTAACCTGAATTTTTTGCATGGTATCTCTCAGCGATTATCTCGATCAGCTCGCGGGCAACCACAGCTTTAGTCGCCCGTTTAATTTCATACTGCCCATCGGCCCAGAACAGCGTCAGGCAGTTAACATCAGACTCAAACCCAACACCTTGACCCACCAGATTAGCGGCAATCATATCCAACCCCTTACGCGCCAACTTATCACGGGCATACCCCTCAAGATCTTCAGTCTCGGCGGCAAAACCCACACAGAAAGGGGCGTCTGTACCACCCGCCGCCATCGCCAAAATATCCTCAGTACGCTCCAGCGCCAGACTCAGCTCAGGGGCACTCTTTTTCATCTTCTGGGGTACCACCACACTCGGGCGATAATCCGCCACCGCCGCCACCGCAATAAAAATATCGCACTGAGATATCCTGGCCTGCACCGCCACCGCCATCTCAGCGGCACTCTCCACGGCCACCAGCGCCACCCCTGGCGGCCGTGGCAGCGCCGTAGGGCCAGATACCAGCGTCACCGTCGCACCGGCCCGCAACGCCGCCTCAGCCACTGCATACCCCATCTTGCCGGAGCTGCGGTTGCTGATATAACGAACAGGATCAATCGGTTCACGAGTGGGACCCGCCGTCACCAGCAGCGACACCCCAGACAACGGTCCCTGCTGCCAGTAACGCAACAACTCCGCCACCAGCTCATCCGGCTCCAACATTCGCCCCGCCCCCACCTCACCACAGGCCTGCTCACCCGCAGCAGGTCCGAGCAACCTCACTGAACGCTGGCGCAACAGCTCACTATTGGCCTGGGTCGCAGGGTGCATCCACATCACACGGTTCATCGCCGGGGCCAAAAACAGCGGTGCCTCACTGGCAAGACACAGGGTTGTCAACAGATCATCCGCCAGACCATGGGCAAGACGGGCCATCAAATTTGCACTCGCTGGAGCAACCAGAATCGCATCCGCCCAGCGCGCCAGCTCAATATGCCCCATCGCCGCCTCAACACGGCTGTCCAACAGTTCACTATGCACCGGATGCCCTGAGAGCGCTTGCATGGTCAGTGGCGTGATAAACGCCTGAGCGCCCGTTGTCATCACCACCCGCACCTCAGCACCCGCCTGGCGCAGACGGCGGACCAGCTCAGCAGATTTATAGGCAGCAATGCCGCCGCTTACCCCCACCAGCACACGACGCCCGGATAATGTCAGACCTGAAAACAATCCACTCTCCCAATAGCGCTGCCCATCAAGGGGCGCTACCATACCATTCTATAAGAACAAATCGAAACCACCATAATACTTAAATACTTAATTAGCCGCGAGAAAAAAGCATGGCAATCACCGACTGGCCCGCCGACGAACGTCCCCGTGAAAAACTACTGCAAAAAGGGGCCGCGGCCCTCTCTGACGCCGAACTTCTGGCAATTTTTCTGCGAACGGGCATCATCGGCAAAACCGCCGTTGACCTCGCCCGCGACCTGCTTGAAGAGCACGGCAGCCTGCGCGCCCTACTTGATGCAAGCCAACAACAGTTCTGCAGCAGCAAAGGCCTAGGCAGCGCTAAATTTGCACAGCTCCAGGCCGTGCTCGAAATGGGACGCCGTCATAGCGGCGAACGCTTGAAACGCGGCGCGCCGCTGACCAACCCCGCCGAGACCCGCCACTATCTCAGCCTGCGTCTGCGTGACCATCAACATGAAGTATTCGCCTGCCTCTTCCTCGACAACCGCAACCGCGTCATTCGCTTCGAAGAGCTGTTCTTTGGCACACTCGACAGCGCCAGCGTCTACCCACGGGAGGTTGTCAAACGGGCACTGCACCACAACGCCGCCGCCGTCATATTCGCCCACAACCACCCCTCAGGCTTCGCCGAGCCGAGCCAGGCCGACCACCAGATCACTCAACAGCTCAAGTCAGCCCTGTCACTCATCGGCGTGCGTGTACTCGACCACATCATCATCGGCGATGGCGAGCAGGTATCACTGGCCGAACGGGGCGCGCTATGAGCCCTTAGGTAATCAACCACTTGGACACACCCGTAGGACAAATACCAACAAAACCCAAACTAATACTTGAAACCCAGTAGCTAAATCTATAGAATTTCGCCTCTCTGCCATTTTGGCTATGGCAAAAAAGAATTATTTGGAGCAAAACTCATGTCGAGAGTATGTCAGGTGACGGGCAAAGGCCCTATGGTCGGAAACTCAGTTTCCCACGCCAACAACAAAACCAAGCGCCGCTTTCTGCCAAATCTGCACTCCCATCGTTTCTGGGTTGAAGGCGAAAAGCGCTTTATTTCACTGCGCGTCTCTTCAAAGGGTATGCGCATCATCGACAAACGCGGCATTGACGTCGTTCTGTCTGAACTCCGCGCCCGCGGCGAAAAGATTAGGGGTTAATCATGGCCAAAAGTGCACGTGAAAAGATTAAATTGGTGTCCACCGCCGGTACCGGCCATTTCTACACCACTGACAAAAACAAACGCACCATGCCTGAGAAGATGGAGATGAGTAAGTTTGATCCCGTCGTTCGCAAACACGTTCCTTACAAGGAAGCCAAGATCAAGTAAGCACTGCTTACACTGGATCTGATAAAAAAACCCGCTTCGGCGGGTTTTTTGTTGGTTAGCGCCACGTACAGCCACTGCATTGTATGTTACTCCTCCAAATAGGCTCGAACCAATCTCCACTGCTTGTCTTTCAACTCAAATACCAGTTGATCCACCCGGAAAGCCTCCTTGGTCATGAAGTGCTCCTGCGTAATCACCGAAGTCTCCTGAATAATATCTCTTGTTGTGCGTGTAACCACACCATCCCCCGCAAAAGTGAAAACTGGTTGTTCCACTATCTTTTTGAACACCGCTTCAAACTGCGCCTTGTTGTATTGTTCTGGAGGTTGACTATCATCAACACCCAAAACCTCCAATGGAAACTGCACCAAATCTATCAGCTTCTGATTATCCTGAATCAAAACTGCCTGGCTAAACTCAGTCCAAAATTGCTGCGGTGTAAGCTCATGACTCCGCACTGAACAACCAGCAAACAAAAACATGCTGAGAGACACCGCAGCAGCACCTACGATTAGCGCTTTTATCATGGGGTAGGCCGCCTATAACCTTCTATCCGTACCGTCCTCAAACACACGTTAACCACCATCATATTAAGACGATGTGCTTTCAAATTTGACCAATGGCTGAATCTAAATGGGAAATAACAGCAACAAAACTATTAACAACCAATTGATTGATTAATAAATAATTTTAATAAAAATAGCAACACTGACAACTACAATAAACGCCATTAACAACATCACACCAGAACGTTTAATCATCCCCAGCAATTCAGCGCGTACTTCCATACCTTTCTTTATCGCACATTTACGTAGAAAAACAGCGGCGCACCAAGCCTGAAAAAAGGCCATCGTCCATACAGTAAAGTAGGTTGTAAAAACTCCGGCAGTGGCTTGTATTGGTATGGCGAGTTAACGGCCAAAATGGAATAGTAACGATGAGCGCTATCATCGCCAATAGTTGGCCATCAATAGATGAGAAATAGAAGAATACTGGTGCGAGAGAGAAGCATAAAAAGATAGTCCTACCAACTATTTACTACTCAGCCTCCACGTTGACTACGACAACAACCCCCCCGCCTCTTGCCACTTCGACATAAAACACTACACCCCATCAACTCAGCACAACGGCATTCAGCTACGATACTCCGCATTAATCTTGACGTAATCATAAGAAAAATCAGTGGTCCAGATCTGCGCCTCAGCACCACCACGGGCCAGCTCTACACAAATAGTGATCTCGGCCTCTTTCATCACCTTCTGCCCCGCCTCTTCGGTGTAGCCAGGATCACGGCCACCGCCACGGACGATGCTGACATCCTCTAGGTAGATATCGATCTTGCTGACATCCAACCCTTCGACTCCGGCACGGCCAACGGCGGCGAGGATGCGCCCCCAGTTGGGGTCTGAGGCAAAAAAGGCGGTTTTGACCAGTGGCGAGTGGGCGATGGTGTAAGCGACCTGACGGCACTCGGCCTCGTTGACACCACCACGTACATCAACGGTGATGTATTTGGTAGCACCTTCGCCATCACGAATGATCGCTTGTGCCAGCACCTGACACACCTCAATCACAGCGGCGGCAAATTCGGCATAACCTACATCACTTGCGGAGTTAAAGCTGACGCCTGCCTTGTTCGTGGCGACCAGCACACAGGCGTCGTTGGTGGAGGTATCACCATCGACGGTGATGCAGTTGAAGGAGCGGTTGGCTGCCTGTGTCATCAGCTGTTGCAGCAGCGCTTGATCAACACCGGCATCGGTGGCGACATAGCCAAGCATGGTGGCCATGTTGGGGCAAATCATGCCCGACCCTTTGGAGATACCGTTGATGGTGATGGTTTTGCCCTGCACCACAATCTGGCGTGTTGCCCCTTTTGGCACGGTGTCGGTAGTCATGATGCTGCGGGCAGCATCGGCCCAGCCATCAGCGGTCAGCGACTCTCTTGCCTGCGGCAGCACTGCTTCGATCTTGGCCACGGGTAACAGCTCGCCAATCACACCGGTGGAGAAAGGCAGCACCTCTTCAGCCTTGCAGCCCATGACGGCGGCAACGGCAGCACAGCTCGCCTCAGCGGCGCGCATGCCTGGCTCACCGGTTCCCGCATTAGCGTTACCGCTGTTGATCAGCAGATAACGTGGCGCGGTTACAGCACCGTGGCGTTTGGCGACAACAACCGGGGCCGCACAGAAGGCGTTGAGTGTATAGACGGCTGCAACACTCGATCCTGCAGCGATCTCCATCACCGCCACATCCTTGCGACCCGGACGTTTAATCCCCGCCGCCGCACCGCCCCAACGTATACCCGCCACTGCGGGCATTAAAGGTAACTCTACGTTTCCAACTACCATGATTAACTCAACTTACCGTGACACTGTTTATATTTTTTGCCTGAACCACATGGGCAAGGATCATTACGCCCCACCTTGGTGCCATCACGCACAAACGGGGCCTGCTGCTCACCTTCTGGTGTCTCACTTTCAGTTGCCGAAGCATTTGGATGCTGATACTGCATCTCACCCTGGGCGCGGCGCTGCTCTTCTATCGCCTCAACATCCGCCTCTCCTTGCACCTGTACCCTTGAGATAATGCCAATCACTTCATGTTTGATGCGATCAAGCAACGCGGAGAACATCTCAAATGCCTCACGTTTATACTCCTGCTTGGGATTTTTCTGTGCATAACCCCGCAGGTGGATGCCTTGACGCAGATGATCCATCGCTGAGAGATGATCCTTCCATTGCGTATCCAGGACCTGCAACATGACGGCCTTCTCAAAATGGCGCAACACCGAAGCACCGGCCATCGACTCTTTGGCGGCGTAGCTGGCATCCAGTTCAGCCGGAATACGCTGGCGCAATGTCTCTTCATGCAGGCTATCATCACTATCAAGCCACTGCTGCACCGGCAGTTTGTCACCAAACTCACGCAGCAGTGCCTCCTCAAGCCCTGCCACGTCCCACTGCTCTTCAAGACTGTTAGGCGGAATGAAGGTATCCACCACGCCACTCACTACATCTGCCCGGATGTTTGCAATGGTGTCAGAGATGTCGTCCCGTGCCATCAACTCATTGCGCTGTTCGTAGATCACCTTGCGTTGATCATTGGCGACATCATCGTATTCAAGCAGCTGTTTGCGAATATCAAAATTGTGCCCTTCAACCTTGCGCTGGGCATTTTCAATCGCCTTGCTGACCCAGGGGTGCTCAATCGCCTCACCCTCTTCCATACCCAACTTTTGCATCAGCCCGGCAACACGGTCTGAGGCAAAGATACGCATCAGACTATCCTCAAGCGAGAGGTAGAAACGGGTTGAACCAGGGTCACCTTGACGCCCTGAACGGCCACGCAACTGATTATCAACACGACGGGACTCGTGCCGCTCAGTCCCGATAATGTGTAGCCCCCCCTCGCTCAACACCTGATCATGGCGCTGCTGCCACTCACTGCGAACCCGCTGCACGGCCACCTCATCGGTTGGATCCACACTCTCCAGCATCGCGTCAAGGCTGCCACCCAGCACAATATCGGTACCACGCCCCGCCATGTTGGTGGCAATAGTCACGCTCTTGGAACTGCCCGCCTGCGCAACGATATCCGCCTCACGCTCATGCTGTTTGGCATTCAGCACTTCATGTTTGATGCCTGATTTTTTCAGCAGCGCTGAAAGGGTCTCTGAGACTTCGATAGAGGTTGTGCCCACCAGTACCGGCTGGCCACGCTCATTACACCCCTTGATATCTTCAAGGATGGCGTTAAATTTATCCTGCTGATTAAGATAGACAAGGTCGCCCATATCCTTACGAACGGTTGGTTTGTTGGTTGGAATAACCATTACCTCCAGCCCGTAAATCTCTTGAAATTCATAGGCCTCGGTATCCGCAGTACCAGTCATGCCAGACAACTTGTTGTAGAGACGGAAATAGTTTTGAAAGGTAATAGAAGCCAATGTCTGATTTTCGTTCTGAATCTCAACCCCTTCCTTGGCTTCGATAGCCTGATGCAGGCCATCAGACCAGCGCCGCCCTGGCATGGTGCGGCCAGTAAATTCATCCACAATCACAATGGTGCCGTTCTGAACGATGTAATCAATATCATTATGGAATAGGGCATGAGCCCTCAAGGCAGCGTTAACATGGTGCATAAGACTGATGTTTGCGGCGTCGTAGAGACTATCACCCTCCTGTAACAATCCCACCTCAACCAGCATATCTTCAACATTCTGGTGGCCACTCTCACTCAAAAACACCTGTTTGGACTTTTCGTCAACGTTGTAATCCCCCGGGCCATCCTCCTCCTCCTGTCGTGTCAGACGCGGAATCAGGACATTCATCCGGGTATAAACATCAGAGTTATTATCTGTCGGTCCGGAGATAATCAGCGGCGTACGGGCCTCATCGATCAGAATTGAGTCAACCTCATCGATAATCGCAAAATTAAGTTCGCGCTGCGCTTTATCATCAAGCCGAAACGCCATGTTGTCGCGCAGATAATCAAAACCAAACTCATTGTTGGTCCCGTAGGTGATATCACAAGCATACGCGGCACGTTTCGCCAACGTGTCCTGACCAGACAGGACCACCCCCACCGTCAAACCCAGGTACTCATGCAGACGCGCCATCCACGTCGCATCACGTTGCGCCAGATAGTCATTCACCGTAACAACGTGCACACCTTTACCGGAGAGCGCATTCAGATACGCCGCCAACGTCGCCACCAGTGTTTTCCCCTCACCAGTGCGCATTTCAGCAATCTTTCCGTCATGCATAACCATGGCGCCGATCATCTGCACATCATAGTGGCGCATCCCCAGAACCCGCTTACCGGCCTCACGCACCACCGCAAATGCCTCCGGCAGCAAGCTATCAAGCGTCGTACCAGCAGCAACCCGCTGCTGAAACTCTGTAGTCTTCGCCTTAAGTTGCTCATCGCTCAGCGCCACCATGGACTCTTCCAGAGCATTGATCTGCGCGACAACTTTTCGCATCCGTTTTAGCTGCCGATCATTGCGACTGCCAAATACTTTACTGAATATATTGGTAACCATGAGGCCCTAGATTTTATTGGAATAATCACGTGCTTTGCACATACGAGGCAGTGATCATAAAACAAACGAGAGAATTAGAAAACTAAAGATGGATTGGCTGATCAGCCAATCCAGTTACTCAGGGGGCAGCAGCACGTACATATTTGATTGGATTGACAACACGACCATCACGGTGAACCTCAAGATGGAGGTGCGGCCCGGTGGAACGACCACTCGTACCCATCAACGCCAATACCTGCCCCTTTTTAACAGTATCGCCAATCTGTACCAGGTTTTTCTGATTATGACCGTAACGGGTCACATAACCGTTGCCGTGGCTGACCTCCACCAGATTACCGTAACCTGGGTGGTCACCTGACTGGGTAACAACCCCACTGGCAATAGCCAGAATGTTAGAACCCAGCTTGCCCGCAATATCAATACCGTCATGATGGGCGCGGCGACCGGTAAAGGGGTCAGAACGGGCGCCAAAGTACGATGAAAGCCAACCCTTTTCCACCGGAAAACCGTCAGGATGGACCTGACTCTGGAGATTACGGGTCATCAACAACGACTCAAGCACTCCCAGTTTCTGCTCACGGTCATCCAGATCGCGACTCAAATTGTCAAAGGAGGCCAGAAGATCACCTGCCGCGCTGTCCGCAATCAACAGCGATGAGTCGTTGGGGCCGCCCAATGCTGGGGCGCTCTCGAAGTTAAACTCACCTTTGTCGAGGCTGGCCATGTCGGTTAACCGCTCCCCCAGGGCATCCAGCCTGACCACCCGCGACTGTAACTCAGCCACCCGTTTGGTCAGTGCATTGATGTTTTCCTGTGCTCCCTGACGGGCCACCTCAAGCTCTTCGCGCTGAGCGCCAAGCTCCACCTTCAAATCGGACGTCAGTGTCTTTTTCTGTGCGTCGACATCCGATACGCCTATATTGTAACCAACCACCAGCGCTGTGCCAGGCACCACCAGCCCAACCACCAGTAACGTCCACGCCACAACACGGCTGCTGATACGACGCACCGTTCCTTTTGAATCATTTGGTAGTAAAATTAAACTCATGGGTACCAGTCTACAATTAAATCCATCCAAAAACACCTTAGTACCTTTTAGCTAAAGGAAGCAGGCATTGAAAGCCCCAAAATCCCTAAAACAGATACTTGGCTCAAAAAATCCCGGAATGCAGGAGCTATTACAACAAACTCAAAAGCTTAGACAGCTGAATGCTCAACTTGCATACCTGCTGCCCCTGCCATTATCACTGCATTGCACTGCTGCCGGCATATCCAACCAGACATTAACGCTGCTGGTAGAGTCCGCGGCCTGGGCCACCCGGCTCCGCCTTCAGACCCCCAGCATCTTAAAAGGTTTACACCATTTTCAAATTCAGGCGCTCACGGTCAAGATTCAACCCCCACAGGCAACCCCTCAAACGGCCGCACGGGCACGCCCAAAGATGTCAGAAGGCACATCTAACCTACTGAATAATCTGGCAGACGTGACCAGCGATCCAAAATTGAAGCTGGCACTGTTGCGCCTTGCAAAAAACAGCTCAAAGCAGGGCTGAAAGTGACTTAGTTACACAACGCACCAAAAAACTATCAAACAGACTAACTAACCAACGGCCATCGGCTGCATAAATGATATCGGTGCCAGCTCATCTTTCTCAAACGTCACCAGCTCCCATGCCGCTTCATTCGCCACCAACGCACGCAATAACTGGTTGTTCAAGGAGTGTCCGGACTTATGACCACTAAAGGCACCAATGAGACTGCGACCCAATAGATATAGGTCACCAATGGCGTCCAGCACCTTATGTTTTACAAACTCATCTTCATAACGCAGACCATCATCATTAAGCACACGATAATCGTCCACCACAACCGCATTTTCCATGCTGCCACCTAATGCCAGGTTTTTTGCCCGCAGGGCTTCTATATCTTTCATAAAGCCAAACGTCCGGGCGCGGCTTATCTCTTTAACAAAGGAGGTGGTTGAAAAATCGATCGTTGCCTCTTTGGCACGGTCTTTAAAGGCGGGGTGATCAAAATCGATGGAAAATGAGACTTTAAAACCTTCAAACGGGTCAAAACGGGCCCATTTGTCGCCATCGTTCACAACAATTGGCTGTTTGATACGTATAAACCGCTTCGGGGCATCCTGCTCATGAATCCCTGCTGACTGCAGCAGAAAAACAAAGGGGCCGGCACTGCCGTCCATAATGGGCACCTCAGCTGCGCTCAGCTCTATATAAGCGTTATCAATGCCAAGGCCGGCCATCGCCGACAGGAGGTGTTCAACGGTGGAGATACGTACGTCGCCTTTCATCAAGGTTGTGGAGAGGCGGGTATCGCCGACATTTTCTGCGCGGGCCTGAATCTCTACAACAGGGTCCAGATCGACACGTCGAAAAATAATACCAGCATCAATGGCGGCTGGACGCAGGGTCAGATAGATCTTTTCCCCAGTGTGCAAACCAACGCCTGTCGCCCGGATGACATTTTTCAGCGTACGTTGTTTAATCATTTTAGCGACCCGTTCCAGTTACCACAGTCTGTCCGAAAGAAAACGGCCGGAGACACTCACGCCTCCGGCAATAACTGACATAGGATAACATGTTTAGCAGTGATCCGCGCAGGTGCCTGCCTCGGGCAAAGGGGCACCAGCGCGCTGAAAACAGCTGGGGATCAGTCGGCCTGGCGACGCAGGAACGCGGGAATGTCCAGGTAATCAAGGCTGGTATCTTCCGCTGTCGCCACCTTGGTTGCGGCTACCGATTGGGCGCGCATGACCGCTGGGCGCTCGTAATCTTCGTAACGTGGCTCACCGGTGCTGACCTTACGCTCTTCACGAACGCTCTGGTAGACAAGCTTGACCGGTTTTTCAGTCTCAACGGCCTTACCCTGCCCAAGACCTGTTGCCACAACAGTAACACGCAGCTCATCAACCATGTTTTCGTCGATGGTGGTTCCTACAACCACGGTGGCATCTTCAGAGGCAAACTCCTTGACGATGTTACCCACCTCCTCAAACTCTCCGATTGAGAGGTCAAAACCGGCGGTCACATTGACCAGTATCCCTCTGGCCCCAGCCAGGTCGATATCTTCCAGCAGCGGGCTGGCGATGGCACTCTCCGCCGCTATACGGGCACGGTCCTCACCAGAGGCCTTGCCAGATCCCATCATCGCCATGCCCATTTCGGACATCACGGTACGTACGTCTGCAAAGTCGACGTTAATCAGCCCAGGACGGGTGATCAATTCAGCAATCCCTTGCACTGCGCCTAACAGCACGTCGTTAGCTGAGGCAAACGCCCGCAACAGCGTGACATCCTTGCCCAGTACGTAGAGCAGTTTCTCGTTAGGGATGGTGATCAGCGAGTCCACATACTGCGCCAGCTCTTTAATACCCGCATCAGCCACGGCGTTACGTTTTTTACCTTCAAACGGGAAGGGGCGTGTCACCACGGCCACGGTCAAAATCCCCATCTCTTTGGCGATCTGGGCTACGATTGGCGCAGCCCCGGTGCCGGTACCGCCACCCATTCCGGCGGTAATGAAGAGCATGTCACTGCCTTCGATCAGATCCATGATGCGCTCACGATCTTCCAGTGCCGATTTACGTCCGATTTCAGGATTGGCACCTGCGCCCAACCCTTTTGTGACACCCGCACCCAACTGCAGCACGGTCTTGGCGGTTGATTTTTTCAGCGCCTGTGCGTCGGTATTTGCAGCAATAAAATCAACCCCTTCAATCTCGGCGGCGACCATGTGCTCAACCGCATTACCACCACCGCCACCCACACCAATCACTTTGATTACTGCGTTTTGTGAGTAAGTATCCATTAGTTCAAACATAATTCAATTCTCCTATGCCAACGTGCCCAAAAGTTTTCCAACAGCCCAACTACCTAAAAATTACCCTTAAACCAAACCTTCATTCGTTCCCATACACCCTTACTGCCCGACCCCGTCACCAGCTCTCCACCGCGGTCAAAGCGATGTTGGCTGCCAAACAGCAGCAACCCAACACCCGTCGCATAAATAGGGTTCCGCACCACGTCTGCCAAGCCAACCACATGCTGGGGAACACCTAACCGCACCGGCATATGAAATATCTCTTCTGCCAGTTCAATAACACCTTCCATCTTGGAGCTGCCGCCGGTCAGTACTACCCCAGCTGCAATCAGGTCTTCAAAACCACTGCGCCGCAGCTCGGCCTGAATCAGGGTCAACAGCTCGTCATACCGTGGCTCCACCACTTCGGCCAAGGTCTGCCGCGCCAACCGTCGGGAGGGACGATCACCCACTCCAGGTACCTCGATAGTCTCTTCCGGGCTGGCCAGCTGTGTCAGGGCGCAGGCGTATTTGATCTTGATCTCTTCTGCAAACTGGGTCGGCGTCCGCAATGCCACGGCAATGTCATTGGTTACCTGATCACCAGCGATCGGGATCACAGCGGTGTGGCGAATCGCCCCTTCAGTGAAGATGGCAATGTCGGTGGTGCCGCCACCAATATCCACCAGACAGACACCCAGCTCTTTTTCATCATCAGAGAGCACCGCATAACTGGAGGCCAGCTGCTCCAGAATGATGTCATCCACCTCCAGACCACAGCGCCGCACACACTTGACGATATTCTGTGCGGCACTCACAGCGCCAGTCACCATGTGTACCTTGGCCTCAAGGCGGACGCCTGACATACCAATCGGCTCACGAATCCCCTCTTGTTTGTCGATGATGAACTCCTGCGGCAGGATATGGAGGATCTTCTGATCCGCAGGAATCGCCACCGCCCGCGCCGCATCAATCACCCGATCGACATCGCTGGCGGTCACTTCGCTCTCGCGTATGGCAACAATCCCGTGTGAATTGAGGCTGCGAATATGGCTGCCCGCTATCCCGGCATAGACCGAGTGAATCTGGCAACCTGCCATCAGCTCCGCCTCTTCCACAGCGCGTTGAATGGACTGAACGGTGGACTCGATATTCACCACCACACCTTTTTTCAAACCACGTGAAGGGTGCGAGCCGATACCGATAATCTCCAGCGCGCCGTCGGACGATACCTCGGCAACAATGGCGATCACCTTGGAGGTACCAATATCCAATCCAACAATCAGATTCTTATCAATCTTTTTTGACATCCGAACCCATACTCCAAAAAATTAAAACCGCGCTTACGCTTGTGGCTTTTGCCACTGAATTGCAAAACCGTTGGGATAACGCATATCTACCTGCTGCAACGCCGCTGGTTCCCCCTCTATCTGTGGGTAGAACTGTACAAAGCGCTCCAGCCGCTGCTGCACTACTTCACGCCCCAGCAACACCACCTCACCGTTACTTAACTCCAGTGTCCAGGCGCGGCGTGGCGACAAGACCAGACGTTTCATCTCCAGCTGCGCTGGCTGCAATATCTCTCTGAATACCCTGAACAATTCAGCCACATGAACCACGGTGCTATCAGGCCCCTGCAGCTCCACCAGTCCAGCGGGAATGGTATCTGCTGCCGGTGTAAAAATTTCTCCCTGTTCACTCACCAGCGAATGGTTATGCCAACGCGCCAGTGCCGTCTGTTCCCGTACCGCCACGTGCAGGGCATCTGGCCAAACCCGTTGTACCGATACACTGCTGACCCACGGTAACGACTCAACCGCCTCAGTCACCGCATCCACATCCACATTAAAAAACCCACCTTTAGCTACGGGTTTCATCACCTGATAGAGTTCATCACGTGTGACGTGCACAAACGGTGCTTCGACTTGCAGCTGCTTCATGGGCAGCGTGGTCGGCTTCATCAGTGTCAGCCAGCCCGCCGCCACACCGGCCAATACCGCCAAGGCCAGAAGATTCATGCCCAACCGTTGCCAATTCATCTGCAACAGAGCAGGCCCCGGCCAGCGCGACCCGCTCTGCGGGACGTTGCGCTGATTGCTCTTTTTCTTCTTCTGCTGCCAGGGCAACTGCATCAATACCGCTCCTCGAAGCTGGTTTCCAATACCTGCCAGACCAACGATTCAAAACTGACCCCAGCAGCCTTGGCCGCCATTGGCACCAGACTATGATCCGTCATGCCGGGCACGGTATTGACCTCAAGCAACCAGAAATTACCGGTCTGATCCTCCATCACATCAATCCGTCCCCAACCGCTGGTGCCGGCCAACATAAAGGCGTCCACTGCCAACTTCTGTAGACGTGCCTCGGCGACAGGCTCTAACCCACAAGGACAGTGGTAGTGAGTATCGTTGGATTTATATTTGGCTTCGTAATCATAAAAATCGTGCGGCGTCTCCAGACGGATCGCGGGCAGCGCCACATTGTTGAGCACGGCCACCGTATATTCACGTCCGGTTATCCAGCGCTCAACCAGAACCACATCATCACAACCGGCGGCCTGTTGCACCGCATAGGCAAGCTGTGCAGCATCGGTCACCTTACTCATGCCAATACTGGAGCCTTCATGGGCAGGCTTGACCATCAACGGCAGCCCAAGTTCCCGCACCACCTCATCAAAATCATTCTGTTCTGTCACATGTAAAAATTTTGGCGTTGGCAGACCAGCCCCCTGCCACAGCTGTTTGCAGCGCAGTTTGTCCATGCCAAGCGCTGAACCCAATACGCCGCTACCGGTATAGGGCAGACCGATAATCTGCAACGCACCTTGCAGCTGGCCATCTTCACCCCCCCGGCCATGCACGGCGATAAAGGCTCGATCAAAACCGCCCTGCTGCAGCTGAACCAGGCTTTCACCCCCCACAAAATCGATGCCGTGGGCATCCACACCCTGAGACTGCAACGCTGCCAGCACCGCCGCACCGCTGCGCAGTGAAACTTCACGCTCCGCTGCTGTGCCACCCATCAGCACAGCAACCTTGCCAAACTCATTTGCACTTGTGACCTTTGTCGTCTGGCCAGCCATGATTAACGCTTCTCTCCCACAATATGCACTTCAGGTATCAAGCCGACACCATGCTGCTGCGCTACCGTTGTTATTACCAGTGCGATCAGCGCCTCAATCTCCGCCGCCGTGGCGTTGCCACTGTTGATGATGAAGTTGGCGTGTTTTTCAGAGATGCAGGCACCACCGATACAGCGCCCCTTCAAACCAGACGCCTCGATCAAACGGCCAGAAAAATCACCCGGCGGATTACGAAATACCGAACCACAACTGGGCTGACCAATCGGCTGGCTGGCGTTACGCCGATCCAGCAACTCTTTAATACGTGCCGTCGCCGCCATCGCGTCGCCTGATTTCAACGTCAGATGTACCGCCACAAACCACTCATTGGCCGGACTAGATACATGGCGATAACTCACTTCATATTCATTGGGCTGGCGCAGATGACGACGACCCTGACGGTCGATACTCTCCACCGCAACCACATGGGACCAGGTCTCATCACCAAAGGCCCCGGCATTCATTGCCAGTGCACCGCCCATGGTGCCGGGGATGCCTGCCAGAAACTCCGCACCCACCAGCCCCTGACGTGCAGCAAAACGTGCCGCCTTGGCGCAGGAGACACCGGCCTCGATGCGCACCACGCCAGTCTCAATCAGTGACATCTCATTCAACAGTCCCGCCGTCATAATCACCGTGCCGCGCACACCACCATCCCGCACCAGCAGATTACTGCCCAGACCGACCCACAAGAGCGGCTCAGACTCATCAACTGCCGTCTCCAGAAACTGCGCCAGATCATCAAGGCCGGTCGGTTCGTAATAACGTTCGGCCACTCCACCGACACGCCAGCTGGTATGGCGCGCCATTGGCTCGTTCAACTTCAATCGGCCGCGCAGTGTGGACTGTTGCGCCGTCATCATTGCTCACCCGCCTGCAACTGCTGTGGCAACTCAGCAGCGGCGACACCAATCGTGCCGGCACCCAGCGTAAGCACGATGTCGCCATCCTGAATCACACCCTTCAACGCATCCGCCAAATCATCTGCGGATTCGATGAAGACCGGGTCGACCAGACCACGGGCACGAATCGCCCGCGCCAGACTGCGGCCATCGGCACCGGCAATTGCTGCCTCACCGGCACCGTAAACCTCCAGCAGCACCAGCGCATCCACCGTCGACAGCACCATGGCAAAATCATCAAACAGATCACGAGTGCGGCTGTAGCGGTGCGGCTGAAAGGCCACGACCAGACGACGTTCCGGCCAGCCATCTCTGATCGCTGCCACCACCGCCGATATTTCACGCGGGTGATGGCCGTAATCATCAACCAACATCACCGCGCCTTTGGCCGTGACAACCTCACCATTCATCTGGAAGCGCCGACCGATACCTTCAAAGCCCGACAAGGCGCGGGCGATGGCGGCATCATCCACGCCCAACTCATGGGCGATGGCAATGGCGGCAAGGGCATTCAAGACGTTGTGGCGGCCACCCATATTAAGCAGCACATCGATATCCGCATGTCCGGCACGGCAGACCGTAAAGTGAGTGGTATTGGCACTCTGGCTGACATTGATGGCGCGCAGATCGGCATCCTCACCAAAACCGTAGGTGACCATCGGCCGCGTGCACTCCGCCATCACTTCACGCACACCTGAATCTTCGAGACACATCACCGCCAGACCATAAAAAGGGAGATGGTGCAAAAACTCAATGAAGGTTTGACGCAGTTTGTTGTAGTCACCGCCATAGGTCGCCATGTGGTCAACATCAACATTGGTGACCACCGCAATCATCGGCTGTAGATAGAGGAATGAGGCGTCGCTCTCATCGGCCTCGGCC
The DNA here is from genome assembly GCA_021731365.1 of Gammaproteobacteria bacterium. Lineage (GTDB taxonomy): Bacteria > Pseudomonadota > Gammaproteobacteria > Tenderiales > Tenderiaceae > JAKFXL01. The sequence continues at coordinate 80,299 of JAKFXL010000017.1, read as the reverse complement.
ACCAGATATTTGCCGCTGCCGAGACGGGCATTGGTACCGGCGCTGTTGAGCTTACCGCCAATGACAAAAGTAGGATCCAGCCCACCTTCGGCCAGGATACTGGCTACCAGACTGGTAGTTGTGGTCTTGCCATGGGTACCGGCAATGGCGATGCCGTAACGAAAACGCATCAGCTCCGCCAGCATCTCGGCCCGTGGCACAATCGGAATCCGCCGTTCATGCGCCAGCGCCACTTCAGGATTGCTGTAATCCACTGCGGATGAGATCACCAGCGCATCACACCCTTCGATATTGGCGGCGTCATGCCCCTTGAACACGGTGATACCCAACCCTATCAGCCGCTTGGTCATCGCGTTCTGACCCAGGTCGGAACCACTCACCACATAACCGAGGGTGTGCAGTACCTCGGCAATACCGCCCATCCCGGCGCCACCGATACCCACAAAGTGCAGCCGTTTGATACGACGCATCGAACCCGCATTAGCCATAAGTGGCCTCCTCGCAGATATCTGCCACCTGCCGTGCTGCATCAACCATCGCCTTGGCACGCGCCTTGTTGGCCATGGCGCGCAACTCGGTACGACCCGTCTGGCAATCACGACTAAAACGCAGCACTGTTTCGCTGAGACGCTGGGCATCCAGTTCAAATTGCGGCAGCAACAGTGCCGCGCCACTATCCACCAGATAGTGGGCGTTGGCGGTCTGGTGATCGTCCACCGCATAAGGGAACGGCACCAGCAGCGAGGCGACACCGGCGGCGGCCAGCTCAGAGACGGTTAACGCCCCGGCACGGCAGAGCACCAGATCGGCCCAGCCATAGGCCTCGGCCATGTCGTCGATAAACGCATCCACCCGGCCGCTCACCTGGCTGTTGTTGTAATGTAAACGGGCATCTTCAAGGTTGCGGGCACCTGTCTGGTGCCACACCTCGGGACGTTCTGATTCAGCCAGCTGACTACTGAGCAGGGCCAGCGCCGCCGGTACCGTCTCATTCAGCGCCTTGGCGCCGAGACTGCCGCCCACCACCAACAGGCGCAACGGCCCTTCACGGCCCGCCATACGCTCATCCGGCATGGGTAGCGCAGCGATGCTGGCACGCACCGGATTACCGATGGCCAGCGCGTTACGATTATGGGCAAAGGTACCGGGAAAGGCCTCAATCACCCGTCCGGCAACCCGCGCCAGCAGTTTATTGGTCAACCCTGCCACCGCGTTCTGCTCATGAATCACCAGTGGCTTGCGCAGCAGCCAGGTCATCAAACCACCCGGGCCAGCCACAAAACCACCCATCCCCAGTACTGCCATGGGACGTCGACGCATAATCACCTCCAACGACTGGAACAACGCCTTGCTCAACCGCAACGGCGCCAACAACCAACCCACCAACCCTTTACCGCGCAACCCTGAAATAGAGATCCACTCAATATCGATGCCTGCCTTAGGCACCAGCTCGGCCTCCAGGCCGTGGCGGGTACCGAGCCAAAAGACCTCAATGCCACGGGCACGCAACTCGTCAGCCACTGCCAACGCCGGAAAAACATGGCCACCGGTGCCACCCGCCATAATCATCACCACGGCGGTCATGTGCGCACCCGCAATTTCAGCTCATCCCGGCGTGGTGCCGGTTTATGGTCATGTTTGGCCGGTTGACGGCTGATCAACCGCACCTCATGATCAATACGCAACAGCAGCGCTGCGGCCATGCAGGTGACGATAATACTGCTGCCGCCATAACTCATCAGTGGCAGGGTTAACCCCTTGGTTGGCAATACCCCCATGTTGACGCCAATGTTGATAAACGCCTGCAACCCCAGCCACAACCCCAAGCCATAGGCCACATAGCCACTAAAATGGGCACCCAGCTTTTCAGCACGGCTGCCAATCACAAAGGCGCGCACCACCAGTGTGACAAACAGGCCGATCACCACCACCGACCCCAGCAGGCCAAACTCCTCCGCCATCACCGAGAAAAGAAAGTCAGTGTGGGCCTCAGGCAGATAGAAGAGCTTCTGCACGCCACTGCCCAGCCCCACACCCCAGATCTCGCCACGACCAATGGCAATCAGCGCCTGTGTGAGCTGAAAACCACTGGCCCACGGGTCGGCCCAGGGGTCAAGAAAGGTGGTCAGGCGCTGCATACGGTAGGGAGAGGTAATCGCCAGCGCCGCCATTGCCGAGGCCACTGCCGCAATCAACACCCCAAACTGCCAGAGCCGCACACCACCAATAAAGAGCATGCCCATCGCGGTCATCAATATCACTGAAGTGGCACCAAAGTCAGGTTCCAGCAGCAACAGCACCGCCACTACAGCCAAAACACCCATGGGTTTTAGAAATCCTCTTACAGTATTGCGTATCTCATCACCGCGGCGTACCAGATAACCGGCCATATAGATCACCACAAACAGCTTAATCAATTCAGAGACCTGAAGATTGAAGATGCCAAGGTTGAGCCAGCGCGCCGCGCCATTGATCTTGCGCCCCACCCCCGGGATCAGCACCATCACCAGTAACACCATGCCGCAGATCAGCAGCATCGGTCCCAGCCGTTCCCAGACGACCAGCGGGATACGCAGCACAATTAGCGCCGCCACCAATCCAATCACCATAAACGCAGCCTGACGGATGGTGTAGTACCAGGGCTGGTTAAAGGTACGCTCAGAGATATGCAGTGACGCCGAGCTGACCATCACCAACCCGATGGCCAGCAGCAGGATTAACGCCGATACCAGCCAGAGATCCATCATCTTATTATTGGGCTGCAGCAGCAGTTTGCGCCCGCCCAACAGGGGTAACTTCGCCATCAGTGCCGCTGCAACGCTCATTGCAACGCCCTCACAACCGTCTCCACAAACTGCTCACCACGATCTTCATAACCGCTAAACATGTCAAAGCTGGCACAGGCGGGGGCCAACAACACCGCATCACCGGGCTGGGCCAACGCCCGCGCCTGGCTCACTGCATCCCCGAGGTTGGCAGCAAAGACCGTTCTCACCACATCACCCAACGCTGTTTTGATCAGCGAGGCGTCGCGGCCGATCAAAATGACCGCCCGACCTTTAGCCGCCATGGCGGGCCGCAGGGGCGAAAAATCCTGTCCCTTGCCTTCTCCACCGGCAATCAATACCACCTTACCTGAGCCATCCGCCATGCCAGTAATGGCCGCCACAGCAGCCCCCACATTGGTGGCCTTGGAGTCATTGAACCAGGCCACGCCCCCCTCTTCCGCCACCCACTGACAGCGGTGGGCCAAGCCAGGAAACTGGCGCAACGTTTCACACATGGCCGCCATGGGCAGGCCTACCGCATCGCCCAGCGCCAAGGCGGCCAGTGCGTTGGCTACATTGTGCATACCCGCCACCTTCAATTCAGTCACAGGCATCAACAGCTCATCGCCACGGGCCAACCAACGTCTGCCCTGCGCCTCACGCACGCCAAAATCGAAACGGGTGGCCGGGGTCCCCAGACCAAAGCGGAGGCAACGGCTATCGGGCTGACACCAGTGGTTCACCATGGGGTCGTCTACATTGATCAACCAGACCTCAGCACCCAAAAAGATTCGGCGTTTGGCGTTGATATAGGCCTGCATATCACGGTACCGATCAAGATGGTCCTGGCTGATATTTAAGACCGTTGCTGCGGCCAACTTGAGTGACGAAGTTGTCTCCAGCTGAAAGCTGGAGAGTTCCAGCACATACAGATCAGGCTCCTGCTCATCCAGCAGCTCCAGCGCCGGGGTGCCAAGATTGCCACCGACCCGCACATCCAGTCCGGCGGTGCGGGCCATCTCGTAGACCAGCGTGGTGACAGTGCTCTTACCGTTGGATCCGGTGATCGCCACTACCGGCGCGTTGGCCTGCTGGGCAAACAGCTCAATATCACCGATGGCCGCCACACCGTTGGCCACTGCCTCAGCAATGGCATGTTGCTCCAGCGCCACGCCGGGACTCACCACCAGCAGCGCCGCCTGACTTAACATGCGGCCATCAAACGGACCGAGAAAGACCGGCACCTCGGGCAGCTCCTGCTGCAAAACTTCCAGCCCTGGCGGCTCGGCGCGGCTATCCACCACCACCACATCCACACCTTGCTGACGCAGATAACGGGCACAGGAGAGTCCAGTCTTGCCCAGACCCACCACCACAGTTTTACCCTGCGCCGCTGCTACCCTGTTATCCATCACTGCTGGTGTCATCGTCATCTCCGCCCTAACGCAGCTTCAGTGAAGCGAGGCCGATCAACACCAGAATGACGGTGATGATCCAGAAACGGACAATGACCCGTGGCTCGGGCCAACCCTTGAGTTCAAAATGGTGGTGGATCGGTGCCATGCGGAAGATGCGTTTGCCGGTGAGTTTGAAAGAGATCACCTGCAACATCACCGAGACCGTCTCCATCACAAACACGCCACCCATGATCAGTAACACCAGCTCCTGGCGCACCACCACGGCAACGATGCCCAGTGCCGCACCCAGCGCCAGCGCACCCACATCGCCCATAAAGACCTGGGCCGGATAGGTGTTGAACCAGAGAAACCCCAGGCCAGCGCCAACAATAGTGGCGCAAAATATCGCCACCTCACCCACACCTTCTATATAAGGAATACCCAGATAGGCGGCAAACTGGACATGACCGGTGACGTAGGCAAAGATCCCCAGCGCCCCGGCCACCATCACCGTTGGCATAATCGCCAGGCCATCCAGACCATCGGTGAGATTGACCGCGTTGCTGGTACCCACCACCACAAAGTAGGTGAGCACGATATACATGGCCCCCAGACTGATCGCGGTATGTTTGATAAAGGGGATCAGCAACTCAGTTTCAGCAGGGATGGTCGCCGTGGTATAGAGATAGACCGCCGCCGCCAGTCCAAACAGTGACTGCCAGAAATACTTGGCCTTGGCAGAGATGCCCCGTGAGTCCCTGAGCACCATCTTTTTATAATCATCATAAAAACCGATGCCGCCAAACAGCAGCGTCACCAGCAGCACCACCCAGACGTAACGGTTGTGCAGATCACCCCACAACAGGGTGCTAATAGCGATGGAGACCAGGATCAACGCACCGCCCATGGTTGGGGTGCCGGCCTTACTGAAGTGGCTCTGCGGCCCCAGCTCACGAATCTGCTGGCCGACTTTATAGAAACTGAGCTTACGGATCATCGCCGGGCCCACCAGGAAACAGAGCAGCAGCGCCGTCAATATCGCGATGATGGCGCGGAAGGTGATGTAGTTCACCACCCGGAAACCGGTGTGGTACTGCGACAGGTAATCAGCCAGCCAGATCAGCATGGACGCCCCCCTTGCAGCTGCACCGCCTCAACCACCCGCTCCATAACCGCGCTGCGTGATCCCTTCACCAGCACGGCGGCATGACGATACTCATCCTGCATCAACAGGGCACTCAGCCCGGCAATCAGCTCACCCTGGGTCTCAAACCACAACGCTGCCGAACCAAAACCCCGCACCGCTTCACGGCAGAGTGGCCCCGTCGCCAGCAGCCGTGTTACCCCTAGCTGCTGCGCCCGTGCGCCCACCTGATGGTGCAATAAAGGGGCCTGTTCACCCAGCTCGCCCATATCCCCCATCACTAACATGGTTTGACCGGGAGACTGCACCAGCACATCCACCGCCGCGTTCATCGACTGTGGATTGGCGTTGTAACTGTCATCAATCAGCAGCTGTCCAGCCAGCGCCACCTTCGGCTGCAGACGCCCCTTCACCGGGCGCATGGCATTCAAACCACTCTGCACAGCGGTTAGCGTTGCACCCGCGGCCAATGCGGCCGCCGTGGCTGCCAGGGCATTCATCACATTGTGGCGTCCCGCCAGGGACATGGAGATTTCGACACTGCCATGGCCGGTCTGGATCACAAAGTGGCTTTTGAAACAGCCGTGTTCCAGTGTCCACTGCACCCCACCATCACCCAGGGCAACATCAGACCCCGGTGCCATGCCAAAGGTGAAGGTAGGACGCTCACCCACCAGCTCGCGCCAGTAGTCCGCATAGGTATCGTCGGCATTAATGACTGCGGTGCCAGACTCCTTCAACCCCATCCAAATCTCGCCCTTGGCGCGGGCTACGTGCTCTACCGTGCCACCAAACCCCTCAATATGGGCGGAACCGGCATTGGTGATCAGCGCCACATCAGGCTGCACCAAGGCACTCAGGTATTCGATTTCACCGGGATGGTTGGCACCCATCTCAATCACAGCGCAACCGTGTTGTTGGGGATTTAACCGCAACAGCATCAGCGGTACGCCGATATCGTTGTTCAAGTTGCCATCCGTGGCCAGCACCGTTCCCGGGTGTGTTCCAGACTGCTCCATAGTTGCAGTAAGGATTGAAGCCAGCATCTCTTTAACTGTAGTTTTTCCGTTGCTACCTGTCACCCCCACCACGGTGGGTGTGAACCGGCGACGCCAATAGGCCCCCAGACGACCCAGCGCCAGCCGGGTATCGGTAACCACCACCTGAGGCAGCGCATCATCGAGCGGATGGTCAACAATCGCCGCCACTGCACCACTGGCACGGGCCTGGGCTACAAATTGATGGCCATCAAAGTTGGGGCCACGCAGCGCCACAAACAGATCGCCGGTTTTAATCTTGCGGGTATCGGTCGAGACGGCCGAAAACACCGCCTCCATATCCCCCACACCCTGTGCTGCATCACTGACCGCCAGCGCGGTCACCAACTGCTGCAGATTCATCATTGTTGTCATGCGGCTGCCCTCAATACTGCCTCAACCTGCGCCCGATCACTGAAGGGACGTCTGTTACCCCCCTCCAGCTGATACTCCTCGTGTCCTTTACCGGCAATCAGCACCACATCAGAACCGCCTGCCTGTTTGATGGCATGGCGGATGGCTGCGTCACGGGCACGTATTACCACTACATTGTGTGGCGATGCCATGCCTGCCAGGATTTCACTGATAATCTGTTGCCCATCTTCATAACGGGGGTTGTCATCAGTCACCACCAGATGGTCGGCTAGCCGTTCAGCAATCGCCCCCATCAGCGGCCGCTTACCTTGGTCACGATCACCGCCGCAGCCAAACAGGCACCAGAGCTGGCCGTCACAATGTTCACGCAGTGTGAGCAGCACCTGCTCCAGGGCGTCCGGGGTGTGGGCATAATCAACCACCACCAGCGGCTGCCCGGCGGCACCAAAACGCTCCATCCGCCCAGGCACGGTCTGCAAGGTTTCGAGCCGTTTCAGCGCCGTTTCAAAAGGCATGCCTGTGACCAGCAGCGTTGCCAAGACCGCCAGCAGATTGCTGGCGTTAAAACGGCCCAGCAACGGGCTGGTGAACTGACCGTTGCCCCAGGGGCTATCCACCGCCAGCTGTAAACCGTCACGGCCGATGCTCAATAACCGGCCACGTACTGTGGGAACTTCGAAGTGGGCCTGCCCCAAGGTGTAGGCCACCCCCGCTACTGTGGCGGGCAACTGCGCCAACAGCTGCTGGCCAAACCGGTCATCACCGTTGATCACCCCATGACGCAGACCGGCCATGGCAAAGAGCCGCGCCTTGGCACGGCCATAACTCTCCATATCACCGTGGTAGTCGAGGTGATCACGGCTCAGATTGGTGAATACCGCGACGTCAAAATGAATACCACTGACACGCCCCTGGTCGAGGCCGTGGGAAGAGACTTCCATCGCCACCTGGCCGATCCCCCGGTCCACAAAGCCACGCAGCATGGCGTGCAGGCTCAGGGCATCGGGCGTGGTATGGGTTGCCACATCCAGCTGACCCACCGGGCCGTTGCCCAGTGTGCCCACCACGGCGCTCGCTGTGGGCTGGCCATCCAGGGCCTGGGCGATGAAGTGGCTGCATGACGTTTTGCCGTTGGTACCGGTCACCCCCACCATCAACAGTGCGACTGAGGGGTGGTCATAAAAACGCTCCGCCACTGCACCCGCCTTATGGGCCAGATCGACCACAGCAATAGCCGGCACACCGCCGCCATCCACCGCCCCGACACTTTTATCAAACAGTACCGCCACCGCACCCGCCGCCACGGCGGCAGCCACAAAGGTGTGGCCCTGGGCGCGGCTGCCCGGCAGGGCCATAAACAGGTCGCCACGATTAACACAACGACTATCAAGACTCAATCCACTCACCTGCAGATCCGGCACGGAACCATCCACCAACCCCTGCAACAGAGTGCTCAGCGGCGCGACCATCACTGCGCCCCTCCGGCAGAGGTCCGCACCAGACGACCTGCACCAGCCGCCCCGTCCGGCAGCGCTGCCTGATGCACCTTCATGCTCTGCAGATCATCGGGGGCGACGTTCAGCAGCCGTAACGCACCGCTCATCACCCTGGCAAATACTGGCGCTGCAACACTGCCACCGTGGTACTCATTACCCGTCGGTTCATGCACCACCACCACCATCGCCAGACGCGGTTTGGTGGCGGGCGCAATACCGGCAAACAGCGCGCTGAAACGGTCATCGGCATAACCACCACTAATACTGCGGTGAATGGTGCCGGTCTTGCCTGCCACATGGTATCCGGTCACCCGTGCACGTTTACCGGTTCCGGCATCGGCCACAACACTCTCCAGCATCGTGCGCACTTCACGCGCCACTGCGGCCGGCATCACCTGCTGCCCTACCGGGGCCTCATCCACTTTGACAAACGAAACGGGGCGTAATACCCCATCCGCCGCCAACACACCATACGCCCGCGCCAGCTGCAACGCCGTCACTGACATGCCATATCCATAGGAGTGGCTGGCCTGCTGGATCTGCTTCCAGCGCCAGTAATCACCAATCACACCACTCGCCTCACCGGGAAAACGGCTACCACTGGCCACCCCAAAACCGACATTGCTGAAGGTTTTCCAGAGCTGTTCCGGGGTAATCTCAAAGGCAATTTTGGAGGCACCGATATTGCTCGATTTCTGCAAAACGGTAGAGATATCAATAGTGCCGTAGTTCACCGCATCACGAATCGTATTGCGCCCCACCCGCATATAGCCGGGGGCGGTATCAATAACAGTGCTTGGCGTAATTTTACCCGCCTCCAGCGCCGCCGCCACGGTGAACGACTTAATAGTGGAGCCCGGCTCAAACAGATCGGTCACGGCACGATTGCGGTTATGGCTGGTATCGTAACTGGCACGGTTATTGGGGTTAAAACTGGGTTGATTGACCATGGCCAGCACCTCGCCAGTCTGCACATCCAGAATCACCGCTGAGGCCGACTTGGCACGATGGGTCTGTACCGCCGCCTTCAGTTCGCGGTAGGCCAGATACTGGATACGACGATCGATACTCAATACCAAGTCCTGGCCTGGCTGCGGTTCAGAGATACTCTCCACCGTCTCAACCACATTGCCCAGACTGTCACGCAGCACCCGTTTGGCACCACGCGTGCCACGCAGCTGCTCATCAAAGGCCAGCTCAATACCCTCCTGCCCCTCGTCATCCACACTGGTAAAACCAACCACATGGCCTGCCACTTCGGCCATCGGGTAGTAACGGCGATACTCACGCTGTAACGAGACACCCGCCAGGCCAAGGCGCGCAACCCGCTCCGCCAGCTCAGGCGCAACACGACGTTTCACATAGACAAACTCGCGGTCAGCACGCAGGCCAATCTTCTGGCTCAACTCCTCCGGCTTCATCTCCAGGGACTTGGCCAGGAGCGCCACATCACTGCTGCCTGCGCTGGCCAGAAAGAGCTTGGGATTGACCCACACCGAATCCACCGGCGTACTGATGGCCAGCGGTTCATTGTTGCGATCCATGATCACGCCGCGATTTGCCGCCAGCTCCACGACCCGCAGATGACGCGCATCGCCTTGATTTTGCAAAAAATCCTGATTCACCCATTGCAGATAGACAGAACGCCATACCAGACCCACCGCACCACAGACCAGCAGCCCCAGGATAAACCAGCGCCGCCAGGCCTCCGACCGCACGGGAGTACTCATGGCCGCACCACCACAATCTGGTTTGTCTCAGGCACCAACATACCCAGATGGCTCCGGGCAATCCCTTCGATACGGCCATTATCTGTCCAGGTGCTCTGCTCCAACTGCAACTGTCCCCACTCGATATCCATGGCATCACGCGCCTTGTTCAGCGCCTGCAACTCAACAAACAGCGTACGGCTCTGATATTTGGAGTAGACCACCGCCAGCGCCGATGCCATTACCGCACACCCCAACAACAGCAGCACCGTCACGCCACTGCCGTACCAAACCTGCTGACTCTTTTTAACCGCTGCCGGATATGCGCTCACATCTTCTCCGCAATACGCAACACAGCACTGCGCGCCCGTGGATTTTCATCCACCTCACCCGGCGTCGGCTTGACTGCTCTACCCACCACACGCAAGGTAGGCTGCAACTGATCCACCGTCACTGGCAGACCCACAGGAAAATCATCACCCCGCGCTTCATCACGCATGAAACGTTTAACAATCCGGTCCTCCAGCGAATGGAAGCTGATCACCGCCAGCCGACCACCCACTGCCAACACCTCCACCACCTGATCCATACAGTCGCGAATATCGTCCAGCTCGCGGTTGATAAAGATACGGATCGCCTGGAAGCTGCGGGTCGCCGGGTTTTTGTCCGGCTCCCAGCGCGGAATCGCCTCAGTCACCAACTTCGCCAATTGGCGAGTCGTCTCAATGGGATTCTCCTGGCGGGTGGTGACGATGGCACGGGCGATACGTTTAGCAAACCGCTCTTCGCCCAACTCCTTTAAAACACGGGAAATTTCACCCTCACCCGCCTGCGCCAGCCACTGCGCTGCCGACAGGCCACGACTCACATCCATGCGCATATCAAGGGGACCATCACGCATAAAACTAAACCCACGGCTGGCATCATCCAGCTGCGGTGAAGAGACACCTAAATCCAACAGCAGACCATCTACCTGGCCACGCACACCCGCCGCATCAACGGCCGCACCAAGCTCGGCAAAACTGCCGTGAAAAATGGAGAAACGTGGCTCGTCAGCAAAGCGGTCGCGGGCAGCCGCTATGGCGTCCGGATCTTTGTCGATGGCCAGCAACCGCCCCTGTGGCCCGAGACGCTGCAAAATGGCCGCCGCATGGCCGCCACGACCAAACGTAGCATCCACATACATCCCATCGGGCTTGAGATCGAGCGCCACCAAGGCCTCCTCCAGCAGTACCGGGCGATGAACAAATTCACCATCCATATTATTCAAAATGACAATGTTTCCAATTCAACTGGCAATGCATCTGTTGAGGCCGACTCTTCAGCCAACCAAGTCTCACGGCTCGTATTCCAGCTCGCCTCATCCCACAACTCAAACTTGGCCCCCTGCCCCACCAGCACCACATGTTTATCCAGCCCGGCATATTCACGCAGCAGCTGCGGCAGCAAAATGCGCCCCTGATTATCGATCTCACACTCCGCCGCGTGGCCCAAAAAGAGGCGCTGCAGGCGGCGGGTGCGGGGATTAAGCGTGGGCAGCTGCATCAACTTACGTTCAAACTGATCCCAGTCCGGCTCAGGGAAGAGCAGCAGGCAGCGGTCAAGGTCAACGGTCAACACCAAACGGCTGGCACAACATTCCTGAAGGCGATCGCGATACTTGGCCGGCATTGCCATGCGGCCCTTTGCATCTACATTGATCGCACTTACACCCCGAAACATCTAATCCATCCACCCCTTAACGTATTCCACGAACCACTATCGACCACTTTTCCCCACATCTTTACCACTATAGGAATTATCACCCCCTGATGTCAAGTGAAATCGAGCTTCTGAAATGGAATTCTTTCTTTTACTACAGTAACTTAGCGAATTTACGACGAGGTGGGGAGAGGTTGAAAAATTTACCTTTTTTAATACAGAAGTGAAATCATGCAGTTGTCCACTCGACCTCATATTTCACTTTAACTTGGAGGGGTATTTTTTCAGAGATTGCAAAAGAAGAAAGCCTTCGTCACCCCAACAACGGATCACGAAGGCCATCAAAATTTAAAAAGGAGTCGGCCGATAAGCCGGGTTCTGTCAAGAGCAACCATTCATCTGGGGTGTATGTCACCATACACCTCAAGCAGCCTACCCGGGAACAGCGCGGGCAGCGCCATTGTTCCCCTATTTGGCCTTGCTCCGGGTGGGGTTTACCTAGCCGTCGAATGTTGCCACCGACGCGGTGCGCTCTTACCGCACCATTTCAACCTTACCGGCCTCCCGAAAGAGACGTAGGCGGTTTATTTTCTGTTGCACTTTCCGTAGACTCACGCCTCCCAGGCGTTACCTGGCACCCTGCCCTGTGGAGCCCGGACTTTCCTCCATGCACCAGACCTAAATCTGGCACACCGCGGTTGCTTAGCCAACTCCGGCGCGGAGTATACCCCACAAACGGCCTGGCACCAGTCTATATTTTAGGCCGTCCAGGCAAAGCACCCCAACCTTCCGCCCTCTCGCGGCGACTAACATCTACACACTATTTAACCGGCAATCTTGGCAGAGTCACCTCCACCGGATCCCCTGTGAGCGCCTTCATAAACGCCACCAACGCCTTTTTATCCTCCTTGGAGAGATTTAACCGCTTCATATCCTCGCTTGGTGCGCCGCCATTTTTAAAACCACCGGCATCATAGTGCTCAACCACCTCCTCCAAGGTCGCATACGCACCGTTATGCATATAGGGCGCGGTCAGGGCTATGTCACGCAGGGTGGGGGTTTTAAACGCCCCCTTCAACGCCTCTTTTGCCTCAATTGCATAGCGCCCCGGATTATCAACCTCCTTCAGGCCGATATTATGAAATTTATCATCCGCAAAGTTATGGCCTGTATGGCAGGCGGTACAGTTGCCCTTGCCCTTAAAAACAACAAACCCCCACAGCGCCTCTTTGCTCATGGCATTTTTGCCCGCCAGCCAGCGATCAAAGTCGGACTCACTGGCGATTACGGTACGCTCAAAGGCAGCAATTGCCTTGGCAATTGTCTCCGCCACAATGCCCTCGCCGGGATAGGCCGCCGCAAACAGCTCCACGTACCCCGGAATCGCCTTCAGCTTAACAATCAACTCATCCAGCGGCTGATTCATCTCACCTGCCGCCACAATCGGCCCCAACGCCTGCTCCTCCAGAGTACTGGCACGGCCATCCCAGAACTGGGCACGTTGATACGCCGTATTTAATATAGTGGGGGTGGCACGCCCTAGTGCCTGCATGCCGTGCCCCACCGCCGTTTTCTGACCATCAGACCACCCCAGCGCCGGGTTGTGGCACGTCGCACAGCTGATAAAGTTAGACCCTGACAGACGTGGATCAAAAAACAGCTGTTTACCAAGCGCAATACGCGCCGGTGTACTGAGGTTGTTTTTACCCTGCGGCACCTCCGCCGGTCGGGCAAACAGATCCAGATCCTCACGGTTCGGCGTCAGATAGTCCTCCACCTTGGGTTTTACCGCCTCCGCCAAGGCTGTGGCGTTAACCAACACAGCCGAGATCCCCACCAGCGTCACCGCAACCAGCCGCGCAAACCCCACATAACGTACATTATTATTTTTCATATACCCTCCCTAATACCCCTTAAAAATATCAGTTATTGATACCCTCCCCAGGACCACACCACACCCAGCACAACAGATTAACCACACTCATCGCCCTTAATCAACTGCCTTGCCCTCTGCCTGCCCCGCCGCCGCCAAGGCAAATTGATACAGCGCATTTTTCTTTGCGCCAGTGATTTTGGCCGCCAGGGCGGCGGCCTGTTTGACCGGCAGCTCTTCCAGCAGTATCCGTAATACCCGCTCGGTGTCGGCATCCACCACCCTGGTTTCGACCGCTGCTGCACCGTGCACCATCACCACAAACTCACCCTTGCACTGGTTGGGGTCTGCGGCGACCCAAGCGACAAGGTTTTCCAGGGTGTCGCCGTGTATGGTTTCAAACCGTTTGGTGATCTCCCGGGCAATAACGGCGTAACGATCCGCACCAAAAACACCCACCATATCGGCCAGAGACTCTTCGATGCGGTGGGTCGATTCATAAAAAATCAGGGTGCCACTCTCAGCGACCAGTGCCTGCAACCGCTGCCGCCGAGCAGAAGATTTGGCGGGTAGAAACCCTTCAAAGCTGAACCGGTCTGATGGCAATCCGGACACAGAGAGGGCGGCAATTAAGGCGCTGGCCCCCGGCACGGGCACAACTGATACACCCGCCTCGCGGGCTGTGCGAACCAAGTGGTAGCCGGGGTCGCTGATGAGTGGCGTGCCCGCATCACTGATCAGCGCTATCGATTCACCCGCCACGATCCGCGCCACCAATCCAGCGGCAATCTCACGTTCGTTATGGTCATGGCAGGCGATGCAGGGGGTGGTAATGCCAAAGTGCTGTAACAGCGGGCCGCTGTGGCGGGTATCTTCAGCGGCGATCAGCGCCACCTGCTGCAGCACCACAACCGCACGAGCCGTCATGTCGCCCAGATTGCCGATGGGGGTGGCTACTATATATAGTGTTCCGTACTGCACCATGCTGCTATCCTGTGGGTTTCGAGTCGGGGAGCGGGCTATTATGCCAAATGCTATACTGCCGCGTTCCGGCATTTACGCCGCCAATGTTCACTGTATTATAACTCCATGATAACAAGACCAATGACCCGTACCCCTGCCAGCCGCCAGCTACTGGCACTTCTGCTGATCCTGTTTGCCGGTTGCGGCAATATGCCGGAAAAGGATATCAGCCAGCTCAACGCCACCGATCTCTATGCCCAGGCAAAAGCCCTGGAGGGGCGTGGCAATCTGCTAGGGGCTGCACAAACTTACCAGCAGCTGGCACTGCGTAATCAGAGTCCGGCACGCGAAGGACATCTGCTGGAGGCGGCCAACCTGCTGAGCCGCAGCGACAATGGCGACCGCGCCAAAACCGTCATCGCCACCCTCGACAGCAAACAGCTGACCACCGACCAGAATCTGCGTCTGCGGCTCATCCAGGCCCGTATTGCCATGAGTGAAAGACAGCCCAGAATAGCCCTGGAGCAGCTGCAGCTCACGACCAATATTACCCCGCCTGCCGACCTTCAGCAGGAGTGGTATACGCTGATGGGCGATGCCAACACATTGACCGGCAACCCCCTCGAAGCAGCCCGTGCCTGGGTCGCGTTGAACAAGTTTTTACACGATGAAGCCGCCATCCGTAAAAGCCAGCTGCAGATCTGGACCGCGCTCAACCAATACCAGGAGAATACATTACGTAATCTGCGTAAACAGCCACCCCCCGACATCTTCAGTGGTTGGGTTGAGCTGGCCGTACTGGCCAAAACAGCCGCCAGCCAACCCCGGCAACTCAACCAGCGACTCTCCGAGTGGCGCAGCCGCTACCCCCGCCACCCCGCCAGTGAAACCCTGATCACAGGGGTGCAGAGCGCCAGCAAAGAGGCCATTGCCAAACTGCCCGACAACATCGCCCTGCTGCTACCACTCAGTGGTAGTTTCAGCAATCAGGCCGTGGCTGTGCGGGACGGTTTTCTGGCCGCCCACTACGCCCGACGCAGCAGTGATTACAGCCCCACTATTCGTGTTTACGATACCACCGATGATATTAATACCGGCATGGCGAGCTATCGTCAGGCGCTGACAGACGGTGCGGATTTCATCGTTGGGCCACTGCACAAACCCCTGTTAGAACAGATCAACAGCAGCGGCCAGCCCGCTGTGCCTACCCTGGCGCTCAACTATCTCAACGACGATAAAGTGGCGGTCAAA
The DNA here is from genome assembly GCA_021731365.1 of Gammaproteobacteria bacterium. Classification (GTDB taxonomy): domain Bacteria; phylum Pseudomonadota; class Gammaproteobacteria; order Tenderiales; family Tenderiaceae; genus JAKFXL01. The sequence goes on along the minus strand of JAKFXL010000017.1, from coordinate 64,585 downwards.
AACCTCTACCAGTATGGCCTGCTGCCGGAAGATGAGGCGAGCCAGGTGGCCGAACGTGCCCGTCAGGATGGCCATATCAACGCCCTGGCGATGATCCCCACCGGTGAATGGGGTGACCGTATCGCCACCATCTTTGGGCAAAAATGGTGGCAGCTGGGCGGCGGGCAGCTCAAGGTGCAGCGTTATGATGCCAGCCAATACGACTTCTCCGCCCCCATCAAAAGCATGCTTGCGGTCAGCAACGGTCGTGCTAACGATGCAAAAAAACCCGACTTTGTCTTTGTTGCCGCCTTTCCCAACCAGGCCCGCCAGATCCGTGCCCAGCTGAAATTTTTCTACGCCGGCGACCTGCCCATCTACAGCACCTCCCACACCTTTGGCGGGGAGGTCAATGCCAGCCAGGACCGCGATCTGGATGGCATTCTCTTTTGTGATATGCCCTGGACACTCACCAATGGCGAGGGACACTCCCCCAGCTGGGCAGATTTCACCAGCCTCTGGCACGGCAGCGCCGCCCCCTTCAAGCGACTCTACGCCATGGGCATTGACGCCTACAGCCTGACGGAGCAATTCAACACCCTTGGCAACACCCCTCAAACCGGGCTGAGTGGCGAAAGTGGCAATCTCTATCGGGACGCCTCCAACCGCATCCATCGTCAGCTACAGTGGGCCCGTTTTCGCAATGGCAAACCGGTCATGCTGGACGAGAACACCAACGCCACAGGAGGCGTACAGTGACAACCACCCCCCCGCCAGCCGCCCAGCAACAGGGTCAAACCGCCGAGACACAGGCCTGCCACCATCTGCAACAGCAGGGGCTGACGCTGATCGAACGCAACTACCTATGCCGTCTGGGTGAGATCGATCTGATCATGAAAGAGGGGCAGAGCCTGATATTTGTTGAGGTGCGCTACCGCAGCAGTAACCATTTTGGCGGTGCAGCGGCCAGTGTCGATCCACGCAAACAGGCCAAACTGATCAACACTGCCAGCCACTACCTGCAACAGCACCCGGCCCTGGCGCAACATCCAGCCCGTTTTGATGTCATAGCCATCACCCCCACCACCCTTGAGTGGATACGGGATGCGTTCCAGGTTGCCTGACAACACCAACCTACACTGCAACAGCACAGTAACCGAGGACAACACCATGGATTCCACTGCACGCATTCAGCAGACCTTTCACGAAAGTGCCAATACCAAACTTGATGCCGCTGCCGTATTAGCACCGGCCATCGCCAACGCTGCCGCCACACTGGTGCACAGCCTGCTGAACGGCCACAAGATTCTGAGCTGTGGCAATGGCGGTTCCGCCGCAGACGCCCAGCACTTCTCGTCAGAACTGCTCAACCGTTACGAGATGGAACGCCCCGGCCTGCCCGCCATCGCCCTGACAACTGACAGCTCCACCATCACCTCCATCGCCAATGACTACCGCTATGAAGATGTCTTTGCCAAACAGATTCGTGCCCTTGGCCTGCCCGGCGACATCCTGCTGGCCATCTCCACCAGTGGCCGCTCACCCAGCATCATCAACGCCATTGACGCCGCCCACGAGCGCGACATGATCGTCATCGCCCTGACCGGTCGTGATGGTGGCGAAGTGCCCGCACGTATGCATGAGGCCGATGTCGAAGTCCGCGTCCCCGCCGATACCACCGCCCGTATTCAGGAGGTACACCTGCTGACCATCCACTGCCTGTGTGAACTGATCGACATCGAAATTTTTGGCCAAAAGGAATAAACAGACCATGACCCTCTACCGCACACTGACCATTGCCACCACCCTGTTCGCCCTGGCCACCCTCTCTGGCTGCGCCATGATGGGCCACACCTCCAGCAACGAAAAGCGGACCGCCGGCACCGTGGTTGAAGACAGCACCATCGAGCGCAAGGCCCAAGAGGCGATCTACACCAATGAACGGCTCAAAAAACAGGTCCATATCAATGTTGACAGTTATAACGGCGTTGTCCTGCTCACGGGCGAAGCCCCCAGCAGTGAGATCAATGACGAGGTAGTCAGACTGGTACAGCAGATCCCAAAAGTGCGCCAGATTCACAACGAAGTGGCCATCACCCCCCCCGCCAGCCTGGCCGACCGCAGCCGTGACTCCTGGATCACCACCAAGGTCAAAACCCTACACTTCGGTAACAAAGAGGTCAACGGACTCAGCATCAAAGTAATCACCGTACACGGTATCGTCTATCTGATGGGCATTGTCAGTCAGGCCGAAGGCGAAGCGGCCACCAACCTTGCCCGTCAGGTTGAAGGGGTCAGCCAGGTTGTCAAAATGTTTGAGTACCAGTAACCATGGCGCTGGCGGCTGACACTATTGCCCGTCTGGCCACGCTGGTTGAACCAGATCAGCTGCTCACCGCTGCCAGCGACTGTTGGCCCTACGGCTACGACAACAGCCGCCGCCACGCCCAGCCCGAAGCAGTAGTCCTGCCCACCACCCATCAACAGGTCGTTGGCATCGTCCAGCTCTGTCACGCACTGACCATCCCACTCACCCCCCGTGGCCGTGGTACCGGCACTACCGGTGCCACCGTGCCCATCCACGGCGGTGTGGTGCTATCGCTGGAGCGGCTCAATCGCATAATCAAGATCGATCCGGCCAACCGCGTCATGGTGGTCGAGCCAGGCGTCACCAACCAGCAGGTCCAGGATGCCGCCGCCCAGCACGGCTTCTTCTGGGGGCCAGACCCCACCAGCGCCGCCTTCTGCAGCGTCGGTGGCAACCTTGCCTACAACTCCGCCGGCCCACGCGCCGTCAAATACGGCACCACCCGCGACAACGTGCTCGGCCTGCGCGCCGTCACCGGTGATGGCCGCGAAATCCGTACCGGCGTCTACACCACCAAAGGCGTGGTCGGTTACGATTTGACCCGACTGTTGGTCGGCTCCGAAGGCACACTCGCCGTCATTACCGAAGCAACCCTTAAGCTCACCCCGCTGCCCGAGGCCAAACGCACCCTGCAAGCGGTCTATCGCGACATCAACAGCGCCGCCGCCGCCGTCTCCAGCATCATGGCGCAACCTGTCACCCCCTGCGCCCTGGAGTACATCGATGGCCAGGCCATCGAGATGATCCGCAGCTACTCAAAGGCAAATCTACCGCAAGGGGCCGGGGCGATGCTGATGATCGAGGTGGATGGCCCCAGCGCCGGGCTTGATGACGCAGTAACGCGGGTTGCCGAGGCCGCGCGCAACGATGGCCTGCTCAGCATCACCCTGGCCAATACCAAAGAGGAGGTGGCGCGGCTCTGGGAGACACGCAAGGCACTCTCCCCCGCCCTGCGTAACGTCGCCCCCAAAAAGATCAACGAAGATGTGGTGGTACCTGTCTCCGAACTGCCCGCCCTCATCAACGGACTGGAACAGCTGGCCCAGCAGCACAACATCACCATCGTCAACTTCGGCCACGCCGGCAACGGCAACATCCACGTCAACCTGCTGGTAAACCCGGACGATGCCGAGCAGATGCAGCGCGCCGAGCACTGTCTGGGGGATCTCTTCAGATTAGTCTTAAAACTCAACGGCACCCTCTCGGGTGAACACGGCGTGGGGCTGGAGAAACGCGACTTTATCAGTTGGGAGATCGACGCCACCACCCTCGACCTGATGCACAGAATCAGACAGCAGTTTGACCCGAAAGGGATTCTTAATGCAGAGAAGGGGTTGCCGCCGGCGAAGTGACTGAAATTCACAACGCCAAACACCTCAGCTTATAAAAACCCAATCGCCACTGGAACACTAATAATCGCCAGAACAGTACTTATCATCACCGCCGTTGCGGCCTTTTCCGGATGCACATCCAACTCATTTGCGATAACCACCACATTGCTTGCCATCGGGACTGAACACATCAACAAAACCACAGATTTTTCCACCGAGCTCATCCCCCCTGGATAAAAAGCTATCAACATCAACCCCATCACAGGCCAGGCAAGAAACTTCCACAACATTGAATAGGTTATATATTTCACATCAAACTCAAATGTTTGCATCTTACTCAATGTAATGCCTATCACCATCATGCCTAAAACGGTATACGCCCCCTTAAAATTTTCCAACCCTGATACCACTATTTCATCAATTGTTACTCCTGTCGCCCTCACCATAACCGCTAAAAGAAACGCATAAATAATAGGCAATTTCGCTATTTTCAGAAGACTGCTTTTTATAGTGCCACTCCCCCGCGACACCAGAAAATAGCCCACTGTAAACTCATATAGACTAGCCCCCAGAATAATAAAAACAGCAATGGCTGCCCCTGCACTATCAAACAACCCAATTGCCATGGGCAGACCAAAATAGCCGGTATTGGCCGTCCCTCCAGAAAACGCAAATAGAAATGCATGGCTATCTTTCCAGATCAACCGCCCCACCCACAGGGCCAATCCCGACATAAAGCAACACACCACATACGCTGCCAAAAAGAACTTAAAGTAATGGCCATCTTCGGGTGCTTGAAGGACTGCGATAAAAATCACTGTTGGGGAGATGAAGTAGATCAGCAGTGATGAAATGTCTTTAGGGTTAAGTGCCAGCCGTTTCCCCACCACATATCCGAACAGCGAGAGCGCAACCAGAAAAGAGACTCTGATAATCACTTCCTCGAATTCCATTTCAATCCCCTCAGACCTGTGGCCTTTCATAAACCTTGCTGTAGCACACCACCAAAAGGAGATCCCTCCCTGCACATTTGGATCATCTGCCCCATCAAATCAGACCAGAGTCAAAAGTATACTCTGTCACCCGCGTCATGCCCTTTAATGAAATAACGAGAAAAACCGCCACCGGAGACACCAACCATTCCAAGCAGGCCAACCCCAATGCCTTCGTGGTAAACTCCGCGCCCATGCTGAAGCACTCTCAGACGCGGTAGCCGCGTTCTCTTTCAGCCCTGTAGGGTGCGCCATGCGCACGCGGACTGCGGAGGTAAAACGCGTGCGCACAGCGCACCCTACGATCTGAAACTAACCTCGAACATCTATTCACTCACCGAGATCATCCACCAACGCGTCAACACCCCCGCCTGCCCAGTCGGCGGGGTATACCCCCAACCGAACGTAACGATGAAATGTTGAATAGGGCCAATCCATCAGCCGTTCAACGTGACCGTGTTTGACCGGGTTGTAATGGATGTAATCCACATGGCGACTGAAATCGGCATCATTGCGTATCTGGTGTTCCCAGTAGCGTCTTTGCCAAAAATCGATCTCACGCCGTTTTGTCCTTGAGGCGCTTTGCGTCTGACCGACCAGGTGCCGTGATGCTTGTGAAACCTGTCGTTTGATCAGACTCCAGCGAATGGCGAAGTTTGTATCACCGGGCGGCAAGGTCCAGATGATGTGTAGATGGTCCGGCAGAATCACCATTGCGTCGATTTTGAAGGGGTGTTGATAACCGACATTTTGCATCGCGGCACGCAGGGCGGTGATTACATCCGGATGGGTAAGAATTGGTTGACGGCGGTAGGTATTGACCGTGAAGAACCAGGTGGCTCCCGGAGTTTGTGGGCGGCGATAGTAAGACATGGTGGAATGGTATAGGTTTGGCCCGCGTGCGCATAGCGCACCCTACAGACTGGGTTCCAGAGGAGTCACCTGCCAGCAGCTTCGTGGTAAACTCCGCGCCCATGCTGAACTTCAAACAATGCACTCTGCGACGCGGTAGCCGCGTTCTCTTTCAGGACGCCACCTTCACCATCCATCGCGGTGAGAAGGTAGGTATCACGGGCGTCAATGGTTGCGGCAAGTCGAGCCTGTTTGCGCTGCTGCGCGGAGAGCTGCACGCCGACACCGGCGACTTTGAGATGCCACCCAATCTGGCCATCGCCCATGTGGCGCAGGAGACCCCGGCGCTGAGCAAATCCGCGCTCGATTACGTGATCGACGGTGATGAGGAGCTGCGCAATGTGGAGGCGGCGCTGGCGCAGGCAGAGCATGATGACGACGGCAACCGTCAGGCGCTGCTGCATGTGCAGCTGGAGAACATCGGTGGTTACACGGCGCGCAACCGGGCGGCACAGCTGCTGAGCGGTCTGGCCTTTTTGCCGGGGCAGGAGGAGTTGCCGGTGAGCAGCTTTTCCGGCGGCTGGCGCATGCGCCTTAATCTGGCCCAGGCGCTGATGTGCCGTTCGGAACTGCTGCTGCTCGATGAGCCAACCAACCACCTTGATCTCGACGCGGTGATCTGGCTGCAACAGTGGCTCACCAGTTATCCCGGCACGCTGCTGCTGATCTCCCATGACCGCGATTTTCTTGACGACGTCACCACCCACATCGCCCACATCGAACAGCAGGCGATCGAAATGTATACCGGTAACTACACCGCCTTTGAGCGACGCCGTGCCGAAAAGCTGGCGCAGCAGCAGTCAGCCTATCAACGCCAGCAACGCGAAGTGGCCCACATCCAAAGTTACATCAACCGTTTTCGCGCCCAGGCCACCAAGGCGCGTCAGGCACAGAGCCGCATCAAAGCGCTGGAACGTATGGAGTTGATCGCTGCCGCGCACGCCGACTCCCCGTTTAATTTCAGTTTTCGTGACCCGGAAAAACTGCCCAGCCAACTGCTGCAACTGAACAAGGTGAACATTGGTTACGGCGACAAGCCGATCCTCAGCAACGTCAAACTGCACATCAGCAGCGGCGACCGCATCGGCCTGCTCGGCGCCAACGGCGCGGGTAAATCCACGCTGATCAAACTGCTCTCCGGCAAGCTCCAACCACTCAGTGGTGAATTCAACAGCGCCCAGGATCTGAAGCTCGGTTACTTTGCTCAGCACCAACTAGAGCAGCTCGACCCCGAGGCGAGTGCGATGCAGCATCTGCTGCGGCTAGACGCTTCTATAGGAGGGCGAGCCACCGACGCGGATCTACGCAGCTTCATCGGTGGTTTTGCCTTTAATGGCGACATGGCCACCACGCCTATTGCGCCGTTTTCTGGCGGCGAAAAGGCGCGGCTGGCGCTGGCGCTGTTGGTCTATCAACGCCCCAATCTGCTGCTGCTCGATGAACCGACCAACCATCTTGACCTGGAGATGCGTGAAGCGCTCGGCATGGCGCTGCAAGATTACAAAGGCGCACTGGTGGTTATCTCCCACGACCGCCACCTGCTGCGCAACGTCTGCGACACGCTACTGCTGGTGAAGGATGGCGCGGTGCAGGAGTACGACGGCGACCTCGATGATTATCGCCAGCTCATCACCGGTGCCAACCGCACCAGCCCCGCGGAAGATAAAAGTGTTGGCGACAACAGCAGCGCCGCCCGCAAAGATAAAAAACGGCTAGAGGCGGAGCGCCGCTTACAACTGAAACCACTGCGCGACAAGGTGAAAAAACTGGAGCAGCAGATGGAGAAGTTGCAGACCCAAAAAGATGCCATTGAATCGCAGCTGGCCGACCCTGCCATCTACGGCGAGGCCCACAAGCTCAAACTCAAAGAGCTATTGGCGCAGCAGATTCAGACCACCCAAACACTTGATCAGGTGGAGGGCGACTGGCTTGAAGCCAGTGAGGAGCTGGAGGGGATCGAAAGCGATCTGTAGGGTGCGCTGTGCGCACCAATAACCGCCGGGGTATTGCTGGTGCGCACAGCGCACCCTACAACTGCTAGGATATGACCACTTTCACAACAGCAACCCCGACACCATGAAACCAATCTACATCTTCCGCCACACACCCCCAGAAGGACCCGGTTATTTTGGTGACTTTCTGGAACGCCAGCAGATTCCCTACCGGGTGATTGGCGTTGATGTTGGCGAGGCCCTTCCCACGTCACTCGATGAAACCAGCGCACTGGTCTTTATGGGGGGGCCGATAAGTGTGAATGATGCCCTACCGTGGATCGAACCAGAATTGGCACTAATCCGCCAAGCAGTTGCCAGCAACATGCCGGTACTCGGCCATTGCCTTGGTGGCCAGCTCATCAGCAAGGCGCTGGGCGGCACCATTCAGGCCAACCCGGTAAAAGAGTTTGGCTGGTTTGATGTGATGCAACACAACAGCACGGCAGCACAATCATGGCTCAGCGGGCTACCACAACAGTTCCCGGTCTTTCACTGGCACGGCGAGAGCTTCAGCCTGCCCAGCGGCGCCGATCTCATCCTCAGCAGTGCGGGCTGTCGCCACCAGGCCTTTGTCATCGGCAATACCCTGGCGCTACAGTGCCACGTGGAGATGACGGCGGCGATGGCATGTGGGCCGAACTCGACCCACATGCCATCGCCCACGCCACCCCCACCATCCAGACCTGGGCGCAGATGAGTGAACAGCTGGAGGCACGGATAGCGACCCTGCAACACCACGCCGACCAACTTTATTTACGCTGGCTGCAACCGCTGCTGGCAACAACCAACCACCACTCTTAACTCTACAAAGGTAACCCGATGAAATTTCCCAAAGATGAAAACGGCGAGCTGTTACGCGAGATGCACGAAGCGGGCATCGATCTAACACAGCCGCGTAATATCGAATTTTTTGCCTTCTTCAGCACCAAAAAAGATGCCGAGGCGATGGTGGCAGCGCTGACCGCTGATAGCGACGTGGTCAATACATCACTGGAGCACAACGAGATTCAGGATGACTGGGATCTCTGCTGCTCGATTCAGATGGTGCCAAGCCATGCAGCGGTCACCCTGCGTGAACTCTCATTTACCAATCTGGCTGAAAAACATAATGGTGAAAGTGACGGCTGGGGTGTGATGGAAGAGTAACAGCGAAGCCTGCCGACTCCCCCGCGAGAGCCTTGGGCGCGGGGGAGTCAATCGGGATGCCTCATATATATAGATGCACTACTTCGGTTGCATCTTTAACTTCACCAGATCCAACTTGTTGCCCAGCTCAGGCTGAAACACCTGCTGCGCCCCCTGCCCCTGCACACGACTGGCAAGCACCTCCATCGCCTCCGGCTCACCATGTACCAGCGCTACCGGTGGATGGTCACGGAAGTTGCTGTACCACTTCACCAACCCCTCGCCATCGGCATGGGCAGAGAAACCACCAATGGTGTGGATGTGGGCAGCGACGTTGATCGTCTCGCCCCAGATATTGATCTGTTTAGCGCCATCCACCAGCTGCCGCCCCAACGTACCACGCGCCTGAAAGCCGACAATCAGCAGGTGGCAATCGCGGCGCCAGATGTTGTGTTTGAGATGGTGTTTGATGCGACCACCGGTACACATGCCGCTACCAGCAATGATGATGGCGCCGCTCTCGATGGTATTGATGTTCATCGACTCCGCCGCTGTGCGGCTGATGTGCAAATTACTCGGCATAAAGGGGTTGCCGTTAGCGCGTTCGAAGGCGACTGCCTCCTTATCGTAAAGGTTGCTGTGTTTGGTGTAGACCTCGGTCGCCTCGATCGCCATTGGGCTGTCGAGAAAGATGCTCCAGCGCTCCATCTGCCACGCCTCGAAGTTACGGTTAAAGGCGTAGAGCAGCTCCTGGGTACGGCCCACGGCAAAGGCCGGAATCAATACATTACTGCGCTGATTTTTGGCACTGGTGATCACCTCTTCCAACTCAGCCCAGGTAGCATCCCAGGAGCGGTGCAAGCGATTACCATAGGTGCTCTCCATGATCACCAGGTCGGCCTCATCCACCATGGTGGGATCACGCAAGATCGGTGCGCCGTGGTGGCCCAAGTCACCGCTGAAGACCAGTTTACGGCTGACACCGTTGTGCTCCAGCCAGAGTTCGGCGATGGCCGAGCCAAGGATGTGGCCGGCATCACGCAGCTGTAGCGCCACCCCCGGCAGGATCTCGCTACGTTTATCGTATTCAAGACTCTCAAACTGGTTCATCACCGCGCGTGCATCGTCGATGGTGTAGAGCGGCTCCAGCAGCGGCAGATGTTTGCGCTGCCGTTTGCGATTCTCCCACTCAGTCTCCTTTTCGTTGAGGTAGGCGGAGTCGACCAACATGATGGCGCAGAGGTCACGACTGGCGGCGTGGGTGTAGATTGGCCCCGTGTAGCCCGATTTGGAGAGCAGCGGCAGCCGCCCCGAGTGGTCGATGTGGGCGTGGGTCAGCACCACGGCATCGATCTTATGTACGTCAAAGGGAAACGGATTGGCGTTGCGCGCCTCATCCGCGGCCGAACCTTGGATCATGCCGCAATCGACCAGCAGCCGTTTGTCGCCGACGGTCAGCAGATAACAGGAACCCGTCACTTCACGGGCTGCACCAAAAAACTCCAGGGTGATATGGGCTGTCATGCTCTTCTCCTTTGCACTTCATCAGATTAGACAACATCTCACATCTCCACTATAACGCAGTGCCAGGTGGCTGACGACCCACTGACCGACTATAAAACAACAGGTTAGAACAGCAAACCGGGGTTTTTGCAGATGTTTGTTAGAATGCGCCCCCTCTGAAGCGCCAACCAAGGTAACCTGATGTTTGAACCGCACGCCAGCCCCACCGCCAACGTTAAAAATGACTTGCTCTCCGGACTCACCGTCGCACTGGCGCTGGTACCCGAAGCGATAGCCTTTGCCTTTGTTGCCAGTGTTGATCCGCTGGTAGGACTCTACGCCGCCTTTATAGTCTGCCTGATTACCGCCACCATCGGTGGCCGCCCCGGCATGATCTCGGGGGCCACAGGGGCGCTGGCCGTGGTCATGGTCTCACTGGTGGCGGAACATGGTGTTGAGTACCTATTTGCCACTGTGGTTTTGATGGGCATCATCCAGATCATGGCGGGCGTACTGAAACTGGGCAAGTTTATCCGTCTGGTCCCCTACCCGGTCATGCTCGGTTTTGTAAACGGATTGGCGATTGTGATCTTCCTCTCCCAGGTGCAACACTTTCAGACCACCCCCAGCGACGGCAACAGCGGATGGCTCAGTGGTTCGACCCTCTGGCTCATGCTCGGACTGATCGCCCTGACCATGGTCATCATCCACTTTCTGCCCAAGCTGACCAAGGCGATCCCCTCATCGCTGGCGGCCATTGTGGTGGTGAGCCTGCTGGTGATCGGCCTGAATCTGGATGTACAGACCGTGGGGGACATGGCCTCCATCGCCGGTGGCCTGCCTGAATTCCACATCCCCAGCGTCCCCATGAACTGGGAGACACTCTGGATCTGCCTGCCCTACGCCCTGATCCTCGCCACCATCGGACTCATCGAATCGCTATTGACCCTGACACTGATCGACGAGATCACCGAGAGCCGTGGCCGTGGTAATAAAGAGTGTGTCGGCCAGGGGACAGCCAACGTTGTCACCGGCTTTTTTGGCGGCATGGGCGGTTGCGCCATGATTGGCCAGTCGATGATCAACATCAACTCCGGTGGCCGTGGCCGCCTCTCCGGCATCTCCGCCGCACTGTTTCTGCTAGGGTTTATCCTCTTTGCCTCAGGGTTAATCGAAACAATTCCACTGGCCGCACTGATCGGCGTCATGTTTATCGTCGTCATCGGCACCTTTGAATGGTCCAGCTTCCGTATCCTCGGCAAGATCCCCCGGACCGACGCCTTTGTGCTGGTACTGGTCTCCGGCGTGACTGTCGTCACCGATCTGGCCATCGCCGTTATTATCGGTGTCATTGTCTCGGCGCTGGCCTTTGCCTGGCAGGCCGCCAAACGCATGGATGCAACTACCCGTATCGACGAACAGGGCAGCAAGGTTTACACCCTGAGTGGCCCCCTCTTTTTTGGCTCCATCCATAGCTTTAAAGGGCTGTTTGATCCGCGTAATGACCCCGACGACGTGGTAATCGACTTCTGCACTACCCGCGTCTATGACCACTCCGGCATTGAGGCCATCGATGCCGTGGCCGAACGTTATATCAACGCGGGCAAACGGCTGCACCTGCGCCACCTCAGCCCGGAGTGTCGGGAGCTGCTCAACAAGGCCGGCGACCTGGTAGAAGGCAACGCCACGGAAGACCCTAAATACAGCATCGCCGACGACCGAGTCGCCTGATATCATCACAACGGGCTGCCCGCTTGGCAGCCCGGCCCATTGTCCCCATACACCTCCCCTCAAGATTCCCCCGCTCACTGTCGTTACTAATGCTCAGAGAGGTCATCACCAACAACAGCGTCTGCACCAACCGGGTACTCAGAGGTCTTCGTCATGAAAACAAATCTACCTGTTACCAACCGCGAACGTAACTTTGGAGAGCAGGTCCGCCTGATCTCCACCACCGACGCCAAGGGCAGCGTAACGGCCTTCAATAATGAGTTTCTCGAAATCAGCGGTTTTGATAAAGACGAACTGTTAGGCAAAAACCATAATGTGGTACGCCACCCCGACATGCCACCGGAGGCCTTTGCCGACCTCTGGCACACCACCAAACATGGTCAGTCGTGGATGGGCATCGTTAAAAATCGTTGCAAAAACGGCGACTACTATTGGGTTGACGCCTTTGTCTCACCCATCAGTGACAAGGGCCAGGTTAACGAATACCAGTCGGTACGTTCCAAGCCCTCTGCCGAACGGGTCAAACGGGCCGAAGAGGCCTACAAAAAAATAAACAACAAAAAAAAGGCCTTTCGTACAGGACTCTCATTCAAAGTACGCCTCAATATCGCCTTTACCATCGCACTGCTACCGCTGCTGCTCACCGCCCTCACCGCTCCTCAATACACTCTAATTGGCGCACTGCTCACCCTGGTGCTGGGCGGCGGGCTTATCTCCTGGCAGTTGAACCCACTAAAAAGCCTGGTCGAAGAGTCTCGCCAGATCATCAACAACCCACTGGCTCAACATATCTACACCGGCCGCAGTGACGAGTTTGGCCAAATCATGTTGACGCAAAAAATGGTCCGCTCACAACTATGTGCGGTTGTCGCCCGACTTGATTTCTCCAGCGACGTTCTCAACATCACTGCCAACAGCACCAGCGCCATTGCCCAAAAATCGCGTCACTACATCGCCGAGCAACAGCGCTCCATTGAAGAGACCGCCAGCGCCATCACCCAGATGAGCGCCGCCGTGATGGAGGTGGCCAGAAACGCCCAGGCAACCGCCAAGGCGACCCACGATGCCGACAGCGACATCAACAAAGGACGCCACATAGTCTCCAGTACCATTGACGCCATTAATGATCTGACCGAAGAGATCATCAGCACCACCGAAATCATCAACCGCCTCGGCGATGACAGCCAGGCGATCAGCGGCGTGCTTGACGTCATCCGCAACATTGCCGAACAGACCAACCTACTGGCACTCAACGCCGCCATCGAAGCAGCCCGTGCCGGTGAACAGGGGCGTGGTTTTGCCGTGGTTGCCGATGAAGTGCGCACCCTGGCAGTCCGCACCCAGGCCTCCATCGCAGAAATAGAAGAGATGATCGGCCAGGTTCAGACCAGTACCAAGGCCGCCACCCAGGCGATGGAGCAGAGCTGCGCCAAGGCACAACACAGCAGCAAACAGTCGGCCACCATCTCCGACTTCCTCAATACCATCACCACCTCAGTCAATACCATCACCAGCATGACCCTGCAGATAGCTAACGCCTCTGAGCAGCAGAGTACTGCCTCAGCAGAGATCAAAAACAACATCGACCACATCAGCGATCAGGCCGAACAGTCCGTCGCCATCATGGCTGAAAACAGCACCATCAGCCAGGAGCTCACCGGCCTCTCAACGCAGCTCAAAACCATGGTCAGACAGTTCCAGAAAATCTAAGAGGCTCCCCCTGATGGGAGAGTGGGTTAGAATGACGGTTTTTGGACAGTTCAATCGCCATGACTAGCTATTTCATTGATAATCATCAGACTCTTGCCCAGTTCTGCCAGCAGCTCAGCGGCAGCCCCTTCATCGCCGTTGATACCGAGTTTGTCCGTGAACGTACCTACTACCCGCAGCTGGCGCTGATCCAGATCTCCAACGGCGAACTCATCGCCTGCATCGACCCGCTGGCCATTGATGACCTGGCACCACTCAAAACACTCTTTGCCGATCCGAACACCACCAAGGTATTCCACGCCTGTAGCCAGGATATGGAGGTCTTCTACCACCTCTTTGACGAACTGCCGACACCGCTCTACGACACCCAGGTCGCCGCCACCCTGCAAGGGCTGGGCGATCAGATCGGCTACGCCGCACTGGTACAGGAGATGCTCGGCGTCGAGCTGGACAAGTCCCACTCCCGCACCGACTGGCTACAGCGGCCACTCAGTGAGCGGCAGATCAGCTACGCCGAAGATGATGTGCGCTACCTCGCCCAACTCTACCCAATGCAGCGCAAACAGCTGGAAACACAGGGGCGTCTGGCGTGGCTCGATGACGACTTCGCCCTGATCAGCGACATCAACCGCTACCGCCCCAACCCCGCTGGCGCTTGGCTACGGGTCAAAGGGATCAACAAGTTACGCGGACTACAGCTGGCAGTACTGGAAAAACTGGGCGTCTGGCGCGAAGAGCGGGCCATGGAAAAAGATCAGCCGCGCCGCCGCATCGCCGGTGACGAGACCCTGCTCGACATCGCCAAGCTGCGCCCCAAAAGCCTGCAAGCACTGGCAAAACTGCGCGACATACCCGAATCACTGGTCAACAAACAGGGCGAGGCACTGCTCAAGTGTGTAGTAGATGCCGAAGCGATGCCCAAAGAGTCATGGCCAAAACTCAACCTGCCACAGCGGCTCGACAGCGCACAAGATGCGCTGGTCGACGCACTCCAGGCCATCATGAAACTCAACGCCCAGCAGTATCAGATCAACATCACCACCCTCACCAGCCGCAAAGAGCTGGATGAACTGGTACGGGGCGAACGTGAACTGCCGATCCTGCAAGGGTGGCGTCGCCACCACGGCGGCGAGCAGTTGCTGGAATTTATGGAAGGAAAAAGTCAGCTTCAGGCCAGCAGTAAGGGGTTGGTGCTGGTCAGGCAGTAGGGACGGTATCTACTTGACGACTTCCTTGTTGGAGGGCGAATTTAACTCCGCGAACATCGGCCAAACATAGACTTTAAACATCACGCTCGACAGGTGCGATTGCACAAGCGGCACGATGTTATCGGCGACATAGTCGTTCAGCACCGATTCGACTTTCGTCTTGGCAACGGCTCCTTCCGGCCCTGGCAACCAACCCTCGGGCATTGCATTCCATTGAGAGTAACGCGCTGCGCCTAAGCCAAGATCATCTCCTCCCCAATAAATGTGCGGGTAAGGTGGTCCGTAAGATGTTTCGAGCGAGCCGTGAATACGCTGCCACACAGAGTAGGTGCTAAGCAGGTGGTCAACCAATAGGGGGGCAGCCATCCCATTAATTGAGTCTGTCGGTGCCCGCACCGAATTGGTGTCGTAGGTGACATGAATCTCTAACGGGGCCGGAGCCTCGTTTTGCTCGGCCGGCCCCTCGCCCTGCTCAGTCATGGGTCCCTGAGTAGGCGCGCGCGCTGGTGTAAATATAGCCCCCGGCAGGTTTTCGATCACGCGGTAGTCATTGAGTCCGGTCCAGGTTTCCCATTGCTTCTTGGTTCCGCGCCGTTCGATCTCATTGGCCTCCCGTTTCTCTACGAGCTTCTTGGTCCACTCATCGTAGAGCTTCTTCAACGCCGGTTCGAGGTTGGGGTTCTGCTTAGCCTTCGTAACTAAAGTATCTAGTTCACCAGACCAAGTCTGCCATTGGTTAATCTTCTCAGATGTGATGAGGGAGTTTGTTTTTTCACTGAGTATCTTCCCGAAATTCGCTACAGACGTTTGGCGTTCCGCGTTTTCCGCTTTCTTTACTGCGTTAGCCTGCCTGCGCTCCTCCTGACGCGCAGCTTCTAGCTCCTTGGCTGACGGTCCTCGTGGCGGCTTAACAGTGGTCGCTTTAGGCTTGACCGAGGGGTTAACTCGCGTGGGAGAGACATCTGGTTGTTTCGTAGCCGAAGTGATGGACACTGGAATATCCGTCACCCTCGCTTCGCCTTTGGTTGATCCACTCACGCGTGGATTAGCTGTGGCATTCCCTTTTTTTACCCGTGTCTTTTTTTCTTTCAGCGCGACATCGGAAGGCCCCGTTTTTGTTTCTCGCATGGATGCCGATTCCTTTGCGGCCTCAAGGGCCTGACGCCCGCCAGTCAGTTCCGCATCAATTTTTTCAGCGAGCTCGGCAGCACTGATCGGTTGATTTCGTTCAGGATTCGCAGCGTAGTATATCTGGTCGCGGCCATCCCAGAATTTGATGAAAGTGTTGATCGACTCAAGTACCGAGTCAATGGCTTCAGTCGTTGGTTTCTGCGCTTGCAGATCTGTTTGAAGGGCAAATAGATCTACATTGAACCCTTTGTCGATTTGGCCCCAGAGTGCCTTGCCATCAGTGACCCACCACAAACCGCCCCAGCCCGTGTTGCTTCCGCGCTCGATCTTGCGCTGCAGACAACAAAATGTATTGGCCTGATCTGACCGCTTGCGTAGCGATGCTGTCTCCTTCAAGGCAGATGCACCCTGTTTAAGTTCCGGGCGCTGCGCTGGCGCGAGTTTTCCTTGCAAGAGTCGCTCTTCCGCATGCCCGCCTTTGAGCTGAGCGGCGGGCGATAGCGCCTTGGCCCCCATCACATCCGCCTCATGCTCCAGCCCCTTGTCATCATTGACCAGCATACCTTCCTTCATCTGCATCGTCGGCTGCACCCGACCCTGCGCCTGCTGGACGACATGCCACGCCTCATGCGGCAGATGCTGCTCCTGCCCCGGCGCGAGGTGGATGTCACTGCCTTGCGCGTAGGCCAGGGCGTTGAGTTGCGCGGGCTGGTCCGAGTTGTAGTGAACCTTGACGTTGTCCATCGACATCCCGGAGAGGTTCTCGATGCCGGATTTGAGGTTATCCGGCAGCCCCGTATTGTTGGGTTTGGCCTCGGCCTGTTTCTCCAGCTGCGCCACACCGAACATCTGCTCATGCCGCATGCGTTGCGCCACCATCTTCGGGGAGTTGTTGATGCCTTCTAAAAAGTTTTGCGCCGTCCGTTGGCGCAGGCTGTTATGCATCCCGTCCGCCATCTTCTGCAACGCTGCCTGATGTGAACTGGCTGCAACCATCGCCTCAAGTTGCGCGATCTGTTCAGCCTGTGGGGAGTCGGCCACCCCGCCGCCCCTCTGCTGGGAGGCCGGTTGGTTTTGTACTTTCGCTGGTTGGGGTTCCGCTTTTTGCATGGCTTTTTCACACGTCCTTATTAAATTTCAATAATCCTTTAAGCAGCTGCCCTGTACATGCCACTGGACTACCTTGCGGGAATTTATGACAGACAAAAATCAACTCCAGCCCAGCATCTTAGCTCCTCTTATATTTCGCGTAGTACAAGAGCCCCCCTACAATCGCCAAAATGGACAGACCGCCAAGAACCTGCAGGCCTGAGAGACCTGAACTTTCCGGACGCGAACTTATACTAGAGTTCGACATTGACTCCTGAACCATGCCCATGGCCTGCTGCAACCTGAGCACCTGATCCTCAGTCAAATCCTTCGCCGTGAGGGCCTCACTGATCAGAGCGCGCATCGTGTACTTGTGCACTTGCTTCACTTGATCTTCCCAGCCGGGCTTGCCTTGGCTAATGTCATCCACGATACCCAGATAGCGCTTCTTGCGCTCCTCCCCCTCTCTCTTTTCACGCGCCTCCTTGGCTGACCCCAGTTCCGTTGTTTTGGGTTCCTTGAACCCTATCTCGACAAGACTTTTCAGCGCCGTCTCAATCTTCAGCACCTCATCCAGAATTTGTGGCGTTATCGACTCTTTATCTGGAATGCCATCCTTGACGTAGAGTGCGAGATAACCCAACACCTCACGCGCCTGTTCCGGACTCACACGTTGACGACTGAGTTGAAGCGCCACATCCGCCACGGCGGTCTTATATCGGAACGATTGCCCGCGACTCTTGCCGTAAATCCCGTGCCAGATATAGTCTATGCCGACCGCCGTCTCCAAGGTGCCGCGATCAGACCCATCGGCGACAACCACCGGCGCGAAGTGATTCTGCCACGCCCCATCATAGTCGCCTTCAAGATCGTATAGGCTATCTACATAGAGACTTCTACCGGACGTCGCCGTCTCATTTTCCTCGCTTTCCTTAACCCCGGTCACCATCTCGGAAAACTTTCCGCAATACATCTTTGCTAACTCGTCTTCGTTCTCATACTCTGCATCCACCTTGACAAGCGTGACGCCGGACACCTTTAGCGTGTCGCCGCCTTCCTGCAACGCAACATGCTGGAATGCCGGCAATGGCGTACCCGCTTTCACAAACAGTTCGTTGCCCTTGCCCTCGCCTCTCACGGCAAAAACACTGTTCTCCGAAAGACTCACCCCGCCCCCGACCTCCACATAGCGCTGCATCACAGGCCCGGCTGCAACATCAATCTCAGCGGGCGATTTTGTCACCCGCTGCGCGGCAGATTCCAACGCCCTCGCCCCCATCACATCCGCCTCATGCTCCAGCCCCTTGTCATCATTGACCAGCATACCTTCCTTCATCTGCATCGTCGGCTGCACCCGACCCTGCGCCTGCTGGACGACATGCCACGCCTCATGCGGCAGATGCTGCTCCTGCCCCGGCGCGAGGTGGATGTCACTGCCTTGCGCGTAGGCCAGGGCGTTGAGTTGCGCGGGCTGGTCCGAGTTGTAGTGAACCTTGACGTTGTCCATCGACATCCCGGAGAGGTTCTCGATGCCGGATTTGAGGTTATCCGGCAGCCCCGTATTGTTGGGTTTGGCCTCGGCCTGTTTCTCCAGCTGCGCCACACCGAACATCTGCTCATGCCGCATGCGTTGCGCCACCATCTTCGGGGAGTTGTTGATGCCTTCTAAAAAGTTTTGCGCCGTCCGTTGGCGCAGGCTGTTATGCATCCCGTCCGCCATCTTCTGCAACGCTGCCTGATGTGAACTGGCTGCAACCATCGCCTCAAGTTGCGCGATCTGTTCAGCCTGTGGGGAGTCGGCCACCCCGCCGCCCCTCTGCTGGGAGGCCGGTTGGTTTTGTACTTTCGCTGGTTGGGGTTCCGCTTTTTGCATGGTCTTTCACACGTCCTGGTTAAATTTCAACAATCCCCTGCACTTCACATTTGGGTATCACCAATAGCATAGGGACTATAGACTATTTGAAGATAGCCACGCCAAACCTTGCTATCATAAAGCCACTTTTAGCCCGCTTCTGAAGGATAAGATCAACCATGGATACATCGGCCATCGACTGGAACATCGCCTGCCATCTGGATTATGGCAACCACACTGGTGCGGTTGTGATTGTGCAGCGTCAAGGCGGCAAAAGCAGTGTCACCACCCTTGCCAGCGCCCCAGCCAAGGGCGGTGATTTTAACCGCCGTTCGGTCTTTCTTGGTGTCAATTCAGAGGGTTGCGCCCTGATTCTGGACCCTGTGACCAAAACAGTCACCGCCAGCAAACAGGTAGAGAGCGACTGCCGCTTTAACTACGCCTACCGCGATCCCGGCTCAGTGCGTCTCTGGTACAGCAACGACGGTGATGAGAATGGCAACGATACCCTGAACTGTGGTGACAATGGCGCGACGGTGACTGTCGCCTCCAAGACCAATGGCACTGGTGAGGTACTGGAGACGCTGTTGGTCGGACGTGGTCACCACGTCTCTGCCTTTACCCGCCCTACTCCCGGCAATAGCCAGATTCCACACCGCGCCTTTATCAGCAATCTGGAGGATGGCACCCTATCGATTGTCGGCAATGACCCCAGCGATGCCATCACCTTCCTTAAGGTGATTACCACCATTAATCTATTTGATCCCCGTTTTGAAAAAGAGGGGGCTGCGGGTGTACCCAACAACGCCTTCCCCCATGGCATGGAGTTCTCGCCGGTCACTGGCAAGGTTTACAACCTCAACAACGGCTATAACAGCGTAGCGGTGATTGATCCGCTGACCTTCGAGGTGGAGCGCACTGTACCCATGCCACTCAGCAGTAATCTGCTCCTGAGCCGTTGTGGTAAGTTTTTGATTGGCAAGGGGGCAGACCGCAAGGCAGACCCTGACCATGTCATCGGCCGCTTGAGTGTCCTGGATGTCACCAAGACCGAACTCAGTACCGCCCTCGACATCCAGGACTTCTACCCTAGCGTCTACCGCTTCAACCTCACGGGTGATCGTCTTTATGTCACCGGTGCCTCTACCGGCAAGGGGGTTCAGCTGGAGAACCTGCACAACGATATCGTCCAGGTTTATGACAGCACCAAGCTGCCTGCACTGACCCTGATCCATGAGATCAAGCTGGAGCCGTGTGCCGCCGGTCGTCGCCCCATCGCCTTCCTGCAACAGCAGCAGGCGTCACCGATCATCCTCATCCCCAACCTGACCCAGGGCACGCTGGCGGTGATTGACGGCGATAGCCATGAAGTGATGGAAACCATCACCCTTTGCAAAGAGAGCATCGAAGAGTTCAGCTTTGCCTTCTGGGACAAACCTGAATTCCACGGTGCCTGATAACAACCCCTACGGCGGACCTGAGCGTCCGCCCCTTCAACCCACACAACAGATGGTTAACCATGATTAAAGCAAGAACCCTGATCCAGACCGCCCTACTGCTCTGCCTCGCCTCCCTGTCACTGGCCCAGGCTGCTGAACGTAGCAGTGAAATCAACGCCATCATGACCGAAACCGGGTTTGATAAATTGGTGGAGCATGTGCCACAGTTTGCCCACAACACCCTGAAACAGAGCAGTGGTGCGCTGGAGCCAAAGGTCAACTCGGCCTTGAGCCAAGCCTTCAACCAGGCCTTTGCCAGCGCCGCTGTTCGCAAAGATGTACTGGCGCTGATCCAGGCCCATTACGACCCCAAGCAGGGAGCCGCCTATCTAAAACAGCTACGGTCACCACTTTCAAAAAAGATTGCCGAACTGGAACGCACCAGTAACGCACCGGAAAGCCGCGATGACTTCAACGCCTTTGCAGCGACACTCAAAACCAAACCGGCATCAGCGGCGCGACTGAAACAGATCGCACGGCTCGACAAAGCAACCCGCATCACCGACTTTGGCGTGGATATGCAGGCGGCCTTTTTTAAGGCGGTGTTCACTGCCATCAATCCCGTGATGGAGGAGGATATGCGGGTAGGCAGCAGCGAGATGGATAAGATGGTGAAAGAGGTGCGCGACTCGTTCAATGGTGCGTACAGGGAGGGCACCCAGCTGACCTACCTCTACACCTTCCGCAACCTCTCAGACCAGGAGTTGGAGACCCACATCAAACAGTGCGAAAGCAGCAGCTACCGCTGGGGCGTGCAGCTACTGGGGAACGCCATGATCTCGGCCCTGAATCAGGCCGCCGATCGCGCCTCTCTACTTATGAGTCAGAACAACCCGTAATCACAACCTGTGGGCCGGGATACCGCACCATTAGCGCGTTAGCCATCCCAATAAATTTTAACCGCGGAGGTTTTATGTCAAAATTCATTATTGATTTACTACCGAGCATTATAAAAAAAGCATCATTTATTGTGTTTGGAGTGTTTGTTATTACCGTATCGTACGCTAATACTTACAGTGCGAATTTTACGAAGCCCTTGCATTCAACCCAAAGTATCATTATTGAAAATACAAATCTCACAGCAAGAGATTATTTTAATACTTCAATGAGTGGCTCTGTAGAAGAAAGAAGATACGCAGAGCTTTATTTGCTAGGGGTTCTTGATGCAACAGAAGGAAATGAGTGGTGTGACTATAAAACATATAAAACCATAACTATTGACGAAACAATTTTTGTAGAATTTAGAAAACTTACAGATAATCAGCTTAATGAGCGAGCAGCAACTGTAATTAAAAAAATCCTCCGAAAACAATTTCCATGCAGGAGTATCAAGTGAAACCTCCCTTTATGGCGCTTAAAGCTAATCACTATTCATCAAACAAACACAATTCAAACTTCATGAGCGGTGAAGAGATATATAAGCTAATCGGATATGATATTGAAGAGTTGAAAAAGCAAAACCCGGGTTATGTAAACACCTGCGCAGTCAGAATGAGTCTTGCCCTAACAAAGTCTGGCATGAACTTTTCTGGCCGGTTAAAAATTAAAGATGGACCAAATAAAGGAAGAATGATTGAGCCGGGTGCAAAACTTTTGGCTGATCAGCTAGCAAAGCCACAATTGTTTGGGAGACCAGAACTGATCAGTCCTAGTAATGCCGTTGTACGACTGAGTGGAAAAAAAGGTGTGGTCTTATTCTGGAAGGTAACAGGTTATGGTGGTGGTCACATTGACTTGATAGAAACGTCCAATGCTGTACAGGTCTGTAACTCTGCATGTTATTTTTCATCCAAGGAAATATGGTTTTGGCCGTTGACATAAAAAATGGCTAACAATACAAATCCACTCGGACAAATCTCCGCAACGCTCGTTTGTGGCGATATATCGACCTGCAGACTATTCAACAGAGCGTAGATCACCATGGATGAATCAAAAGAAACACTGCGTATCCGCCTCAATGCTGAGACCGCACGACTGGCGTGGCCTGAACTGGAGCGCCACTTCGCACGGGGTGTCGTCATCAAGGTCGCCACCAATTTAGACTTGATTGAAGCCGCCACACAGATCATTCAAGATGATAAACCCGCCGTGGCAACATGGATGGAAGCGGGGCAAATTGGCCACCCAACCCTCGACGATGCCCGAGACTGGGTTGAACGCCAGCCGGACTTCTGGACCGTTGTGGTCGCCCCCTGGGTCCTCATACAAGAGGTTGTAACGACGGCAGAATAGCCCCATTACAACCCTATTCACACGTGTTTTACAGATCAGAGGCAGGAAGATGAGCGTACCAGAAAACAAAAATATCGATTTTGCGTTGGCCTATTACGCCGGTGACCGCCAGACCGCCACCCTCACGGTTGTCCGTCGCAAAGCGGGGAAGACCACCATCACCCCCCTGGAAAACGGCCCTGAAAGTGGCCAGACAAAACTGCTCAAACCGATCCTGATCGGGCTAACAGCAGATCACCAGTTCATCACCCTGGAGCCACAAAATAAGGCCATCACCCTCGCCAACTCTTTTATTCCCGATGCCTTTGCCGCCCACATCTACCCCGACCCGAGCTCCAACCGCGACTGGTTCATGAACGATGGTGACAAAGAGAACGGCAACGACACCGTCAACTGCGGCACCAACGGCTCCTCAGTCACCATCGTGGAAAACAGCAGCCAGGCCACCGCCCGCCACATCAAAACCATCTGTGTGGGCCGTGGCCACCACCAGGCACACTTTAGCTACCCCAGCGCCACCCTGCCTGACGTCCCCAAACAGGCCTACGTCAGCAGCCTCACCGATGGCACCATCTCCGTCATCGGCAACGACCCTGAAAACAGCGCCAGCTATCTCCAGGTCATCACCACCATCAACCTCTGCGAACCAGAGAAAGATGGTTTTGAGCAGCCACAGATCCCCAACAACGCCTTCCCTCATGGTCTGTCGTATTCAAAGGTGACCGGCAAGGTCTACAACCTCAACAACGGCTACGGTACCATCGCCGTCATCGATCCACAGAGCAACACCATCGAACAGCGCATCCCCTTCAAGGGTTTCAGCAACCTGTTTATGAGCCCCTGTGGTCGCTATCTGATTGGCCGTGGTGCAGATCGCAAGTCCGACGCCCACCACGTCATCGCCAAACTGGCCGTGCTCGACGTCACCACCCTGGAGGTTGTCAGCCGGCTGGAGCTGCCCGACATCTATATCAGCAAATATTTTTTCAACCCGGAAGGCAGCAAACTCTACCTCACCACCGCCACCGCCGGCAGTGACGAACAGCTCAAAAACATCAAGGCCGATGCGCTGTTAATCTTTGATCTGACCCAATTGCCAGAGCTAAAACTGGAACAAGAGCTGCGTCTTGGTGCCCCCACCGGCACCCTCGACTTTGTACAGCAGAGTGATAAAACAGTGCTGGCCTTTGCCTCCAATGCACAGGAGGGGGTAGTCACCCTCATCTGCGGCAGCGATAACCGTGTCCTCGAAAAACTCCCGGTGGTCGAACCCAGCCCACACTCCCGACTCTGGGTACTGCCCAGCTAGCCCTTATCAGGCCCGGAACAGCGTTCCGGGCCCTCTACATTTCCCCTTCAAAATGGAGGGGTAATTTCACACTTGCACGGTCGGGAAAGTTTGATTACTGTAGACGGCCCGTCCACCACAAGAATGGTTGGCGCGGGACTACCAAAAAAGCCACTTATATGTTTTGGGAGAGACCTGTAAGCGGTGTCACACGACATCAACCGTAAGGGGAGTAACTGTATGAACAGCAATAAAAACAATCCATTTTTAGCACTGGGTGCAGCAATTGTAGGCATTGCCTCCATTTTGGTCACCAGCTTTGTCAGCATCGCTGGCGGTTTGGCCTTAATGTTGCTGCCACTCCTGATGATTTACAAAGCGGGCTAATCCATTCGCGGTGTTGCAACAATGCACCTTCATACCTGCTCCGCTCTGTAAAAGCCCCTAACGGGGCTTTTTTATATCTCCAGATAAGGCTGGCTTCATCAATCTCTAGTATTGTCCGTTCCACGGTAGAGCTTTTAACCGTTTGTGACAACAGGCACCCCATCCAAACAACCGCTCATGATCAAGGAGAGATACGGGCAGATGGCACACACAATCATCACCATTGGGCTACTACTGTTAACCGCTCTATTTAGCGGGATATCACAGGCGGAGGTCTATCGCTGTGCCAGTGCAAACGGCAGCAGCACATTTCAGGATCGCCCCTGTCAGGGCCAAACGGCTACCGCGCCGCTCAATCAAATTAAAAAAGAGCGTCCGTTTTTATGGCAAGCCAGCGCTGGAAAAGGGACGCTCTACCTGTTGGGTTCGATCCATTTTGGCACCCCCTCCATGTACCCACTCCCAACCATCATTAGCACCACTTTTAACCGCGCCGACACCCTGGTGGTCGAGGCCAATATTCTAGATGTCGATCCACTATCCACCGCCCAGCTCATCACTGAAAAAGCGCTCTACCACGATGGTTCAACCCTACAAAAAGAGTTAAATGCCACCACATGGCAACAGCTAACAGCGGCCGCCCGCACCCTCAACATACCTGTTGAAATGCTGAATCAACAGAAACCCTGGTTTGCATCCATGACACTCACCTCGCTGGCCCTTAACCACTTTGGCTACAGCGAAGCACTGGGCATTGATAACCATTTCCTGAAACAGGCTCAAGGACAAAAAAAGATTGTCGAACTTGAAAGCCTGGAGTGGCAGCTGAGCCTGTTTGAGCAACTCACACCGCAAGCACAGGTGGCCATGCTGGAAGAGACTCTGCGTGAACTAAAAAATGGCAAAACTTTTTTTGAGGGTATGCTGCACGCTTGGAAAAACGGCGATGCCGAGGCGCTCCAGGCACTGATCGATGAAAGCACGCCAAACGATGCCCATGCAGCACGCCTGAATCAACTTATAATCACCGATAGAAACCATTCCATGACAAAGGTATTAAACGGACTGGCCAATCAAGGCGGCCACTATTTTGTTGTTGTAGGGGCCGGGCATTTAACCGGTAATGAAGGTATTATTGCACTACTTAAGAGGCAGGGTTATCAGGTGTCCCAATATTGAACACAACGGTGATTCAGCTTCTTGCAACATTGCCGACATCATTGAATCAAAATGCGGAACACCCAATCAACCTAAACTGAACAACCATACGGGGACTGTAAATGACTGAGACTGTTGATACACCAAACTGGGATGTGGCACTGGCCAATCTGGCACGTGAAGAGTTTGAAATAAAAGGGGCCGATCTGACAATGGCCGATTTCACCCGTCTGGCCCAGGAGTACACCATTCGTCTGGACGACATTATGGTCACACTGTTTGAGCTGGTCATTGCTGGCAAATGGCAGTACCACGGCGAACAGACCATCAGCCGCAAAACATTAAACGACTTGTACATCAATGGTCGTCTGCATGCAGATGATCTAAATAATTTTGACGGTGGCTGGCGTCCAGAATGAAGCCACCATTCCCAATAAAAATAGCCACCATTTTTATTTCAACTTTATGACTGCCTGTTTTTGGGAACCGCCCACTTGCAAAAGCTTGTATTCCCATTACCAACCTGTCTATACTGCAAAAGCTGCAGGTATTGGTAGCGTCTATTTTTTTGTGGAACTCTGGTTGTTTCTATGAAATTTGAACTCAGTACCTGTTTGTTCTGGCTTTGTAATTGAAATAGTGTTTTGAGGTAATAGATTATGGCAACAGGTACTGTAAAGTGGTTTAACGACAGCAAGGGTTTTGGCTTTATCACTCCAGCTGAAGGCGGCGATGATGTATTTGTACATTTCTCTGCTATTCAAAGCGGTGGTTTCAAATCTCTTGCAGAGGGTCAGAAAGTCTCTTTTGAAACCGAAAAAGGTGCAAAAGGGGTTCAGGCAACCAACGTCGTTCCACAAGAGTAAACCTTCACCGGTTTATACAAAAAGCCCGCACACGCGGGCTTTTTTATTGCCTGCCACAATTACCTGATTACATTTTTGGAGCTGACTTGATACGTCGTGTCGGCTCAGCCTGCAGTGGATCATCGGGCCAGTAGTGTTTTGGATAGCGTCCCTTCAGCTCTTTTTTTACCTCAAAATAACTGCTGCGCCAGAAGCCTGCCAGATCCTGTGTCACCTGTGCCGGACGTCGCGCCGGTGAGAGCAGGTGCAGTAACAGAGCCACCTTGCCATTGGCAATCAATGGTGTCTCTGTGGCACCAAACATCTCCTGCAGACGGACCGCCAGTATGGGGGGATCGTTACTATAGTCGAGCGCGACGGATGAACCGGTCGGCACGGTGATATGGGTGGGGGCCTGAATATCGAGCTGACGCTGCTGATCCCACGGCAGAAGCGCAGTGAGCGCCGCCATTAAATCCAGCCGCTGTAGATGGTCGCTACGACTCATACCTGTCAAAAACGGTGCCAGCCACGTGTCCAGCCCCAACAGCAGCGCCGCCTCCGTCACGTCTGGCCAGTCACTGGGGGCGTGGCGGTGCAACAATCTGACCCGCTGCAGCCACCCCTCGCTCGTTCTGTTCCAGGGCAGACAGCTGAGCCCCATCTCACGGATTCCGGCAATCATGGCGCAATTAATCTGTGCTGGATCGGGGCGATCCAGTGTCCGCTCGTCCAGCATCAACGCACCCAGCTGCACCCGTCTGCTGGCACGGACACGTCTTTCCCGTGTATCCCACTCAACCTGTTCGACTGTTTTTATCTGCCCAGTAAAGTGCTCTTCAAGCTGCGACCGCTCCACGCTGGCGGCAAGATAGATACGGGCACTGCCCTCCCCACCTTCAAGCTGTGCGGCAACAATAAACGGTGAGCGCGCCAATGGGTCCGCTTCCGACAGCAGCGCGCCACGACCATTGCTCAACAGGTATCGCCCACCACCACCCTCACGGCGCTGACCGATACGATCGGGGTAGGCCCAGGCCAGCAACAGCCCTAACAGATGCAGTCTATCGCGCCCATCAGGTTTGAGACCTAGCTGTACCTGCCACTGCCGTGCCATCTGCTGCAACCGCTTAAGCGCACCACGATCAACCCCGTCACCCCCACTACGCATGGCCCGAAAGCGACTGTAAAGATCGGCATCGTTACGGGCATTACGCAGGATGTCACGCTCACTCAGCAGCGCCGCCAACTCACACGCCAGCGCGCCAATGCCCACGGCCTTGCCCTTCAGGATCATGTGGGCAAGGCGGGGATGCATGGGTAACTCGGCCATCTCGCGACCATGTTCACTGATCAGCCCTTTTTCATTCAGGGCACCCAGCCGCTGCAGCAGTTCACGCGCCTGTGCCAACGCCGCCAGCGGTGGCGCTGTCAGCCAGCGTAGTGTCGCCACATCCACCACCCCCCACTGCGCCAACTCCAGCGCCAGTGGTGCAAGGTCGGCATGGGCAATCTCAGGCAGATCAAAGGGGATTAGATGTTGCCCGGCTGACCAGAGCCGATAACAGACCCCCGGCTCGGTACGTCCGGCACGCCCGGCCCGTTGCGCCGCCGCTGCCTGTGAGAGGGTAAGGGTATGCAGCCGTGTCATGCCACTACCGGGATCAAACCGTGGCTCCCGCATCAAGCCGCTATCGATGACGATCCGCACACCTTCGATGGTCAGGCTGGTCTCGGCAATATTGGTGGCAAGTACGATCTTACGTTGTCCGGCGGGAGCCGGGGCGATGGCCCGGTCCTGCTCCGCACCACTGAGGTTGCCGTACAGCGGCGCAATCACCACCCCCTCCCCCAAACCATGGGCCAGCAGCGCCTGCTCCATACGGCGGATCTCACCTGCCCCTGGCAGAAAGACCAGCAGGCTGCCCGACTCTTCCCGCAGTGCCCGCAGGGTGACGGCCAGCAGCTCGCTCTGGCTATCGGCCTGGCGACCACGCCCAGAACCACTCACATAGTGCAGAGCCACCGGAAAGGCACGCCCCTGACTGCTTACCAGCGGCGCGTCACCCAATAGCTGTGCCACCGCCTCACCATCGAGTGTGGCCGACATCACCAACAGTTTCAGGTCATCCCGCAAGACACCCTGGCTCTCAAGACAGAGGGCCAGACCCAGGTCCGCCTGTAGGCTGCGTTCGTGGAACTCATCAAACATCACCAGACCATAGGATTCAAGCGCCGGGTCGTGCTGCAGCATCCGTGTCAGCACCCCTTCGGTCACCACCTCTATGCGGGTAGCGGGGCCCACACAGCGCTCCATACGCACACGATAGCCCACCGTCTGCCCCACCGGCTCACCAAGGCTGTGCGCCATAAAACGTGCCGCCGCCCGCGCCGCCAGACGACGAGGTTCAAGGAGCAGGATTTTACGCCCCTGCAACCACGGCTCGTCCAGCAACGCCAGTGGCACAACGGTCGTTTTACCGGCACCAGGCGGGGCTTGCAGCACAACGTTGGGAAAGCGTTTAAGCGCCTGCAGCAGTTCAGGCAGTACTTCGTGAATGGGGAGTCTCATGGTGCTATTGTAACCGCACCCAGGCGGTGCGGCATCTCTAAACAATCATCTCCACCAATTGATCAGGAGAGATCCTCAAGACGGTAACCATGATGGTAGATCGATTTTAATTGCCAGGCACTTTCGCCATCAAACAGCAGTTTTTTACGCAACCGGCTGACATGGGTATCCAGCGTCCGGGTATTGATCTCGGCAGTATGGCCCCAAACACTCTCCAGCAGGTGGGCACGGGTCAACAGACGGCCAACGTTACGGAAGAAAAAGAGCGCCAGTTCAAACTCGCGCTGGGTCAATCCGGCAGCTTCATTGTTTACAAACACCTGATGGCTATCGAGGTCAAAACGGTAAATCCCCAACTCAAACTGCCGACGGGTTTTATCTACCCCCCCTATACGCCGCGTTAACGCCTGAATACGGGCCTTAAGTTCGAGTGGTTTGATGGGCTTAAGCACATAATCATCGGCACCATTATCCAGTGCGTAGGCAATATCCACCTCATCATCACGCTGGGTGACAAAAATAACCGGTACCCGCCAATCCATCTGCTCGCGAATCCACATCAATACTTTGTCGCCATTAATATCAGGCAGCAACCAGTCAAGCAGTACCAGATCAAAACGCTCCTTTTGCAACGCATCAATAATCGCGGCACCATTGACATAATAGAAGCACTCATAGCCAACATCCTCTAACCAGACGCCCAACAGCTTGGCCTGATCAAGATCATCCTCAACGATAGCAACACGCATTTAACTATCTCCCTGTTATTGGTGTTTGTTTTAATGCCGTTTTATCAACGCACAGACTGCAGAAGAGTAAAAGTGATTGTAAAGCCACAGAAACATTTTATATAGCGAAAAATGGTCACGAACCACGGGCACAAACCATACAGAAAAATGGGTAGGACCCGGACAAAACCAAGATCACAGCCCATTATCAGTTCAAGCGGATTGCCCGCTCAGAAGGGCCGCTGCCCAGCGCAAAACAGGCTGCACACGGGGTGCCAGCAGCGTCTCGGCCCGTGCCTGATCAACCCAGCAAAACTCGTCATGCTCAGGCAGGCCCAGCTCCGGGTTTACCAGCAGTTCAACCCTCCCCTCAGGGGACTCTGCCAGATAGTAACGGGCAATTTTTCTATACTGCCCGTAAGGGGGCGTCTCGCAATAGTCCACCCCCCAGTGAAACTGCAGATTGGTGAGTGCGCTCTCTTCAGCCACCTCCCGTTGTGCCGCCGCCAGAGGTAACTCCCCTGCCTCGACCAACCCCTTGGGAAAGTCCCAGTATTGAAACGAGCACAACAGCAGGTAGTGCCATTCGTCGTGAATACGACGAACGACCACTACCCCAGCTGACAGCGGATTTTTTCTACCCTGTGGCACCGCTTACCCCCATCCGCTCAATCAGCGCGTTTGGCGCTGAGAATAACCACCGCATCAACAGGCACATTCTGATGCCCACCCTGGCTACCTGTTGCAACCTTAACAATACGGTCAACCACATCCATGCCTTCACTCACCCTGGCAAACACCGCATACCCAAAATCACGGCTGCCATGGTCGAGGAAGTCGTTATCCGCAACGTTAATAAAAAACTGCGTAGTAGCACTCTCTACCGCCTGTGTACGGGCCATAGAGAGGGTGCCACGCAGGTTTTTCAGACCATTGTCGGCCTCATTTTTAATGGGATCACGGGTCTTTTTCTGTTCCATTGTTTCAGTAAAACCACCGCCCTGAATCATGAACCCTGGGATCACACGATGAAAGATGGTGCCTTCAAAAAAACCATCATCAACATACTGCAAAAAATTCTTGACCGTGATTGGCGCGTCATCGGCCAGCATCTCAATCTTGATGTCACCATAGTTGGTGGTAAAAATAACCATGAAAAACCTCACTTCACTTTTCGATTTCAAATAACCAGCTGCCCTGATGGTCAACTGAGCTGGCCATTGTACCCGCCAGACGACACTTTCCATCAAGAAAATATTTCATCACGGAAATGCCAGGAGTTATTCATTATGAATAAGACCGGGGTTTGCGCCATCAAGTTAACCACCCAAATGGCTCACATAACGGCGTGATAAACTGCCCGCATCGTAACAGGAGCCACCTCATATGCACCGTCAGTTTCTAACCCAAAAACTCGCCCAGCACACCCCTTATGATGCCAGCGAAGCAGGCATGTTGGCCCAGATCACCGACTTTGTTGCCCAATACGATAACTGTTTTGAGCGCACCTTACAGATTGGCCACATCACCGGGTCCGCCTGGATCATTGACCGCGACCGCAGCCACGCCCTGCTCACCCACCATCGTAAACTCGACCGCTGGTTACAGCTGGGTGGCCACTCCGATGGTGATGCCAATACACTCAACGTCGCACTGCGCGAAGGGGTGGAGGAGTCTGGTCTGAGCGGGCTGCGCCCGGTATCGGAGCTGATTTTTGATGTCGATGTACATCTCATCCCCGCCCGCAAGGGTGAGCCGGACCACTACCATTATGATGTACGATTCCTGCTTGAGGCCGACCGCCACACCCCGCTGGTGATTAGCGAAGAGTCAAACCAGCTGGCGTGGGTCCCATTAACGGAGATTCTCAACCTTGCCCCGGACGACTCTATCCGGCGCATGGTGGCAAAGAGCCTGGCACTCGGCACATAACAGCGCTAAACCATGGCGCGTTACCACCCCATCATGCCCGCCCAGCTCGACTGGCACGGCAATGCCCCGTTAAGCCGTGAGCATGCCGACATCTATTTTTCCAGCGATGGTGGCATTGCCGAGACCGAGCATGTCTTCCTGCAGAGCAACCAGCTGCCCCAGCGCTGGCAGGCGGCAAAGACGTTCACCGTTGCTGAAACCGGCTTTGGCAGCGGATTAAATTTTCTCTGCGCCGTTGATCTCTGGCTGAAAACGGCCCCGGCAGATGGCCAACTCCAGTACATTTCCGTAGAAAAACATCCGCTGACACCTACCGACCTACGGCGGGCGCACAGCCCATGGCCACAGTTCAATACCATCAGCGAAGCACTGCTCGACGATTACCCGGCGCTGGTCTACGGCCTGCATCGGCGCGACTTTTTTAATGGCCGGGTCACCCTGACACTCCTGTTTGGCGATGCGGCAGAGCTGTTCAGTGAACTCAATACCACCGTCGACGCCTGGTTTCTCGACGGCTTCGCCCCCAGCAAAAACCCACAGATGTGGAGTGAGACACTCTTCCAACAGATCGCCAGACTCACCCCAGCAGGTGGCAGCTTTGCCACTTTCACAGCAGCAGGCAACGTGCGACGGGGGTTAAAAGAGGCGGGCTTTGAGGTGAAAACCGTCACCGGCTTTGGCCGTAAACGCGACATGCTCTGCGGCCAGCGGATTATCTCCACGCCGCCCAAAAAGAGTCCAGGGGATGGGCGTACAGCCACACCCCCATGGTTCCGGCACCCGACCCCCGACACCACAACAAAAGAGGCCATCGTCATCGGTGGCGGGCTGGCCGGCACATCGATCAGCCACGCCCTGGCCAGACGACACTGGCAGGTGACGCTGATCGAACGCCACCTCCAACTGGCGCAAGAGGCCTCCGGCAACCCCAGTGGCATAGTGCTGCCACGCCTCACCGCCGACATGGGCAGCGACGGCCAGTTCTACCTCAGCGCCTTTTTATATACCAGCCACTGGCTAAACAGACTGAAGGCACAAGATGCCACACTGCCCTGGCACCCCAGCGGCGTATTTCAGTTTGAGGATGAGGCAACACAGGCACGGCTAAAACAGCTACTGCTGCCAGAGCAGATCATTGAGTTTTGTGATGCCGCCCGCGCCACCCACCACAGCGGCATGAGACAGACAGGCGGTGGACTCTTCTACCCCACAGCGGGCTGGGTAGAACCCCCCGCCCTCTGCCGCTGGCTCCTCCATGACCAACAGCCGCGCATCACCCCACATCTACACCAGCAAGCGCTCACACTGCATCACGATGGCCAACTCTGGCAGGTAGAGGGACCCGACGGCACTATCGTCCGTGCTGCCGTTGTTATCATCGCCAATGGTGACGACGCCCAGCGACTCCTGGGCCACCATGCCCTGACCCTGCACAGAGTCCGTGGCCAGATCGCCTACCTGCCCGCCAGCGCGCAAAGTTCAACCCTGAAAATACCCCTCTGTTACGACGGCTACCTCACCCCATCCCACCACGGACAGCACTGCAGCGGTGCCACATACGATACCCACAATAGCTCCACGGAGATCAATCCAGACGATCAGCAGAAGATCCTCACTGCACTCAGCAAGGCACTGCCAAACTTCGACGCCCAACCCGCCACTGGCGGCCGTGTCGCCTTTCGCTGCTCCACCCAGGATCATCTGCCCATCATCGGCCCGGTGCCTGATTTCGATTTTTACCAACATCAATACCACAACCTGCGTCACGGCAAACCCGCCCGGCACTATCCACCCGCGCAGTACCAGCCCAATCTATACATCACCACCGGCCACGGCTCACGTGGACTGGTCTCCTGCCCGATGGCGGCAGAGATGATTGCCGCCACCCTAAATCACGAACCCGCACTGACACCCAGCTCACTGACTGCCGCGACACACCCCGCCCGCTTCACAATAAGGGCACTTAAAAAAGCATCCTGAAAAACAAAAAGGGCGTCCACCTGGACGCCCTTTTTTATCTTGCGGCTGTTGTACTGGTTACAGAATCAGTCGGTTACCGTCACTCCCTCCAACTTTCCACGATCCAGCGGCGTGGTTACCTTTACAGTGAAAAAGCCTTCTGATTCGGTATTGGTACAGATACCTGTGGTCTTGTCATATGTGGCATCCGTCTTCATCACTATCCTATAGTCACCAAAGGTCGGTGATCCGACAGATGGGGGACATACCCCACCACTCCGGCATCCCGAGGTGTTAGCGACCACATAGGGCTCCGTGGGAAACAACAACTTGCCATTATCCGCCGAAAATACAATGGTCGTCCCCGCCGGCAAGGCGTTACCGTTCACATCCAGTATCCTCACAGTAAATTCTGTCGCAGGACCAGGACCTGTGCCATCAACACAGGGGTTAAGGGCTATTGGGGTTAACGGGCCGCCTGCACCATCAGTAATAACCGGACTTGAACCCGAAAATATAACTGGTATAGACCGACGCACATGGATGCTCTTTTGCAGATTACAGGCGGTGGGGGTGCTACCGGGCGCAAAACTCGGGTCACACAATACACCGTTGTAAAGGCCGTCGGCACTGTCATACGTGCCATTCAGGTTAAAGTCTTTAAACTCCTCTGTGCCGTCACGAACCCCGTTTTCATTCACATCCAGAAACGCCTCGGGCATATCCGTCGAATTGCCATTGGCATCAAACATCTCAGACAACCCATCGGCCATGCCATTGGTAACAACAGAATCGGTAAACCCCTCTTCACCAACGGCGTAGGCCAGCACGGTGACACGGCCATTGAAGGGCCTTAAGTGCTGGCTATTCAATGTAACACTGCAGACCCCGCCCACGGTGGTGCAGGTTGAGCCGATAGAACCACCCTCAGCGGTAAAGTAGATGGCGGTATCATCCAGCACCGGGTTATTAAAGTGGTCAGCTAATCTAGCGGTGATCACGGTTGTGATACCGTCAAACTCCAGCCCTTCCATATTAATGGTAGAGGCCGAAAGCGACATATTCTGCTGATCGGGGATACCGGTTGAGATAGTCAGTTTGCTCGACTGGGTTGTCAGCGTTGTCGAACCCGCCGCCGTCGAGGCCGAGACCCGGACCGGTGTGGCAATCCTGCCCGACTGCACACTCACCACCACATTGCCCGTCACTGGATCGGAGATCGCTGTGGCCGGTGTCAGGGTAATGCCGCCAATGGTTGTATTTAACGAGAAGGTGACTGTCTTGCCACCGATGGGGTTACCACTGGAGTCGACCACTTTGAATGTCACCAGGGCGGTCTCTTTGCCTCCCATGCCCTTCAGGTTGATCAGCCCCGTGGCAGGCAAGACCGAGTCAAACTGAATAGAACCGGCGGTGGGGGCAATCACGGTCAAACTGCCCGAGACCGAGGTGATACCACTGACAGATGCGGTAATGGTATCGCTACCAGCGCACCCCTTATCACGATATGAGGCCGTTGCCACACCATCCACCGTTGCCACTGTGGCAGTCAGGTCGGCCTTGCCACTGGAGGCGCAGGAGGAGGTGAAACTGACCGTTTGTGGCGTAGTGACCAAGACACCGTTGGTAAGCACACTCACCGCCACACTGGTGGTCCCGTAGGCTGACAGCGCCGTCTGGCCAACACCAAACGTCAATGGACTCATGGTCACAGAGGCCGCACCCACTGCAAAACCGATAGAACCCTCCACGGCATCAGCCCCCACCTGAGCACTGGCCGTCAGAGTAGCCGCCCCTGCCGCAGAGAGCCCGGCCGATGCCAGCGTGACGGTTGCCACCCCTGACGAGTCGGTTAATGCTGTGCCCGTGCTGGGGGTCAACAGACCCAGGCCTGGGGTATCAATGACAAACGTCACTACGGTATTGGCGACAGCAACCCCGTCACTGTTACGCACAGTGGCCTTGGCCGTCACCGGCGAACCACTGGAGACCAGGGTGACCGACTGCCCCGTACTGTTGGTCAGCGCCACAATCACACTCGGCACACCCACAGTTCCACCAGTACCCGGGGTACCACCCCCAGTGGTGCCGCCGCCAGGAGGGGTGCCAACCAGTGCGCCGGTTCCCGCATCATCACTGCCACCACAGCCTGCCAGCATCAGCAGAGCGCTTACCAACATTGTCCCTAATATCTTTTTCATACTACGCTTCATGCTACTCATGCTGCCCCACCTTAAAGATTTATTTAAAATTTCTGGAAATAGCCCACACCAACATGGTCGATGGTGTAGTTGGCGCCATAGCGGGTGCTGTCAAAATAGCGCACCCACTCCATATTCAGGCCACTGTGGCGATCCGCATAAAAATCGAGACCAAGACCGCCGCCAAGGCTACCGTCGGTCTCAGACAATCTTCCAGTCGCCTGTTTAGCCGTGGTATTGGCCATGGTGTAACCGCCAATTGCTGTGACGTAGAGCCGTTCCATCACCTCCCAACGTGCCTTGGCGTAAGCACCGGCCAGCCAGTTCATACCCATGCTGACCCCATTGCTGCTGGTATTACCACCGTAACCAAGACGTGCCTCCACATCAACGAAGTGGTTGACGTTGTAACTCAGGCGACCTGTAATTGAGGGCATTTCGAAAGAAAAACCCTTCTGAGAGTAGCTGTTACCCCCCACCATAATGCCCCAGGAGGTCTCACCCTCCTGGGCCATGGCAGGCATCGCCGCGACCAAAAATAAGGTACAAACAATTGCAAACCGGGACATGACCCTCTCCATGTTATTTTTAGTGACTTTTCTGGACCATGACTTTACCCAACTACCCCCATAAAAACCAGCCTTGATATTACAGCTATATACCTATCGAACGGTTTGGCGGTAACTTAAGCTGAACGCACACAGGGCCGTTCACGATCCCTGATCCACTCACTCCACGATCCGGCATAGAGACGCGACCCCGTAAGACCTGCAATCTCCATCGCCAGCAGGTTGTGGCAGGCAGTCACACCGGAGCCACACATGTGCACCACCTGTTGTGGCAGACGCCCGCGCAGTAGCGGCTCAAAGGCGTGACGTAGATGGTCTGCCGGCTTGAAAAGTCCCGCCCGGTTAAGGTTATTTTGGAACGGATGGTTAACAGCCTCCGGAATATGGCCCGCCACGGGGTCGATATGCTCCACCTCACCGCTAAAACGTTCCGGGGCGCGGGCATCGACCAGCACAATCTCATCCTTGGCCAGCGCCTCCTGCAGCTGATCAGTGGTTAACCACATGCGGTTATCGGGTTGGCCGACAAAGCTGGACGGCAGTGTCACCGGCACCATTTTCTGTTGCTCGCCCCCCGCTTCACACCAGCGCGACCAGCCGCCATCAAGCACTGCCACCGCTTCGTGTCCCAGCCAACGCAGCAGCCACCACAAGCGCGCGGCAATTGCGCCACCCGCATCATCATAAACCACCACTTGGCTCTGCGGGGTGATGCCCCACTCCCCGAGCCGCTGGCGCAGCATCTCAGGCTCGGGGAGCGGATGACGGCCCGTCAGATCCGTCACCCGCGCCGACAGATGCCGGTCCAGGTGGGCATAGTGGGCACCGGGAATGTGACGCCCGGCATAGAGCATGCCGCCCGCCGCCGCATCCGCCAGCGAAAAGCGGCAATCGATCACCACCCAGGCAGGATCAGATATGTGGCTGGCCAGAACATCAGTACTGACGAGTGTGCTGTAACGCATGTGATTATCCCCAAAATCCCCATAAATTCATGTCAAGATCTCAATGTGTGCCATACAATACACACACTTTGCACCATAGCAGAACTACTTTGTAGCTGCCCACACACCCTTAAGACCAGAGGAACCGCTCGTGAGACTGTCAGTAGAACAATTCAGGTGCTGGGAACATAAAAGCATCACCCTGCTGGGGATGTCCGGTGTTGGCAAAACCCGGCTCTCTGCCATGTTACGCAACAGCAGCTGGTTTCACTACTCGGGAGACTACCGTATCGGCACCCGTTATCTGGATGAACCGATCCTCGACAACCTCAAACAGCAGGTGATGCAGATCCCATTTCTGCGTGACCTGCTCAGCAGCGACTCCATCTATATACGTAACAACCTCTCGGTGGACAACCTCAAGCCGGTCTCCAGCTTTCTAGGCAAACTGGGCAATCCTGAGCTGGGCGGCCTGGCGCTGCCCGAGTTCAAACGCCGCCAGGCGCTGCACCACCATGCCGAAATTGCCGCCATGCGCGACGTGCCTGACTTTATCCGCAAGGCCCAAACCATCTATGGCTACAACCATTTTATCAACGATGCCGGGGGCAGTGTCTGCGAGCTTGACGACGATGAGACCCTGCAGACGTTGGCTAAACATACCGTCATCATCTACATCCAGGCCACCGAGCAGGACGAGAAGGCGCTGATCGCCCGTGCCGAACGCGCCCCCAAACCACTCTACTACCGCGAGGCGTTCCTCGACGAACAGCTCGCCATCTATATGGAGGAGCAAGCACTCAGCTACGTTGCCCAGATCGAACCCGACGACTTTGTCCGCTGGATCTTCTCCCGCCTGTTCTACTCGCGCATTCCGCGATATCAGGCCATTGCCGAGCAGTACGCCTACACCATTACCACCACCGATCTTGCCCAGGTGCAGACAGAACAGGAGTTTCTGGCACTGATCGAACAAGCGCTGGAGAGGTAACCGCCATGCCACTGGTCGCCAACAGCAACTTACCCGCCTTCAAACGTTTAGAGATTGAAGGCGAGACCATCATCCCCGGTGATACCGCCCTGCATCAGGATATCCGCGAGCTGCACATCGGCCTGCTCAACATGATGCCCGACGCCGCACTCACCGCCACCGAACGCCAGTTCTTCCGTCTGGTGGGCGAAAGCAACCAGATCGCCCAGTTCTACATGCACCCCTTCACGCTGCCGGAGCTGCCCCGCAATGCCGAGGGGCAGGAGCACGTTGCCCAATTTTATGAAACCTTTGAACAGATCAAAGAGAAAGGGCTTGATGCCCTCATCATCACCGGGGCCAACGTCACACAATGCAATCTGGCGCTGGAGCCGTTCTGGAAGCCCCTTAACGACGTCATCGACTGGGCCTACGAAAACGTCACCTCCACCCTCTGCTCCTGCCTCGCCACCCACGCGGTGATGCAGTTCCGTTACGGCCAGTCACGCAAACATCTGGGGTTCAAGCGCTGGGGCGTCTACCCACACCATCTGGTCAACCGCGACCACCCACTGGTGTCTGGCGTCAATACCCGCTTTGATGTCCCCCATTCACGTTTCAACAACATCAGTCGCGAACAGTTTGAGGCCGCCGGCCTGCACGTTCTGGTCGAGAGCAAAGAGGCCGGGGTACATCTGGCGGTGAGCGAAGATCAGTTCCGCATCGTCTTCTTCCAGGGCCACCCCGAATACGACATCATCAGCCTGCTCAAAGAGTACAAACGCGAAATCCACCACTTCATCAACGGCGTACGCACCGACTACCCGCCCATGCCGGAATATTACTTCCGCCGCCAGATTGCCGCCATCCTTGAGGAATACCAGCAGGAGGTGATCACCGCCAAGGCCCAAGGCAGGGCAGCGCCCGATCTGCCGGAGCATCTCATCACCGCCCAGCTCGACAACACCTGGCACGACAGCGCCGAGGCGGTACTCAACAACTGGATCGGCAAGGTCTACCAGCTCACCAACATGGACCGTAAAAAACCGTTTCAGGAGGGGATTGATTTAAGTGATCCCCTGGGACTGAATAAGGCATAACCACGCTTGGGCTAAATATAAAGACACAAACCGCATCGGCCATCACCTATGCGGTTCAATACTTACAACGACACTGCCCGCCTCCCGAAGCCACCTAACAACATCAACCCCATCGACATCAAGAGCAGCACACCCGGCTCAGGAACCTCCGATGCCGTTGGGGGTAACCGACCTGCCCCCGCATACCCCGCCAGCACCACGAAGTAATCCTCCCCGGCAACAACCTCTTTGGTTGTCATCAACCGTTCTCCAAGCTGTACAACCCCATAATCATCCCCGTCAGATACTTTGTTGAACGTTTTATTGTTATAACCATCAACAGAAAATATATCATTGCCATTCACAAAGTATTCAAACAGATGATCGGGATGCTGCTGCACCGCCCCTGTAGCAATGCTCGGAAAGGTGGACATAATCTGCATTCCGGCAAATGCCCACCCCATCGCACTCTCCCCCA
Organism: Gammaproteobacteria bacterium; assembly: GCA_021731365.1. GTDB lineage: Bacteria > Pseudomonadota > Gammaproteobacteria > Tenderiales > Tenderiaceae > JAKFXL01. The sequence continues at coordinate 24,819 of JAKFXL010000017.1, read as the reverse complement.
CCACATCGGTCGTCAACATTAGTTCCAAATCATAATTGATCGCAAAACTCACCTGCCCGGTTACATCCGCAGTAAAACCATAGACATTAAATACCCACGCCTCGGAAGAGCCAGGGCCATTAACATCAGCCTTTGCAATCGCAGAGACAGAGGGGTCAATGGCTGCACCGGCAACCGCGTCATCTATTCCAGAATTTGACTCCCGTGGAAAACCTGTTGCCGCGGTACCACTGTAATAACCGTACCAAGAACCACCACTCTCTGCATACGATGAGACCATCCAAACCGGGCCTGAGTACGGCAACCCCGAAAAGTGATCAATATATGGTATAGGCTGGTTATATACGTAGGGACTCATCGTCCCCATGGATGAGAACCCCGCCAGATCAAAACTCACTTTGCTGCTACCTATTACCGATGCCACCGCCTCCCCTACAAAAACCGATGTATAAACAATAAAACTGAAAAACCCCGCCGCCCGACCGACCATTTTCATAATCACTTACCCCTCGTTAATGCATTTATCATCTTACGCAGCACTGCTGCATGCAGGTCCAATAAAAGCATTATTCAAGGGGCACACTTTATGCCAAATATGTCAGAAATATTTATTCTATTTTTTTCAGACAGATAGTTAACCCCATATTTTTAAAGTTTGTTTGCCATGTAAAAACAGTCGACATAAACATTAATAACCATCATGCAATTTCAAGACATGACGAGCGCAAGATACCTGATAAAAAAGAGTGGCGGATAAAACCTGCGAAAAACAATAGTTATTCAGATAGATATGCGCGCACCAATTGCCATCGACCATTCAACGGCTCAAAAACAAGCTCACCCACCCTAAAGCCGCCACCCTCCTTAACCATCTGCCCCTCAAGGGCAGCGGTTTTTATGACAAGATCGCGCTGAGTATACGTTATCAACAGGTCACCTTCGTAACTCGCAAGTGGCTGATCTAATACATCCTTCATTACCGTCTCAAATTGCTCACCATCCACCTCCTGAACCGGAACACCATCAACAGCACCGTGCAGGGCCAAAGGCAATTTTGAAAGATTCTGCAATGCCACGAAGTCAGACGCCATCACCGCCGCCCTGAACTCATGCCAAAACTGTTGCGGCGTATTTTGTGATTCTTTGGCAGAACAGGCCATAATAAAAAACAGTAAAACAACGATTAAAAAGCGGCTTTTAAACACGTATCACTCCTCAAATTTTTGCGTGGCAGATCTCAATCCACCCAGCCATCCAAAAAAACAGGCTCACCACACCAACGTTACTGTTTATAAACCAACACGCCAAAGCAGCATCACTCAGGCCATCGATAACCGCGCAGGCTCCACGATGTTTTAGGGAAAAAAGTCACTTGCACCTTATCCCCTTGATTGCCACCCAGTAACAGGTAATGTGTGGCCGTCTCCTGAACTAAAAATCCAACATGATTGCCGGAGGCTGAAAACGATGAACCAGCCACTCTTGAATTATGAATAACAGTAATGGCACCACCCTGTGCACCACACGACTCACCCCAGCTCAGCCAGCTGATGGCAGCCGCAGAGTTTGTACCCTTTTTACCCGCCTGCAATAAAACCCAGTTCACAAATGAGGAGCACCAAGGTGTTTCATCAGTTGATGCCTTAAGAGAGGTGGTGGCGTGATAGGCGATAATTCTGGGATTATGCCGGCTACCGGCTATCTCTGCCTGAGAAATCTCCGCCCGTGCTATCTCCATCCATGGTGCGGATGCAGGTACTGTAACCACTGGTTTAACAACTACCACAGGGGCCTCTGTTAAAAGTACCGCCCAGGTTTTTGGCCCCACAATACCATCCAGCCCTAAATGTTGTTGGGCCTGAAACTGTTTTACCGCCAGATCAGTCGCCTTGCCAAATACCCCGTCCTCCAGCAGTGCTGGCGACAGCTTCAATTTCCCATTTAATAACCGCTGCAACTGTTTAACTTCAGCGCCATGACTCCCCATCTTCAGCGTATTATTCATTTCCGTAGACTCCATAAAAAAACAAGAGCAGAGACATTCAAAAAGGTCGTACACATATCAGTCTATATGCGCCGCTTCGCATTGCAAGCGATGGGTAATATTCACACTTCACCACCAGCAACCTCACCCACACAGGTAATGTTTTAACAGTCTGGGGGAATAACATCGGTACGTGCATGTGTCACCACCAAGAGGGCTATTTTTGATTGACACCCATCAGGCTTCAAAGTAGCCTTCAGAATCTATCTTTAAATCTCTCAAGAATGGAATCACGGAAGATGACTATCACACGCAAGGAGTTAGGCGGATTCAGCAGTGTCGCCTGTTTGAAATCGATGATTACCGGCATCGAAGATGCACTCGGGGAAAAGGCAACCGCCATCGCCCTGATCTCGGCCGGACGTGCACGTGGCCGCCAGCTGGCAACACGACTGAACTTAACCGCCACCAACTATGATCTGGAGACCCTGACACAGAAGGTAGCAGAAGCCCTTGGCAAAGATGGCACACGCCTGCTACTGCTGCACAAAGTGGTCTGTGAAGGTGATCTGTTTAAAGTCTACGCCTCAGAGACCGTCTGCTCTGCCGGAGAGCCAGAAGGCTCTCCCCGACGCTGCACATTTACCCTTGGCGCAGTGCAGGGCGTACTTGAAACCGTGACTGGCCGACGCTTGCGCGGCATTCAGATAGAGTCCGTACTACGCGGCGGTGAGTTTGATGTGTTTGAGTATGGCCCGGTACTGCGGTAAACCATCGGCTGAATTCATAATCAGGGTCATGAGTTAGTTACCTCTGTTTGGATTGCCCACGAGACGCACTTATTCTGGTCACGTGGGTGCAAATACCGTGCCTAACCTACATCACATCCGCGCCATCTGCCGATCCTGCAGCCGCGCCATCACCACCACCGCCACTATCGCCCCCAGCAACGCCATGCCCATATCCGACTGGGTATCCCACACATACCCCTGGGTGCCGAGAAAGGCCTCGGCAGAGCCACCTGAAGCAACCGCTACCCACCACTCGATCAGCTCATAAAAGGCGCTGAAGGCAAGACTGAAACAGACGACAAAAAAATTGCTCCAGTGTCGGCCATTCACCACACCATTACGAATGATGATCTCGCGGGCGACAAGTGCGGGCACAAAACCTTGGGCGAAGTGGCCGAGCTTGTCGAAGTTATTGCGGTCGGAGTGCAGCAGCGCCTTGATCCAGTCAAAAAGAGGCACTTCGGCGTAGGTATAGTGGCCACCGACCATCAGGATGATGCAGTGGACCAGGATCAACCAGTAGACCAGCGGTGTGAACTGAAACCGTTTACGGGTAGCAAGCAGCAACACCACCGCCAGCAGCGCTGGCATCACCTCCAGCCACCAGGTGAAATAGTCCTTGGGGCCGATGGCTGACCAGACCAAAACAACACTATAAATAGCTAACCATAACGGCGTCATGATACAAGGCGCTTCTTCAATGTTTTGTTGATGGCACGCGAGGCGGCCATGAAACCAAAACTGGCGGTGACAAAGGTGGCGGAGCCGTAACCAAAACGGCAATCGAGGGAGACACCGTGAATGCCGGGTTTTTCGTGGCTGACCGTTCCATCTTCCTTGGGGTAGACCTGCTGCTGGCTGGAGAAGACACACTCAACGCCGAAGTTGCGTTTGGCGTTACGGGTGAAGTTAAAGTCACTGCGCAGCCGTGAACGCACCTTGGCGGCAAGTGGGTCATTAAAGGTCTTGCTCAGATCAGCCACCTGGATCAGGGTCGGGTCAGTCAGACCACCCGCCCCACCGGTGGCGATGATCGGCACCTTATTGCGTTTGCACCAGGCGATCATGGTCGATTTGAACTGGATGCTATCGAGGGCGTCGATGACATAGTCATAACCACCCTCCAGATGGCCCACCATATTCTCCATGTTGAGATATTGGTGGATGGCGTTAACTTGGCAATCGGGATTGATCTGCCGCACCCGCTCTGCCATGACCGCTACTTTGGGTTGGTCAAAGGTGCTGGTGAGGGTATGGAGCTGACGGTTGCTGTTGCCAACGTCCACCGTATCACCATCTATAAAAGTCAGCTTGCCAACCCCGGTTCGCGCCAGCGCCTCTACCGCCCAGGAACCAACACCCCCCACCCCAGCCACAAAGATATGCATCTCCCGCACAATCTGCTGGGCTGCCGAACCATAAAGGCGCTGTATGCCACCAAAGCGCACATCGTAATCTGTCGAACTCATTGAAAAAACCCATCATAAAGTCACTATAAAATGCCGATGATGTTAGCACAGCCCCTTTTACCAGCCCGATCTTTGGTCTAAGTCTAAAAAAATAGGAGACAAACTCAAAATAATCGTTATTATTCGCTCTGACCGCCCTGGAGCAGAGCAGCACAAAAAGCCCTGCACTACTTACTGTGCACGACCAACCAACCTTACAGTGAGGACCGATACGCATGACCCAAGAAGAACTCTGGTACGGCTTTCTTGAAGCCGGCGACAGAAGCAGCCCCGTTGCCCGTGACCCAAAGCTGACAACCGGCAATGCCGACACCGTCTATATATACAACCTTCAGCGCAACGCCATCATCGAGTACAAACGTGCCATTGCCGAACCCAAGCTGCGGCCGCTCAAGGCCAATGAGGCAGAGGCCCTGGAGGCGCTAACCGCCGCCTTTGCCATCGCTTTAAAAGACTTTACCCCACGTCGTTCTCGCCCGATTGCCGATGCAGTGCCCATTACCGTGGTTGGTAAGAGAAAGGGCAAAGCGGTTGTGGATGAAGATGATTCCAACGATGATGCCGACGACTTTGACGATAACGTCGCCGACAGCGATGACGATTAACTAGCTCCCCTGTTCAAACAACCGTCCAAACAGAAAAGCCCGCGTTAGCGGGCTTTTCTGTTTCTACTAGACAGAGACTAAGCGTTACGGTAGATCTGCGCGCCGCTCTTCTTGAACTCAATCGCCTTCTCTTCCATCCCTTTTTTCAGCGCTGTCTGTTCATCAGTGCCGAGCTTGGCGGCGTAATCACGTACGTCCTGGGTGATCTTCATGGAGCAGAAGTTAGGACCACACATGGAGCAGAAGTGCGCCACCTTGTGGGCATCTTTGGGCATGGTCTCGTCGTGATATTCACGGGCACGGTCGGGATCAAGGCCAAGGTTGAACTGATCCTCCCAGCGGAATTCGAAGCGCGCCTTTGAGAGTGCATTGTCACGCAGCTGAACGCCAGGGAAGCCCTTGGCGAGATCCGCAGCGTGGGCGGCGATCTTGTAGGTGATGATGCCATCGCGCACATCCTGCTTGTTGGGCAGACCGAGATGCTCTTTTGGTGTGACATAACAAAGCATGGCGGTGCCGTACCAGCCGATGTTGGCCGCGCCGATGCCGGAGGTGATGTGGTCGTAGCCAGGGGCTATATCCGTCACCAGTGGGCCAAGGGTGTAGAACGGCGCTTCGAAGCAATCTTCCAGCTCCTTGTCCATGTTCTCTTTAATCATCTGCAACGGCACATGGCCCGGACCTTCAATCATCACCTGTATATCGTGCTTCCAGGCAATCTTGGTCAGTTCACCCAAGGTCTCCAACTCACCAAACTGGGCAGCATCGTTGGCATCGGCCAGGCAGCCGGGACGCAGGCCGTCACCCAGCGAGAAGCTGACGTCGTAGGCCTTCATGATCTCGCAGATATCTTCAAAGTGGGTATAGAGGAAGTTTTCCTGGTGATGCGACAGGCACCACTTGGCCATGATTGAACCACCACGCGAGACAATGCCGGTAACACGATCAGCGGTAAGCGGCACGTAGCGCAGTAAGACACCGGCATGAATGGTGAAATAGTCGACACCCTGCTCGGCCTGCTCGATAAGTGTGTCGCGGAAAAGCTCCCATGTCAGATCTTCGGCCTTGCCATTGACCTTCTCCAGTGCCTGATAGATCGGCACGGTACCAATCGGCATCGGTGCGTTACGCAGGATCCACTCACGTGTTTCGTGAATGTTTTTGCCGGTGGAGAGATCCATCAGGGTGTCGCCGCCCCAGCGCGCCGACCAGACCATCTTCTCCACCTCCTCTTCAATCGAGGAGCTGACGGCGGAGTTACCGATGTTGGTATTGATCTTGACCCGGAAGTTACGACCGATGATCATCGGCTCCAGCTCCGGATGGTTGATGTTGGCCGGGATGATGGCGCGGCCTGAGGCGATCTCACTGCGCACAAACTCCGGGGTGATCTCCTCAGGAATGCTGGCGCCCCAAGAGTGGCCGGGGTGCTGACGCAGCAGTCGGCTATAACGGACATCGGCCTTCAGCTCTTGCAGGCGGCAATTTTCGCGGATGGCCACGTACTCCATCTCTGGGGTGATGATCCCTTTACGGGCATAGTGCATCTGCGAAACGTTGGCACCAGTCTTGGCACGCAGCGGGTTGCGGATATGTTCAAAACGCAGGTGGGCCAGGGCTGGATCGTGCTGACGGTCCGCGCCAAATTCAGAGGTCGGGCCAGCCAACTGTTCGGTATCGTTGCGCTCGGCAATCCATGTGCTGCGCACCTCGGGCATACCGGCCAGCAGGTTGATCTTCACTGCCGGGTCGCTGTAGGGGCCGGAGGTATCGTAGACGTAAATAGGTGGATTGATCTCCAGACCGCTATCGCTTTGTGTCGGTGACTGGCTGATTTCACGCATCGGCACACGGATATCAGGACGTGATCCTGTGACATAGATCTTTTTGGAATTGGCGAAGGGACGGACAATCTCTTCCGATACCTGTGCTGTTTTTTTCAGGAACTCTTCTGGAATCGCGCTCATGGGGATAGACCTCTGAAGGTAAACAATGCAAATGAATAGGGGGGAGAGCAGCGGATGTGAGCAATGCGGACAACAACACAACTGCTTCCCTACGCCGGCATTAACCGGGTCAGGTTCAAAGGGTGTGATCTCAGCCGTGTCTCAACAATATATAGAGTGGGCACCCCTAGCAACGGTCACAAGGTATCTCAGCAAACCCTTTTTTGCAAGTTTGCCAGGACTGCCACGCCGTTTTATTGGCCATTGGCCAACACCGCGGCTTGCCTCAAAACGGCAAAGCGCTTAATCTCCACGGTTCTGCAAATGATAACCGCGTGGTATGGGGAGAGAATTGAGAATGCTGAACATCGAACAGGCCCGCTTCAACATGATTGAGCAACAGATCCGTCCTTGGGATGTACTGGACCCCAAAATACTCAATCTGATGACCGACATCCCCCGCGAGGCCTTTGTTCCTGCCGGATATGAAGGGCTGGCCTATGCCGATACCGAAATCCCACTCGGCCAGGGCGAGGTGATGCTCTCCCCCAAGGTGGTGGGGCGGATGTTGCAAGCCGCCAATATTGATCCACTCGACATCGCCCTGGAAGTAGGCACCGGCAGCGGCTACCTCACCGCCCTGCTGGCTCACGGCTGCCGCCAGGTGTTCAGTGTTGATATCAACAGCAAGATCAGCGCCCAGGCGCAAAAAAACCTGACCGCCCAAGGGATTAACAACGTCACCCTGGAGGTCGGCGACGCCGCGCAGGGGTGGGACAAGTCCAAACCTTATGATGTCATCATCATTACAGGCTCCCTCACCACACTGCCAGAGACATTCCAAAAAAGTCTGAATCGGGGTGGTCGTCTGGTCGCCATTGTTGGTGTAGCGCCGGTCATGGAAGCCATTCTGGTGACACGTACCAGTGACAACGGGTGGAGCCACGAGTCACTGTTTGAGACCAGCATTCCCGCTCTGATCAATGCCACACAACGACAACGGTTTACTTTTTAGGGCTAAACACCTAAATTAGAAAATACTTATATTAACTCTACCAGGAAGGTTCATGTGCGCCAACTCACCCCCACCCAACTGATACAGCATCTGCAAACAGCCACTGTTAAACCGGTATTACTGGATGTGCGCGAACCCTCGGAGTTTGCATTTTGCGCCATTGAAGGGGCCATCAACATGCCTCTCGCCCACATCCCGGATTCAGCCAATAACCTGGATCCGGAACAGGAGTATGTATTGATCTGCCACCATGGTGTACGCAGCCAGCGCGCCGGGGCCTTTCTGACAGCGCAGGGCTTTGAAAAGCTGATCAATCTCGTCGGTGGTATTGAAGCGTGGGCCTGTGACATCGCCCCGGACATGCCACGTTATTAAACCCGACACAGGACTGGATGTCATGAAAACGTTATCTCGCCTGATCACTGCGCTGCTGCTGCCTGCGGCACTGACCGCCTATTCACCCGCTGGCCAGAGTGAAGATCTGGTTCAGATCTACCAGCTCGCCCTCGATAGCGACCCGCTGCTGGGGGCGCAACAGTCCGCCGTTGAGGGCAGCAGCTATCAGCGCCGCCAGAGCTACGCCGCCTATCGCCCCAACATCAGCTTTGGCATTAACTACAACGACACCCGGCAAAACTCCACTGCCAGCGCCACCAGTTTTCTCAGAGAGAATGACAATACCACCCTGACCTATAACCTGACCCTGCGTCAGGCGCTCTATCGCAAAGATCTGCTCAGTGGCATTGATCAGGCCCGTGCCAGTGAGCGTAAGAGCAACGCCGAGCTGCAAAGCGGTTATCAAACACTGATCGTACGTGTATCTGAAGCCTACTTTAACGTATTGGCAGCCCAGGATAGTTTTGAATTTGCACAAGCGGAAAAAAACGCTATTGAACGTCAGCTGCAGCAGAGCAAGCAACGTTTTGAAGTTGGACTGATTGCCATCACCGATGTCCATGAGGCCCAGGCGGCCTTTGATCTGGCCGTTGCCAGCGAAATCAACGCCCAGAATCTGGTGGCCGTTAACCGCCAGGCGCTGCGTCAACTGACGGGCCAGCTGCCGCAAAAGCTGCAACCGCTGGGTGTCAACATCACCCTCGCTGAGCCTGATCCCGCCAGTGAAGAGCAGTGGCTGGAGAACGCCCTGTTGCACAACCGCGATATTCTTGCGGCCCAGGCAACACTTGAGGTCGCCAATGAGTCGGTCAATATCAGTCGCGCTGGCCACCAGCCAACACTCGACTTTGTGGCCAGCCAGAGCCGTTCTGAATATGACGGCAGCTACGGCGACAATACCAGCGATACCACAACCTTTGGTCTGGCCTTTAACCTGCCACTCTACGCCGGGGGCGGCACCTCAGCGGCGGTCAGTGCCAGCCGCGCCCAGCTGAATCAGGCCCGCCATGGCCTGGAGCAGCAGCGTCGTACGGTCCAACGCGATACCAGCGAGGCCTATCTTGGTGTTCAGGCCAGTATCAGCCGGGTCAAGGCGCTGCAACAGGCGGTCATCTCTTCCGAAAGTGCACTCAAGGCCACGGAGGCGGGTTACAGCGTTGGCACCCGCACAACAGTCGATGTGCTGAATTCACGCCGTGAGCTGTACCGCGCCCAGCGCGACCTCTCCCGCTCCCGTTACGACTACATTCTTGCCAGCCTGCGGCTGCAACGGGCCACGGGCATGCTGGATGCGGAGGATCTGCAGCAGATCAATGGCTGGCTGGTTGCCAAGTAGTGTGCCCAAAACGCTTCGCGGGGCAGGCTCTGTGCACCGCGCACCCGCCGCTCTTCGAGAACCCCTGTAAATCATCCATGACCCATGGTGCGCGGTGCGCACCCTACATCTGAATCCTGTATCCATTGAGCAATAACACCCCCTCTTTCAACGCAGCCGATTATCTTACACCGCGCTACTGGCCACTCTGGCTCTGGTTCGGCCTGCTGCGACTGAGCTGCTATCTCCCCTATCGCGCCATCCTCACGCTTGGCAAGGCCGTCGGCTGGCTGATCTACCACCTTGTGCCACGCCGTCGTTACATCGCCGAGATCAATATCAAACGCTGTTTTCCCACTTTGGCAGACAGTGAGCAACAGCGACTGGTACGGGAGAGCTTTTACGCCTCGGGCATCTCAATTTTTGAGATTGCCTGGAGCTGGTGGGGGCCGCGCCATAAACTGGAACCACTCTGTCACATCGACGGCCTTGAACATCTACACACGGCACAACAGCGTGACGCCGGGGTATTGCTCTTCAGCGCCCATTTCACCTGTCTGGAGATTGGTGGCCGCCTGCTGGCACTGCATGCACCGTTTCATGTGATGTACAAACCCCACCGTAACCCACTGTTTGAGGCTGTGATGCGGCGTGGCCGTGAAGCTCAGTTTGCAAGTGCCATCAACCGCAATGAGATTCGCCAACTCATCAAGACCTTAAAACAGGGCCATACCTGCTGGTACGCGCTGGATCAGGACTTTGGCCAGAACAATGCCGTCTTTGCCCCCTTTTTTGGCAACCCCGCCGCCACCCTTACCGCCACCTCACGTATCGCCAAGATGACCAGCTGTAGCGTCATCCCCTTTTTCTGCCGCCGTCGCGAAGATGGTAGCGGCTACCAGCTGACCCTACTGCCGGCACTGGAGCAGTTCCCCTCCGGGGATGATCTGGCCGATACCACCCTGACCAATAGTCTGATAGAGGCAGAGATCCGCAAAGCGCCGGCACAATATCTATGGATGCACCGCCGCTTTAAGAGCCAACCCGACGACAAAGATGGCCACGACGGCAGACTCTATGAGCGTTAAACCAACCTCACCGCCGTGGCAGTATCGGCTGCTGTTTATCCTGCTCGCACCGCTGCTGTTGCTACACACACTCTGGCAGGCGTGGCAGAGTCGAACCCTCCGTTTGGCACAGCAACGGTTTGGTATCGGATTACCACAACGCCACGACCGACCGGTCTGGATACACATGGCCTCGGTGGGCGAGGTCAACGCCGCAGTGCCGCTGATTCAAGCACTGCAACAGCGCCACCCGGCACTGCCAATCATTGTCACCACAGTAACGGCCACTGGCGCGGCCATGGCAAAGAAAAAACTACCGGGCATTGAACACTGCTATCTGCCACTCGACTTCGCCTATAGCAGCCGCGCCATCGTCCGCGCCATTGCCCCCCGCTGCCTGATCATCATGGAGACAGAGCTATGGCCACAGCTCTATTACCAATGTGGTCGACAGCAGATACCACTACTGATCGCCAATGGTCGTCTCTCCCAGCGCACACTCAACCGTCCGCCATGGGTGCACACCGTTTACCGCCGGGCACTCACCAACGTCACTCAGGTTCTAGCCCGCTCAGAAAAAGATGCCCGCCACTTTGTGGCACTGGGGAGCGATCCGCAACAGGTAACAGTGGTTGGAAACATCAAATTTGCCACCCCCCATGCCACAGTCATAAATCCGATTACATTGCCGCGTCCCTACGTCGTTGCCGCCTCCACCCACCACGATGAGGAGTTGCAGATCAGCCAGGCCTGGCTGGCCTCGCCACTGAGCGGCCACTACCTGTTAGTGATCGTACCGCGTCATCCAGCACGCAAAAATGCCATCCTGAAGCGGCTATTCCCCCTTAATGCCGCGGTTGCCACACGCAGCAGTAGTGAGATCGTCACAGACACGACCCAGATCTACCTCGCCGATACCTTTGGTGAGTTGCAGCAGTTCATCGCCGGGGCAGCGCTGGTCTGCATGGGTGGCTCCCTCATCCCTCGCGGTGGCCAAAACCTGATCGAAGTGGCACATCAGGGTAGAGTGGCGCTGTGCGGACCACACATGGATAACTTCGAAGATGAGTGCGAGCTGTTACTAAAACACCAAGCGGCCTTTCAGGTGAGCAGCGCCCACGAGCTAATCGAAAAAATTGAAGAACTGCTAAGACAGCCGGAAACACTACAAACACTGGGCCAACAGGCGAAGGCATTGGTAAACAGACAGGCCGATATGGCTAAACGTTATGCCAATGCGCTGGAACCCTACCTCTGATCAGCCGCCATACCCCAGCAACAACTGGTGCCAGCACGACGCATCAAACCAGAACTGAGCACGACTCTTTTGAAATTTGAGCAGCGAACGCCGCAGCCGCTCCAGATTCTCATCCTGCCAGCCGGAGGCCGAGGTACGCTGTTCGCCCTTATCAAAATCGATCAGAAAAACCTTGCCCGACGTATCAATTAAAATATTCCTGGCATTCAGATCGGCATGGTAAAAACCGGCACGATGGAAACGTTTGATGGTTGCCCCCACCTCATGCCACTGCTGTTCAGGAAGCGGCCGGGCCATTAACAGATCAGCAAAGGGCTCCACCTGAGGCAAACGCTGCGTGACCAGGTCCGCCCTATAAAACAGCCCACACCGCGCCACTCGTGCGGCCACCGGGCGCGGCACCGGCAACCCCTGCCGATACATCTCGCCCAGCAAAAACCACTCCCGCCAAGGGCGTGTCTGCGCCAGGCCCGACCAGCGATACTTATCATCACTCAATCTGGCCATCAAACCACCCCGACGGTAGTGGCGTAACACATACTCGCCACCGCCAAAGGCAAAAATCGTAGCTGCCCCCCGCCCTTCAGCGGTCATCAACAGCCCCCCTTCTCTACCCCAACGGTCAGCATCAAAAAAACCATCATCCGGCAGCGGCACCACCGCCGCATCATAAAGAAAGTAGCTGTTGGCAAGGCGCGCCTGCTGCGCTTGAAGGGCTATTTTACACATCGATTACACACACAATACTCCAGGATGGCACTGACCATGACCTCCAAAAAATTCAACAACCACATGATTTAAAAAGACTTCACAAAAGCCCGTTCGTGCAGAAAACAGCTACTCCCGGCAATTATAACTAGACACTCAGGGGAAAGGTTCATATCATTCCAGCCACTATCCATCGATAGCACCGCCCTGCCATAACAACAGTTAAAACCTACCGGAACAGCGCTCAGTGAAAAATATTTTTGTACTTTTTGTTAGCCGCATCATAAAGGTATTTGCAAACATTACAAAATTGCTCTGTTATGTATTCCACTTTCTATTTCCAAACAGACGCTTCACCATTCCCGCCCGATCAGCGCCATTGTACAAAACAGACAGCAACCCGCGCATCTCAAAAATACTCTGGCAAACCAATTTCACCAACCGTGCCACCCTGCCCGTCTATCTGAACTACCTGTTCAACAGATTGCTCTCACCTACCTTTGAGTACCGTTTTATGATCACCGCAGACAGAGCTGATTTCATCAAAGAGCACTACTCCGCCGAGATTTTTGACAGCTACTCCAAACTGCAGATTGGTGCCGCACAGGCCGACTTATGGCGACTGCTGGTGCTGCAAAAACAGGGCGGTGTCTATATGGATATCGATGCCCATCTGGTCTGGCCCATCAACCGTATCATTAAGCCCGATTACAACGAACTCTACATCACCACAAAAAATGGTGAGATCAGCAACTACTTTATCGCCAGCCAAAAAGAGAACCCTCACCTGGAGGCAATGATCAACCTTGCCCTCAAAAACATTCAGGAAAACACCATTAAAAATGTCTACGATCTCACCGGTCCTGGTGTGTTCAATCAGATTCTGGATAAAAATGCAGTGAACACAATCCTCTATCGCTACACCTGCAATCAAGGCAACTTCACCAACGAATATTTTCAATACATCGACAAGCCCGAAGGCAAGTGGACCAAGGCCCAAAAAACCATCGACATCGTAAAAAAGAGCGACCCCTCCAGCTAAGCGGGGCCATCACAGACAAGATACCATGACACTACCCCTAACCACACCACCACACACACTCTGCCTGCTACGACTATCCGCCCTCGGTGATATCAGCCACACCCTGCCTATCGTTCGCACCCTGCAACAGGCGTGGCCAGAGACAAAAATCACCTGGATCATTGGCAAACTTGAACACCAATTGGTGGGGGACATTCCTGATATTGAATTTATCATCTTCGATAAAAAAGAGGGGATGGGTGCCTACAAAAAACTGCACCAAAAGATGCGTGGCCGCCACTTCGATGTACTGCTACACATGCAGATGTCAATCCGCGCCAGCATCGCCAGCCTGCTCATTCCCGCCAACATAAAACTGGGCTTTGATAAAGGGCGTGGCAAAGATATGCAGTGGCTCTTTACCAACCACAAAATTGCAGCAAAACCACAACAACATGTCATCGACAGTTTTTTTGGTTTCACCGAAGCACTAGGAATTAAAGAACATATATTGCAGTGGAACATCCCCATCCCCGCAGAGGCCCACACATTTGCAATACAACAGTTGGCCAGCAACAAAAAGATATTGGTCATCAGCCCCTGCTCAAGCATGAGTTACCGCAACTGGAGCGTTGAAGGATATGCCAGCGTTGCCAACTACGCCGCGGAACAACATCACATGCAAGTGGTGCTCTGCGGCGGCCCGAGCGCACTGGAACAAGAGTATGGCGAAAAAATCAGCCAACACTGCAACCACACACCACTCAACCTGATTGGCAAAACCAACGTCAAACAGCTGCTAGCCATACTGTCACACGCAGACATCATCATCGCCCCCGACTCTGGCCCGGCCCACCTTGGCACCGCCGTGGGCACCCCCGTCATTGGACTCTACGCCTGCACCAACCCCGATCGGGCACGGCCCTACTTGGATGCCGATCTGGTAGTCAGTCGATACAAAGAGGCCCTCACTGAAAAATATGGCAGCGGCATCAATAAACTACCCTGGGGAATCAGGGTGCGTGATGAGGGAACGATGAACAAAATCACCGTGCAAGAAGTAATAAAAACGTTAGGGGCTGCATTAAAAAAGATCGGCAATATTTGATTTACAACACCGAAGTCAAGCCCACCAACTCTTTCCAACAGACCCATAAAAAAAGCATTCTGATCAGCAACAGCTACCCACATCACTTAAAAAATTTTCATAGATATTGATCAATCCCTTTTTGACACTTGATACTCCCTTCCTTCAAAACACGCTCATATATAGGTTTATTCACTTCAGGCTCATAGCCTCTCTTATGAAAAAGATGATATTGCGTAGCTAAAAATTTGATGTTCTTTATATTGACACCATTTTTTACAAGCCGAAACTCAATATCACTATCTTCACCAAACCCCGCACTTTGATACTCCTCATCAAAGCCATTGATATCAATCAAGCTGGTTTTAAAGCAGGAAAAATTGCACCCTACCAAAGTGATCTTTTTTTTAGCTTTAATCCCATGAAGAAGTTTTGAGTAAACCCCCGATTCTGGATTTTTAATACCATCCAATATTAGCAGCGGAAGAAGCGTAAAAAATACCAGTCGATTCTGAAGGAAGCGCATAAAAAAACACCTCTTCTTAATTAAAGAAGAAAATAAAACCCCCATCTCAACACGCCTTCCTGCACAAACCATTTCATGCTCAGCACTCAATAAATGCGCCTCAATAAAACGCTCATGAGGAACACAATCACCATCTATAAACACTACATACTCACCCTTCGCTGCAGCTACAGCACGGTTAAGCGCTCTGTTTTTTCTAAACCCCTTATCTTCTTGTGATAAATGCACTATCTCCGGCATGTTTTTCTTTGCTTTACGCACATAGTCTGCAACAGACAAATCATTACCATCTTCAGAAACTATTATCTCATCGGGTCTAACCGTCTGGTTTTCAATAGCCTGCAAAATGACATCAAGTGCTGCCAAATCTTTATAAATGGAGAGAATCAACGTAGAACTGGGATACACAATTCACCTCAAAAAAATTCTGCGAACCCATTTAAAGCTCACAAAAACTCAAAATATACATGAACATAATAATCATATACACACTCGCCATTCCATCTGGCCTGAAGCCTGTATCCAGCGGAAATGACAATGTTTAAACACAAAATTGATAATTCATGAAACAATCAGGAAATCAGTGTTTCGTTAAAACATACTCCACCTATCTCACCAAAAAAACCCTATAAACGCCCCGCGTAATAACGATAGTTATGCCACTTTGCCTTCAATGTCTCCGCAATTCCCAACGCCGGTGGGCTGCCTTTATAAAACACCGTATCAGTATTATTCCAGATCCATACTGAATAACCATTTTCAACCATCCAGTCGGCAATAGCACCCAGTCTGGGATTGCAGTAGTCACGACTCTGTGTCTCCAGCGCAATCACTTTTGGCCGGCTGCGCATGCGTGACAATACTGAATATTCACCTCCTTCAACATCCACCGTTACCAAGTCGTAATCAGCTGTATCAACATCGGCAAAATCGACACATTTAACCGTGATAATCTGAGCCGTCGATTTATCATACCCATCATGATTAATCGCCGGTGAGGCAGTTTGGGCTGCATTAAAGGTGGATGGCCCTGCCATACAGAGATCCAGAGTACCGTTGTAGTCAGACACAGCCACCCGGTGCAATGCAGTACGTTTGTACGCCGCAACATCCAGCGCTATCTTGTCGCAAAACTCTGGCACCGCCTCATACAGATCACACTGCACCCCCTCCATCACAAAACCACGTATGGCTGACGTCTCAAATGAGAGCACCCCCACCTCAGCCGCCTTGTTAATCACCACGCCAGCTTTTTTAACGGCCCAATAGAGCTTATCTTTACGCATTCTATCTCCTAAATCCAACTATCAAAGGGGCAATACCCTTGATCACCCAAACCACAAGGCCCCGTCCTGCCATTGCCCCATTCAAAACACAACTGACAAAACCTACTCAATCAACTGCTTTTACCGACTCACTCAAAAACGGTACAATAAGCCATCCGTAAAAAAACGTTACCACAAAGCCATCCATGACACATTCAGCACCATCACTTGACGTTGCCCTTGGCACCTACAACGAACCAGAGTTTACCGCTGCCACCCTGGAGGGGTACGCCAACCAGACAGACATGGACTTTACACTACTGATTGCCGATGATGGTTCAAAAGATGACATTCGCCATCTGGTAGAGCAGTACAAAAAGAGAATAAACATCAAATATTTCTACCAGGAAGATATCGGCTTCCGCAAAGCAAAAATCTTAAATACCGCTGTTTCACACAGCACAGCGGACTACCTTGTCTTCTCTGATAACGACTGCATCCCTTCAAAGTACTTTGTCGAAGACCACAAAAAAGCAGCTACCCCCGGTTTTTTTGTCTCGGGCAGACGCATCGACTGTCAAAACAGGGCACTGAATCAGCTCTTTTTCAATCTGGATGATTATAGCGATTTACCATTTGGCCACGCAGGCTGGCTAATCAAAAATGCGATCTTAAAAAACGTTAAATATGCAGAAATCGCCATTCGCACACCTTACTGGTTACATCAGCTCTGGAGCAAAAAACCCAAACCGCTACTGGGTGCCAACATGGCCATGTGGCGCGCAGATTTCATACAGGCCGGGCAGTTTGATGAAAACTTCACTACCTACGGCGGAGAAGATCCTGATCTCGAACGCCGGCTTCTTGCCCACACCCCTGCCAGGTTAAAAACAGTGCGTGGTAGGGCCTATGTTTTTCACTTCTACCATAAATCACGCTCACAAACTCCCTCCGCGGCTTAACAGTAAGCCTCCGATAATGACGGCCGATGCTTTGAAAAAAAACATTCTGATTGTCTGCACCTCTCCCGCACTTGGCGGACTTGAGTTGTATGCTGAGCGTGAATGGCGAAACTTAACCCAGCACCCTGAACATAACTGCCACTTTGCACTATCGACCAGTGGCAAACTTATGCAACGGTTAAAACAGCAACATGACTTAAAACAGTTACCGATTCATGCCAATAAATTTCTCCCACTGCTCGCCGCCGTTAAAATGGCCCGCTATATTGACCGGCACAACATTAATGTCATTCATATGCACTGGGGCAATGATCTGCACCTCTGCGCACTGGCCAAAATTCTCTCAAAAACAAAACCGACACTCATTTACAGCCGCCACATGCGGATTACCCGGCCTAAAAAAGATCTCTTTCATCGCTTTTTTTATCGCCAGGTTAACGCTGTTTTAGCAGTCAGCCGCTGTGTATTAGATGATGCCCATCTTTTTCTGCCACTTAAAAAATCACAAACCCAACTACTACACCCAGGTGTTGCTGCGCCAACAGCGGTGACCAACAACTGCCACGCCCACCTGCCAAAATATCAGTCGGGGAGTGGTTTTTACATTGGCATGTTTGGTCGCATTGAACATGGCAAAGGCCAGCATCTATTGATTGACGCCGTTGCCTCACTGCTACGTGATGGCACTCGTGTGACTGCGTATATTGTTGGCCACCCAATGGATAACGCCTATTTTTCATCCTTAAAAAAGAGGGTCATGGAAGAAAATCTGAACGACAACATAGTGTTCATGGATTTTGTAGACAACCCTGGCCAAATACTCCCCTGCTTTGATCTGATCACACTGTTAACTTATTGCGAGACGTTTGGCCTGATTCTCGCCGAGGCCATGCGCGCCAATGTCTGTGTGATTGGCACCAATGCGGGCGGGGTACCTGATATCATAGACGATGAGAAAAATGGCCTACTGATTGAAGCAGGGGACGCCAACATGCTGGCCCTTGCCATCAAAAGACTGCATGACAATCCTGAACTAAAAAACAGGCTGGCAGATGCTGGAAAAACAAAAGCAGATCTCTATTTCAATGAAGAGATCCATTTTTCTAAACTACGTGACATTATTGCCCAACTATAACCGGCAATAACAGGCAATGAAAAACAACCGGCTTCAACACAATGCAAAGCAACAATAAAAGAATACTGATAGTCCGCAATGACAAACTCGGTGACTTCATGCTTGCATGGCCCGCCTTTGCCACCCTTAAACAGAACATGCCTGATTGTGAGATTCATGTATTGGTCAGCCACTATACTGCTGACATGGCAAAACTCTGCCCCAATATTGACAGCGTCATCATAGACC
This sequence comes from Gammaproteobacteria bacterium, assembly GCA_021731365.1. Lineage (GTDB taxonomy): Bacteria > Pseudomonadota > Gammaproteobacteria > Tenderiales > Tenderiaceae > JAKFXL01. Next base: position 6,041 of record JAKFXL010000017.1, on the reverse strand, counting down.
CAGGCAAACAGGCATCACTCAGCGATAAGTTAAGTTTTACTGCTGCATTAAAGAAACAGCACTACGACGCGGTCATCACGCTCTTTTCAACTACACACATCGGCTGGATGGTGATGTGTGCAGGGATACCGTATCGCCTCGCACCAGCCACAAAATTCGCACAGCTATTTTATAACCAGCGGCTCAAACAGCGCCGCTCACTCTCTGAACAGCCAGAGTATGCCTACAATCAGGCGCTGGTTATGCACTATCTATCCGCATTAGGCATTCAGCCTGCCACAACACCAGAGCCACCGTTTTTGGAATTTGATAACGCGGTTCTTAATGCCTTAAAAAATCAGTTTTGCCACCAACACGGCATTCAAACTGATCATAAGTTAATATTCATTCATCCCGGCAGTGGCGGCTCCGCCAATAATTTAAGCCTGGAGCAGTATGCAGATATAGCAAGGTCGTTACGATCCAGAGACGGGCATGCCATTGTCATTAGTGCCGGCCCCAGCGAAATCGACTATGCAGAGACCTTGGGCAAACTACTGGGGGATACACCCCATACCGTCTATGCATCAACGCAGGGATTAGAACAGTTCAGCCAACACATTGCAATCGCCGATCTATTTATTAGCGGTTCTACCGGGCCACTGCATATTGCCGGTGCACTTAACTGTAATACTGCGGCCTTTTATCCACGTCGCCGCTCTGCTACAGCACTACGCTGGCAGACAACCAACGAAGCCCATAAACGACTCTGGTTCTCTCCACCAGAGGGCGCTGAGCAGGAGGCGATGTCGACCATTGATACGTCTGATGCCGCACAACAGATCAGCGAAAAATTTTTATTGATCTGACGGTTTTGGTTGGCGCCGCACCCAGAGGTCTGCATATTTAACAAACGTTGAGTGGGCAGACAAAATCGCCAGCAGCAGCCCCTGTTGGCCATCGAGAAAACCAGCCCGCAATAGATACATCCGCACAAAACAACCTAACCCATGCAAGACCCCTTGCAGCAGGGAAGCACTTTTACCACGCAGCTCGCGCTGCAACGCCCATTCACTGGCGTAGTGGGCTGACTTGACCAGATAATGTTCGAGGTCTCGATAGGTGTAGTGCAACATGTCACCACGCAATTTTCTAAGTTTCAGACTGTCTGGGTATTCCAGTTTTTCATGGACCCGTGCGGCGTTATAAGCGGCCTTTTGCCGTGGATACAAACGCACCACGTAATCGGGGTACCAACCACTGTGGCGAATAAACCGACCAAAGCAGTATGACAATCTGGGCAAGGCGTACACACTATTCTGATTGTCTGGATCATCAACAACGGCTTTGATCTCAGCAATCAACGCGGGCGTTAATATCTCATCAGCATCCACCATCAATACCCAGTCACCGGTTGCGTAACTCTGTGCACGCTGTCGCTGCACACCAAAACCAGCCCACTCGGTAGCGGTATATACCTTATCTGTGTAACCACGTGCGACATCAACGGTATTGTCGCGACTGCCACTATCCAGCACAATAATTTCATCAGCCCAGACAAGCCCCTGCAAACATGCGGCTAGATTATCGGCCTCATTTTTAACAATGAGTACTGCTGAGATTTTAACGTCCATATAACTCTTTCTGCCTGTTTGTGGACACCATCAATAGCGCCAGCAGCACTACATAGACAGAGGATATTGATGACCTGCCAGCCCAGTTCTGTCCGATGCCAAACACCGCAAACGTCAACACTAACAGGACCCCAGCAACAGGGGCAAAAAGATGCATCTCATCTCGGCGAGACACGTACGCGACTATAAAAAACCGCAGTGGCAGAACGATCAGCGCCAGTAACATGGTGATGAGTCCCAGAAGGCCGGTGGTTGCAAGAAACTCAAAATAGATGCTGTGCGCTTCGCCGTACGCGGTGATCAACGTGGTTTCACCCGCCGCCATAACCTGCTTCATGTCTGTGAAGTAATCACCCAGTCCACTGCCAATCATCGGATTTTTCTGCCAGATGTCATAGGATATCTCCCACATTAACAGCCGCTCTCCTACCGCCGTATTGCCATCACCACCGCTGGCAAACTGCACCAGATTACGCCCCGCCTCGACCATTCGATCATGAACGATAGTGCTATTGATAGCGACAAACAGCCCACTAGCAAGCAGCAGTGTCGCCAGAAAAAAACGTTTTAACCGCTCACGTCGATTATTCGATGTATATAAAAAGTGGGCCAACACTACCAATGCAACAATAGGAAAGGCTAACCAGCTGCCACGTGTCAGGGACATGACACTGGCATACAACGCACCCGCCATACTGATTAAGGCCAATAACAATAACCAGCGTTGCTTCCGGCAGATAATCCCTATTGCCAGGGCAAAAACAGCAATCAGTATAGTGAAGTTACCAAACAGAATTGCGTTGTAGGCGCCATCCGCCCGTCCGTTCTCTATATCCACAATAGATGACCAGAGCACAACAGGCCCGGCAACCACTACACCCCATTGTAGGTACTTCAGCGCATCCAGCTTAAGTTGGCGCAACAGCAGATACACCGGCACGATGCCTACAAACCTCAGCAGCCGTTCAAGCCTGCTGATGGATTTACTCATATCATCACTATTCACCAGACTCAGTGTTGCTGCTGCAAAAAAAATCAATCCGGCATACAAAACGTGTCGCTCACTCGCTTGCAGATTTTTCCACTCTGGCCAGCCCCATACCAGCCCCATCAGGAACAGCAGGCTGAAGATGGTACTTGCGGAGTGTTCGACCGTTGCCATGGTCACTGGCAACAAAAAAATCAGCCCTGCTATAAACAGATTAACAGCCCTGTTATCCATCGTACGTTGCATCAAAGCAGTCCTGCTTTTTCCAATACATAACTCACATCAATCTCTCTCAAACAGCGATAGTGGCCCAGTGGACATTCACGTTTGAAACAGGGACTGCACTCCAGATTCAGGTAGAGCACTGTGGCCTTATCAGTCAGTGGCGGTGTATAGCTAGGTGATGATGAGCCGTAGATGGCAACAATCTTACGTCCCGTAGCGGCGGCAATATGCATCAGTCCCGAATCATTACTCACCACAAGGTCGGTCAGTGCGATCAGATCAACAGCGTCGCCCAGCTGTGTGCGTCCTGCCAGATTCACCACACCATCACCGGCACTGCCTGCAATCTCATCACACAGCGGCTGATCTTTGGCGGAGCCAAAAAGCCACACCTGTTTTCCCTGCGCGACCAGCTGCTGCGCCAATGCCGCAAAATAGTCCGGCGGCCAACGTTTGGCAGGACCATATTCAGCAGCAGGCATAAAACCGACCACCGGCTGTTCCAACGACAGATCCAATGTTTGCAGTAGCCGTTGCTGGTTATCCACATCAATAGTCAATGATGGATAGCTGATTTCAGGCGGTAGTACAGCATCATACTTAAGCCCCAGCGCCACATAACGCTGCACTGTTTGTGTCAGTACTGTTTTATCCAGCTGCCGCCTATCATTGATCAAGCCATAACGCTGTTCACCTGTATAACCGGTGCGTCTGGGGATATGGGCAAAAAAAGGGGTCAGTGCAGATTTAAAAGAGCGCGGCGTAATAATCGCCTGATCATACCCTTCCGCACGCAGCTGTTTGCCAAGACGGTAGCGCTGTTTCAGGCCCAGCGCGCCGTGGCCCAACGGCATCTCGATGTGACGCCGCACCTCAGCCATACGTTGAATAATAGGACCAGACCAGGCCGGGGCCAAGACATCAATCACCACGCCGGGATGACGTTGTTGCAATGTTTGGTAGAGGCTCTGCGCCATCACCATATCCCCGACCCATGACGGGCCTGCCACCAGGATTTTTTGCATCAGCACAGCGCTTGCCACTGTGCTCTTTTCAACCCTTGCCCCGGTTAAGCCACTGCATGTAGTCACTAACACCCTCTTCCACTGTTTTAAAGGGGGCGCTGTAGCCACTACTACGCAGTGCGCTGATATCCGCCTCGGTGAAACTCTGGTAACACCCTTTCAGATGGTCCGGAAACGGGATGTACTCCAACGTCCCTTTGCCGTGGTATTGAAGCACCGCATTGGCAACATCGTTAAAGCTCTGACTACTCCCGGTGCCCAGATTAAAGATGCCGGACTTGTCACTGTTCTGCCAGAACCAGAGGTTCACCGCCACCACATCAGCGATATAGACAAAATCCCGGCGCTGTTCACCATCCCCATAACCATCACATCCGGCAAAGAGCCGGACCTTGCCAGTATCTTTCACCTGATTGTTCAGATGAAAAGCGACACTGGCCATGCTGCCTTTGTGCTGCTCACGCGGACCATACACATTAAAATAACGAAACCCCACCACCTGGCTTTTGGCCCCTGATGGATGAAGACTCAGTTGACGACGCACATACTGATCAAACTGAAACTTGGAGTAGCCATACATATTAAGCGGCTCTTCATGCTCAAGTGACTCTTTAAAGATGGGGCCATCGCCATACACCGAGGCGGATGAGGCGTAGAGATATTGAATGCCGCGCTCCAGGCAGTAATGCAGCAGCGCCTTGGAGTAGTCGTAATTGATCTGCATCATGTAACGACCATCCCACTCGGTGGTGGAGGAGCAGGCCCCTTGATGAAACACCGCTTCAATTGGCTCGGCAAACTCATCACCGCTGAGGATCATCTCCAGAAACTCATCTTTATCCATGTAGTCGGCAATATCACAATCGGCAATGTTTTTAAACTTGGGGCCATCCTCAAGATCATCCACCACTAGGATGTCGTTACGCCCAAGCGCGTTTAAACCCTTAACAATATTGCTACCGATAAATCCGGCACCGCCTGTCACAATGATCATCGCTCTACCCTTTTACCCGTCAACTGCCACGAATCAGATTAATAATACGTGTTGTGGAAACACCATCAACAAACCCCAGCACCACCACCTCACCGCCCGCCTCTGTGACACACTGGCCGCCCGCAATCTGGTCGGGGCGATAATCCCCCCCCTTCACCAGCACATCGGGCTTGATGTGGCAGATCAGCCGCTCAGGGGTATCTTCACCAAAAGGCACCACCCAATCCACACTGCCCAAGGCGGCCAGCACAATCATGCGTTGCGCCAAACTGTTCACCGGGCGCTCTTCGCCCTTGAGCCGTTTGACCGAAGCATCATCATTTACCGCCACAACCAGACGATCACCGAGTTTGCGCGCCTGCTCCAGATAGGTGACATGGCCAGCATGCAGAATATCGAAACAGCCATTGGTCATCACCACCCGCTCGCCATGGGCCTGAGCATCACGCACCAACATCTCCAGGCGTGTTTCGGTCATAACACCGCCTTCGGTCTGATCATGGCCACGCAGGGCGCGGCGCAGTTCAGACACCGTGGCCGTGGCGGTACCCAGCTTGCCCACCACCACACCTGCGGCCAGATTGGCCAGCGCCGTTGCCTCAGCCATCTCAACACCCGCCGCAAGCGCCGTGGCAAGTGTGGCAATCACCGTATCACCGGCACCGGTCACGTCGTATACCTCTTGTGCCTTGGTGGGCAGATGCAGTGCCGGCTGCCCCTGACGCAATAGGGTCATCCCCTTTTCACTGCGGGTCACCAGCAGCGCATCGAGCTGCAACCCTGCAAGCAACGCCTCACCCTTTGTTACCAGCTCTTCATCATTTTTGCAGTGGCCCACCACCGCCTCAAACTCACTCATATTAGGTGTGATCAGCGTGGCCCCACGATAGATGGTGTAATCACTGCCCTTGGGGTCGACCAATACCGGCTTGCCCGCTGCCCGTGCGGCTGCAATCAGCCCCTGCACGCCACTCAGCGTGCCTTTGCCATAATCCGACAGAACCACCGCATCGCACGCCATCAGCATCTCACCATAACGCTGCTGCATTGCGGTGGTATCAATGGCGTGAAAGCCATCTTCAAAATCGAGGCGGATCAACTGCTGGTGACGGCTGATGACACGCAGTTTGGTCACCGTTGGCATACCTGGTGCTGTCTCAAAGTGACAATGGACCCCGGCCCCTTCAAGACGCCGG